>NZ_JAXQNT010000011.1:0-200594 GCF_034427795.1 Janthinobacterium sp. GMG1
TCTAGCGCGGTGCAGCGGCGTGTCCTGCGGCAGCGGGGCGACCAGGAAGCTGGCCTTGCCGCAGGCCGTCTTCCACACGCGTTCGCGCGACGCCACCGTCAGATGAAAGCCGCCCGGCTGCGCCACCCTGGCGTTGTAGTCGTAAAAATCGTCGAATACCTTTTCGATATCGTCGCGGATACGCGCATAGTCTGCCGCATACGCGCGCCAGTCCACCAGGCTGCTCCCCACGGTCGCTTCGGCCATGCCGGCCACGATGGCCACTTCCGAGCGCAGCTGCGGCGAAGCGGGCGCATTGCGGCCGTACGAGATATGCACCATGCTCATCGAGTCTTCCACCGTCACGCCCTGCGCCACGCCGTGCTGCAGGTCGATTTCTGTGCGCCCCAGGGTGGGCAGCAGCAGGGCTTCACGGCCGATGACCAGGTGGCTGCGATTGAGCTTGGTGGCCACCTGCACCGTCAGCGCGCACTGGCGCAGGGCGGCAAAGGTCAGCGGCGTATCGGGCGTGGCGGCGGCGAAATTGCCGCCCAGGGCGATGAACACCTTGACGTCGCCGCGCTGCATGGCTTCGATGCTGGCCACCACGTCGTGGCCGTGTGCGCGCGGCGGCGCGAAACCATACACCTGGCCCAGGCGGTCGAGGAAGGCCGCCGTCGGCTTTTCCTCGATGCCCACCGTGCGGTCGCCCTGCACGTTGGAGTGGCCGCGCACGGGGCATAAGCCGGCGCCGGGCTTGCCGATTTGCCCGCGCAGCATCATCAGGTTCGACAGCATGCGGATGGCCGCCACGCTGTGCTTGTGCTGCGTCAGGCCCATGCCCCAGGTGGCGATGATGCGCTGGCCCCTGACGACAATGTCCGTCAATGCCTCGATCTGCACGCGCGCCACGCCCGACTCCCGCACCAGCAGTTCCCAGCTTTCCGTGCGCAGGTCGTCGCGGAAGGCGTCGAAGCCGCTGCAGTGTTCCGAGATGAAGGCGTGGTCGATGACGGCGGGTTCGCCGGCCGCTTGCGCCGCATCGTCATGCTCGACGACCCTCTTGGCGACGGCCTTGATCAGGGCGAAGTCGCCGCCCAGGGTCGGCTGCACGAAAAGGCCGGCCAGGCGAGTGCTGCCCAGGGTGGCCATTTCCAGCGCGCTTTGCGGGTCCATGAAGCGCTGCAAGCCCCGTTCACGCAGGGGATTGATGGAGACGATGCTGCCGCCGCGGCGCGCGCAGTCGCGCAGTTCGCCCAGCATGCGCGGGTGGTTGGTGGCGGGATTCTGGCCGAAGATGAGGATGGTGTCGGCCAGTTCGAAGTCGGCCAGGGTCACCGTGCCCTTGCCGATGCCCACGGTGGCCGGCAAGCCGCGGCTGGTCGCCTCGTGGCACATGTTGGAGCAGTCGGGAAAGTTATTGGTGCCGTACAGGCGCGCCATCAGCTGGTACAAGAAGGCCGCTTCGTTGCTGGCGCGGCCCGACGTATAGAACGCAGCCTGGTTCGGGTCGGGCAGGGCGCGCAGGTGGCGCCCCACGAGGGCGTAGGCGTCGTCCCAGGCGATCGGCACATAGCGGTCGCTGGCAGGGTGGTACACCATCGGTTCGGTCAGGCGGCCGTGCTGCTCGAGCGCGTAGTCCGATTGTTCCAGCAGCTGCGTGACGGTATGGCTGGCAAACAGCTCCGGGCCGGCGCGGCGGCTGGTCGCTTCGGCGGCGACGGCCTTGGCGCCGTTTTCGCAAAAGGCAAACGTGGAAGCGTGGTTGCGGTCGGGCCAGGCGCAGCCGGGACAGTCAAAACCGTCGGGCTGGTTTTGCGCCAGCAGCGCCTTTAAATTCCCGGGCGCGACGCGCTCCTGGCGCAGGCTGATGGCCACGTGTTTCAAGGCGTCCCAGCCGGCGGCGGGCTTGGTGTAGGGCGTGATGTGGACGGCGTCGGTGTCTTTCATGGGCTCTTTTGGCTGGGCGAGTGTGGTAATTATGCACGATCCCCGAATGACATTGACTTGCGTCACGGAAATGACATTCGGCTGTCATTTTCCTGACATATTAGACAAGTACGCTGGAGTCGTCTTGATCACAGGGATGAAACCATGCAGAACATAATCGCATCAAACGAAGCCAAGGCCCGTCCGGTCCAACTGGTGCTGAGCCAGGCCACTACCGCGGCGGAAGTGCGCGAAGTCCAGCGTTTGCGCTACAAGGTGTTTATCGAAACCATGGGCTTGACGTCGCTGGCCAACGCCGATGGCCTCGACAGCGATGAATTCGACGCGCACTGCGATCACCTGATCGTGCGCGATGCCGATACCCTGAAAGTGGTGGGCACCTACCGCGTGCTGAGCGCGGCCAAGGCGGCCAAGATCGGCCGGCTGTATTCGGAAAACGAGTTCGACCTGAGCCGCCTGAAGAACCTGCGCGGACGCATGGTCGAAGCGGGCCGCGCCTGCATCCACCCGAAATACCGGGGTGGCAGCGTGATCATGCTGCTGTGGTCTGGCCTGGCCGAGTACATGCGCCGCGAGCGCTGCGACTACCTGGTCGGCTGCGCCAGCATCAGCCTGGCCGATGGCGGGCATAACGCCGTCGCCGTGTACCAGGCGCTGGCCGAAAAGCACATGGCCCCAAGCGAATACCGCGTCACGCCGCACCTGCCTTTCCCCATCCATCAGGTGGAAGCGGCGCACAAGCCGCAAGTGCCGCCGCTGATCAAGGGTTACCTGCGTTCGGGCGCCTGGATTTGCGGCGAACCGGCCTGGGACCCTGATTTCGAAAGCGCCGACATGTTCATGATGATGCCGCTGGCGAATCTGGATGAGCGCTATGCGCGCCATTACGGCGTGGTGCCTGGCTAAGAGCGGGCAGTGAGGCCTGCAGCTGGCTGGCCAGCGCCTGCACGGCGCTGCGCAAGCCGGTGTCCGCGCTGTCGGGCGGCAGCAGTTCGAGCAGGAAGCGCAGCGGCGCCGTGATCGCTTCGGGTTCGCCGATGCTGCCGTGGCGCCGCACGGCGTCGTGGTACAACGCCAGGAAGGCGGTGCGCGCTGGCGCGTCGAAGGGCTGGCTGTCCGGCGCCTGCCACAGGGCCGCCAGCAGGGCGGCGCGCACGGGGGCGCCGGCGTCGATGGCGCGGTGTTCGTCCGCGTGGCGCTGGCGCGCATAGGCGATGGCGTCGTGCAGCAAATCGCCCAGTTGCGGATCGAGCGCGCGCCAGGCGCCGCTGTCGCCATGGGCTTTCAGCAGCAGGGCGCCCGCCAGCACCTGGAAAATCAGGTCGCAGTCGGCCACGCCGCTGCGCCGCCGCGCTTCGTCCAGCGCGGCCAGGCAGGCATCCGTCATGGCGCGCAGTGCTGGCGCGCCCGAACTTCCTTCGGTGCAGGCCAGGCGCGCCTGCAAGGCCCAGTAGCGTCCCAGCAGGGCCAGGCGCTGCGCCGTGGGCGCCAGCGCCACCAGCAGATCGATATGCTGTTTTCCATCCTGCAGCAACTGCCGTCCCTGGGCCGGGTCGGGCACGGCCGGCACCGCGATGCCGGCGCCCGCATCGAGGCCGCACAGGGCCGCGCCCTGGCGTATCTCCAGTTCCGCCCAGTGCGCCAGCGCGCGCAAGCCCACCTTGCCGTCGGCCGCGCTGTGCGCCGCCCGGTAGTGTTCGATGGCGCGCAGGGTGTTCTCCAGGCCACCGAGGCCGGCGCGCGCGGCGGCCATGTTTTCGCGGATGTCGGCGCAGCCGAAGAAGCGCGCGCGCACGGCTTCCTCGATGCTGCACAGCTTTTCCTCGATGGCCGCGCAGCGCGCAGGATCGGCGCCCGCCAGGCGCGCGTGCAGGGTTTCCAGGTCGGCCAGCAAGTGGCCGTGGTAGTGATAGTCGGGCGCTTGCCAGGGCCGGCTCTGGGTATTCGGAAAGCGGTAGCGGTCGTCGCCATACGCCTGGTAGGCGCCCCAGGTGTTCGAGGCGGGGAACTGCAGGTAGGCCGCTTCGCGCGCCAGGCGCACGGCGTCGCCGAAGTATTCGCCGCTCAGCATGGCGTGATAAAAGCTGTGCGCGAAGATGCTGGCCGCCTGGTCGTCGATGCGCCAGCCGGCCGCGATCACCGCCTGCGATCCCATTTCAATGAAGGCCGTGGCCAGGCTGGCGGCCAGTTTCGACCACGGTGCGATGGCGTCCGGACGCATGTCGCCCAGGTGGCAGCAATTGATGAAGACGAATTGCGGCACGCGCTTCAATTTACCCACCTGCGCCGCCGTCAGCCGCGTCTTCGGTCCCAGCACCAGGCCCGTATGGGCGATGCCGGGGCCGGCCACTTCGCCATGGCCGGCCAGGTGGATGGCGAAATAGCGTTCGTCGAACAGGTGCACCAGCACGCGCTGCGCCTGAGGGCGCAGCAGCTCGCGTACCTGGTAGCCGTACGCGCCGAACATGCGCGCCACGTCCTGCGCCTCGGCCTGCGCGGCGGGCAGCTCTGGCAGGCCGGAATCGGTGTCGCCGATCACCAGCACGCTGTTGCTGGGCGGGCTGACGGCGGGCGGCTGTTCGCGCAGGCTGGCCAGCTGGCGCACCATGCCGATGCGCGTCGACAGCGGACTTTCCTCGCTGCCCGCCTCGTCGCGCATCAGCTCCCACGGATAGATGGCGGCGCTCTGGTCGACGGCCAGGATCAGGCCGCGCATCTCGGGGATGGCCGCCTTCAGGCCATTGGGCAGCATCAGTTCGTACAGGGCGCGCGACAGGCCCGGCTGGTCGGTGGTGTTGTCGGTGGCATCCATGATCAGGCCATCGACGGCTTGCCGCTGGTTCGGCTCCTCGTCGACGCTGTTGTGCGCGCGGTCCGTCAGCACGGTGAAGCGCAAGGCGCCGGAAAGGTCCGCTGCGACGATCTGCACGCGGCGCCAGCCATTGTCGCCGCTCAGGCTGGGCAGGATGCGCCGGTAGCCGCCGGGGCTGTGGCGAATGCGCCGCTCGAACGTGAAGCTGCCCTGGTAGCGCGCCTCGGCCATGATCTGTTCGATGGCCACGGCGGCGGCGATGGCGCGCGCCTCGGACTGTTCGTAGATGGCGATGTGGCCGATGCGGCACGCCATGCCCGCGTCTTCCAGGCGCCGGTTGGCGCTGCGCGCGCCGTCGATCAGGGCGCGCGCGCACAGGGCGATGCTCAGGCCGCCATAGCCGGAACCGGACAGCAGGCTGGCCACGCGCAAGCCGTGCTCTCCCATCGGCGGCGCGGCCACATGGCCGGCGGCGCGCACCTGCAGGCAGACGCACGCGTATTCGAGCAGGCCGCCGGCAAAGGCGCGCGCCAGTTCGCCCGGCGTCAGCTCGCCCAGCGCGCCCAGGCCGATGACGATGGCGCCGCCGGGCCGGCGCGCCGCATCGGGCTGCAGCACCACGAGGGCGGAGTCGGGGCGCTGCGGAAAGCGTCCCAGCGCGTGGATTTCCTGCAGCTTGCCCGCCAGCAGGCGGTCGAGAAAACTCATGCTGCCGCGCAGCGATTCATACGCATAGCAGCCGCTCATGACGGGCGCGTCGGCCGAGGCCATGCTGCCGTGGATGAGGGATAGGCTCAGCTGCGGCGCGCGGGGCTCGGGCGCGCTGGCGGGGCCGGCGGCGCCGAGGGCCGCGTCGAGCAGTTCCTGCGGCTGCGGGTACAGCGGCGTGGCGTCGGGGGCATACGGATGGAAGCGGGGTGGTATGCCGCCGGGCGCGTGCGGCGGGTGGCGCGGCAGGGCGGCGGCCTGGCCGCTGTCGAGCAGCTGCGCGATGGCCGGGTAGTAGTCCTTTTGCAGCAGCAGGTCGCCGTGCGCCACCGGCAGGTAGCAAGCCGCCACGCCGTCCGGCATCGCGCCTTGCCAGGCCGTGCGGCCATCGCCGTCCGGCGACCAGGCCGTCTCGATGCCGCCGTCGCGCAGGCGCAGCGCCACCGGCGTGTCGGCGCAGCCGGCCAGATAGCTGCAATGGCGCGCGTCGAGCGGGGCCGCTTCCAGCAGGGCCATGGTGGCGCGCGCCGCGGCCAGCGCCTGGGCTTCGGGCGCCTGCCAGCCGCCGGGCAGGCCCGCTTGAACATCGCCGTCTGCCAGCCGGGCCCAGGCGGCGGCGTCGAAATAATCGATGCCGCCCGCCTGCGGCCATGGCAGCATGTCCAGCACGCCGGGAAAGGCGCGCACGAAGCCGAGAAACTGGCGCCGCGTGTGTTTCCAGCCTATCCAGCTTGCCAGCATCTGCACCAACCGGTCGCGTCCCAGCAGCACTTGCACCATCGCCTGCGTGCCGCGGTTGGCCGTGCCTACTTGCAGCAAGCGGCTGCCGGGCAGGGTGCCGAAGCGCTGCCAGCGGTCCTTCAGGGCCAGGCGCGCCACCAGCCCGCCCATGCCGTGGGCCACGATGCGCAGCGGCTGTCCACGCTGTTCCGCGTCGCGCATGGCGTCGTCGAGCACGGGCAGGAAGGCGCTGCTGGAGTGCTGCAGCGACAAACGCCAGTCATAGGTAAAAGGCCGCACTTCCTGGCTTTGCGCGAGGAAGCGGGCAAACGGTTCATAGCAGGATTCGACCCAGCCGGCGCTGACGATGTGCGGCTGGCCCACGGCCAGGCGTTCGATGCGCCCTTCGACCAGGTTGACGGGGTCGAACCAGATGCGGTTGCTGCCCACTTGCAGGTGGCTGCCCATGATGTCGGGCAGAAGCAGCACGATGGGCGCGTGCGCGCGCCGTTTCGGCACTTCGCCGCCGCGCGCCAGCGGGCCGTGCTCGATGCCGGGCAGCGGCTGGTAGGCCGTCTCGTTGCCGCTGAGTGCCTGCACGGCGGCCTGGCTCGATGGCGCGCGCTCGAAGTAGTTCAGGTGGTGCGCGTGCGGCCCGCGCAGCAGCAGTTGCCGCACCGGCGTGCTGCGCGTGGCGCCGCCGGCCATCGAGGCACAATTGACCACCAGGTCATTCTGGCCGCCGTACAGCTGGTCGTCGAGGCAGTCGCCCAGCCAGCCCAGCAAGCCATCGCCGCTGCACGCGCCGGCCAGTACATGCAGCGGGCTGGCCACGCGCACGTCGGGCGCATTGAGCAGCGCCACCAGGGGCGAGTCGGGCATCATCGCTTCGAGGCCCGGCAGGATGCGCGCATCGCAGCGCTGCCGCACCACGGCCAGCAGGAAGGCCATGGCGCCGTCGGGTACGCCGCCGTGCAGCAGCAGCTTGAACATCACGCTGGCCCAGCGGTCGAGCCGGCCCGACATCAGGGTGGTGCCGCGCGCCGGGCAGGCCACGCGCACGAAGCGGGCGATGCGGATGGCGCGCGTTTTCAGCTCTACGCTGAGCGCGCGCAAGCGCGCCGCATCCGCGTCGTGGCCGCTGCGCCCGCCCAGCCGCGCCTGCGCCGTGAAGTGCTCGATATCGTGGCTGTTGAACGCTTCGCCGCCCACCGTGTTTTCGCTCAGCCGCTCCAGGCCGTCGCCGGCCAGGTCGACGGCGCCGCGGCTGTCGATGCGCTGCGCCCGCGCCAGCAATTCGCCCACCAGGCCGCCGCGCGAATGGCTCAGCAGGTGCAGCACGGCGCCGTGCGGCAACTGGCGCACGAGCGCCAGCGCATTCTCGATGGGGCTGTCGCTGAGGCTGCGGTGCTCATAGCCGTAGATGCGGTTGCCGTACTGCGCCGCCAGTTGCGGCGCCAGGCCGTTGCGCCACAGGCCGGCAAAGCTGCGCTGGGTCGACGAGGCCGTGCCGTGCAACAGCAGCAGCACCGGTTCCGGCCCGGCGGGCAGGCTGGCAACGGCCGTCATGCTGCCCGCCTCGATGCCGCAGCGGTACAGGCCCAGGCGCTGTTCCAGCTGGCGGTCCTGGAAGGCGCCCGCCGCCGCCAGCGCCGTCATGGCGGCGGCACCGCAGCGGTACACGCGCACGGCCCGCAGCATCCAGGCACCCAGGCCGTCGCGGCTGGCGCCGGGCGGCTGGCGCGCCGCCTGCGGGCGCAAGGCCAGCCCCACTTCGATGCTGGCGGGCGCGCCATCGCGTGCCAATGTGGCAGGCCCCAGGTAGCGTGGCAGGTCCAGGCTGCCTGCCAGCAAGGAATTGCCATCGCACAGCAGCAATTGCACCACGTCGGCCGGGCCGATATCGAGGGCGATGCGGCAACTGCCGATGCCGCGCGCGCCGGACAGCACGTGGGTTTCGGCCTGCCAGCCGGGCGCGGCAGGGCAGTCGCCGGCCTTGGCGAGGGGATCGCGCGTGAGCGTCAGGCGCAGCACGGGCGGCGCAAGAGGATCGCTGGACATGCGGTTGAGAAAACTGGTTAAAAGCTGACCTTGATGCCTGCGCGGACTATGCGTGTTGTGTCAGATCAAGTTTGAGTGGAAATGCAGGGGCAGAAGCTGGGAGGGGGGGCGGGAGCGGGAAGGCAGAGAAACGGTCAGCATGGTTTGGGCTGGGTCTCTTCGCTATCGTGTCCGGATGCGGTGCGGTGAGCGAACTGCGCGAATTGTATGGCAAAAGTTCATGGCGCCGGGGACCTGGGTGCCTGGCATGGCATTACAACAGCGGGTATATCAATGGACTGGCGTGGCGGACAGTTCCTTCAGTTCGCGGATGGTGATGTCCGATTTTTCATGCATGCGCAATAAAATCGTTGCACCGACCGACAGTTTGCCGTGACGAATCTTGCTGATGATGGGAGGCTGCACTTCCAGTACACGGCACAGCTCCGCATCATTTTTCAGGTTCATCTTCTCGATCAGGGTGTCGAGCAGCTTGTTGGGCACAAAACTCGATGGTTCGAGCGCACGCGCCCGGTTCATCGCCTCAATCATTTCCAGCTTCTTTTGCCGAACGTTCATTTACTCCTCCTTCAGGTTATGCAAGGGACGAGACCACTTTATGTGGTCCCGGCTATAGTTCGTCATCGCAGTACGGCTGTCCGGGTGACGTAGTACACCATTTGCGTTACAACATTGATAACCAGGCAAGTGTTTAAATAATACTACGATAACAAAACTTGTGACAGATGGTCAGTTAAATTAACTGATTGTTTGATCAATTTGGTTGACGATTGTTGTATTTTGTAATCCGCTTTTCGTCAGAATCATGGTCCGGTCCGCCATTTCGGCGGCGGCCAGCGAATGCGTGACCATGATCGCGCAACTGCCGTTGGCCTTGATTTCGGCGCGCAGCAATTGCAGGATGCTGTGCGCCGTGTCCGGGTCGAGGTTGCCGGTAGGCTCGTCGGCCAGCACCAGCGCGGGCTTGTGCACAAGTGCGCGGGCGATGGCCACGCGCTGCATTTCGCCGCCGGACAATTGCTGCGGAAAGTCGCCGCCGCGTCCACCCAGGCCGACCGCCTCGAGCATGCTGGTGGCACGCTCCTGGGGCAGTCCGTTGAGCAGCAGCGGCAGGGCCACGTTTTGCAGCAGGGTCAGGTGCGGCAAGACGTGGAAGGCCTGGAAAATAAAGCCCATGCGGGCGCGACGCAGCCGGGTGGCGGCGGCGTCATCGAGGCTGGACATGGCAATGCCGTCCACCAGGATAGGGTGCGCTTCGGCACCCGCGTCGGGCGTATCGAGGCCGGCGATCAGATTCAGCAGTGTCGACTTGCCCACGCCCGAGTCGCCCATGATGGCGATGAATTCCCCGGCCTTGAAGCGGCAGGAAATATTGGCCAGCACGGGACGCGCATGGGCATAGGACTTCGACAGATGGCGCAATTCGAGCATGGTGATCTTGATTAATAACGGCTATCGTAAAGGGAGGCACGCGGGGGAGAGGGGGGCCTGGGAATTGCAAAAGGGGCACGGATTGTTTGGCCGGCAATGTGTAGTATACGACAGGCTTATGCTTTTTGCTTGGCAATACCAATTTTGTGTGCACACTGCCAGTTTGACCTTAAGTTACCTGCCGCACGGCTGGCTTGCGCGGATTCCGCTATGATGAGAAAAAGTCATCGGCAAGGCGCCCGCAAACCGCTATGGCAGGGGCGCCGCGCCCGGTGGCTGACCGTGCAAGCCCTTCGTGAACCTAACATTGACGACGCCAGCCCATGACCATGCCACTTGCGCAACAGCAGTCCGATTTCCGTCCCGCCAGCCACGCCAGCGCGGCCAGCGCCACTCCTGCCACGATAGCCGAGATCAGCAGCGGCCTGCTGGCGCGCGATGCATGGACCTCGCCCAAGTACCTGTACGACGCGCTCGGTTCGAAACTGTTCGAAGCCATCTGCGCCTTGTCCGAGTACTATCCGACGCGCACGGAAGCGGCCATCTTCGCCCGACACGGCGCCGAGATCGCCCATGCCGTGGGGCCGGGCAGCACCCTGATCGACCTGGGCGCGGGCAATTGCGCCAAGGCCGCCAGCCTGTTCCCCCTGCTGCACCCGGCGCAATATGTGGCCGTGGATATTTCCTATGATTTCCTCAGCGAATCGCTGAGCCGGCTGCAGCAACGCTTTCCGCACATCGAAATGACGGGCCTGGGCCTGGATTTCTCCAGCCGCCTGGACTTGCCTGACAGCGTGCGCGACGCGCGGCGATTGTTCTTCTATCCAGGCTCGTCGATCGGCAATTTTGCGCCTGAGCAAGCGACCAGCTTCCTGCGCCGTCTGCGTGCGAATGCGGACGGCGATGGTGGCCTGCTGATCGGCGTCGACCTGATCAAGGATGATGCCATCCTCGACGCGGCCTACGACGACGCCTTGGGCGTGACGGCTGCCTTCAACCTGAACATGCTGCGCCACGTGAACGGCCTGATCGGCGCCGACTTCGACGTGCGCGCCTGGCAGCACCACGGCTTTTTCAACGCCGAGGAGCGCCGCGTCGAAATGCACCTGGAAGCGCGCAGTGAACAAATTGTCCACTGGAAAGGTGGCCAGCGGCGCTTCGCGAAAGGCGAGCGCATCCATACGGAAGACAGCTACAAATACACACGCGCCACCTTCGTCGGCTTGCTGGAGCAGGCGGGTTTTTCCACCGTGCAAGTCTGGACAGACCCGCAGCAGTGGTTTGCCGTCATTTACGCGCGGGTTATCAGGGATTAAGAAACAGATGCTGATCGATCATTACCATCAAGTGCGCCAGCATTCGCTGCGGCTGGCCGAACCCCTGTCCGACGAGGATTGCGGCGCCCAATCGATGCCGGATGCCAGTCCCGTGAAATGGCATCTCGCGCATACCACCTGGTTTTTCGAAACGTTTATTCTGGAAAGCATGGAAGCGGCGTTCGCGCCGTTCCATCCCGCCTTCCGCGTGCTGTTCAATTCCTATTACAACGGCGTGGGGGAAAAGCACCCGCGCGCCCAGCGGGGTTTGCTGACGCGACCCGGCATGGACGTCGTGCGCGCCTACCGGGCCAACGTCGATGCGCGCATCGCGCGCCTGCTGGCGGGCGAACTGGCGCGCGACGAGCGCGAACGGCTGACCATGCTACTGGCGCTGGGCCTCGAACACGAGCAGCAGCACCAGGAGTTGCTGTTGACGGATGTCAAGCACCTGCTGGCGCAGAGCGCCCTGTTTCCCGCTTATCTTGACAACGCCGCTCCGCCAGCACCGCAAGCCGCGCAGCCCACGGCCTGGCTCGCCTTTGACGGTGGCCTGGCGCAGATCGGCCATGCGGGCGATGGTTTTTGTTTTGATAATGAACTGCCGCGCCATCCGCAATACGTGGCGCCGTTCGAACTGGCCAGCGCGCTGGTGACGAATGGCGAATATCTCGCCTTCATCGAGGCGGGCGGCTACCGCACGGCGCATTTGTGGCTGGCCGAAGGCTGGGACTGGGTGCGTACGCAGCAACTGGCATGTCCGCTGTACTGGCAGCGCGATGACGCCGGCCACTGGCAGGAATTCACCTTATTTGGCTTGCGTCCGCTCGACCCGCATGCGCCGGCCACGCATTTGTCCCTGTTCGAGGCGGATGCCTATGCGCACTGGGCTGGCGCGCGCCTGCCGACGGAAGCGGAGTGGGAAGTGGCGGCGCAAGGCGTCGCGGTGGAAACGGGCCAGCTGCATCCGGCCGCCGGCGCGCCGGGTGCAGGCTTGCTGCAAATGTTCGGCCACTGCTGGCAATGGACCAGCAGCAGCTACGCGCCGTATCCCGGTTACCGTACGGCGCCCGGGGCGCTCGGCGAATACAACGGCAAGTTCATGCTGAATCAGTATGTGTTGCGCGGCTCGTCGTGCGCCACGCCGGCCGGCCATGCGCGCGCCAGCTACCGCAATTTCTTCCCGGCCGGTGCGCGCTGGCAATTTTCCGGCATCCGCCTGGCGCGCCAGGTGGAATAAGCAAGAATAAGCAACTTAGTGCAAGCGCGGGACGGAGGGAGCAGGACGGCTTGGCGTCTTGTCGCCGGCGCTCTGTTCCAGCTTGAACTGGCTGACGAGGGTTTCCAGGTCGCCCGCCTGTTCATGCATGGCTGCCGCCGCCGCGGCCGCTTCCTCGACCAGGGCCGCGTTTTGCTGCGTCGTCTGGTCCATCTGCATGATGGCGGCGTTGATCTGCTCGATGCCTTCGCTTTGCTCGTGGTTGGCAACGCTGATTTCACCGACGATGGCGCTGACCCGGCCCACGCTGGCCACCACTTCATCCATCGTGGCACCCGCCTGGCTGACCAGTTGCGCGCCCTGGTCGACCCTGCTGACGGAGTCGGCGATCAGTTCCTTGATTTCCTTTGCCGCCGCTGCCGAGCGTTGCGCCAGATTGCGCACTTCGGAGGCCACGACGGCAAAGCCACGGCCTTGCTCGCCGGCACGCGCCGCCTCGACAGCCGCGTTCAGGGCCAGGATATTCGTCTGGAAGGCGATGCCATCGATGACGGCGATGATGTCGACGATCTTGCGCGACGATGCATTGATGGCATCCATGGTGCCGATCACTTCCGCCATGGCCGAGCCGCCGCGCTGCGCGATGGCCGATGCCGAACGGGCCAGGCTGTCGGCCTGGCGCGCATTGTCGCTATTGCTGCGCACGGTGCCCGTCAGTTCGATCATCGACGAGGCCGTTTCTTCCAGCGCGCTGGCTTGTGCTTCCGTGCGGGCCGACAGGTCGGCATTGCCGCTGGCAATCTGGCTCGACGCCACGGCAATCGTGCCTGTGCCGCCGCGCACTTGCCCCACCAGCGTGGCCAGGTTGGTATTCATGTCGCGCAGCGCCTGCAGCAGCTGACCCGCTTCATCCTTGCCGTCAGCCACGATTTTACTGCTCAGGTCGCCTCCGGCCACGGCTTGCGCCACGCGCAAGGCATACGCGATCGGCGTGGTGATCGAGCGTGTGACCCACCAGGCAAAGAGCACGCCCAGCAGCAGCGCGGCCGTGCCCAGGCTGGCCATCAGCACATTCGCTGCGGAAATATTCTGCTTGATTTGCTGGCCGCCATGCACGACCACGCCGCGCTGGATTTCATTCAGGTGGTTCACCGTCTTTTGCAACTGATTCAGGGCGGGCAGGGTGTCGTCGCGCACGTGCACGGCCGCTTCCGCGCGCTGTCCCGCCACCAGCAGCTTGTCGGCCTCGCTGAACGACACGACATAGGCCTTGCGCTGCTGCTTCAGGGTGGCCAGCAGTTCCTTGCCTTCGGGCAGCACGATCAGGCGGTCGAGCACGACCAGCGCATCGGTGATGGTGGCCTTGTTGGCATCGATTTCGCCGTGGATGGCGTTGGCGCGGGCCGGATCTTCATGGATGAACAGTTCCAGCACCAGTGCCGCGTTCGAACGCGTGGTGCTACGGATGGTGGCGATGGCGTCGGCCTTGGCCCAGTCTTTCTCGATGATGGCTTCGCTGAGCGCGCCGATCTTGTCCAGGCGCAGCAGGCCCGTGCCCACCAGCACTGCCATCAGCAGCAGCACCACGCCAAAACCGGCGCCCAGGCGCACGCCTATCTTCATGTCCGTCAATTTCATACTGATTCCCTCGGTAGCTAATGATCTGTCTCCGGTGGTCTTGTTATGAATCGATTATACGGCTGGCGATACATGATTTGCACTACTAATTGCCCAGTAGAAATGAAAAAGCGGCACGGCGATCAAGCCGTACCGCTTTTTCTCCCTATGGAGCGTGCTGAAAAGACTCAGGCGGCGCTGGCAGCCACGTCGGCAGCTGTTGTTTTTTCGGCGTCCGTCTGCCCGATGCGGCGGTTCACAGCCGACAAGACAGCCTTGAACGAGGCGGTGACGATATTGCTGTCGATGGCGGCGCCGAACAGGGTCGGGCCGTTGTCGAGGCGCAATTCCACATAGCAAGCCGCTTGCGCATTGGCGCCGGAGCCGATCGAGTGTTCATGGTAATCCATCAGCTTGATGTCGAGACCGAGCGCATTGACGAAGGCGTCGATGGGGCCGTTGCCGCCGCCTTGCAGGGCCAGCGGCGTCTGGCGGTGCGACAGGCTGATGTCGATCTGCACGGATTCGTCGCTGCTCGTGTCTTCCACCATGCGGTGCGAGGCGTAGGCGTATGGCGCCGTCTGCTCCAGGTATTCCTTCTGGAAGATTTCATGGATATCCTGCGCGGCGATTTCGCGGCCCGTGGCGTCGGCCACGGCTTGCACGGCGCGCGAGAATTCGATCTGCAGACGGCGCGGCAAGACCAGGCCGTATTCCTGTTCCAGCAAATACGCCATGCCGCCCTTGCCGGACTGGCTGTTGACGCGGATCACGGCGTCGTAGCTGCGGCCCAGGTCGGCCGGGTCGATTGGCAAGTACGGCACTTCCCAGATGCTGTCTGGTTGTTGTTTGGCAAAACCTTTCTTGATCGCATCCTGGTGCGAGCCGGAGAACGCCGTGAAGACCAGGTCGCCCGCATACGGGTGGCGCGGGTGGACGGGCAACTGGTTGCACTCTTCCACGCACTTGCGCACGCTGTCGATGTCGGAGAAATCCAGGCCCGGATGCACGCCCTGCGTGTACAAGTTCATCGCCAACGTCACCAGGTCGACGTTGCCGGTGCGCTCGCCATTGCCGAACAAACAGCCTTCCACGCGGTCGGCGCCCGCCATCACGGCCAGCTCGGCCGACGCGACGGCCGTGCCGCGGTCGTTATGCGGGTGCACGCTGATGATGATGGAATCGCGGCGCGCCAGTTTGCGCGACATCCATTCGATCTGGTCCGCATACACGTTGGGCGTGCTGCATTCCACGGTCGACGGCAGGTTGATGATCATCTTGTTGGCGGGCGTCGGCTTCCAGATGGCGCTGACGGCATCGCAGATATGCTTGGAGAAATCGAGTTCCGTGGTGGAAAACGATTCCGGCGTGTATTCGAAGCCCCATTCCGTTTGCGGATGCTGGGCCACCAGCTGTTTGACGAGGGTGGTGCCGGTGGTGGCGATGTTCGTGATTTCCTCGCGCGACATGCCGAACACGACCTTGCGGAACACAGGCGCCACGGAGTTGTACAGGTGGACGATGGCGCGCTTGGCGCCGACGACCGATTCCACCGTGCGGCGGATCAGCTCTTCACGCGACTGCGTCAGCACGATGATGGTGACGTCGTCCGGGATGCGGCCTTCATCGACGAGCTTGCGGACGAAATCGAAATCCGTCTGCGATGCCGATGGGAAACCCACTTCGATTTCCTTCAGGCCGATGGCGATCAGCATCTCGAAGAACCGCAGCTTCTTTTCCGCGCTCATCGGCTCGATCAGCGACTGGTTGCCGTCGCGCAAGTCGGTGCTCATCCAGATCGGCGGTTTGCTGATGATCTGGTTCGGCCATTGACGGTCGGTCAATTTAACTGGAGGAAAGGCGCGGTATTTGGAAGCTGGGTTCTGCAACATCATGATCGGGTACTCCTGAAGATAGGGGGGAAATCAATGGTTGTGGCGCAAGCTTGCCGGGCGGCCACGCAACACTAGGCCAGGCAAGCGATCGGTAGCGATAGCAGTGCAGCAGCGATGCCAGCGGGGGCGGTCGCAGTGGGGATTATGTGTACGAATGGGGATGGTGCAAACATCATCAAACCTTCCAGGGTTTTTGAAACACGCCGGCGTGTGGCCAGGCGAAGCAATGCGGCAAACTTATGCGCGTGCTAGTAGTAGTCGCGATAGCGACAGCAGGGAAGGGGAGGAATGTTTAAAGGAGGACATGCACTCAATGTAAGGGAAGTTGGGCCGGACTGTCAAGCATATTTCAGCAGGAAACGCCGCTGCTGCCACGCCGCAGGTCGACTTATTGCTCCCGCGCAACTTACTTTTCTATCATTGTTGAATAATGCAGTTTCCGTCTGGCGACGTGTGTCGCCCGTCCTGCTTGGGAGTCGCCGGCATGGAATCTTTGCTGAAATATTATGAGCTGGAATTGGGCATGTTGCGTACGCATCAGCAGGAATTTGCCGCTCGCTATCCTGGCGTCGCTGCCGCACTGGGTATCGTGGGCAGCAACTGCCAGGACCCGCACATTGAACGCCTGATCGAAGCGTATGCCCTGTGTAATGCCCGCACGGCCAAGAAGATCGATGATGCACGCCATGTTTTCAGCGAGTCCATGCTGGAAGTAAATTTTCCGCACTACCTGCGGCCGTTTCCCGCGTGTTCGATTGCCTATGTGGACGCCGGTGGCGCACCGGGCCAGGCGCGCGACGGCATCGATACCCTGCCGCGTGGAACCTTGATGCATGCACCGCAGTATCAGGGCGTCGTCTGCAAGTTTCGCACCGCCTATGACGTGGTGCTGGCGCCGCTCAGCCTTGCTGGCGCGCGTTTCCTTCCCATGATTGATGCGACGGCGGCGATCCATTTGCCCACCGACATATCGACCGCGCTCGCCATCGATATCGTGTCCACGTCAGCCACCGGCACGCTGGAGCAATTGACCTTGCCTGCCTTGCGCGTTTTCATCGACGGCACGCCATCGCTCACCGCCACCTTGCGCGATGCCCTGTTTCTGCATGCTGCGCATGCCTGGATCGAGGCCGGCGGCGTGCGGTTGCCGCTGGCGCAAGTGCCGCTGCGCGCCGTCGGTTTTTTGCTGGAGGACGCGCTGTTGCCGCGCAAGCCAGGCACGCATCGTGCATATTGTTTGCTGACCGAATACTTTGCCTTCCCTGAAAAGTTCCAGTTTTTTGATATCGACCTCGGCCAGATCACACCACTGTTGCCGCCTGGATGCGAGCGCTGGAGCTTGCACCTGGGCCTGCGGGACATCGCTGCCAGCAGCGCTGCCGCACGTCTGCTGCGCTCTGTATCGGCAACAAATTTGCTGCTTGCCTGCACGCCGGTGATGAATCTTTTCCAGCAGGCGGCAGCGCCGATCAGGCTGACGCAAACGCACAGCGAGTATCCGCTGCTCGCCGAACATAAATATGCGCATGCGTATGACATCCATAGTGTCGACGCCGTGCGCCTGGTGCGGCAGGGCGAGCATGCCAGTACGGTCACGCAATGCCAGCCGTTTTATGCCATGCACCACGGGCAGCCTGGCGGAGCGAAGCGCCGCTACTGGGTGTTGCGGCGCGATGAGGCGCGGGCGCTCAGCCATCCCGGTTACGAAAGCAGCCTGGCGTTTGTCGACAGCGACGAGGACGATACGCATGCCGGCATGGCGACGGTATCGGTCGACCTGACCTGCAGCAATCGCGATTTGCCGAGCGCATTGCCATTCGGCGCGCCCGGTGGCGACTTGCGGCACGAGGGGGCGGCTGGCGCGTTACCGGTGCGCCTGTTGCGTCAGCCGAGTCCGGCGTATCGCTTCAAGGCCGACTTGGCCGCGCAGGCCCGCTTGCTGGCATTGCTGTCCTTGAATCATCAATCTTTGCTGGACGATGGTGTGGCCTTGTTTCAGGAAATGCTGGCGCTGCATGATTTGCCCGCTTCCTTGATGTCGCAACGGCAAATTCAAGGTATCAAGGCCATGACGCACCGCGCCAGCAGTACCTGGATGCCCGACGCCAGTGGCGGTGTGCTGGTATTTGGCATCGACGTCTTGCTGACCGTGGAGGAAGAAGCGTATGTCGGCAGCGGCCTGCATGTCTTTGCGCAAGTGATCGACCATGTGCTGGCCATGTATGTGCATGTGAACAGCTATTGCCGCTTGCTCCTGATGTCGCACAAAAGTGGGAAGGAGTTGCTGCGATGCCTGCCCCGCAATGGCCAGCAAGTACTGGCGTAGTCGCGCTGTTGTCCGAGGCGCCGTACCGTTTCGGTTTCTTCCAGACGGTGCGCTTGCTCGAACGCTGGCTATGCCGGCAGGGGGCGCGCGCAGATTCAGCATTGCACGATGGCGTGCGTTTCCATCATAGCGTTGCGCTGGTGTTTCCCGCCTGCGAGATCGAGGCAGTGTGGCACGACAGCGAGCATGGCCGCCTGCACCTGCGGCCCAGTTTCATGGGTTTGCTGGGTGTGAACGGCACCTTGCCCCTGCACTATACGGAGCGGCTGGTGCGCCAGGAGCGGGCGACGGGCAATGCCGGCGCGCGTGCCTTTCTCGACGCCCTGTCGCAACGCGCTCCCGTGCTGCTGTATCAGGCCTGGGCCGGCAGCCGGATCGAGTGCCAGGTCGACGCAGACGGCCGCCCCGGATTCCTGTCACTGCAGCTGGCGCTGGCTGGCGCCTGGCCGTCGCACTTGGCTGGCACCGGCGCATTGCCGCCGGAAGCGCTCGCTTACTATGCGGCGGCACTGCGGCAGCGGCCCGTCAGCGCCGAATTGATGGCCGGGGTGCTGGGCGACTATTTCGGCGTGTCCTTGCGCATCGAGTCCTTCATCAGCGCCTGGCACTTGCGTCCAAGCGATGAGCATTCCCTGCTCAACCTTAGCAATGTGAGCCTGGGGCAGGGCGCCATGCTCGGTGCGCGCTGCCGGCGCCGGGATTTGCGCGTGCGCCTGTACCTGGGCCCTTTGACGCGGGCACGGTTCGACGATTTTCTTCCTGGAAACTCAGCTGCACTGGCGTTGAAAAGCATGTTGAGCCTGTTTGGCCTGCCTTGCGTGCAATACGAAATCCGCCTGATCCTGCGCGCTGCCGATGTGCACGGCAGCAGCCTGACGGCCAGGATGGAGCAGGGCGCAGCCCGCCTGGGGCAGGCAGCACGTTTGCTGGCGGGAGCGGCAGGCAGCGACTGCGACGCAATGCACTATGGCGTCCGATTTCCCGGTGCCGCTTGACGCGCCGCAATTGGCCGTTGGTAAATGTATGAATACTGATGAGCTTGGGGCGATGTGTATCGGCATTCAGGGAGAGTGAATGGATAGCGCGGACGAATTCATGCAATTCATGCAGGCGGCGAAGGAGTTGAACTCCGGTAACCGGCCGTTGCGCCTGCGGCTGGCGTATGCGGACGGCGTCAACGACGATGTCCTGTTGCCGCAGCAGGTAGACGGCCGCGAAGCCATTTGCGCCAGCCTCGAGTACACCATACGTTGCGTCTCGCTTGATGCGCATTTGCCGCTCAAGCAGTTCATCGGCGTCCCGGCGGAGTTGCAGATTGTCACCGATATGGGGCAATTGCGCAGCGTGTGCGGCATCGTCGCGCAGGCTTCCGCCGGGCTGAGCGATGGCGGCCTCGCCACCTACCAGCTGGTGCTGCACGATACGTTGACCTTGATGGAAAAACGCCGCACTACACGGGTTTTCCGTGGCAAGACGGAGCTGGAGATCGTCGAATTGCTGATTGCCGAATGGCGGCTAGGCAACATCATCATCGGCGCCACGTTCGCTTGCAAAATCGATCAGGCCCTGGCCGACCGTCCTTTTCCGGCCCGTGAATTGACCATGCAGCACAATGAATCCGATGCCGCATTCATCCGGCGCCTGCTGCGGCGGCGCGGCATTTCCTGGGTCATCCAGCCTGGCGCCGCGCAGAGCGGGGCGTCCGGCGCCATGCCGTCGCACGTCCTGTTGCTGTTCGATGATGCCAGCCGCCTGCCGGAGAATGTGGCGCCAGTGATCCGCTACCACCGCGCGGACGCCACCGAAGAGAGCGATACCATCACGGCCTGGGGCGCCGTGCGCACCTTGCAAGCCGGTAGAGCCGGCTACCACAGCTGGGATTATGCGGCGCCGCGCAATCGCCAGTTCATGCAGGTGGAAGCTGGCGGGATGGCGGATCAGGGGGCCAGCGGCAATAGTTTTGCCGCCAGCCTCGACGACTATCTTGTGGCGACGCCGCACATGGGCAATGACGTTGAGGATTTTCGACAACTGGGCTTGCTGGCGATGGCGCGCCACGACGTCGAAACCAAGTGTTTTCATGGCGAGGGCGTGGTGCGCTCGATGTGCGCGGGCCAGCAGTTCAGCCTGGAAGGTCATGCCGAGATCGACCAGCATCGGCCGGATGGCCGGCGTTTCCTTGTCACGGCATTGGAAGTGCATGCCAGCAACAATCTGCCGCAAGCCCTGGATGCGCGCATCGCGCGCCTGTTCGCCGCCAGCGATTGGCCGGCGCAAGAAACATTCGGGCCGCAAACGCCGCGTTATCGCATGCGCTTCAGTTGCGTGCGCACCAGCGTGGTCCTGGTTCCCGCATTCGATCCGCAGCGCGACGTGCCTCAGCCGCAACTGCAAAGCGCCATCGTCGTCGGGCCCAGCGGCGAGGAAGTGCATTGCGACGAGCAAGGGCGCATCAAGGTGCGCTTTCCCGCCACGCGCGCCGCCGACCATGCGCATGCGCAAGGTTCCGGCGCCTCGGACACGGAGCGCGACACGGCCTGGCTGCGCGTGGTCAGCAACTGGGCTGGCGATGGACAGGGCAGCGCGCACCAGTGCGGCACCTTGGCCTTGCCGAGAGTCGGGTCGGAAGTGCTGATCGGGTTTTTGGCGGGCGACCCCGACCGGCCCATTGTGCTGGGACAATTGTTCAACGCCGTGGCGCCGCCACCGGCGCTCAGCAAGCGCGGCGCGCTGCCGGGCAACCGCTACCTGGCGGGCATGCGCAGCCGCGAAGTGCGCGGCCAGGGCGGCAATCAGCTGCGTTTCGACGATACGCCCGGACAGATCAGTGCCCAGCTGGCCAGCGATCACGCCGCCACCGAGCTTAACCTGGGCTTCCTCGTCGAGCCGCGCGCAGGCGGCGCGGGCCGGCAGCGCGGCGATGGTTTCGAGTTGCGCAGCGATCATGGCGGCGCCGTGCGCAGCGGCAAGGCACTGCTGCTGTCGGCCTGGCGGCGGCTCGACGCCACAGGCGGCCAGTTATCGGCCGAGGAGCATGTGGCCCTGATGCAGGAGTGTTTGAACCTGTTCAAATCGTTGAGCGAATACGCTGGCGCGCACCAGGCGCTGCCGGTCGACGTGGCGCCCGCCGCTGCCTTGAAGGAGGCGGTCGCTGGTGCCGAGGCGCCCACTGCCAGCCTGACGGCGCCTGCGGGGCTGGCGCTGAGCAGCCCGAAGACCATCGTCAGCTACGCCGGCGTGAATGTCGACACGGTGGCGCAGCAGCATGTGCACGTGATCGCGGGCCAGCGCTGCAGCGTACAGGCCGGCGATGGCGTATCCGTGTTTGCCCACAAGGGCGGTATCGCCCAGATCGCGCACCATGGCAAATTTCTCATGCAGAGCCAGTTTGACGAGATGCAGCTGAACGCCGCCAAGGCCCTGAAATTGACGGCCAATACCCGCCTGATCGGCATGGCGCAGGATGAAATCACGTTCATGACGGCCGGCGGCGCCTATCTGAAACTGGCGGGCGGCAGCGTGGAACTCGGTGGTCCGGGTGCGCTGACCATCAAGACCGACGGCCATCACTGGAATGGTCCGGCCAGCAGCAAGGCTGAATTGCCGAGCTTTGACGAGGGCGACCTTGGCCGCATGCCACAGGTGCTTTCCGGCCTCGATGGCAGTCCCGTCAGTGGCGTCAAGATCGTCGTCGAGCGCGAGGATGGCGCGCAGCAAGTGGTCGATGCCGACAGCGAAGGCAAGGGCGCGGCCATCGTGGGCGACAGTCTGGAAAAACTCAAGGTGCGTATTTTCAGGCCGCGCGACTGAGCATCGATATTGCACGTTCTGCGTCATGAATGGGAGTCAAGCATGAGTGTACACAAGCCCAAGGCGGGTTCCTTGCCCTTCGATGAAAGCAAATACCTGCAGATAGGCGAAAAAGACGGCCTGCTGCGCTTCGACCATGACACGCTGCCGATTACCACGCGCCTGCCTTTGCCGGGCATCATGATCTTCGTGCATGGCGTCAACTCCGATGGCGAGTGGTATGACGAGGCTGAAACCGGTCTGTGCGCGGGATTGAATGCACGCCTGCACCGGCGCGTACACGATGCCGGGCGCGGCGCCCAGGAGGGCATCGCCATGACGCCGGCCCGCTATTTGCAGCAGCTGACGCGCGACGGCTTCATCAATCCCCTGATGAAACCGAGAAGCTTCATGGAGGGCGATGGCTATTCGCCCGTGATCCGCTTTCGCTGGGGTTACGCAGCCAATGATATCGAGTTGCAGACGTATGGCGACGGCATTTTCCTGAACGAGCAGAATTACTGGGGTGGCGGACCGTTCGCCAATGGCTGCAGTTCCCTGCCGGACTTGTGGGGTGAAGGCTTGTCGGACCAGCTGTTTCTGTGGATGCAGATCCAGCACATGAATCCGACCAATGACAGGCAGGTGTACGCCTGCCCGCCAAGGCCGTATTTCGTGCTGGCCGCCTACCGCCTGGCGCGGCTGATCGAGGCCATCCGGAAAAAGCAGGCCGATGTGCCGATCACCATCGTATGCCATAGCCAGGGCAATATGGTCAGCATGGCGGCGGCCTTTCTGGGTGAACGCCTGCCCAAGGTGGCGGACTCTCAAGGTAGGATGTGGCCTTGCATTGCCGACAATTATGTCCTGTGCAATTCGCCGTACAGCGTGGTGGAAGACAACATGGCGGAGAACTGGACGTCGTCGAATCTGACGGCGGCCGACGGCAGCACTGGCCGCCAGACGGCCGCGGCGCGCTTTGACACGCTGGCGGCCTTCTTTGCCCTCATCGGCGAGCGGCGCGCCGCACAATGGCCAGCCGGGAAAATCGACCAGGCCATGAGCAGTGCGCACCACCCGTTCAAGGCGCAGCACGATATTGACAGTTATGGCGTGCGGGGCGCGACCGTGGGACGCGTGACCCTGTATTGCAATCCGCACGACCAGGTGATTTCATCATTGACGGTGCAAGGCATCGGCTGGCGCGGCCTGGCCGGCCCTGTGCTGGACAAGAATGGCCTGCCGAAGAAAGACCGCCAGGGCAAGCTCGATCCGGGTGAAATCGCCAGAGCGGGCGGGGAGGGAATATTGACCCAGCGCGTGTTTGCCGAGGGTTTTCCCGTCGGCGTAAAAGGCGCGTACGACTACTGGGGCGACCATCGTCCTGCCATCGATTTTGGCAGCGACCATTTCTGGAATCCGCCTTCCATGATTTCCACCTATAGCGTGGAAAAGGGGGTGGAAGCGCAAGAGAACTGGCTGTTCCGGATACTCACCGTGGCGTTTGCGCCCATCGCCATCATGGCCACCGCATTGATGCGCAAGCGTATCAATGCCTCGCCCGACAAGTACTGGAAAATCCCGCTGGAAGCGCCCGACCTGCCGGAGACCTTCTTTCCGCAGGCGAAGTTATTTGGCGAGATCTGCCCCAGCTTTGACATGGGCCTGCATCCGCATGGCTGGAATCGCAACAAGGATGCCGCCCATCCGGCGGGCGACCCGTTCCATGGCGAGCGCGAGCTGGAGATACCGCGCGGTGGCCTGCATGGCGAACAACAGCGCACCGATGCGGCGCGCGGCAACGAGGCGAGCGAAGCGGCCCTGCAATACGAATACCACGCTTCCCTGCGCATGATGGCCAAGCGCGAAGGCAAGGTCGAGAAAGGCAAACAAGTCACGGAAGAAGACCATCCCGAGACGGCAAGCGCGCAATACACGGCATGGCGCCAGCGGAAAATCCAGGCGGGACTCGCTGGCAACGTCGGCACGTATGCCACCGATCACTCCACCATCCTGACCAACAGCGAACACTCCAGAAAGGCGCTGGCGTATGACGTGGCCGTGGGCTGTTGTCATTTGCTGGAAACGGATTTGCGGGAGTTGCGGACGATGGCGGATTGGCGGTTTCTTTATGAAATTGAAGGTGATGAGGAGATAAAGAAGTTTGATGAGTACTTTATAAAAGGAAGGTTGAAAAAGAGGACTGCCCTGGAATGGGTAGGTGAGTCCGCAGAAGGTGCAATGCCAGAAAAAATAAAAAACTCACGTGAAAATGGTGGTTTTTAAAAATGGAGAAGCTCATCGTGCCTAAGAATTATATATTTACTTCTATTACTGCAGTTCTTGCGACGATAGGTCTATCGTCTTGCGCGCTGCACCCAACTTCCATTGCCGATGAAGATAAACGCAACGTACTTGATGTAGAAGCGCCATTTATAGCGCAAGTGGTGGGAGTGCAGTGGCTCAATCCCCTTCAACGCCAGGATTATCCAACTGAATGGCAACTGCTATGGACTCTTGGGAAAGTGCGTCCAAATAAAAAAGACGATATGGTAGAGCAATATCCTGCCATTTTTTCTGAGGTCAGATCTGTTTCGGGCATAGCATCGTCAAATGGTGGAAAGGGTACTTTTTTTAACTTTCACGGAAAATATTTGCGGCAGATGATTGCCAAGTTTCATGGCGTGTATTTTTCCAATCCGACCTATTTTTATAACGCCCACGACTTCAAACGCAAAAAAGGCTGGAACGAACTGGCGGGTATTCATGTTGAATATGCCTTGCCTGCAACGCGCTTTGATCCTCTCCTGGCTGGCGCCGCCCTGCGCGAGGAAATCATCGATACGTTTTCAATCGGCAATCCAAGTTTCCCCAACTCCTGGACCAAATCCACCCCGCCCGATGTGCGCGTGACGGCGGGTGGCGGGAATGCCGGATTCATTTCCCTGGCGGCCGCCCTCGATTATCTGCAGGCGCATCCGAAGGAAACGGTGTGGGTGATGAGCTGGGATGCGCCCAGTTTTCCGAAAGATGAGCAGATCAATGAAAACATGGTCTTGCTGGTGCTGGCCGGTCCCCATTACAAAACGGAGCGCGATGCGCTGGCGTGGATAGGCTATCCGGCCACGCAGCAGGTCAGCGCTTTTACGGCGGAGAAGGGCTTGCCGCCGCCCACCGTGCAGGCGTGGCAGGCGACCCTGGCGCAGGCGGCCAGCAATGGGCGCAAGCTGGACACGCAGATCGGCTATGTGATCCACGACGCGCACAATACGCATCCGGCGTCATCGGATCGCATCGCTCACCTGGCGCAAACCTTGACGATGGAATTGCCGGCCTTCGATTTTCACCGGCAGACCTTCAATACGCCGGCCTTGCTGGGCGAAATGGGCGCCGCCACGGCCCTGACGAACGTGGCGCTGGGCATCGCGCAGGCGAATCACTTTGGTCAGAACGTGCTGGTGGCGGGCACCGGCGATGCTGGCCAGACGAGCGGCGTGTTGATCTTGCCGCCGGCTAAGGTGCGGCCCATCGACCCCGTGAAACCGTGGTTCCGCGCGCGCGGCGGCGGCAATGCCTATCTGATGTGGTGGGGCATCCGGCATGCCTGGGCCACGCTGGATGCGGGACAGTTCAATGAGCAGGGTTATTCGAAGTAATAGATGGTAAAAGTTCAGGCATAGCGCACTTCCGCCGCCTGCGCCGGCATGTCCTGCGCCATGCGCGCGAGGATGCGCTGCAGCATGGCCGCATCGGCGGGCAGTCGCGTGGCGAAGGCTGGCCAGCCGCGCAGCTCCAGCTGTTGCGGCATGTCCACCAGGCCCGTGATGGTATCCCAGAACGCATCCCAGTTCATGCCGTAGAAGGACGGGAAACCCAGCGTGGCCGCCAGCGCCGCGTGCAGCTGGCGCGGCGTATTGATCTCGCTCAAGTCGATCGTCACCAGGGCCGGTCGATTCACAATATGCCTTTGAGCAGGTTCTGCAGGTTTTGCCGCATGCCGCCCACCACCGCCTCGTGCTGCTCCAGGATGGCGGGCGCATCCTTGAATGGTGCCGGGTCGAGGTACAGGCGCGGCAAGTCGGCCACGGCCACGCCGCGCGGGCCGCCGCGCAGGATCTCGTCCACGTGCTTGTTGATCGAGCTGATGGCAGCCTGGATGCGCGGCGTGGAAGATGCCGCCAGGCAGGCGGCCAACGCGGCGTCGAGTTCGGCGCGCGCGGGCGCCTGCGGCAGCACGGGGGCGGCGATCTGTTCCAGCGGCGACATGTTGACGGCTGGCTTGCGGTAGGCCAGCAGGGTATCGAGCGCCATCAGCCGGTGTGCGCCGCCCCGTTGCAGCCAGTCAACGATTTGCGGCCAGGGTGTGTCCAGCAGGGCCGCCGCCACGCCCCATTGTCCCGCCACGGGCGAGCCGATATTGGCGTCGATCCAGGTCAGGGCGGCCGGATTGCCCGTGTAGGCCAGCAAGATGGCGTTCGACGAGCGCAGCATGGGTGCCTGCGTGGCGAGGATGGCGCTCAGCCAGGCGAGGGCGCCATCGGGCGGCTGCCTCGATAACTGTTGCGTAAATGGGGCGTTCAGGGCGCGGCTGTCGGAAAATTGATATTCGTCGGACATGTTGAGCGATTCGGCGAGTGAGAAGAGGTGGGGCGCTTCGGTATGCGAACAAGCTATCCCAGGGGCAGGGGGGCAATAGACCGGACGCTGCTATTGCTCCGATTTTTGGCAGCGTGCGGAAAATTGCATGGTGGCGCTATTTTCGAAAGGGGAATTGAACTCGCCCTTTACCTGCGTCAAGTTGCCGGTAAAGTGCATGGTCAGCGGGCCGCTGGCCGGCCCTGCGTCATATGTGCAAGACAGGCTGTCGCCGCTTTGCCGGCAGCCGTAAAAGTTACCCGCTTTGCCGCGCCCGTCAACCAGGTGGGTGCCTTGCGCGCCATGCTGGTCGGGGGCGTCGAAGCTGAGCTCAATCGTGTGTTTCTCCGTATCATTGGGAATTTGTATGTTCCCCGTACAAGTAAAGCCCTCCATTCTTGCCGCGATGCTATCCTGGCGCTCCGTCGCCGCGACGGGGGCGGCGTTGGCGCAGGCCGCACCCAGCAGGGCTGCAACGAGCAAGCATGGGTGCGCGATGAGGTGGAACAGGTCTGTTTTCATAAGCCGCTCAATGGAAGTGGGGGAGGTGGGAAGCCAGGGGCCAGTCTAGCAGCCGGCGTGGCGCGCACGGTTCGAAATATTGTCATTTTTAAACATTTAAGATGGCCTTCAGTGCGGGCGGCTCCGCTTGCGCTACAATCGGCTCTCCTTTATTGCCACTGCCGCGCGCGGTTCTCCCTCTCCACCATGTTCCCTAAACGCCTGACCCTGCTTGCCCTGGCCGCCTTTGCGCTGGCCGGCTGCGATACCACCGCCCCGAAACCGATACAAGTATTGACGCCGCCGGAACCCACCGTCGTCACGCCGCGCAAGATCAAGATCGGCCTGGCGCTGGGCGGCGGCGCGGCGCGCGGTTTCGCGCATATCGGCGTGATCAAGGCGCTCGAATCGCAGGGCATCCAGGCTGACATCGTCACGGGCACCAGCGCCGGCAGCGTGGTGGGCGCCATGTATGCGGCGGGCAACTCCGGCTTCGCCCTGCAAAAGATGGCGTTCGACATGGACGAGGCGGCCATTTCCGACTGGGCCTTGCCCCTGTTCGGCAAGTCGTCCGGCGTGCTGAAAGGCGAAGCGCTGCAAAGCTATGTCAACAAGGCTGTCGGCGGCGTGCCGCTGGAAAAGCTGAAGATTCCGTTTGGCGTGGTGGCGACCGATTTGAAAAACGGGCAGCCGATCCTGTTCCAGCGCGGCAACACCGGCATGGCCGTGCGCGCCTCGTCGGCCGTGCCCGGCGTGTTCCAGCCCGTGACGATTGCCGGTCACATCTATGTCGATGGCGGCCTCGTCGCTCCCGTGCCCGTGCGCTTTGCGCGCGACATGGGCGCCGATTTCATCATCGCTGTGAATATTTCGTCGCAAACGGATACGCAAAAGGCCATCAGCTCGATGGAAGTGCTGATGCAGACGTTTGCCATCATGGGCCAGCGTATCAACCAGTTCGAATTGAAGGATGCGGACGTGGTGATCCAGCCCAGCCTGGGCACCATGAAGGGCAACGATTTCAACAGCCGCAACCAGGCCATCCTGGCGGGCGAGCAGGCGACCTTTGCCGTGATGGCGCAGCTCAAGCAAAAGCTGAAAGCCAAACGCGAGCAGTGATGGATAGCGCCGCCGCGCATTTCGTATACAATTTTGTTTCAACATAACAAGGATGCACCATGCAATCGAAACCGATTTTGACCCTGGACGACGTAAAGAAAATCGCTGCCGCCGCCGAAGCGGAAGCGGTCAAGAATAACTGGGCGGTCACGATCGCCATCGTCGACGACGGCGGCCACCTGCTGTGGCTGCAGCGCATGGATGGCGTGGCGCCGATCTCGTCGCACATCGCCCCATCGAAAGCCAAGACGGCCGCACTGGGCCGCCGCGAATCGCGCATCTATGAAGAGATGATCAATGGCGGCCGCGTGTCGTTCCTGAGCGCACCGGAAATCGACGGCTTGCTTGAAGGCGGCGTGCCCATCGTGTTTGATGGTCACTATGTGGGCGCCGTCGGCGTCTCGGGCGTGAAATCCGCCGAGGACGCGCAAATCGCCAAGGCCGGCATTGCGGCGCTAGTGTAAGTAGTAACCGGTATTGCTTTGCAAGCCGCTCCGCGCAAGCCGGGCGGCTAATGAGATGGTCACCCTCCACCCTATAAGTTACTAAACTTATAGGGTGTTTTCATTTCTGAAGGAGGCCATCATGGAAAACGTTACGCTCATCGGCATCGATCTCGGCAAACACAGCTTTCATGTCCACGGACAGGATCGCCAAGGTAAAACACTGCTGCGCAAGAAGTTCAGCCGCCCACAACTGATCGCGTTTCTCGCCACTTTCCATCCCTGCACCATCATCATAGAGGCCTGTGCCGGAGCGCACTTCTGGCCGGCTTTGGCCATGAGGCCAAGCTGATCTCGCCGCAGTTCGTGCGCCCCTTCGTCAAGAGCAATAAGAGCGACTTCATCGATGCCGAAGCCATTTGCGAGGCGGCCAGCCGTCCCGCCATGCGTTTTGTCACGCCCAAGAACGAGGCTCAACAGACGCTTTCGGCGCTGCACCGCGTGCGCGAATCGCTGGTACGCGAGCGTGTCAGGGCGAGCAACCAAATCCACGGCTTTCTGCTGGAGTTTGGCATCAGCTAGCCGGTTGGCCACGCTGCGATCAACAAATTGCCTTCGGTGCTGGCAGAACAGCGCCTACCAGCACGGTTGATGCTGCTGCTGGAGCGATTGCATGCCCATTTCAAGTATCTCGACAAGCAGATTGCCGATATTGAGAAGGACCTGACCCGGCAAGTGGCCGAGGACGATTTAGGCCAGCGACTCATGACAGTGCCCGGCATCGGTCCGATCACGGCCAGCGTGCTGGCCGCCGAAGTGGGTGACGGCAAACACTACCGCTGCGGGCGTGACTTCGCCGCCGCCGTTGGGCTGGGGCCACGCCAGTACAGTACCGGCGGTAAAAACAAGTTGCTGGTGCAGTGCGCGCGGGCTTACATGCAGAGGCTGGAGCGTCAACGTGGGCGCCTGGCGCAGTGGGTGCACGCCATGCTCACGCGACGCCACTCGAATGTGGTGGCCTGCGCATTGGCCAACAAACTGGCGCGCACGGCATGGGCCATCGCGGCCCACCATACCGAATTTGAAATAAAAGAGGCGCCCATGACAACATGAGGGCCTCCCAAGACTCACTGCTTTACAGCACACCTACCTGGTTTTGCGACTGCTGACATTGGATGACGTGAACGGCACACCGGCCTGACGGATAACCTGGCTAAAAAATCGGCTGTCAAAGGCCGAGCGGCTTTTAAGGACCGACAGGCGCGACTCTCATCGTGGCGCGGAGATCCATCTCCAACCAGACGCCGGATAGATTTAAGCAAGCCTACTCACATCATACAAAGTCAGCTTGCAAAAAGGAGGGTGACCATAGATTTTTCATGGGGCGCAGGATTTATGCTGCTGCGCAAAAAAAATGCCGGGCCTTCTGAATTTTCTTCCTTGTGGAAAAGCTTCCTTTTGGTTATAATTCAAAGGTTTAGCCAATCACACATATACCGTAGCGACTACCCATCCCCTCATTCAAAATGACCGTTGAAACACCCTGAGTGCATCTGGCTCGGGTAACTAGGCGGTCGGTCTGACGTGGCGCAGCTACGGTAACTTTATCAGGAGTTGCCCTTGCCGCCATTTTTTTCTGGCCCTGCCGTTCCAGCCATATTAGCGCTTGCTGATGGAACGATCTTTAAAGGTTTTTCGATCGGTGCCGCCGGTCATACCACGGGCGAGGTTGTTTTCAACACCTCGATGACCGGGTATCAGGAAATCCTTACCGACCCAAGCTATTGCCGCCAGATGGTCACCCTGACCTATCCGCATATCGGCAATACGGGCGTCAATCCGGAAGACGTCGAATCTTCCAAGGTTCACGCCGCTGGCCTCATCATCCGCGATCTGCCATTGCTGGCATCCAATTTCCGTTCCACCCTCTCCCTGTCCGACTACCTCAAAGCTGAAAATATCGTCGCCATCGCCGGCATCGATACACGCAAGCTCACGCGCATCCTGCGTGAAAAAGGTGCGCAGGGCGGCGCCATCCTCGTCGGCACGCAAGGCAACGAGCCATCCGCCGCGCAAGCGCTGGAACTGGCCCGCTCCTTCCCCGGCCTGGCCGGCATGGACCTGGCTAAAGTAGTCTCAAGCAAGGACGCCTACGAATACCGCGAAACGGAATGGACCTTGGGCCAAGGCTACGGCCAGCTGGCCGATGCGGATGCGAAGTACCACGTGGTCGCCTTCGACTACGGCGTCAAGCGCAATATCCTGCGCATGCTGACGGCACGCGGCTGCAAAGTCACCGTGCTGCCGGCGCAAGCTTCCGCCGCCGACGCCCTGGCGTTGAACCCGGACGGCATCTTCCTGTCGAACGGCCCCGGCGACCCGGAGCCGTGCGACTACGCCATCGCGGCGACCAAGGAATTGATCGAGAAGGGCATCCCGACCTTCGGCATCTGCCTCGGTCACCAGATCATGGCTTTGGCTTCCGGCGCGAAGACCCTGAAGATGAAGTTCGGCCACCACGGCGCCAACCACCCGGTGCAAGACCTGGAAACGAAACAGGTCTTGATTACCTCGCAAAACCACGGTTTCGCAGTCGACGCGGCAACCTTGCCCGCGAACTGCCGCGTGACCCATGAATCGCTGTTCGACGGTTCCCTGCAGGGCTTTGCCCGCACGGACAAGCCGGCCTTCTGCTTCCAGGGCCACCCTGAAGCGTCGCCGGGCCCGATGGATGTTGCTTACCTGTTTGACCGCTTCATCAACCTGATGGCTGCGGAGGAGAAAAAGAAAAATGCCTAAACGTTTAGATATTAAAAGTATTCTGATTATTGGCGCTGGCCCGATCGTGATCGGCCAGGCCTGCGAATTCGATTATTCCGGCGCGCAAGCGTGCAAGGCCCTGCGCGAAGAGGGCTACAAAGTCATCCTGGTCAACAGCAATCCTGCGACCATCATGACGGATCCGGAAATGGCCGACGTGACCTATATCGAACCGATCACCTGGTCGGTCGTTGAACGCATCATCGCCAAGGAGCGTCCTGACGCCATCCTGCCGACGATGGGTGGCCAGACGGCGCTGAACTGCGCGCTGGACCTGTTCAACAATGGCGTGCTGGCAAAATACAACGTCGAGCTGATCGGCGCATCGCCGGAAGCCATCGACAAGGCGGAAGACCGTTCCAAGTTCAAGGACGCGATGACCAAGATCGGCCTCGGTTCGGCCCGTTCCGGCGTGGCGCACTCGATGGAAGAATCGTGGGCCGTGCAGCGCACACTGGGCTTCCCGACCATCATCCGTCCATCGTTCACCATGGGCGGTTCCGGCGGCGGCATCGCCTACAACGAAGAAGAATTCGAAACCATCTGCAAGCGCGGCCTGGAAGCATCGCCGACGAAAGAGCTGCTGATCGAAGAATCCTTGCTGGGCTGGAAAGAGTACGAGATGGAAGTGGTGCGCGACAAGGCGGACAACTGCATCATCATCTGCTCGATCGAAAACCTGGACCCGATGGGCGTGCACACGGGCGACTCCATCACGGTGGCGCCTGCGCAAACGCTGACGGACAAGGAATACCAGATCATGCGCAATGCCTCCCTGGCAGTGCTGCGCGAGATCGGCGTCGACACCGGCGGCTCGAACGTGCAATTCTCGATCAACCCCGTCGATGGCCGCATGATCGTCATCGAGATGAACCCGCGCGTATCGCGCTCGTCGGCCCTGGCATCGAAAGCGACGGGTTTCCCGATTGCAAAAATCGCCGCCAAACTGGCCGTCGGTTTCACGCTGGACGAGCTGCGCAATGAAATCACGGGCGGCGCCACGCCGGCATCGTTCGAGCCGTCGATCGATTACGTCGTCACGAAGATTCCCCGTTTCACGTTCGAGAAATTCCCGACCGCCGACCACCACCTGACGACGCAGATGAAATCCGTCGGCGAAGTGATGGCGATCGGCCGCACCTTCCAGGAATCGTTCCAGAAAGCCTTGCGCGGCCTGGAAGTGGGCGTGGACGGCATGAACGAAAAGACCAAGGACCGCGAAAAGATCGAAGAAGAACTGGGCGAGCCTGGTCCTGAGCGCATCTGGTACGTGGGCGACGCGTTTGCCCAGGGTTTTACCCTGGAAGAAGTGCACCAACTCACCAAGATCGATCCGTGGTTCCTGATCCAGATCAAGGAAATCGTCGACCTGGAACTGTGGCTGGACACGCAGAAGCTGGAAAACCTGGACAAGAACACCCTGTACAAGTTGAAACAGAAGGGCTTCTCGGACCGCCGCCTGGGCTTTTTGCTGCAGACGACCGACACGGCCGTGCGCCAGCAGCGCCATGCGCTCAACATCCGTCCCGTCTACAAGCGCGTCGATACCTGCGCGGCGGAATTTTCGACCGACACGGCGTACATGTATTCCACGTACGACGAAGAGTGCGAATCGAATCCGACCGACAAGAAAAAGATCATGGTGCTGGGCGGTGGCCCGAACCGTATCGGCCAGGGTATCGAGTTTGACTATTGCTGCGTCCACGCTGCCCTCGCCATGCGCGAAGACGGCTACGAAACCATCATGGTCAATTGCAACCCAGAAACGGTTTCAACCGACTACGATACCTCGGACCGCCTGTATTTCGAATCCTTGACTCTGGAAGACGTGCTGGAAATCGTCGCCATCGAAAAACCGGTAGGCGTGATCGTGCAGTACGGCGGCCAGACGCCATTGAAACTGGCGCTGGACCTGGAAGCCAATGGTGTGCCCATCATCGGCACTTCGCCCGACATGATCGATGCGGCCGAAGACCGCGAGCGTTTCCAGCAAATGCTGCACAAGCTGGAACTGCGCCAGCCGCCTAACCGCACCGCGCGCACGGAAGCCGACGCCCTGGCGCTGGCGCAGGAAATCGGCTACCCGCTGGTCGTGCGTCCTTCGTACGTGCTGGGCGGCCGCGCCATGGAAATCGTCCACGAGCAACGCGACCTCGAGCGCTACATGCGCGAAGCCGTCAAGGTCTCGCACGATTCGCCGGTGCTGCTGGACCGCTTCCTGAACGACGCCATCGAGTGCGACGTCGATTGCATCTCCGACGGCGAAACGACGTTCATCGGCGGTGTGATGGAACATATCGAACAGGCTGGCGTCCACTCGGGCGACTCGGCTTGCTCCTTGCCACCATACTCGCTGGCGCCGGAAACCATTGAAGAACTGAAACGCCAGACGGCGCTGATGGCCAAGGGCTTGAACGTGGTCGGCCTGATGAACGTGCAGTTCGCGATTCAGAAGCAAGAGATCGACGGTGAAATGAAAGATGTCGTCTTCGTGCTGGAAGTCAATCCACGCGCGTCGCGCACCGTGCCATTCGTCTCGAAAGCCACCGGTCTGCAACTGGCGAAGATTGCCGCACGCTGCATGGTTGGCCAGTCGCTGGCGTCGCAAGGCATCACGCAGGAAGTCGTGCCGCCTTACTTCAGCGTCAAGGAAGCCGTGTTCCCGTTCGTCAAGTTCCCTGGCGTGGACACCATCCTCGGCCCTGAAATGAAATCGACGGGCGAAGTCATGGGCGTGGGCCTGACCTTCGGCGAAGCGTTTGTGAAATCGCAACTGGGCGCCGGCGTGAACCTGCCAAAATCGGGCAAGGTCTTCATCAGCGTGAAAGCGTCGGACAAGCCGCGCGCCGTGCAAGTAGCGCGTGACCTGGTCGAGTCCGGTTTCACCGTGGTCGCCACCAAGGGTACCGCCGCCGTGATCGCTGCTGCCGGCATCGCCGTCACGCCAGTGAACAAGGTGATCGAAGGCCGTCCGCACGTGGTCGACATGATCAAGAACCATGAAATCGTGCTGGTGATCAACACCGTGGAAGAAAAGCGCAGTGCCATCGTCGATTCGCGGGCCATCCGCACTTCGGCCCTGGCGTCGCGCGTGACGACCTACACCACCATCGCCGGCGCGGAAGCGGCCGTCGAAGGCATCCGCCACCTGGATGAGCTGCGTGTGTACGATTTGCAAGGTCTGCACAAGACCTTGAACTAAGTGCGTTTGCAGTGGCCGCCGTTAGGCGGTACACTGCATGCTTATCAACCACAGAGTTCCGTGCAGAGCAGCGCGCGGCCTCTGTGGTTTTCACTTGGTAAGTCCGTTAACCGTGGCAAAACGCGGACAACGGCGCCGATAACTAGCAGATAGTAGAGATAACATGACCTCAGTCCCATTGACCAAATACGGCGCAGAACTCCTGAAGGAAGAGCTGCATCATTTGAAGACCAAGGAACGCCGCATCGTCATTGATGCGATCGCCGAAGCGCGTTCGCACGGAGATTTGTCGGAAAACGCCGAGTACGATGCCGCCAAGGAACGCCAGGCCTTCGTCGAAGGCCGCATTGCCGAGCTCGAAGGCAAGCTGGGTGCAGCGCAAATCATCGACCCGACCGCGCTCGACGCGGAAGGCCGCGTGGTGTTTGCCTCGACCGTGAACCTGGAAGACCTGGAATCGGGCCAGAAAGTCACGTACCAGATCGTCGGCCTCGATGAAGCCGACTTGAAAAAGAACAAGGTTTCCGTGACGTCCCCGATCGCCCGCGCGCTGATCGGCAAGTACGCCGGCGACGTGGTGGAAGTGCAGGCGCCGTCCGGCCCGCGCGAATACGAAATCCTGGAAGTGCTGTACATCTGATGCTCGTCCGCGTGCGCCTTCTCGTTGCCACCCTGTGGGCCGGCAGCCTGTGGACCATCGGCTTCATCGTGGCGCCCACCCTGTTCGGCACCCTGAGCGACCGCGTGCTGGCGGGCAATATCGCCGGCAGCATGTTCCGCGCCGAGGCCTGGCTGTCGATCGCCTGTGCGCTGATTCTGCTGGCCTTGCTGCAATGGGCGCCCGGCGCGCTGGAACTCAAGCGCCGCCGCCTGCTGGGCGCGCTGGTGCTGTCGATGCTGGTGTGTGCGCTGCTCAGCCATTTCGGCATTTCGCCGCTGATGGCCGAGCTCAAGGCGCAGGCGCCTTCGGGCATCATGGATGATGCCATGCGCAGCCGCTTTGGCATGCTGCATGGCGTGTCGACCCTGATCTTTGCCGTGCAGAGCCTGCTGGCGGGCGTATTGATCTGGAAACAACAGTAGTTTGATGTCAGTAAAGTAATCGCATGAAAAAAGCGGAGCAGGGGATATCCCGTGCTCCGCTTCTTGTTTCAAGCCCGGCCGCCTTGCGGTTGCCGGGTGAACAGGCTTACTTGCTGCCCAGTGCGCTTTTCTTGGCGCTTTTCTGACGTGGCTTGGCACGCTTGATGGAACCGCCTTCGGTAACGCGCTCATTGCCCTTGATCATGACTTTCGTCACGCTCGGGCGCTTGGTGCCGCTGGCGCTGGCCTTGACGATGGTCACTTCGCGCATGCCTTTGCCGGCGCTGACCTTCTCCTTAACCACTTCTTTTTTCGGACGGTAGATTACCAGCAGTTTGCCAATATGTTGTACCGGGGCGGCGCCGAGATTGCCGCAAATCGTATCGTACATTCCGACGCGGGCTTCGCGGTCGTCGCCGAACACGCGGACTTTAATCAGACCGTGCGAATCCAGGCCAAGGTCGATCTCTTTGAGGACAGCAGGTGTCAAGCCCGCTTCGCCAATAATGACGATAGGCTTCAGCGCGTGTGCTTCGGCGCGCAGTGCGCTGCGCTCTACGGGTGTAAGTTTTAGCATAATAATATTTAGTAATTCCCTTAAAAGCAGTATTCTACGCGAATGGCAAAGAAGAAATTAAACAAAAACTGGTTGCACGACCACATAAATGATCCTTATGTGAAGTTGGCGCAAAAAGAGGGCTACCGCGCCCGGGCAGCATACAAGCTCAAAGAAATCGATGAAGACGAAAAACTGATCAAACCTGGCCAGGTGATTGTCGACCTTGGTTGCACTCCCGGCAGCTGGGCCCAGTACACGCGGCGCAAGCTGGCCGGCAAGGACGGCGGCGGGGTCAATGGTACCCTGATTGGCCTGGACATGCTGGAAATGGAGCCCATCGCCGATTTCCACTTCATCCAGGGCGACTTCCGCGAAGCGCGCGTGCTGCGCCAGCTGGAAGTGGTGTTGCAGGGCCGCAAGGTTGACCTGGTCCTGTCGGACATGGCGCCCAACCTGTCGGGCATCGCCACGGCGGATGCCGCGCGCATGGAACATTTGATCGACCTGGCCATCGAATTTTCGCAATTGCACCTGAAGCCGTCTGGCGTGCTGCTGGTGAAATGCTTTAAAGACATGGGTTTCAGCCAGATCGTGGAGAAATTCCGCGCCGAATTCAAGGTCGTGGTGCAGAAAAAGCCCAAGGCCAGCCGCGATAAATCGTCGGAAATCTTCCTGATGGGTCGTGGAATCAAGAATCCGCTGAAAAATGCCGTGGAAGAAGATGATTCCGCCCTTGATATTTAAGCGGGAATCCGCACATGGGAACGAGAAGTGCAGTAGCGTCTGATGGCATAAAAGCCTAAATTGTTTATACTGCATTTTTTTACGTGAACGCGATTTTTTCGCGCGCACGGATCGGCGGGCTTTGGCACGGCCCGCTTATTGCGAGTAAAATCGTGTTTCTAGCTATAGGTAAAGAGATGCGCACTGCATCCAAGGAGTCTTCGTGAATAACATGTTTTCCAAATCTGCCATCTGGGTAGTCGTATTGCTGCTGTTGTTCATGCTGTTCAAGCAATTCGACAGTCATGGCGCCACAGGCGGCAGCAAGGCCATCGCTTATTCCGATTTGCTGGATGAAGTCAAAGCCAAGCGCGTCAAGGATGTCGTGATCGAAGGTTCGTCGATCACCGCCAAGCTGATGGACGACACCAAGGTGCGTACCACCGCCACCAGCCTCGACAAGGGCCTGATCGGCGACTTGCGCGACAATGGCGTGCATTTCGATGTGCGTCCGCCTGAGGAAGCGTCTTTCCTGCAAACTATTTTTGTTTCCTGGTTCCCCATGCTGCTGTTGATCGGCGTCTGGGTCTTCTTCATGCGTCAGATGCAAGGCGGCGGCAAGGGCGGGGCATTCTCGTTCGGCAAGTCGAAGGCACGCATGATGGATGAAGCCAGCAACACCGTCACCTTCGCCGATGTCGCCGGTTGCGACGAAGCGAAAGAAGAAGTCAACGAAGTAGTCGACTTCCTCAAGGATCCGAGCAAGTTCCAGAAACTGGGCGGCCGCATTCCCCGCGGCGTGCTGATGGTCGGTCCTCCGGGCACGGGTAAAACCCTGCTGGCGCGCGCCATTGCCGGTGAAGCCAAGGTGCCGTTCTTCTCGATTTCCGGTTCCGACTTCGTGGAAATGTTCGTCGGCGTGGGTGCCAGCCGCGTGCGCGACATGTTTGAAAACGCGAAAAAGCATTCGCCATGCATCATCTTCATCGATGAGATCGACGCTGTCGGCCGTCACCGCGGCGCCGGCATGGGCGGCGGCAATGACGAGCGCGAACAGACCTTGAACCAGTTGCTGGTCGAGATGGACGGTTTTGAAGCGAACTCCGGCGTGATCGTCGTGGCCGCCACCAACCGCGCCGACGTGCTCGATAAAGCCTTGCTGCGTCCGGGCCGTTTCGACCGTCAAGTGTCCGTCGGCTTGCCCGATATCCGCGGCCGCGAGCAGATCTTGAACGTGCATATGCGTAAAGTGCCTATCGGTACCGACGTGAAAGCCGATATCCTGGCCCGCGGCACCCCTGGTTTCTCGGGCGCGGACCTGGCCAACCTGGTCAACGAGGCAGCCCTGTTTGCCGCACGCCGCAGCAAGCGCCTGGTGGAAATGGCCGACTTCGAAGATGCGAAAGACAAGATCTACATGGGTCCTGAGCGTAAATCGATGATCATCCGCGAGGAAGAGCGCCGCAATACGGCTTACCATGAGTCCGGTCACGCCGTCGTCGCCAAGTTGCTGCCGAAGGCCGATCCCGTGCATAAAGTGACGATCATGCCGCGTGGCTGGGCCCTGGGCCTGACGTGGCAGCTGCCGGAACACGACAACTTGTCCGCCTACAAGGACAAGATGCTGGAAGAAATTTCCATCCTGTTCGGTGGCCGTATCGCCGAAGAGATTTTCGTGGGACAAATGTCCACCGGCGCGTCGAACGACTTCTCGCGTGCCACCAAGCTGGCCCGTTCCATGGTGACCCGTTTCGGCATGTCCGACAGCATGGGCGTGATGGTCTACGAAGACAGTGAAAACGAAGGTTTCTTCGGTGGCGCCACCAAGACGATCTCGGAAGCGACCCAGCAAAAGGTCGATGCTGAAATCCGCAACATTCTCGACAAGCAATATGCTTTGGCGCGCACTTTGTTGGAAGGCAACCGCGACAAGGTTGAAATGATGACCAAAGCCTTGCTGGAATGGGAAACCATTGATGCAGAGCAAATCAATGACATCATGGCCGGCCTGGAGCCGCGTCCACCGAAAGTCATTCCGCCACGCCGCAATGCGGGCGGTGATAGCGGCACGGGCGGCATTTCGCCTAACGTGACGGCGCCAGCCTGATAACGGCCGCCCTGACCGGCGGCGCGTAATCAAAAGGGTAAGGAGCAATCCTTGCCCTTTTTCGTTGGCGCGCCAGATTTCCCTGACGACTACAAAGATTCACATGCGACACTATTTGCAATTCGGCCGTTTCGGCTTCAACCTGTCCGGCACGCAGGCGCTGGTGATGGGCATCCTGAACATCACGCCCGACTCGTTTTCCGATGCGGGCCAGTATCAACACCTGGAATTTGCCCTTTCGCGGGCCGAGCAGATGATTGTGGATGGCGTCGACATCATCGACATCGGCGGCGAATCGAGCCGTCCCGGCGCGCCGCCGCTACCGCTGCAGGACGAGTTGCAGCGCGTCATGCCGGTGCTGTACGCCTTGCGCGATTGCGGCAAGCCGCTGTCCGTCGACACCTATAAACCCGAAGTGATGCGCGAAGCCATCCTGGCGGGCGCCGACATGATCAACGATATCAACGGTTTCCGCGCGCCAGGCGCCATCGACGCCGTGCGGGACAGCGATTGCGCGCTGTGTATCATGCACATGCAGAACGTGCCAGAAACCATGCAAGCCCAGCCGCAGTACGAGGACGTGGTGCGCGAAGTCATCGACTTCCTGCGTGAACGCATCGACACGATGACGGCGGCCGGCATCGCCCGCGAACGCCTGTGCGTCGATCCCGGCTTTGGTTTTGGCAAGACGGTGGAACAGAACTATGCTTTGCTGCGCGCCACGCGCCAGTTGCACAGCGAGCTGGAGCTGCCCGTACTGGCCGGCTTGTCGCGTAAGTCGATGATCGGCGCCGTCACGGGACGTCCCGTCGAGCAGCGCCTGGCCGGCAGTGTTGCCGGTGCGCTTGCTGCGGTAGCGCAAGGTGCGGAAATTATCCGTGTGCATGATGTAGCTGAAACCGTCGATGCACTGAAGGTCTGGCGCATGGCACACTGAGCCTGTAAGATTTATCATAAACAACAAAAAGAGAAATACTATGACGCGTAAATATTTTGGCACCGACGGCATCCGCGGCCTGGTGGGCACGGCTCCGATCACCCCCGATTTCGTCATGCGCCTCGGCTATGCGGCCGGCAAGGTGCTGGCCAAGTCGCAAGGCGGCAAGACGCGCCCGACGGTGCTGATCGGCAAGGACACGCGCATTTCCGGCTACATGCTGGAAGCGGCGCTGGAAGCGGGCCTGTCGGCCGCTGGCGTGGACGTGATGCTGGCCGGCCCCATGCCGACCCCGGCAATTGCTTACCTGACGCGGGCGCTGCGCCTGTCGGCCGGTGTCGTCATTTCCGCCTCGCACAATCCCTACCATGACAATGGCATCAAGTTCTTTTCCGGCCAGGGCACCAAGCTGCCCGACAGCGTGGAACTGGAAATCGAAGCGGCGCTCGACGAACCGATGGCCTGCGTGCCATCTGAAAAGCTGGGCCGCGCCAAGCGCCTGGACGATGCCCAGGGCCGCTACATCGAATTTTGCAAGGGCACCTTCCCGAACGAGCTGGATCTGCGCGGCCTGAAGATCGTCGTCGATTGCGCACACGGCGCCGCCTACCATATCGCGCCGCACGTGTTCCATGAGCTGGGCGCGGAAGTCATCGCCATCGGCAACAAGCCCGACGGTTTCAACATCAATGCGGGCTTCGGCGCCACGGCAACCAAGGCCATGGCCGAAGCCGTCGTCGAGCACGGCGCGGACCTGGGCATCGCCCTCGATGGCGACGCCGACCGCCTGATCATGTGCGACGCCACGGGCCGCCTGTATAACGGCGACGAGTTGTTGTACGTCATGGTCAAGGACCGCCTGGCGACAGGCCCCGTGGCCGGTGCCGTCGGCACCTTGATGACCAACATGGCGCTGGAAGTGCTGTTCAAGCAGCAGGGCATCGGCTTTGCGCGCGCCAAGGTGGGCGACCGCTACGTGCTGGAAGTCATGAAGGAAAAGGGCTGGATACTGGGCGGCGAAGGCTCCGGCCATTTGCTGTGCCTGGACAAGCACACGACGGGTGACGGCATCGTCTCCGCGCTGCAAGTATTGTCCGCGCTCAAGCGCAGCGGGCAGAGCCTGCAGCAATGCCTGGCCGAGCTGGTGCTGTTCCCGCAAACCCTGATCAACCTGCGCGTGGCGCCCGGTTTCGACTGGCAGAAAAATGCCGCCATGGTGGCCGAGAAAGAACTGGTCGAGGCCGAGCTGGGTGACACGGGCCGCGTGCTGATCCGTGCTTCGGGCACGGAACCGCTGATCCGCGTGATGGTGGAAGCGAAGGACAAGGACAAGGCCGAGAGCATGGCGCGCCGCATCGCCGATAAAGTGGCTGTGTAAAGGCAGGCGCCGATAGTTATTTCCATCTAATTCGTCTATGGCAATTGACGAAATTGGGTGGGGGCGTTATTATCTTGTCTTCGGAGTGTGGCGCAGCCCGGTAGCGCACCTGGTTTGGGACCAGGGGGTCCAAGGTTCGAATCCTTGTACTCCGACCAAAGTCATAAGCGGGCTGTCAGAAATGACAGCCCGTTTTCTATTCCGCGCCAGCATTTCATTGCTGGCGCGCATGGACTAAAATACTGCACCTCTCCGCCCATCGTTCAACGGATAGGACAACGGTCTTCTAAACCGTGAATGGGGGTTCGATTCCCTCTGGGCGGACCAGTTTCATACTGGCCACGGCTTGCGCCATGCGGCCGCATCTTCTCTCTTCCTGTCTGTCAGCACGCGGCCCTAAGGCTGCGCAAACAGCACCACGCTCAGCAAATACAGCAGCGGCACGGCGCACAGCAGCGTAGACAACACCGACAGCATTTTCTTGCTCGCCAGGCGTGCCAGGCGCAGCCGTTCGCGCGCAGGCAAATGCCGGCGGACCAGGTCGCGCGCGCGCGGCTGGAATGGTGATTCATGCATGTGAACTCCCTCGCAACGATGGCTGATGATGTCGGCCAGCATAGCGGGAGCGGCATAAAGGCGGTGTAAAGAGTGGGCGGCGCGGCGCAAGCGCGCTGTAAACATGGATGCGCCGGCGCCGTGTTGCGGGCCTTGCCCGATGCTCTTATTTTGCCTGGCGGCGGCGCGCCAGGATGCCGAGCAGGCCCAGGCCGGCGAGCAGCATGGCATAGGTTTCCGGTTCAGGTATGGCGGAAACATAGGCGCGGTAATTGCTCAGGTCCTTGGGCAAGCCCTCTACCGTGAAGGTCGTGCCGGCTGCGACGGGAGCGGCCCAGTGGAAGACCAGTTCGCCCTGGCCGAAATGGATGGCCAGATAGTCATAGGCCGCCGCGCTCGTGAAGGAATTCCCCCCGCCGCTGGCGCCTGCCGTGGTGCCGGCGGTACAGCCCGAAGTGGCATTGTCGCAAAATGAGACGGCCGCACCCAGGCTGGTGCCGAAAACGCTGTTGATTTGGCTCTGGATGTTGGCTGGACTCTGCGGCACGAGATTGTCGTCATAGTATTTCACCATGGTGGCTGGCGACGGCGAGTAAGTGACTGTGCTGCCTTCGATGCTGAAACCGCTGGCCGGTCCCACGTCGATCCATGTAGCTGCCTGTGCCATGCCCATCAAGGCCGTAAGGGCGGCCAGTATGGATGTCCGTATGGCAATGCTTGTTATGCTTTTCATGAAAATCCCCTTTGGTTTTATTGCAGGCATTTCACTGCTTCAGGGTGCGCGCCGTCCTGTCAGGGAGGTCAACTTGTCGCCCGTTCGCCTTTGCGTGAGTACGCATATGCAAGCTTAGTCTCGATGCAAGCTAATGTAATTTAAATAATTCTATTGGCTTAGTTGGCAATGTCGCATACGGCTATGTATGGCTGTGCCAGCGAGCGGTCGCGCGGCGATCAGGAGCGGCGTGACAAGACACGCCGCTTTGTGCTGGAGGGAGGAGGAAGACGCAGGAGGGGGGGCTTCAGTCGTTGCTGACGCCAAACAGGCGATCCTTGGCGTTGAGCAATTTTTGCACCTTGGCGCCCATTTTCATCAGCTGCGCCATCGATTCGGGCGACAGGCGCTGCAAGTCGTCGAACCAGGTGTTGGCCAGGTCGACCAATTCATACATTTCCCGCATGCGCTCCTGCGCATACTGGTCGACGGGTTCCGTGGCCGGCGCCAGCAGCGATTCGCGCAGCACCGTCAGGGTGGGCGCCACTTCGCGGCGGCGGCGTTCGGCGGCCACCACGCGGAAGATTTGCCACACATCGCCCAGCGAGGAAAAATACTCGCGCCGGTCGCCGGGGATGCGCGACTGGCGGATCAAGCCCCAACCCTGCAATTCCTTCAGGCCGATGCTCACGTTCGAGCGCGAAAAACTCAGGTGTTCCGCGATTTCATCCGCGTGTAAAGGATGCTCCGCGACAAACAACAAGGCGTACACTTGCCCCACTGTGCGGTTAAAGCCCCAGCGGCTGCCCATCTCGCCGAAATGGCTGACGAAGGTCAGGATCAGCGGCGTCATTTGGATATGTTGAGTTTTCATAATTATCTGAATTTTTTCACGCCACACCCGCAGGGTCAATTGATATATGTCATGTTTCGCAGTATTATACAAAATATCGAATTTACAGAAAATTCTGAAAACTCAAAAAGTATAGAGATGCCGACCACGCCACTGTCCTTGCCCCGCTTTATCCTTCCCCGTGCCGCCAGCCTGGCGCAGGGCGGCGCCGCCTTGCTGTGGCTGCCGCAAGCGGCCTTGCTGGCCTGGGCCGTGCAAGCCATGCTGGACGGTGCAGCGTGGCGCGCGGCCCTGCTGCCGGCCGCTGGCGTGTTGCTGCTGGGCGTGCTGCGCGCCGGTTGCGAAGCGTGGGGCGCGCGGCGCATGTATGCGGCGGCGCGCGCGCACCTGTCCACCTTGCGCGCGCAAGTGGCGCAAGCGCTGGCGCAGCGTTCGCCGCTGGACCGCCAGCGCGCCCAGTCGGGCCAGGCGGCCTCCGTCATCGCCGAACAGGCCGAAGCCATCGTGCCGTATCTGGTGCGCTACAAGCCGGCGCGCTGGAAAGTCATGCTCGTGCCGCTCGTGATCCTCGCCGTGGTGACGCCGCTGTCGTGGATCGCCGCCTTGATCCTGCTCATCGCCGCGCCCCTGATTCCCGTCTTCATGGCCCTGGTCGGCATGGGCGCACAGGCGGCCAGCCGCGCGCAGATGGTGGAAATGGGCAGCATGAACGCGTTTCTATTGGACCGCCTGCGAGGCCTGGCCACCCTGCGCGCGCTCGACGCCGTCGACGCTACGGCCGCACGGCTGGACGCCTCGTCGCAATCCGTGCGCCGGCGCACGATGGTGGTGCTGCGCATCGCCTTTTTGTCGTCCGCCGTGCTGGAACTGTTTTCCGCGCTGGGCGTGGCCATGGTGGCCGCGTTTATCGGTTTTTCCTTGCTGGGGAGCATCAATTTTGGCACCTGGGGCCGGGAACTGACGCTGGGGCAGGGCTTGTTCATCCTGCTGCTGGCGCCCGCTTTCTTCGAACCGCTGCGCGAACTGGCCGCCGTCTGGCACGACAAGGCGGCCGGCGAAGCGGGCCTGGCCGGCCTGCACGACCTGGCGGGGGAGGGCGTAGCCCTGCCTGGCGCCGCTGTGGAAGTGGCTGCCGTTTCCGCCGCCGCCATGGCGGTGGCGCCGCCGCCTGCCGTGGAACTCCATCAACTGCGCTTCGCCCACCCCGGCGAGGCGCCCGTATTCGACCACTTTGACTTGAGCGTGCGCGCCGGCGAACACGTGGCCCTGCTGGGCGCCAGCGGCGCCGGCAAGACCACTTTGCTGTCGCTGCTGGCCGGCTTGCTGCCCGCCAGCGGCGGCGAGATCCGCATCGGCGGCGTGCGCCTGACCGACAGCACCGTCAATACTTTGCGCCAGCGCATGGCCTGGATGGGCCAGCGCCCCCACGTGTTTGCCGCGTCCGTCAGCCAGAATGTGACCCTGGGCCGCGCGGGCGCCAGCGCTACGCAGGTGACGCAGGCGCTGCACCTGGCCGACCTGGCTGCCGTGGCGCAGGCGCAGCCGGCCGTCATGCTCAGCGATGGCGGCCAGGGCTTGTCCGGCGGCGAAGCCGTGCGTCTGGCCCTGGCCCGCGTGGCCCTGCATCCGCATGCCGATTTGCTGCTGGTCGATGAACCGACGGCCCACCTGGACAGCGAAACGGCGGCGCGCGTCACGGACGCCTTGCTGGCACTGGCGAAAGGCAAGACGATGATCGTCGCTACGCACGATCCCGTGCTGGCCGGCCGCCTGCAGCGCACGGTGCAGGTCGATGTCCGGGCGCAGGTACAGGAGCAGGAACAGGAACAGCAGGCATGAAAACTTCCCTCATATCGAACCCCGTCCTGCGGCAATTGCTGCTGGCCCAGCCCGGCAAGCTGATCGGCGGCGCCTTGCTGGCGGCCCTGACGGCGGTGTCCGGCATGGCCTTATTGGGCTTGTCCGGCTGGTTCATCACGGCCACCTCGATTGCCGGCCTGCACGCTTCGACGGCGATCCTGTTCGACGTCTTCGGTCCGTCGGCCGGCATCCGCCTGCTGGCCATCGGCCGCACGGGTTCGCGCTATGCGGAACGCCTCGTCACGCACGACGCCACGTTCGCTGCGCTGGCCAGCATCCGCGTGCGGCTGTTCCGTGGCTGGTCGCGCCCGGAAGCGGCCAGCCGGCTGCTGCGCCAACCCGCCAAGCTGCTGTTCCGCCTGACGGCCGATATCGACGCGCTCGAATCACTGTATTTGCGCCTGCTCGTGCCTGCCTTCACGGCCTTGTGCGTAGCCTTGCTGGCCGGCGTGGCGCTGGGCGTGATGCAGTGGCAACTGGGGCTGGGCCTGGCCGCGTGGCTGCTGGCCGCCGGCGGCGGCATCAGCTGGGTCGTGGCGCAACGCGCGCGCCGCCCCGCCATCGTGCGTTCGCGCGCCATCGAAAAATTGCGTTCCGGCACCATCGACCTGGTGGCGGGTCAGACGGACCTGGTGATGGCGGGCCGCATCGACGCCCAGTGCGCGGCGTTGGCGCAGATCGACCGTTCGCTGGCGCAAGCCGATTTCGCCCTGCTGCGCCTGGAGACTGCCGCCGGCGCCGCGTATGGCGTGGCGGGCAGCGCGACTCTGGCAGGTGTGCTGCTGGCCGTGGCCGTGCTGGTGCAGCAGCAAACGATGAGCGTGCCGCTGGCTGCCCTGGCCCTGTTGATTGCCCTGACGGCCGTGGAACCGTTCGCGGGACTGCGCCGTGGCGCGCTGGAAGTGGGCCGCATGCTGCTGGCCATGCGCCGTCTGGCGCCGCGCCTCGATGGAGAAGATGTAGTTGCGCCGCCCGTCGACGCCGCGCCGGGCTTGCGCCTGGAACACGTCAGCGCCGCGCATGCTGGCAGCCACGTTGCCATCTTGCACGACGTATCGCTGCACATCGCCGATGGCGAGCGCGTGGCCTTGATCGGCCCCAGCGGCGCGGGCAAGTCCACCTTGCTGGCCCTGGCCGCGCGCGAGCTGGCGCCCCTGTCGGGCAGTGTCCACGCCGGACGCGCCTGCCTGTTCACGCAGAAGACGGAATTGTTCCAGGACAGCTTGCGCGACAACCTGCGCCTGGCCGACCCATCCGCCAGCGATGCGCAGCTGTGGGCGGCGCTGCAATCGGCCGGCCTGGACGAGGAGGTGCGGGCCTTCGCGGACGGCTTGGGCACCATGCTGGGCGAGGGCGGCCTGGGCTTGTCGGGCGGCCAGGCGCGGCGCCTGGCGCTGGCGCGGCTGTTCCTGCACGAATCGACCTTGTGGCTGCTGGATGAAGCGACGGAAGCGCTGAATGCGCAGACGGCGAACGATGTCTTGCAGCGCCTGCGGGCGCGCAGCGAAGGGCGCAGCTTGCTGATCGCAACCCACTTGCGGCGCGAAGCGGCGCTGGCGGACCGGCTGGTCAGCCTGCGTGATGGCCGCATCGTGGGCGACGCGCGCCGTGGCACGCCAGCCTTCGAGACAGCCTTGGCGGGCTTGCGGGGAGACTAAGAACGGAGACACAGGCGGTACCGCAGGCCAGCTTGTGGGCGGCGGAACCAATCGAATCGCATCAGATAGATACCAAGTTTACAATTACAGTAGGGAAACACCAAGGAAATCATATGGACTTCGATATTGTCGCTTTATCCAGACTGCAGTTCGCGCTGACAGCTCTGTACCACTTTATATTCGTTCCGCTGACGATCGGCCTGTCAGTGATCCTCGCCATCATGGAGACGGTTTACGTGATGACGAACCGCCCCATCTGGCGCGACATGACCAAGTTCTGGGGTGTCTTGTTCGGCATCAACTTCGCCATGGGCGTGGCGACGGGCATCGTCATGGAATTCCAGTTCGGCATGAACTGGAGCTATTACAGCCATTATGTGGGCGACATTTTCGGCGCGCCGCTGGCCATCGAGGGCTTGATGGCCTTCTTCCTGGAAGCGACCTTCGTCGGCCTGTTCTTCTTCGGCTGGGACAAGCTGTCGAAGCGGGGCCACCTGGTCACGACCTGGCTGGTGGCCATCGGTTCGAACTTCTCGGCCCTGTGGATTTTGATCGCCAACGGCTGGATGCAAAATCCCGTCGGCGCGGCCTTCAATCCGCAAACCATGCGCATGGAAGTGACGGATTTCGGCGCCGTGCTGACGAATCCCGTTGCTCAGGCGAAATTCGTGCACACGGTGTCGGCCGGCTATACGGCCGCTGCCATCTTCGTGCTGGGTATTTCCGCCTGGTATCTGCTGAAAGGCCGCCACGTGCAACTGGCCAAGCGTTCGATGACGGTGGCTGCCTCGTTCGGCCTGGCCGCCTCGCTGTCGGTGGTGGTGCTTGGCGATGAAAGCGGTTACCTGTCGTCGGAACACCAAAAGATGAAGCTGGCCGCCATCGAAGCCATGTGGACCACGGAGCCGGCCCCGGCCGCCTTCACGGCCTTCGGCTTCCCTGACGCGAAAGCGCGCGAGACGCATTACGCCGTGCACATCCCGATGGTGATGGGCTTGATCGGCACGCGTTCGCTGACGACGGAAATCCCCGGCATCGAGCAGCTGGTCGACCGCGGCGAACTGCTGATCAAGGATGGCATCAAGGCATATGACGCGCTGCAAACCATCCGCAGCGTGGCGCCCGGCGCGCCCGTGCCGCAGGACGCGAAAGACATGTTCGAGTCGAAAGGCCAGTCCATGGGCTATGCCTTGCTGCTGAAACGCTACGTCGATGACCCGCGCCAGGCCACGCCCGAGCAGATCCGCATGGCCGCGCTCGATACCGTGCCGCCCGTGGCGCCCCTGTTCTGGTCCTTCCGCGTGATGGTGGGCCTGGGCATGTTCTTTATCTTGCTCACCGGCACTTTCTTCCTGCTGTCGACGCGCCGCACCCTGGACAAGCACCGCTGGCTGCTGAAGCTGGCCGTGTTCGCCATTCCGCTGCCATGGGTGGCGATTGAGGCGGGCTGGATCGTGGCCGAAGTGGGTCGCCAGCCGTGGGTCATCGAAGGCGTGCTGCCGACGGCCGTGGCCGTCTCGAACCTGGGCGCTTCGACCCTCTTGATCACGATTGCCGGCTTTGCCGCCATCTACACCGTGCTGTTGATTATTGAAATGAAGCTTATGCTCAAGGCCATCCGCAAGGGGCCGGAAGAGAAGGCGCCGGCCCCCGTGCCAGCGGCCGCAGCCATTCATACTCAACGCGCCTAAGGAGGGCCGGACCATGATTTTGCATGAAATGATTTCTTACGAAACACTGCGCCTGATCTGGTGGCTGCTGATCGGCATCCTGCTGGTGGGCTTTGCCATCACGGACGGCTTCGACCTGGGCACGGGCATTTTGCTGCCCTTCGTCGGCAAGACGGACCTGGAACGCCGGGTCGTCATCAACAGTATCGGTCCCGTGTGGGAAGGCAACCAGGTGTGGCTGATCCTTGGCGGTGGCGCCATCTTCGCCGCCTGGCCGCAACTGTACGCCGTCTCGTTCTCGGGCTTTTATCTGGCCATGTTCGTTATCCTCGTGGCGCTGATCGTGCGTCCCGTGGCGTTCAAGTTCCGCAGCAAGCGCGAAGACCCGCGCTGGCGCGCCCGCTGGGACGCGGCCCTGTTCGTGGGCGGCTTCGTGCCGGCCCTGATCTGCGGCGTGGCGATCGGCAACGTGCTGCAGGGCGTGCCGTTCCGTTTCTCGCCAGATATGCACATCTTTTATGACGGCACCTTCTTTGCGCTGCTCAACCCGTTCGCCCTGCTGTGCGGCCTCGTCTCGGTCGCCATGCTGGTGATGCACGGCGCCACCTGGCTGCAGCTGAAGACGGACGGTGCCGTGGCCGAACGGGCGCGCCGCTACGGCAGCGTGGCGGCAATCGCCACGGTCGTGCTGTATGCGCTGGCCGGCGTGGCCCTGTGGCTGTGGGTCGATGGCTACCGCATCAGCAGCACGGTGGTGGTCGACGGTCCGTCGAACCCGATGCTGAAAACGGCGGAAGTGCACGTGGGCGCCTGGTTCCTCAACTTTGCCGCCCATCCGTGGACCTGGATCGTTCCAGCGCTGGGCCTGCTTTGCCCGCTGCTGGCCTTTGCCTTCCAGCGCGCGCGCCGCGAAGTGCCCGCCTTGCTGGCCAGCGCGGCCGGCATCGCCGGCATCATCCTCGGCGTGGGCGCGGCCATGTTTCCGTTCATCCTGCCTTCGTCGATCGACCCGCGCGCCAGCCTGACGGTGTGGGATTCCTCGTCCAGCCACATGACCCTGTTCATCATGCTGGTCGTCACGGCCGTCTTCATTCCCCTCATCGTGGCGTACACGACGTGGGTCTATAAAGTGCTGTGGGGCAAGGTCGATGCAAAAGCAATCAAGGACGACAGCGGTCACGCCTACTAAGAATTTACGAAAGGAATAACTATGTGGTATTTCGCCTGGATACTGGGTCTTCCGCTGGCGGCGACCTTCGCCGTGCTCAATGCGATGTGGTATGAGGTCGCCGACGGCGACACGACGCCCGAGCAGTACCGCGACACGTCCAACTAGGACGGCGTCGGCTTGACTGGCCCCGCCCCGTGCATATGCATCGGGCGGGGCTTTTGCTTTTTATCAAAGCAAGATGAATTCGCCGCGGATGCGCAGCTTCATGCCGCGCGGCGCGTCGGCGCCCGCCGCCACGGCCCAGGCCGTGATCCATTGCGCGCAGCGTTCGCGCTCGGCCGCATCGTGCAGGCGCTGCAAACGCGCATCGGCCCTGTCGATGCGCTGGGCCAGATACAGGCGCTGATCCATGGGATCCGTCTTTTTGCTGTAATGCTGCATGGCGATTCCTTTCCGCGTGGTAACGTCGTTCGGTCATGGCATAGCCATGTACGCGGGGGCGGGGCGTCCGGATTCAGTTTCAGCAAAAAAAGAAGCCACCGCAAGGGTGGCTGTTGGGGCGTGTATCAGGAAGGTGTCTTGCCGGCTGGTTTTGGGGTGGCAATGGCGATCGGGTCGCTGGCCGGAAAGCTTTCCTTCAGCGCTTCATCGAGTGCTTCCTCGGCATGGCCTTCATTGGCCGGCGTGGGCGAATCGCGCTCCGGCGGCGGGGCGGGTGCGGTGGCGGCGTTGGTGCTCGAATGCATGGTGATCCCCTTGTGGTGGTGCGCCAGTCGGCCGGGGGGCCATGGCGCGTGCTGATGCTACCAGCCTAGCACATCGCGCAAAAAAAGCGCGCCCGCTGCGCCCGCCGAAGGGGATGACGATGGCGTCTGCTACACTGCGCTCCACTTTTATCGATGGAACCGCCATGACCTCCCTATCTCTGCCATACCGCACCACCGCAATCGAAGCCTGTGCCTGGCTGGCGCAAGAGACGGGCACGCCGTGGACCCTGGCGCGTTTGCTGGAGCAGGGCGGCTTGCCGTATGTCTGGCTTGATTACAGCGAAGCATGGGCCGAGCTGTTCCATGACGGCGTGACGCGCTATGCGGCGCCCATCGTGTTTATCGAGGACAAGCAGCACCTGGTCTCGGGCGCGGACGCTTCGGGTGCGGACGATGTGTGGCTGCGTTTTACGCGCGATTCGGGCAACATCGCCATCGAGCTGAAGGCGCCGGGACTGCGCGTGCCCCTGGACGGCTTGCACTTCCAGGAGCGCGATCTGTTGCGTTTGCTCAAGCAGTTGCAGCATCCGCAGCCCGATGAAGCACAGGCGGACAAGGCGCCCGTGGTCTTGCCCAGCGCCCTGAAGGGTCTGGGGCGCGAGCAGATTTTGCTGGCCTTTGCCGGCGTGGGCAAGGTCGACCTGGAGCAGGGACTGGCCAGTGGCGTGGGCATCTTTGGCGACGATGGCGCCCGCGTGCGCAAGAATTCGCGCGGCGGCAAGAACAGCCACCTGTGGCATCCGGTGACGTTGGCGTTCGGCTTGCACGACGTGCACCGTGTGCCCATGGCGCACCTGAAGAAGGCGTTCGCCACGCAACCGTTGTTGCGCGAATGGAAGGCGGACTGGCTGGAATCGCTGCGCCTGCTGGGCGAGTAGCAAGATCAATCAATCAAGCCTGCCGCGCCGGCATCTTGTTCGCCGGCATCAGCCTTGCGATCGATTATTCGCTTTCTTCGATTCGGCCGCCGCATTGCGTATAGCAGGCTCTGTAGTCTGACTCGCATTGCCACGTTCCAGAAGGGCTGGAGGAACAATATTGGCGTTTCTTCGAGCACAGTTCCCGGTCCGCATCGGTTTTCGCCACTGCCAGGCAGATGGAAACCGTACTGACGTTGCGCATCTCACAAGCTTGTGCCTGGGCCGCAGCAAGCTGCTCCTTGCCGGCAATGCATATTTGTTGATTGGTCCCGCAGCTCGTCACGCATTGACGCCCCGCATCGGAGTCCGGGGGAATAAAGCGATAGCTGGTGCAGCCCGCCAAGGTGATGGCGAAACAAATCGCTGCGGCAAGGCGGAACAAGAAGGAATGGTGGATTTGCAAGGTACGCATGGTCGAAAAGGGCTTTCCCGTGTAGATGAATTGGCTTGAATATCGTGAATATTGATATTCTGACAGGCGATCATTTCAAGAACAACGCGCTGCAATAATTGTTACATCTTGGCGGGAGGCGGTTTTACAGTTCGATGGGCGCCACTTCGGTGCCGATATCGGGCGCAGCGTAATGCATGCTGAAATACACGAAGGCGCCGATATTGATGGCGACCGTGATCCAGAACACGATGCGGAACGAGCGTTTGCTGGACTTGTGGCGCAGCCATTGCTGGGCCAGCACGGCGCCAGGCCAGCCGCACAGCAGCCCCAATAGCAGCAGGGTGCGTTCCGAGGTGCGCCAGCGGCCCTCTTTTGCGGCCGATTTGTCGATCGCATAGGCAACGAAACAGCTCAGGCTGAGCACGCCATACACGAGGGCGACCAGGGCGGGGATGTGGAAAAAGAAGGTGGCCAGCAAATACAGAACGACAAAGAACAGGATGACAAGATAGGGCATAGTAGGTGTTTGCTTGAGCGGAAGGCGTGAGTATCCCACAAGGGGAGCGCTGCCGCCGCCTAAAACAAGCAGCCTTGCGCCGTATCGATGGGCACGGCGCGGCGGCGGGCGTGGCCCGTTTTCAGCGCTTCGCGGTCGCTGGACAGCGCGATGCCTTCCAGCGCCAACAAGGTTTCCTTGGCATGCAGGCCGCCCGCGAAGCCCGTCAACTCGCCCGTGGCGCCGATGACCCTGTGGCAGGGGGCGATGATGGAAATGGGATTCTTGCCGTTGGCGGCGCCCACGGCGCGCACGGCGGCGGGGCGGCCAATCTGCCGCGCGATCTCGCCATAGCTGCGCGTCTGGCCATACGGTATCGTCAGCAGCGCGCGCCACACTTCCTGCTGGAACGGGGTGCCGGCAAAATCGAGCGGCACCTCAAAACGCTGGCGCGTGCCGGCAAAATATTCCCCTAGCTGGCGCGCCGTTTCCTGCAGCACGGCGCAACTGTCACCGACGCGCATTGCGCCCAGGCGCACGCGGTTGGGCTTGTCGTTTTCCCACAGGATGGCGGCCAGCGCCGCGCCGCGCGCCACCAGGGTCAGCTCGCCCACGGGCGAGGGCACCACGATGCAGTCGTATTCCATGTCTGTTCCTTGATCGGAGAGCGCCAGTGTAGCAGGATGGCGGCAGCGTGCATATTGCGTGTAGGATAGGGTTTTTCAGCACGGAGAACTGGCTTTGACGATGATTCCCAGCTATGACGATATCCGCGCGATTGCCGCGCGGCTGGTGCAGCAGCGCTACCCCACGGCCGTGGCGGCCATCATCGGCGGCTCGTTCGCCACGGGCCGGCAGACGCCCAGTTCCGATATCGACTTGCTGCTGCTGTTCGACCACGTCGATTGCGCCTGGCGCGATACTCTCGTGGCCGAAGGGCGTACGGTGGAACTGTTCGCGCACGACGTGGCCACGTTCACGTATTTTTGCAAGGAAATCGACGCGCCAGGCGGCAGGGTGCCGCTGGCGATGATGGTGCTCGAAGGCGAGAATATCGCCGCGCCCGGACCGCAGCATGCGCAACTGCTGGCGCTGGCGCAAGCATTCACCGCCGCCGGGCCGCCCGTGCTGGACGTCGACAATTTACAGCGGCGCCGCTACGCCATCACCACCGCGCTGGAAGACCTGGTCGACAGCACGCACCCGGGCGAGGCGCTGGCCGTGGCTTGCCAGCTGTATGAGGCACTGGCCGACCTGCACTTGCGCGCGGGGGGCCAGTGGAGCGGCGGCGGCAAGCACCTGTTCCGCCGCCTGCAGGCGTTCGACGCCGCCATCGCCGACCAGCTCGATGGCGCGCTGCGCCTGGTGGCCAGCGACTTGCCGGCCGGCCAGCATGCGTTCGAGCAAGTCGCCGCCGCCGTGCTGGCGCCCGTGGGCGGCCCCTTGCTGGAAGGGTTCACCCTGCCGGCACCCGCGCACTGGCGCGCTTAAAACGCCGTGCGCACGGCCAGGCTGATGTTGCGCGGTTCGCCCCAGAACACGCTGTCGTAGAAGCCTATGGTGCGGTAGTATTTCTTATCGAGCAAGTTATTCACGTTCATCTGCACGCTGGCGTGGCGGTTGATGGCATAGCTGGCCATGGCGTTGACCAGTGCATAGCCCGCTTGCGGGATATTCGTCATCTCGCCCGATGGCGGGTGGCCGTACCACGATTCGCTGTAGATGGCGCTTTGCGCTGTCATGCTGGCGCCCGCTTTCAGCCCTGCCAGGCGGCCGTCGAAACGGTAGCTGGTAGCCAGGCGCAGCAAATGGCGCGGCTGCGTGGTGGCGGCGCGGCGGCCATCAGCCTCGGCCGCGTGCAGATAGGTATAGCCGCCGCTCGCTTCCCAGCCGGGTGACAACTGGCCGGAAACGTCGAATTCCACGCCCTTTGCCGTCACGCCGGCGCCATTGGCCACCATGGCCTGGCCGCCGTCGGGCAGCAAGAAGCCGGGCGGCACCGTGCGGTCGAGTTCCGCCAGGTTCTTTTTCTTCGTGTGGAACAGGGCGGCCGATGCATTCAGCTTGCCTTCATAGAATTCGCCCTTGATGCCCAGTTCCGCATTGTCGCCCGTTTCCGGCGCCAGGAACTGGTTGTTGCGGTCCTTGCTCGATTGGGGGGTGAACAGCTGCGTGAAGCTGGCGTAGGCCGAATACTGCTTGTTGATGTCGAACACGGCGCCCACATAGGGCGTGACCTCGTTGCGCGTTTCCACAAAGTTACTGCTGTTCGTGTGCACGCCTTGCGTGTTGTAGTTGCGCTTTTCCGTGCGGTAGGTGCTGCTGCGCGCGCCGATGATCACGTGCAGCGGGTCGGCCAGGCTCAAACGCGTGGCCACATAACCGCCCGCCAGACGCGTCACGGTTTCCGTGTGCGAGCCATCCGGGGTGAACACGGGGCGGGGGATATTGCCCGTCCAGCTGCGATAATCAGGGACCAAAGGTTCATAGTCGATTTTCGCCTTGCCGCCTATCGAATTGTCCTGGGCGTTATTGCCATTCCAGCCGACGATGGCTGTATGCTTGCGTCCCAGCAAGGTGAACGGCCCGCTGGCGTAAATGTCGAAATTGTCGCTGTTCTTTTCGCCTGCGCCCCAGGCTCCCGTCCACAGTTCCATGCCTTTGCCCGTGGCGGGATCGGGATAACCCTTGCCCGCATAGAGAACGGTGGTGCGGTTCGTGCTTTCCGTGCGCGCATAGCCGAGGTGCATGTTCCAGTTGCCGGGCAGGCGCTGGTCCAGCGACGTGAATACCGTGTGCTGCTTGTTGGCCCAGGTGCTCCAGGGCGTCGTCCAGCTGGTGTTGCGCGGCAAGTTGGCCAGGCTGCCGTCCGCGTTCCAGTAGGGCACGGCGCCCCAGGTGGCGCCTGTGGGCTTGTTGTCCTGGAAGTCGACACCGGCCGTCAGCAGGGTGCCGGGACGCACGTCCGCCTCGACGATGACCATGCCGACCGTCTTGCGTTCGTGATACATGTCCAGGTAGGAATCGCGTTTTTGCCACGCCAGGGCCGTGCGCGCACGCACGCTGCCATCCGCGTTCAGCGGCGTGGAAAGGTCGGCCTCGAAGCGCTGGTCATCCCAGCGGCCCATGATGAGGCCGGCGCTGGCCTGGAATTCCTTCGTCGGCCGCTTGCGTATCATGTTGATGGTGGCCGACGGGTCGCCCTTGCCGCCCATCAGGCCGGTGGCGCCGCGCACGACCTCGATGCGGTCGTACAGGATGGTGTCTTGCAATGGCGCATTGCCGCCGCGCGCCATGCCATCGATCTGGATATTGTTGATGCCGAAGCCGCGCGCACTAAACGTCGTGCGTTCCGTGTCGTTCTGGTTCACCTGGATGCCCGTCGTCTGCGCCAGCGCCTGGTCCAGCCGCACGGCGCCCAGGTCGTCGAGCAACTGGCGCGTGATGACGCTGACCGATTGCGGCGTCTCGCGCAGGGACAGGTCCATGCGCGTGGCGCTGCGCGTTTCGCCTGCCGTGTACGACTGCGTGCCTTCCGTGGTGGCCATCGAATGGCCCAGCACAGTGACGGCCGGCATGGTGACGTCGGCCTCAGCAGCATCGGCAGCCTGTGCAGGCAAGACCACGCCGGCGGCAAGACTGAGCAGGCTGATGTGTAATAAGCGGGGGAGGGGGCGCAAGGCGGGCTGGCGCGAAGAAGAGAAGACGGTGGTCGATTGCATTATTTTCCTGGAGTATTTTTAGTCGTGTGTGTTCCTATCTCGTCTGGCGAGTGGCGCAGTAGCTGGGGGATGGCGTGACGCTGGCCCGGGATCTGGCTCGGATAGCAGTCCACCCGCGCATGGCAGTGGAAAGGTCGTGCATAATTCAGTTCACATTATGTGAATAAGAATCATTATCAATATAGGTGGTATTTGCCAAATAATCAAGCGTGCGCACCAAAAGAGTGCGGACAGGCGTGCAGGCAGGCCGAGGGCGTATCGTCCGACCTTCTGCGATAATGCAGGCGCTGATAAAATATTTTCCTCATTGAAAGAAATGCATGCGTACATGGATCGCTTGTGCCGGATGGTTGTGTGTCGTGTCGCTGGGCCAGGCCCAGGAGCAGGCGCCGCCGCCGGCTGTTCCCGCGCCGCTGCAGAGCGCTAGCGTTCCGCCCGCCGCCGCGGTCGTATCGCCCCCCCTTGCGCCTGCCACAGCCGCGGCGCCAGCGGCGAGTGCGGAGGACGCCTTGCCGTCGCAAACGGTGACGATCACGGCCAGCAGCGACGCCAAGGCGCCGCGCGTGCGCTTCACGGCTTACCGTGAAAGTTATCTGACGGCCAGGAAAGTGTGGCAAGTGTCGAGCGGCAGCGTGGTCATGGCCCTGCGCCTGATTCCGGCCAAGCTGAGCGCCACCATCGACGACGTGCGCGTGGCTTTGCAAGGCAATGGCGCACCCGTGCCGATCAAGGTTTCCAGCGGCGGCGTGTTTGTCGTGCCGCTCAACGATGACATCGCCGCGCAGGACGGTACTTTCCTGGTGAACAAGAGCAGGGGCGAGCTGACGGCGAATATCGTGCTTCAGCCGTCCGTGGCGCGCGATGCCTGGAACGTCACGCGCGTGGGGCAGGTTTTGCACGACGCCCGGCGCGCCGTGCGGGCCATTACGCCGTGGTACAAGCGGCCGTTCGCCAGCGATGTGCAATCGCTGGCGTTCTGCGCTACCGAGCGGGGCAGCGCGCTGCAACTGGTCGAAGGCGAGCAGCTGATCGCCACCCTGCCCATGAACGAGGCGGCCGTCAACGACATCAACCAGCCCGTGTTTTGCAAGATTTTCGATGGCGAAGACAAGTACCCGGGACACTACCGCGTCGTCTTGCCCGAGCAAGCGACGGTGCTGCTGCTGTAGCGTCTAGTTCGGCTGGCGCTGCACCAGTTCCAGCGCCGCCGCCAGGGCCAGGTCCATGGTGGCCTGATGGAAGATCAGCCATTGCGGCAACAGCGACAGCGCATGGCGCCCCTGTTCCAGGTCACCTTCATCGACGGCGGCCCAGGCATGGTGCAAGCCGCTGAGCACGCGCGCATGCTGTTCGCGGTGGTTGGCCAGCGAGGGAAAGCCGATTTGTTCCATCAAATCTTCTTCCTCGCGGAAATCGCGTTCGACGGCGGCAATCAGCTCGCGAAACGCCACGCTGAAATGTTGGTCGCCCAGTTGCTGCAGCCGCGCCAGTTCCTGAAACAGCGCTTCATGCGCCTCGTCGATGACGGGAACCCCCAGCGCCATCTCATCCTTCCAATGCGATTTACCCATGCTGATGCTCCAGGTTAAGTCCGTCCCGGTGCGAAGCGGACTGTTCCAGTGTGGACGCGGCGAAGGGGGAAATCCATGATCTGGATCAAAAGTATGGTGAAGAGGAGGAGGATTGAGGCACTGAGAAATGAAGGAAAACGGGGAACAAATCCCCATCCGCAATAAAGCGTTTTTAAATGAGGTAAGCTGCTACCTAGCGCGTTTAATGCTTCGGCCAGCGAGCCCAGAGGGCTTGTGCGTCTACATTCGGCACCTGCATCTGCTGCCCGGCGGACGTCTGCATCGCATCCCTCAGCACGAGGGGCACGAGCAGCAAGGCCGACAAGGCAAGGCAGGCCAGCACTTTGAGCGTCAACATGGTCGTCTCCCGGTGTCCCGGCGGCGGCGCGGGGATGCGGCGCCTGCCGGTCACTTCCTTATGCACTACCATGCTTGCAGTTTAGTTCATCTGGTCGTAACTTCAACTTATTGCTGTGATGCACCGCACCAGTTCGCCTGGTGCCACGGGCTTATTTCGCCTTGCGGCTGCGCCGTGGCTTGCCTGCGGCGGGCAGGAAAGAGTCGAACCACACTTGCGTCAGTTGCCGCGTATTTTTCGCCGCTTCGCGCTTGACGGCGGCCGTCGCATGGCCGCGCGCCGTGTTGGCGATGCGGTTGGCGGCGCTCAGGTACATGCTCATCCAGGGGTTTTTCATGGCTAGCCTCGCAGACGGTGGGGGGAATGTCCCCACTCTAGTCCGATGGCTGGCGCTGACTGTGCGCCTGCCCACATAGCCGGGCGGTGCCGGGGGCGGATTGATGTAGATCAATACACGTCGCGGCGGTAGCGCCCGGCCGCCAGCAGCGCGTCGAGGCCCTCCTGGCCCAGCACTTCTTGTAGCACAGCATCGATTCCTGCCGCCATGCCGTGCAAGCTGCCGCACACGCAGACGATGGCGCCTTGCGCCAGCCAGTCGCGCAGCTCGCCAGCGCTGGCGCGCAGGCGGTCTTGCACGTACTGCCGTGTCTCACCATCGCGCGAAAAGACGCGGTCCAGGCGCGCCAGGTGGCCAGCGTCCAGCCAGCCTTGCAACTCTGCGCCGCAGATGCTGTCAAAAGCTTGCTGGCGCTCGCCGAACAGCAGCCAGTTGCGCGCCAGTCCCGCCCGCTTGCGCGCGCGCAAATGCGCACGCAGGCCCGCCAGGCCGGAACCGTTGCCGATATAAATGCAGGGCACGTCCACCAGGGCGGGCGCGAAGGCGGGATTGGCTTGCAGGCGCAGGCGGATGGGGGCGTCCGGCGGGGCGAAGCGCGTGAGCCAGCCGGAGGCCAGGCCATGGCCTTGATTCTGCGCGCCCGCATGGCGTTCCTGGCGCACCAGCAATTGCAGCTCGCCATCGGATGGCAGCGAAGCGAGTGAATAGCTGCGCGGCGCGTGATGGGCACTGCCTGCTTCGCCATCGCTGCCGTCCGCATTGCAAGGAATGATTTCCGCCAGCGCGCCCGCTTCCCAGGTGGCGCCGGCCGGGCCCGTCAAGGTGATTTCATGCAGTTCGCCACCCAGGCTGCCCGGGTTGAGCAGCACGCGGCGCGCCAGGCGCCACTCGGCATACGACGCTTCTTCCTGCACGCCGATGGCGTCGATGGCGCTGCCGCTGCAGCGGGCCAGCGCCTTGGACCAGTCGGCCAGCGCGGCGGGGTCGTGCTTGTCCACTTCGATCAAGGGGAACAGGGAAGTGGCGCCCAGCGCGTGTAATTGTTGCGCCAGCGCATGGCCAAAGCCGCAGAAGGCGCTGTAATGGCGGTCGCCCAGGGCCAGCATGCCGACTTCCAGGCCCGCCAGCGGCGTGCCCGAGGTTTGTTGCAACAGGCGCGCAAAGCGGCGCGTGCCGTCCGGCGCCTCGCCTTCGCCAAAGGTGCTGGCGACGATCAGTGCCCGTTCGTACTGGCGCAGTTGCGCGGGGTCAAAGCGGTCCAGCGATTGCACGTCGACGGCCACGCCCGCTTGCTGCAGGGCGCGCGCGCTTTCCAGGGCCAGGCGCTCGGCCTGTCCCGACTGGCTGGCGTAGGCCACCAGGGTCGGCAAACCTGTATCCGTCTTGCCCGGAGCGCCGGCGCCCAGCATGGCGCGCTGCGCCTGCACAGCCCGCTTGGCCTTGCGGCGGCCCAGGTACAGCATCCAGCCCGTGATGGCGAACAGGGGCAGGCCCAGGCTGGCCAGGGTGACGATGATACGGCCCGGCAAACCAAAATACGTGCCCATGTGCAGCGGATAAATGATGTTGACGAGGCGCGCACCGAGGCCCTGCTGGCTGTACGGTTCGTTTTCCGTGAGCGTGCCGTCGGACGGTGCAATGCTCATGCGGCTGCGCGCCCGTTCGTGCGGCGCATCGCTGGCCAGCCACGTGAATTGCACGGCTTCGCCGGCGCGTGTCGGCAGGCGTACGCTGGCCATGGTCCAGCCGGCGGCGTGTTGCTGGAAGCTGCTCCAGGCGGGGCCGATGTCGACGGCGGGCGCTTTCTCTTTCGGCTGGCCTTTCTTGCCCGGCGCCTGTGCCATCCTTGGCGGCTTGCCGGCCCAGGCGTCGATATTGTCGCGCACCACGTCATAGCTCCAGTAAATGCCCGTCAGGGTCAGCGCCACATACACGACCAGGCACCAGGTGCCGGCCACGGCGTGCAGATTCCACAAAAACGAGCGGCCCTTCAGGGCAGGATCGAAGGTCAGCCAGGTGCGCCAGTCCAGAGGACGGCGGGGCCAGCGCAGATACAGGCCGGAGAGTGCCAGCCCCAGCAGGCACAGGGCCAGTGCGCCCGCCACTTGCCGGCCCGGATCGCGCGGCAGCAGCAGCCAGCGGTGCAAGGATTCCGTCCACTCGAAAAATTCCGCGCCCGCCAGCGCCGGCTGGGTGGCGCCCGTGTACGGGTGCAGGTAGATCGACTCGCCGCGCCGCTGGCCATTCTTCGGTGCGAAGAACAGGCGTGGCGCCGCGCCCGCTTCTGCATACATGGTGATGGAGGCCACGCGCTGGCCGTGTTCCGTTGCGGCGATGTTGCTCAGCTGGGCTGGCGTCAACGGCGCGCGCGTTTCCACGGGTACATGGCGCACGCCGGGGTTCATGACATCGAGCAATTCATCCTTGAAGGCCAGGGTGGCGCCGCTCAGGCCGATGATCACCAGCACCGTGCCGGCCGTGATGCCGATGAACCAGTGCAATTGAAACCACACCTGCTTCCAGCTCCAGTGCCAGCGCCGTTGTTGCGGGGCTGCAAGCTGGCGAGTCTGCGGCGCATCGTCGGCGCTGGCGCGCAACTGGGGAAGGGAGGAGGTGGTCATGGCGGCTTTCGATAGCGCCGCCATGCAGGTATCAGGCATGGCGGGAAGAAGGAAGGCTGATATTTTAACGCAAACGAGAATCATTCGCAAATGATGGTGCGGTGGCACTGTTGCGCAAAAGGTCCACGCCGGGCAAGGATGATGGTTTTGATAATTTACATCGTCGTGAAATTGTGTGAAAATGAAAATCATTCTCATTCGTGATCATGATGCAGTGCTGACCCACTTGACCGGCAAGTTTGGCAGCCCCTTTGTTCGTTTGCCCGTGTCCACCATTTCTCCTTCCCTCGATCTCTTTAGCGACCTGTACAGCAGCCACCATGGCTGGCTGTACAACTGGCTGTGGCGCAAGCTGGGCTGCCGCGATGGCGCAGCCGACCTGGCACAAGACACCTTCGTGCGCATGCTGGCCACGCAGTCGGCGGACAGCCTGCGCGAACCGCGCGCCTATCTGAGCACGGTTGCCAATGGCTTGCTGGTGAATCACTGGCGCCGGCTGACCCTGGAACGCACTTTTCTTGCCGCCCTGGCCAACCGTCCCGAATTGACGGCGCCGTCGCCCGAGGAGCGGGCACTGGTGGTGGAGTCGCTGTACCGCATTGACGCCATGCTCGACACCCTGTCGCCGCGCGCGCGCCAGGCTTTTCTGCTGGCGCAGCTCGATGGCCTGACGTATGCGCAGATCGCCGTCCAGTTGGACGTGTCCGAACGGATGGTCAAGAAATACATGGCGCAAGCCATGCTGCAATGCATGCTGTGCCTGGACGATGCCGCCTAAGCCTGCTCCTGCCATGCCGCCGGCCGACTACGCCATTTTGCAGGAAGCGGCCGAATGGTACGCCGTGCTGCGCGGCGAAGACGCCGATCCTGCCGAGCAGCAAGCATGGGAACGCTGGCATGCCGCCTCGCCCGCCCACCGTGCCGCCTGGCGCCGGGTGGAAGCCGTCAGCGCGGAATTTCGCCTGCTGCCTGGCGAGCCGGCACGCCAGGCGCTCGACGCTGCGGGGCCGCGCCAGAGCGATGCCCAGCGGCGCAGCCTCGTCAAGGGGCTGCTGGCGCTGTGCCTGACAAGCGGCCTGGGCGGCGCCATGCTGCTGCGGCGCGATACGCGCAGCTGGATCGCCAGTCTGCGCGCGACTGAAAAAACGGCTATCGGCAGCGTGCGCCAGCTGGCGCTGGCCGACGGCTCGCAATTGTGGCTCAATACGGCAACCTCCCTCGACATCGATTACAGCGCCAAGCTGCGCCGCGTCGATTTGCACGGCGGCGAAATTTATATCAGTAGCGCGCGCGACAGCCGGCAGCCGGCGCGTCCGCTCGTCGTCGACACCGTGCACGGTCGCCTGCGCGCGCTGGGCACGCGTTTCAGCGTGCAGCCACAGGGTGATGCGACCTTGCTGGCCGTCTACGAGGGCAGTGTCGAAGTGGCGCCCCGCGATGGCGGTGCGCCGCGCATCGTGCCGGCCGGCCAGCAAGTGCGTTTTGGCGACGGTTTGATTGGCGAGCCGTTTGCCGCCGATCCGAATGCGGCCGCCTGGATCGAGTACCGCTTGCAACCGGAGCAGATGCGGCTCGATGATTTCCTCGCGCAACTGTCGCGCTACCGCCGCGGCCACCTGGGCTGCGCGCCCGACGTGGCGCACTTGCGCCTGGTGGGCAGTTATCCGCTGGCCGACACGGACCGCATCCTGGCGGCGCTGGAAGCGACCTTGCCCGTCAGGATCAACCGGCTGCACGACTGGTGGGTCACGGTGGAAGCCCAGCAGCCCCAGTCAAAACAGTAAATAAGAATATTTCTCAAAAAGTGGTTCCCTTTTTGAAAAGTTGTTTGGCAAGGTAGAAGTAGCCTGCTCAACAATGCAATAACAAAGGAAATCCGTGCCGCTGTTCCCACCTTGCCTGCCGTTCGCCCGCCGCCTGCTGCCGCTGTCCCTGGCTGCCGCGCTGCTGGCCGTGCCTGTCATGGCGCCGGCGGCGGAAGAGACGGTACGCAGCTTCCGCATCGCCGCCGCGCCGCTGGGTCAGGCCTTGCGCCAATTTGCGGGCCAGGCGGGGATATTGCTGTCGGCCGAAGGCGGCTTGACGCAGGGCAAACGCAGCGGCGGCGTGCATGCCAGCTTGTCCATACCACAGGGCTTGCAGCAATTGCTGGCGGGCACGGGCCTGGTGGCCGTGCAGTTGCCGGATGGCAGTTATATCGTCCGCCTGGCGCCCGTGCCCTTGCGCGCCGACCTGGACGGGGAGGGCGCGGGCCTGCAAGTGCTGGCACCTGTCACCGTGCTGGGAGACAACGATGATGGCTACCGCCGTGCCAGCTCTGCCGCCGCCAGCCGCAATGACACGGCCTTGCGCGACACGCCGCAGGCTGTCAGCGTCGTCAGCGCCGCACTGATACGCGATCAGGACATGCGCAGCCTGGCCGACGCCATGCGCTACATGCCGGGCGTGGGCACGGCCGCAGGCGAGGGCAATCGCGATACGGCGGTGATGCGCGGCAACAGTTCCACGTCGGACTTTTACCTGGACGGCATGCGCGACGACGTGCAGTATTACCGCGATTTCTACAATATCGAACGAGTCGAAGCCATCAAGGGGCCGAACGCCATGGTCTTTGGCCGTGGGGGCGGTGGCGGCGTCATCAACCGCGCCACCAAGCAGCCGCAATGGACGAACGACGGCGAAGCGAGCGTGAGCCTGGGCGCCTGGCGCAACCGGCGCGCCGCGCTCGACGTGCAACAGGTGTTCGGCACTGAGGTGGCCATGCGCGTCAATGCCATGGCGGAAAACAGCGACTCGTTTCGCCAGGGCGTCAACGTGCGCCGCAGCGCCATCAATCCCGTGCTGGTCTGGCGCTTGTCGCCGCGCACCAGCGTAGTGGCCAGCTATGAACATTTTCGCGATGACCGGGTGACGGACCGGGGCCTGCCTTCTTACCGGGGGCGGCCGTTTGAGACGGACCCGTCCACGTTTTTCGGCATCGCCGGCAGCAGCCCGTCGTGGGCCTACATCGATGCGCTGGGCGTGACGCTGGAACACGACCTGGGCGGCGGCGCAAGCGTGCGCAACCGCATGCGCCTGGCCGATTACGACAAGCTGTACCAGAACGCCTTTCCCGGCCCCGTCAGCGCCGATGGCGAGAACGTGACCGTGCTGGCATACAACAGCGCCACCCAGCGGAGCAACTTGTTCAACCAGACGGACGTCGAGTGGACAGTCGATAGTGGCGGCGTGCGGCACCGGCTGACGGCGGGCCTGGAACTGGGCCGCCAGACGACGGACAATCTGCGCAACACCGGCTATTTCACTACCCTGGGCGACAACGTCACCCACATCAGCCTGCCTACATCGCACCCGGTGACGGACTTGCCCGTGACTTTCCGGCCCAGCGCCACGGATGCGGACAACCATGGCGTGGCCGACACGGCCGCCATTTATCTGCAGGACCAGTTGCGTTTCAGTTCCCGCTGGCAGGCGGTTGCCGGCGTGCGCTACGAGCGCTTTGCCGTCGATTTCGTCAACAACCGTACTGATGCGCGCATCGCCCGCACGGATACGCCGTGGTCGCCGCGCGTGGCCCTCATCTATCAGCCCGTGCCAGCGCTGTCGCTGTATGCCAGCGTCAGCCAGTCTTTCCTGCCGCGCGCGGGTGAACAGCTGGCCTCGTTGACGCCCAGCAATGCCGTCTTCGAGCCGGAGCGTTTTCGCAACGCGGAGCTGGGCGCCAAGTGGGAGGTCACGCCGCTACTCTCCGCCAGCGCGGCCGTGTACCGGCTGGAACGCAGCAATGTGGCCGTCACCGACCCCATCGATACGACGCGGGCGATGCTGGTCGACGGCCAGCGCAGCGAGGGCCTGGAACTGGACGTCAATGGCAAGGTCCAAGCTGGCTGGAGTATCGCCGGCGGCTATGCGTGGCAGCGCGCCGTGCTGACGGCCACGCAAGCGGCCACGGCCGTGGAGGGCGCCACGGTGGCGCATGTGCCCAGGCACAGCCTGTCGCTGTGGAACCGCTACGATTTTTCGCCCGCCTGGGGCGCCGGCCTGGGCCTGATCGCCCGCAGCGCCGTGTACGCCTCGGTGTCGAATACGGTGGTATTGCCCGGTTTTACGCGTGTCGACGGCGCCGTCTACTTCAAGCCGCACGGGCATTTTCAGCTGCAGCTGAATGTGGAAAACTTATTCAACAAGAAATATTACGCCTCTGCCCACAGCAACGACAACATCGCGCCCGGTTCGCCCCGGGCCTTGCGCATGACGGCACTGTGGCGGTTCTAGTTTTGTATTAGCAAGTTTGCAGTACCCAAGCAATCAACGAGCCAGCCAACTGCCGGGGGGCAGTAGCCAGCCAATTTATTCCATCCGATACATTGAAAGATAGCGATGACATCGAAAGACAAAGCGGGCGTTACCATCCGCAGCCGCAAGCACCACACCACTTCCACGCCGCGCATGCATGGCACGGCCCTGGCCGCATTTGCCACCCTGGCCATGCCGCTGGCACTGCACGCGCAAACGACGGACAAGCCGCAGCAGTTGCAGGAAGTTAAAGTGATCGGCACGGCTGACCGCCTGATCCAGGCGCCGGTCAAATCGGCCAGCGACAAGCTGACGGCGCCGCTGCTGGACACGCCGAAATCCGTGACGGTGATTCCTGCTGAAATCATTTCGCAAACGGGCGCCGTCTCGCTGACGGATGCGCTGCGTACCGTGCCGGGCATCACCATCGGCGCCGGCGAAGGCGGCAATCCCGTGGGCGATAATCTGTTTATCCGCGGCTACAACGCGCAAACGGATACGTATATCGATGGCATCCGCGACACGGGTTCGCAATCGCGTGAAATCTTTGCGCTGGAACAAATCGAAGTCGTCAAGGGTCCGAACTCGGCCTACGGCGGACGTTCGTCCGCGGGCGGCGGCGTCAACCTGATCAGCAAGACGCCGAAAGTCGACAATTTCACCAACGCCACCGTCGGCCTGGGCAGCGCCAAGTACCGCCGCGCCACCCTGGATGCGAACCGCGTCATCAGCGACGACGTGGCCGTGCGCGTCAACGTGATGGCGCACGACGCCCACGTTGCCGGCCGCGACTACATCAATGGCGACCGCTGGGGCATCGCGCCATCGATCACCTTCGGCCTGAAGTCGGCCACGCAAGCGACCCTCAGCTACTACCACATGCAGTCGAGCGAATTGCCCGATACCGGCTTGCCGTTCAACAACCCGTTCTCGTCGGGCGCCAATGTGTCGAAAAACGGCAACGGCACGCCCGTCAATGTGCCGCGCGACACCTTCTATGGCCTGGTGAACCGCGACTTCCGCGACACCCAGAGCGATATCGGCACCATCGACGTGCGCCACGACTTCGGCAACAAATTGATCTTGCGCAACGTGACCCGTTACGGCAAGACCAGCAACGACTACGTGTGGACCCAGCCCGACGATTCGAAGGGCAACACCATGCTGTACGGCACCGTCTGGCGCCGCACCAACACCCGCGTCACCGACACGGATGCACTGGCCAATGCCACCAGCCTGGGCGGTGAATTCATGACGGGTTCGGTCAAGCATACCTACACGCTGGGCCTGGAAATCAGCCGTGAAGAAACGGACCGCAGCTCTTACCTGTTTAATCCGGGAACGAATAACTTCCTCAACAAGTCGACCACCTGCCCGACATCGGGCGCCGCCACCGGCTACAACTGCGCGCCGCTGCTCAATCCGAACGCCAACGACCCGTGGGTCTACACGCGCACGGTGTCGCCGGCCCGTACCAACATCGTTACCAACACGCGCTCCGTGTACGGCTTCGATACCATCGAGTTCACGCCGCAATGGCTGCTGAACGTGGGCATCCGCTGGGATGACTACAAGAGCTCGCTGAACACGCCGCAATACACGCTCGATGGCAAGACCACCGCCGCCAGCAGCGCCAATGTGCACGCCACGTTTGCCAGCTATCAGGCGGGTCTGGTGTACAAGCCATCGACCAACAGCAGCGTGTATGTTTCCTACGGCACCTCGTCCACGCCACCGGGCAATGACGGCGGCGACGGCCTGGACGGCCTGTCGGTAGCCATCCAGAACCTGAAGCCGCAAGAGAGCAAGAGCTTCGAACTGGGCACGAAATGGGAAGTGCTGCCAGGCGGCCGTTTGTCACTGAGCGGCGCCTATTTCCAGAGCGACATGAGCAATGCGCGCGTGACGGCACCGGATGGCAGCTCGCAAAACGTGGGTGACAAGCAAGTCAAGGGTATCGAGCTGGGCTTGAGCGGCAATATCACCAGGGAGTGGTCGGTTTTCGGCGGCTACACGCACCTGAACGCCGTCCTGGAAAACAATGGCTACGTCAATACGGGCACGACGGCTGCGCCCGTGTATGCGCCATCGCCTTACAACGGCAACCAGTTTGCGACCACGCCGAAGAACAGCGCGTCGCTGTGGACCTCGTACCTGGTCACGCCAGCCATCACGGTCGGTGGCGGCGTGAACTACGTCGATAAAGTCTATGCGAACGTGGCCAACAACAAATATGCTCCGGCTTACACGCGCTTCGACGCCATGGCCAGCTACGTGGTCAACCGCAACGTGACCCTGCAGCTGAATATCCAGAACCTGACGAACAAGCTGTACTTTGACAAGGTCTCGTCGCCGCACTACGCTGGCGTGGCACCAGGCCGCTCGGCAACCGTGACGGCCAACATCAAGTTCTGATGTCGTTCGTTTGAGGTAGCGCAAGGCGCCGTTCGAGCGATTGGAATGGCGCCTTTTTTCATGGCTATGTCACCATCAAGTGTGGGAATGCTCCCAGCGTTGCTTTCAATAACGTTTCTGGTGAACGGATGCGTCTGGCGTCGAGTATCCAGCGCCAGCCCAGGTAATTTGGCAGGTAGCGCGTCGCCACGCCATGAAACGGACCGAGCCATTGTCTCAGGCGGCTGTGATACGCATTGACGTTCTGCACATGCGCGGCGCCCTGCACACGGATGCCGGCGCGCAAGTTGACGGCCTCGTGGCTGATACCCGCTTCTCTCGCAAACGCCCGGTAGGCCGCATGACCATCCGTTACCAGCAGAACATCCTTGTCGATAACGGGCAACAAACATCGGTGCAGCTGCGCCTTCGTCAACGCGCCTTTGCCCGTGACGAAATCGAGGGTCTGGCCCGTGCGGTCGCGCGCCACCAGGATGCAAACTTGCTCATTCGATATACCGCGTTTAAAGGCATGGCCGCCCCGGCGACGGGCCGGACGCGTCATCTGCCTCGATCCCTTTTCCGATTCCAGCACGTAGAGTTCATCGGCCTCGGCGATGCCATGCAGGCCATGCGGCCGGTCCGTCTTCGCCACGCTGAGAAAGCGGTGGCGCCAGCGAAACGTGGTGTTGCGGTGTAATCCCAGCTGCTGAGCGGCCTGGCGCACCGAGGCGGAATCGAGCAGGCAATCGGCATACGCGATCCATAGCGCCTTGTGACGCAAGCGGGCCAGCGGCGTGCCCGTCAAGGCATTGAGAGTGCGCCCGCAAGGCACGCAGCGGTAGCGCTGCAAGCCGTGCGCATGGCCATGCCGGTGCAGGTGAGGCGAGCGGCAGGCGGGACAGGCCAATCGCGGCTGCGCCACGCTTTCCAGCAACGCGACGGTCGCGTCTTGCGGTGCGTTGCCACACAGCAGGGCGATGCCTGTTTGCCGCTGGCGTCGGTTCAGGTGAGCAAACTGGGCGATAAAACGGATCCATTCGGCTGGCTGCATGATCTGCTCCCTGTGTGGTAACTATGTAGAGTCAGACAGCAATGCCAAAGGAAGATTCCGGTAGTTCCCCTATTTATCGATGACAGAGCCTTTTTCATTTCCCGGTTCCCTTTTGACGTTTTCGCTTGGCAAGGTAGGGAGAGCAGAACGCACAAGTGGAGAATCCCATGCAAGACATTCAAACCCAGGGCGATGGCCGCGTGTTCGAGCGCTTGCGCGCCGTGCGCCTGCGCCCGACCAGCGCGCGCATCTGCATCCTGCAAGTGCTGGCCGGCACGCAGCGGCAAGCGATGAATGCGGAAAGCATTTATCAGCAACTGCTGCATATCGGCATTGCCGTCAGCCTGGGCACGATTTACCGCGTGCTCAAGGAGATGGAAGGGGCCGGCTTGCTGTTGCGCGAGCGTGAGGCGAGTGCCAGCGGCAACAAGGCGCGCTACCTGATCAAGCCGGATCAGGTGGAGACGGATAGTTGCTACCTCGTGTGCCGCGTCTGCGAACGCAGCGTGCTGGTGCAGGATATGCCGCTGGTGGAGCAATTGCGCCAGACGGCGGCGGCGCACGGCATGGAAATCGGCGCGAACGTGATTTCCGTGCAGATGCGCTGCAGCCAGTGCGCCGACGAAGCGCAGGCAGGGCGGGGCCGGCCGGCGCGGGCAGCCGTTTGATTGATGCGGCGCAACAAGAACGGCTGGCCCATCCGCCTCCTCGCCGCGCGCATTAGGCGCTACAATAGGGAACCTCTTATTTGTTTCCTGCTGCCATGACCACTTCCACACAGAATCTCGTCGTCACCCCATCCGCCCACCCCCTGTCCGACGCCGAGCGCGCCGCGCGCATGGTCAACCCGGCGTTTGGCCGCATCTTTACCGACCACATGGTGGTGATTCCTTACCGCGACGGCAAGTGGCAGCAGGGTGAACTGAAGGCTTACGGCCCGTTGATGCTGGACCCGTCCGCTTCGTCGCTGCACTACGGCCAGGCCATCTTCGAAGGCTACAAGGCGTTTGCCCAGCCGGATGGCAGCATCAAGACTTTCCGTCCGGAACAGAATGCCGAGCGCTTCAACCGCAGCGCCGCGCGCCTGGCCATGCCGGCCATTCCTGTCGAGCTGTTCCTGGAAGCGGGCGACGCGCTCATTTCGCAAGACCGCAACTGGGTGCCGAAGAACACGGGCGAGAGCCTGTACATGCGTCCGCTGATGATCGCCACCGACCCGTACCTGGGCGTGCGTCCATCGGAAGAATACCTGTTCGTGCTGTTCGCTTCGCCAGCCGGCGCCTACTTCCCGAAAGGCGTGAAACCCGTCACCGTGTGGATCAGCGAAGACTTCGTGCGCGCCGCGCCGGGTGGCACCGGTGAAGCCAAGTGCGCGGGCAACTACGCGGCCAGCCTGATGGCCCAGTCGCAAGCGCAAGAGAAGGGCTGCGACCAGGTCGTGTGGCTGGACGCCGTGCACCGGGAATTCATCGAGGAAATGGGCGGCATGAATTTGTTCTTCGTGTATAAAGATGGCGAGAAAGTCACCGTTGTGACGCCGGAACTGACGGGCACCTTGTTGCCAGGCATCACCCGCCGCAGCCTGCTGGAAATGGCAAAAGACCTCGGCTATGCGACGGAAGAGCGTAAATTGTCCGTGCAGCAATGGCGCGACGACATCGCCTCGGGCCGCATGACCGAAGTGTTCGCCTGCGGCACGGCCGCCGTCATCACGCCCGTGGGCGTGGCCAAGGCCAACGGCTTTGAAATGACCATCAACAACAATGAAAACGGCGCCGTTACTCTGGCCCTGCGCGAAGCGTTGCTGGGTCTGCAGCATGGCACGGCACCGGATACGCATGGCTGGATGCACAAGGTTTGCTAATCAGCTTGCTTGATTGATACCGCGCCGGCACTGTGTTGCCGGCGTTTTATATTCTGAAAGGGAAACCTGATGCAATTTCGAACTGTACTGCCCGCGCTGGCGGCCGTTTTCCTCAGCCTGTCCTTTGGTGCCGTCCACGCGGCCGACGCCACGTGCGCCATTCCCCGTAACGTCAGTTACTACGATTACGACGTCAAGCCGTCGGACGAGAAAAACACGTGCTACAAGCAAAGCACCAACGTGCCCACCGATTACTTTATGCTGGCGCTGTCGTGGTCGCCAGGTTTTTGCGACAGCCAGCGCCGTCGTGGCGCAGTGTCGAAAAAGGCCGCCTTCCAGTGCGCCGAGAGCAACCAGTTCGGCTGGATCGTGCATGGCCTGTGGGCGCAGTCGGCCAATCCGGCCACCTGCGAAGACATTTCCGTGACGCCGCCGCGCAAGACGGACATGCACCCGCGCTATTGCAAGGGCAATCTGCCGAAGCTGGCGCCGTCCGACATCCTGCCCTATATGTGCATGCAGCCGGGCGAAGCCTTGCTGCAGGGCGAGTGGGAAAAGCATGGCGCCTGCGATTTCGATACGCCCAAGCAGTATTTTGAGAAGGAACGTGAACTGTTCCAGGCCTTGAAGTTGCCGGACTCCACCATGCCGAAAAACGAGCTGTTCCAGTGGATGAAGCAGCACAACCCGCAATTGAAAGGCCGCTGGCTCGGCTATGAAAAGCATTCGGGCGAGCTGCGTATCTGTTATTCGAAAGATTTTAAAGTGATCGATTGCCAGAAGTAAGCTTGCCTGTCCTGCAGGTTTTTTGCATACATGCTAGTGTATTGCCCGGATCAGCAAGATGAACAGGTAGTGTATTTATGCAGCAGTCTATGCAGCGGCAAACGCAAGCCGTGATGGTGGGCGAGGACGGCTTGCCGCCCGGCGCCCGTTTATGGGCCATGCTGGCGCTGGCCATCGGCGTGGGCATGGCCTCGCTCGATACGGCCATTGCCAACACTGCCTTGCCGGCCATCGCCAGCGAGCTGCACACGACGCCGGCCGCCTCCGTATGGATCGTGAACGTCTACCAACTGGCCATGGTGGCGACCCTGCTGCCGTTTTCCGCCCTCGGCGAAATCGCCGGCTACCGGCGCGTGTTTATCTCCGGCATGCTCCTGTTTACCTTGGCCTCGCTCGCCTGCGCGCTGGCCTGGTCCCTGCCGTCGCTGGTGGTGGCGCGCCTGTTCCAGGGCGTCGGCGCCAGCGCCATGATGAGCGTCAATACGGCGCTGCTGCGCGCCCTGTACCCTAAACATTTGCTGGGATGCGCGTTTGGCAATAACGCGCTGGTGGTGGCCGTCGCGTTCGCCATCGGCCCCACGGCTGCCTCGCTGATCCTGGCGACGGCCTCGTGGCCGTGGCTGTTCGCCATCAACGTGCCGCTGGGCGTGGCGGGCTTTTTCCTCGCCAGCCGCATGCTGCCGGCCACTAAATTGTCCGGCCACACCCTCGATGCGCGCACGGCGCTGTACAACGTGGGCGCCTTCGGTTTGCTCATTTTGCTGTTTGGCGACGCGGCCCATCACGCGGCGCTGTCGACCTTGCTGCCAGAACTGGCGGCGGTGGTGATTTTCTTTGTCTTGCTGCTGCGCCGCCAGGCGGGGCACGCGGCACCGATGCTGCCGATCGACCTGTTCCGCCGTCCATTATTCCTGCTGTCGTCGCTGACGGCCATCTGCACGTTTGCCGCGCAGGGCCTGGCCTTTGTTTCTTTGCCCTTTTATTTTGAGGTGACACTGGGCCGCTCACCCGTCGAGACGGGTTTTTTGATGACGCCGTGGGCCGCGCTGGTCGCCGTGATGGCGCCCGTAGCCGGCCGCCTGAGCGACCGCTATTCTCCGGGCGTGCTGGGCGGTATAGGCCTGGCGGCGCTGGCCGGCGGTTTGCTGACCCTGGTGTGGATCCCGGCGCATCCGAGCGCGGTTGACATCGGCTGGCGCATGGCCTTGTGCGGCATCGGTTTCGGTTTCTTCCAGGCGCCGAACCTGAAAGCCATCATGGGCAGCGCGCCGCCCGAGCGGGCCGGCGGCGCCAGCGGCGTGGTGGCCACGTCCCGCCTGATCGGGCAAGCGACGGGCGCGGCACTGGTCGCGTATTGCTTCACGGTTTCCGCCAGCCGGGGCACGACGTATGCGCTGTGCCTGGCGGCAGGGTTCGCCGCCGTGGCGAGCATCGCCAGCTTCTCGCGCCTGGTGGTGGCGCAGCCGGCGTGGCTGAGCGGCAAGGGCAGCTAAGCGCCTGGACGCGCCTAGACGTCGATGGCCTTGTCCGACTGCATGCGCTTGCGCAATTCGAACTTCTGGATCTTGCCCGTCGACGTGCGGGGCAGGGGACCAAAATAAATGGCTTTCGGCACCTTGAATCCGGCCAGGTTGTTCTTGCAGAACGCGATCAATTCCGCTTCCGTCACGCTGGCCCCTTCGCGCAGTTCGACGAAGGCGCACGGCGTCTCGCCCCATTTTTCGTCAGGCTGAGCGATGACGGCGGCGGCCAGCACTTGCGGGTGGTGGTACAAGGCGTCTTCCACTTCCACGCTGGAAATGTTCTCGCCGCCGGAGATGATGATGTCCTTGCTGCGGTCCTTCAGCTTGATATAGCCGTCCGGATACATGACGCCGAGGTCGCCCGTATGGAACCAGCCGCCCGCGAACGCTTCCTGTGTCGCCTTTTCATTCTTCAGATAACCCTTCATGCAGATGTTGCCACGGAACATGATCTCGCCGATCTGTTCGCCGTCTGCCGCCACCGGCTGCATGGTGTCCGGGTCGATCACGGCCACGGCGCTTTGCAAGTGGTATCGCACGCCCTGGCGCGATTTCAATACGGCCCGCTCTTCCTGCGACAGCGCCGCCCACTCGTCCTGCTCGGCGCAGATGGCGGCCGGGCCATACACTTCCGTCAAGCCATACGAGTGGATCAAGTCAAAGCCCATGGCTTCGATCTTTGCCACCATGGCGGCTGGCGGCGGCGCACCGGCCACCATGCCGCGCACGGTCCAGTTGATGCCGTCGCGCCAGTTGGCGGGCGCGTTGGCCAGGGCCGCGTGCACGATGGGCGCGGCGCAATAGTGGGTGATGCGCAACTCGCGCATCAGGTCGAACACGAGTTTCGGCTCGAACTTGCGCAGGCATACGTTGACGCCGGCGCGCGCGGCGACGGTCCACGGGAAGCACCAGCCATTGCAGTGGAACATCGGCAAGGTCCATAAATACACGGCATGCTTGGGCATGTCCCACTCCAGTATGTTCGACAGGGCATTCAATGCCGCGCCGCGGTGGTGGTAGACCACGCCTTTCGGGTCGCCCGTGGTGCCGGACGTGTAGTTGAGGGCGATGGCATCCCACTCGTCCGCCGGCCCCTGCCAGTCGTACTCGGGGTCGCCGCTGGCCAGCAAGGCTTCGTAGTCGAGGTCGGCAAATGGGTCCACTTCCGGTCCCAGCACGTCATTGACCTGGATCACGCGCAGGCCGGGAATCTGCGCCGCCATCTGGCGCGCCAGTTCGGCAAATTCCGTATCGGCCAGCAAGACTTTCGCCTGGCCATGGCGCAGCATGAAGGTCAGCGACGCCAGGTCGAGGCGGATATTCAGGGCGTTGAGGACGGCGCCGGCCATCGGGACACCAAAGCTCGCTTCCACCATGGCGGGCGTGTTTGGCAGCATCACGGCCACCGTGTCGCCCGTACCCACGCCCAGCTTGATGAGGCCGGAGGCCAGGCGGCGCGTGCGCGCATAGGTTTCACCCCACGTCTGGCGCAAGGCGCCATGTGCAATTGCCAGGCGATTGCCATATACTGCGGCTGCCCTGGCGATATAGTCGAGCGGGGTGAGGGCGGCGTAATTGGCACTATTTTTGCCGAGGCCGGTATTGAAATCAGCAGTCATGCTTGTCTCCTGTGAAATAAAATTCTGTAGCTCCCTGTTTCGGGATTGATACCGGTTAGCATAGCACCGGCGCTGGAAAATCACTGTCATCTTAGTGACAGCTGACGTGTGAAATTGAAGGATGGAATGGATAGCAACGATAGTGTAGACCTAGCGATGCCTGAACTCGGCAGCCATGACTGGTTCACGGCCCTCGATGCGCGGCATCAGACCCTGTTGCGCACCGGTAGCGTGATCAGGCATTACGAAGCGGGCGCCTTCATCACGCGGCGCGGCGAACCGTCGGCGCACTGGATCGGCGTGCACACGGGCTTGATCAAGCTGGCCGTCTACAACGCCGATGGGCGCGGCGCCACGTTTTCCGGCGTGCCGGCCGGCGGCTGGTGCGGCGAGGGCAGCGTGCTCAAGCGCGAACTGCGCCGCTACGACGTGGTGGCCGTGCGCGCATCGAGCATCATCCTCGTGCCGGTGGACCTGTTTCACCTGCTGCTGGCCGAAAGCCTTTCCTTCAATGCCTTCGTCATCCGCCAGTTGAACGAGCGCATGGGCCAGTTCATCGCCACCATCCAGAACCAACGCCTGCTGGCCGTCGACGCGCAAGTAGCGCAAGCCATCGCGCAACTGTTCCACCCCATGTTATACCCGCGCACTTCCAGCGTGCTTGAGCTGTCGCAGGAAGAAATCGGCTTGCTGACGGGCATTTCCCGACAGCGCGTGAACCAGGCGCTGGGCCACCTGGCCGAATTGAACTTGATCAGCATCGCCTACCAATCGATCCGCGTCGTCGACCTGGACGGCTTGCGCCGTTATGGCGTAGCGTCGCTGTGATGACAGACCGGACGCGCGATGTGTGGCATGCTGGCGGCTCGCTCACCACCTTGACCTGACGCATGGCCCTCGTTTCCGATCATCCCTTGCACTTGCTGGGCTTGCGCTTTCCGCTCAGGCTGCGCGTCACCGTGCGCCAGGGCTTTGTGACTTTGCACAATGAAATCACCACCAAGAAACTGGCCAGCGGCGACAGTTTCGTCGTGCCCGCCTTTTTGCGCTTCGCCTGCGACGTGATGCCGGGGCGGGGCAAGCCGGCCGTGTTCACCCTGGCGCTGGAAGACGATGAGGCGGAGGGTGGCCACGGCGGCGGCAAGCGCTGGAGCCAGGCGCTGGCGCAGCACATCTTTGATACGCCGCAAGGCAAATGGACGGCGGCGCGCCTGGCGGCCCTGTGGCAAGTGACGCCGCACAAGGCCAGGGCGCGCCTGTTTTCCGAGGGCGAGGCCTTGCTGAGCCTGGTGCGCGAGCAGCGTCTGGCGCACGCGCTGCACACGGCGGCGCAAGCGGATGCCGATGGCGTGCATGGCGAGCGCGACCTGGCGCAAGTGGCGGCTGGTTCCGGCTTTGCCTCGATCCCCGCGTTTTGCGACGCCTGCGTGGACGTGGCCGGCGTGCGCCCCAGCCTGTTCCTGCGCGGCCAGGCGCCCGGATAGCCAGACTCCGTTATAATCGGGGCCATGGGATCATTATTGAAGCGCAAACAGTGGCATATGTGGTTCGCCTGCCTGGCGATACTGCTCAATGCGCTGTCGCCGTCCCTGTCGTATGCCTTTGCCTCGCTGCATGCGAACGCGAACAATGCCGCCGTCGAGATTTGCTCGGCCAGCGGCGCCGTCTACACGCAGGCGGACCTGGCGCCGACCGCCACATCCACCACCGATTCCGTGCTGCATCACATCGAGCATTGCCCGTTCTGCATGAGCCATGCGGGCAGCGTGGGCTTGCCGCCGTCGTCAGCATCGCCGCTGGCCGTCATCACGGGCCACGACCTGTATCCGCCCCTGTTTTACCAGGCGCCGCGGGCCCCGTTCGCGTGGCTGGCCGCCAGCCCGCGCGGCCCCCCTCTGGCTGCCTGAACGCCAGTCACGCCTTCCACGTCTTAACTGTATCCACTACGCCCATCGGGCCGGAATTATCATGAAACGTCGTCTTTTCCTTCTCGCCGGTACGGCGGGATTGCTTACGCTTGCCGCTTGCGAACCAGCGCCGAAACCCCATTACAACGGCCTCGACTTGACGGGAGGCGATTACAAGCCCGACTTCAAGTTGAGCGGCCCCGATGGCAAGGTCTACACCCTGGCCGATTTCAAGGGCAAATATGTGATGGTCTTCTTTGGCTTCACGCAATGCCCGGACGTGTGCCCGACAGCCCTGTCGCGCGCGCTGGAAATCCGCCAGAAACTGGGCGCCGATGGCGATAAATTGCAGGTAATCTTTATCAGCATCGACCCCGAGCGCGATACGCCCGAGTTGCTGGGCGAATACATGCGCGCCTTCGATCCGAGTTTCCTCGGTTTGCGCACGGACCCGCAGGCGACGGCGCAGACGGCCTTCAACTACAAGGTCTTCTACCGCCGCGTGCCGAGCGGCAGCTCGTACACGATGGACCATACGGCCATCAGCTATGTGCTCGATGCCGAGGGACGCATGCGCCTGGGCTTGAAACACCAGTTGACGGGTGACGAATGCGTGCAGGACATCAAGACCCTGATGAAATCGAAATACACCTTATAACCATCGCGAGGAAATAATCATGACCCATCTGAAAACCCTGCTGGCCACGGCCCTGACCGTGCTGTCCTTCTCTGCCGTCGCACAAACCAGCGTGCAAATTACCGACCCGTGGGTGCGCGCCACCGTGCCGCAGCAAAAAGCCACGGGCGCCTTCATGCAGATCACGGCGCCGAAAGCCATGCGCCTGCTGGAAGTGCGTTCGCCCGTGGCCGGCGTGGCGGAAATCCATGAAATGAGCATGACGGACAATATGATGCGCATGCGCCAGGTCAAGGAAATCGCCTTGCCGGCCGGCAAGGCCGTCGAACTGAAACCGGGCGGCTACCACGTGATGCTGCTGGAACTCAAAGGGCAGGTGAAGGCGGGCGACAAGATTCCGCTGACCCTCGTCGTCGAAGGCGAAGACAAGCGCCGCGAAACCATCGAAGTCAATGCCGTGGCCCGTCCGCTGGGCGCCACCTCGGCGCCGATGCCGGCGATGAAGCACTAAGCCTGCCGCCAGTCCCTTGAAAAGCCCGGTTCGCCGGGTTTTTTTGTGTCCGCCTGAAAGTTAAACGACTGTTTGATATAATTCCATGCAATATTAAACGGCTGTTTAAATGATGGGAATGGCATGACGGAAGAAACGAGAAGTGACAGGGAAGCGGAGCCGGCGCGCGCACGCATCCTGCAAGTGGCGGCCCAGCTGTTTGCCGACGACGGCTACAAGGTCGCGTCCGTGCGCAAGATTTGCGAGGCGGCCCACGTGAATGTGGCGATGGTGAATTATTACTTTCATAGCAAGGAAGAGCTGCACCTGGCCGCTTTTGACTATGCGCGCGAGCTGGCGCGGGCCTCGGCCGCCGATGTGGCGGCGGCAAGTGCGCAGGCGCAATTGCCGCCAGTGGAACAGTTGCGCCTGGCCATAGAAGCGCTCGTCTCCGACATGTTGCGCTCGGGTCCGGCTTCGCTGTTCAGCCGCCTGGTGGCGCGCGAACTGATCGAGCCGACGGCCGCCATCCACAAACTGGCCGAGCGCAATGTGCGCCCGCAGCACGTCTTGTTCACTAGCCTGATCCGTGGCGTGGTGGGGCCGGCCATGCCCGACGACGTGGTACAGAAATGCGTGTTCAGCGTGATCGGCCAAGCCGTGTTCTATGCCCGTTCGCGCATCGTGCATGAACTGGTGGCGCCGGAAATCACCTATGACGAAGCGGGTATCGCCGATATCGCCCGGCATATTGCCGCCTTCTCGCTGGCGGCCCTCGACGGCTTGCGTCGCCAGTATGTTGCGCAGGAGCTTGCATGAAAACCAGAAACTTGACCCTGGTGCTGGCCGGGCTGGCCATGCTGGGCCCGTTCGCCACGGACACCTTCCTGCCGTCGTTTCCCGCGATCGGCACGCATTTCGACGTCAGCAGCGTGCTGGTGCAGCAGACCCTGAGCGTCTACCTGGCCGCCTATGCCTTCATGACCTTGTTCTACGGCACCTTGTCCGACTCGTTTGGCCGCCGCCCCGTGATCCTCGCCTCGCTGCTGATCTTCGCCGTGGGCTCCATCGGCGCCGCATTTGCGCCCAGCTTTGGCTGGCTGCTGTTTTTCCGCGGCATGCAGGGCGCCTCGGCGGGAGCGGGCAGGGTCATCGGGCAAGCCATCGTGCGCGACACCCTGTCTGGCGCGGCCGCGCAAAAGATGCTGGCCAATATCATGATGGTGTTCGGCATCGCGCCCGCCATCGCGCCCATCATCGGCGGCTGGCTGCACGTGGCCTACGGCTGGCAATCGACGTTCGTTTTCACGTTTTCCGTCACCGTGCTGCTGGCGCTGGCCTGCCTGAAAGGCTTGCCGGAAAGTTTAGCCGTCGAGCAACGCCAACCCTTCCACCCAGGCAACATCGCGCGCAATTACTGGCTGGCCTTGCGCCACCGGGCGTTCCTGCTGCGTTCGCTGGCCGTGGCCTTCGCCTTTGGCGGCTTCGCCCTGTACATCGCCTCGGCCCCGCATTTCATCCTGGAACTGCTGCACTTGCCGGAAACGGCGTTTGGCTGGATGTTCATCCCCATGGTGGCTGGCCTGGTGGGTGGCTCGGCGCTGTCGGGCAAGCTGGCGCATGCGGTGAAAAGCACCGTGCTGGTGCGCTGGGGCTTGCTGGCCATGGCGGCCACGGGGGCGCTCAATATCGCTTACAACCACTGGTTTGCGGCCAGCATCCCGTTCGCTGTCGTGCCCGTGATGCTGTATGCGTTCGGCATGTCGCTGGCCTTGCCGGGCATGACCATGTCGACGCTGGACATTTTCCCGCAGATGCGGGGCCTGGCCGCGTCCCTGCAAAATTTCGTGCAAATGCTGGTGTTTGCCCTGGTGTCCGGTTTTGTCGCACCGTTGCTGTTCGACAGCGCATTTAAATTGGCGCTGGGACAGGCTTCGGCCGTCGTGCTGGCCGCCGCGTTCTGGTGGCTGGGCAGCCGCCAGGAGGCGGAGCAGGGCGTGGCGGGGATTGTCAAAATAACATGATGGCCCTTGGAAAAGGATGGCATGCATTCTGCTTTGTTACACTGTGACAATCAGACCCCGCCGCGGGCATAGCAGCACGCGCGCGGGTCTAAGCAGTTTTGCAACTTTACCTTTGGCTATCATGCACTTGATTAACTCCAGTTTGAACCACGCCTTGCGCGTGCCGCTGGCGGCGGAAATCCACTCGCGGCCGTTTTTGCAGCTCGACGCTCCCGAGCTGATCACCCATCTGGCCGTCTACAAGGATGACAGCGCGGCGCCCGGTGCGTCGAATATGGCGGCCCAGCACGCCACCCTGGCGGCCCTGTGCACGCATTTCGGCGTCACGCCGCCCGCCGCCGAAGCCAAGTATTTTTATTATGACTTTGGCCGCTTCCGCCTGAAATGGGAATGCCACACGGAATTTGCCACGTTTACCTTTGCCGAGCATCCAGGGCAGGCCTTGCCTCTGGCGCAGGCGTTCGAGCGCATGCCCCTGGAACAGTTGCCGCAGCAGTGGCTGGTGGGTTTGAAGGGCAAGCTGATGGTGGCCGCGCACGTGGTGCTGGAGCAGGCGACAGAGCCTGCCGAGATCTTCATGCAGGGCTTGTCGCGCGTGTTCGAGGGCAATACCCTGGCTGGCAGCAAAGTGTTGCAGGGCGGCGAATTGTGGACCGATTTCACGATACAGTCCGACGGCTTCAGCCGTTTCGTCATCCGCGATGCGGGCATGCGCTCGCAGCAGTCGGGCCGATTGGTGCAGCGCGTGCTGGAAATCGAAACCTACCGCATGATGGCCTTGCTGGGCTTGCCCTACGCCATGCAGGCGGCGCCATCCTTGAATGCCATCGAAAACGAACTGGCCACCCTGGCCGCCGCCATGGTTGATACGGACGATGCGCCGGGAGCCAGCAAGACGGACGACGGCGTCTCCGAGCAAGCCTTGCTCGACCGCATCACGCGCCTGGCAGCCCGCATTGAAAAGCTGTCGCTCGACAATAGCTACCGTTTTTCCGCCTCGAAAGCCTACATGGGCCTCGTGAAAGCGCGCATCGACGAGTTGCGCGAAGTGCGCATCGAAGGTATCCCGACGGTCGAGGAATTCATGGACCGCCGCCTGACGCCCGCCATGAACACCTGCGAAGCGATGGCTAGCCGCCAGGAAGCGATGGCGCAGCGCATTGCCAACACGAATGACTTGCTGCGCACGCGCGTGGGCATCGTGCAGGAATTGCAGAACCGGCAAATCCTGCAATCGATGAACGCCCGCGCGGCGCAGCAGTTGCAACTGCAGCAAGCGGTGGAAGGCTTGTCCGTGGCGGCGATCTCGTATTACGTGATTGGCCTGTTCAGCTACACGGGCAAGGCGGCCAAGGTGATGGGCTTGCCCGTGAATCCGGAAATCCTCGTCGGCGCCCTGGTGCCGTTCGTGGCAGCCGCCGTCTGGTTGGGACTGCGGCGCATGCATCACAAGCTGCACGCTGACTGAACAGGACGACGCTGCGCTGTCATTTTTGCTATCTTTCAACATTCGACCGTCAGGTGTTTTGAAAGGAAGTTGCGTGCTACCGAATGTTGGCGATGTTTACAGTGTGTTTTCGTCCGAGCTGCAGCAGTATGTGGCTTGCCAGGTCACCCGCATCAAGGATGTATCCTCGTCCAGGCCGGTAGCTGCCGTGCTGGAGCTGGACTGGACCGGCGACGCCTTGCCCGATGCGGCGGCCGTGCAAGCCATGCGGCCGCTGCTGTGCGACTATTTCTTCTGGAATAATCGCCACGATCACTGCTATGCCACGGCGAACGTGCCGCCTGGCCATACTCTCGTTGGCAATATCGCGCCGCTGGTGGATGTGGAAGTCAACAGCTACCGCAGCGGCTGGAACGTGGGCGACAGCGTGCTGCGCCAGCGTAACTGGGAGCGCATCGATCCGCTGCGGCGCCAGCAATTCAAGGCCGCGTCGGACGAGCGCGAAGTGACGCTCGGCGGCCACGTCTTCCGCCAGGATGCGACGAAAATCAATGACAGCGTCTTGCAGGCGTTGGACGACATATCCGAGCTGGAGCAACTGCCTTGCCTGATGTCCATCGAGACGGCCGATGGCACGCAGGCCTTGATGGCGTTTATCCAAGGCAATCCCTTCATCAATGAGCTGGACTGGCAGTCATCGACGGTGCATGCGCTCGATTTCAGCGGCAGTGGCTTGAGCCGTTTGATCCTGCAGCCCGATGGCGTCACCAGCCTGGTCTTGAACGAAGGCCTGGGCCTGCTCGCGCTGCGCGGCGCGCCATCGCCGGCGCTGCGCATCGACGATGGCGCCGATGGCCGCCATCTGACACTGCAGTGCAAGCACACGCTGCCGCCGTTCCACGGTCTCGGCCAGCTGGGCGGCCTGTCGCTGGTCAGCATGAAAGACGTTGATCTGGCGCAAGTGGCGCAGCGCTTTCCCCATCTGACGGCCTTGCGCATCTGGGGTAAGCCGGGGCTGGCGTCGCAGATGGCCAGCCTTGCGCAATTGGCCCAGCTGCGGATGTTTACCGCCTGTGATCTGTTCGGTTACACGGCGGAAGAGTTTCCATCAGCCACGCAATTGCCGCAGCTGTCGGCCTTGTGGCTGACCAGCTTGCCCGCTGATGTGGCCAAGGCCATCAAGGCCGGCTACAAGAAAGCGGCGGCGCTGGGACTGGATTTGTCGGTGGGCAAGGCGCGCAAGCCGGAATGGCTGGCTGACAACCTGCTCAACCCGTTCCGCGACTGGGATGGCCGCGAGCATATTTCCCCCGCGTATGCGAAAAAGGCGGCGCTGGCCTACAAGAATATGCTGGCCGTGACGCGCGGCATCGATGCCGCCATGGAGGCGACGGCGGTGGCCGCCGCGCTGGAAGCGATGGTCACCGCCTATGTGGCTGAATTCAACAAGATCGAGCGGCGTGCGAGCATCATCGAGACGGTCGAGCGCGAGGAAATCTACACGGTGCTGGCTGAGTTGCTGGTGCAGCTGCGGCAGCAACTGGGCGGGCAGGGCACTGCGCTCGTCGACGAGGCGGCCTTGCTGGACCTGTTCGACCGCTTGCGCGAATTCTAGTCTTGCCAGGGACTCTAGAAAAAAAGTTCTAGACAGAGCGTTCTAGACTGGGTATTCTAGCGGCATGTTAAAAAATACCTCCACTCCCCATCCCACGGCCGCCGAGCTGGACCTGCTGCGCATCCTGTGGCAGCGCGGTCCGTCCGACGCGCGCGCCGTGTACGACGCCCTGGCTGCAGAGCGTGCCGATGCCAGCTACGCCACCGTGCTGCGCCAGTTGCAGCTGATGCATGGCAAGGGCTTGCTGAGCCGCGATGAAAGCCAGCGGCCGCAACTGTATGCGGCCGTCGAAGCGCAGGAAAAGTTACAGACCAGCTTGCTCAAGGATTTGATCGGCAAGGTGTTTTCCGGTTCCGGCAAGGCGCTCGTGCTGACGGCGCTGCGCGAGCACGTGAGCGACGCGGAACGCCTGGAAATTGAAAAAATACTGCGCAGCAAGGATGGCGGCGCGCCATGAACCTGGACATGGGTTTGGGCATTGAGTTGGGCAAGCTTGTTCCTGCGCTGGGCTGGGTGCTGCTGTATTTTGTCTGGCAGGGCGTGATCGTCGGCGCCGTGTCTGCCGTATTGCTGTGGTTGCTGCGCCACGCCAGCGCGCGCTGGCGCTACGCCGTCTGCGCGCTGGCGCTGCTGCTGTGCCTGTGCATTCCCACCGTCCACCTGCTCTCGCTCCTGTCCGGCACATCGCTGGCCCAGCTGCCGGTGGACGCGCCGCCCGCCTGGCGCGCCGCGCTGCAAGCGTGGATGCCAGCCCTGGTGCTGGCCTGGAGCGCCGGCGTTGGCTTGATGAGCTTGCGGCTGTGCCTGGGCCTGGCCTGGGTTGGCAAGCTGCGCCGCCAGGCAGTGGCGGCGCCCGCCATCTGGCAGGCGCGCCTCGATGCGCTGGCTTTGCGCATGGGCTTGCGCAGCAGTCGGCCAGTGCCGCTGAAGCTGCATGCGGGCTTGTCCAGTCCCGTGACCGTGGGCTTCTGGCGCCCCGTCATCCTGCTGCCGGCCGCCTTGCTGAGCGGCATGCCCGTCGCCTTGCTCGAAGCGCTGCTGGCGCATGAACTGGCGCACGTACGGCGCTGGGATTACCTGGTCAACCTGTTGCAAAGCGTGGCCGAGGCGTTGCTGTTTTTTCACCCCGTCGTCTGGTGGCTGTCGGCGCGCATGCGGGCCGAGCGCGAACAGGTGGCCGACGCGCTGGCTGCGCAAGCGCTGCAAGACCCGCAGCAGCTGGCCTCGGCGCTGCATGCGCTGTCCCTGCATGCAGCCGCGCCGCAGCATTCCCGCTTGCTGATGTCGGCACGGGGCGGGGCGTTGCTGACGCGAATCGAACGCCTGATGGCGCCCGGCCCCGATACTGGCGGCTGGAAGCTGGCCGTGCCCGCCTTGCTGCTGGCTTGCGCCACCTTGCTGCTGCAGGCGCCGGGCAAGCCTGCCGTCAACGGGGCGGCCCTGGCCGAGGCCGCCGCCGTGATGCTGGACTTGCCCGTCAGCGCGAAACACATGCTGGTATTCGATGACGCCAGCGGCAAGGTGCTGATGGCAAAAGACGCGGACGCCGTCGTACCGATCGCCTCGATCACCAAGTTGATGACGGCCATGGTGGTGCTCGACGCAGGACAGGATAAGGAAGAGCAAGTGCGCATCGTGCGCGCCGATGCCGACGCTTCAATGCAGCGCCACAGCCTGCTGGCCGAGGGCGTGGCCGTATCGCGCGACGCGCTGTTGCAACTGGCGCTGTTGCCGTCCGAAAACCGCGCCGCCGCCGCACTGGCGCGCACCTATCCGGGCGGCAGCGCGGCGTTTCAGCAGGCCTTGCAAGCGAAGATCCGCCACCTGGGGCTGACGCGCACCACCTTGCTGGACCCCGTCGGCAGCTCGCCGGCGAACACCTCCACGGCCAGCGAGGTGGCGAAGATCGTCGCGGCGGCCGCGCGCTATCCGGACATCGCGCGCATCACCAGCCACCCGCAAGCGAGCGTGGCCGTCAATGGCAAGGTCCGTACCTTGCACAATACCAACCCATTGGTCGGTGGCAAGGGCTGGGACATTGTGCTGTCGAAAACTGGCAGCAGCAACGAAGCGGGCAGCTGCCTGACGATGCGCATGCGCAGCGGCGGCAAGCACGTCACTGTGGTGCTGCTGGACGCCGCCGGCGCGCAGCGGCGCTCGCTTGACGCCGGACACATCCGCGACACCCTGGCCGACAAGACCGGTCGCATGCATTGATACCCCCCCCCCCCCCGGGCGCGCCAGTGCGGGCGCCCATCTTTTTACACTCTGGAGATGAAGATGACACTATTGGCGAAGTTGATGCTGGCTACGGTTGCGACCATGGCGGCTGGCACGGTGCAGGCGAAGACCCCCGCACCGGTGCAGGATAAACCGGTTAATTGCGACAATTGCAAGGAATGGAACGCTCCCGTCAAGCCGTTCAATGTCTTTGGCAATACCTGGTATGTGGGCACGGCCGGCCTGTCCGCCGTGCTGGTGACGAGTCCGCAGGGGCATATCCTGCTCGACGGCGCGCTGCCGCAATCGGCACCCCTGATCGTGGCGAACATCAAGGCGCTGGGCTTTCGCATCGAGGATGTGAAATACATCCTCAATTCGCACGCCCATTGGGACCATGCGGGCGGCATCGCCGCGCTGCAGCGGGCCAGCGGCGCCATCGTGATGGCCAGCGCAGCCGCCGCCCCGGTGCTGCAAAGCGGCACCAACGGCAAGGACGATCCGCAGTACCAGGCCGATCCCGTCGTGCATGTGGCCAAGGTGCGCAAGGTCAGCCTGGTGGGCGAGGGCGATACCGTCAAGGTAGGACCGTTGTCCTTGACGGCCCACATGACGCCGGGCCACACCCCCGGCGGCACGACATGGACGTGGACATCGTGCGAAGGCCAGCGCTGCCTGGACGTCGTGTATGCGGATAGCCTGAACCCGTATTCGAGCGGCGATTTCCGCTATACGGGCAAAGGCGGCACGCCCGATATTTCGGCCTCGTTCGAAGCGAGCATCGCCAAGGTGGCCGCCTTGCCATGCGACATCATCATCCCCGTGCATCCGGGCACGACGGACGTGCTGGGCAAGGCAGCCAGGCGCAGCGGTCAAGATAATCCCCTGATCGACGCCGGCGCCTGCCGCGCCTATGCGGCCGAAGCGGGCGGCTTGCTGGCCAAAAAGCTGGCGAAAGAACGGGGCGTCGCGTTACCAACCGAAGCCAAAGGCGCGGCGCACGCGCATTAAGCCTTTTACTCTGCCGCCTGCAGCTGTTTTTGCAGGCGTTTCAGAAACACCGTCATTTCCTTGACGGCTTGCAAGTCGCCTTGCTGCTGGGCCACGGTCACGCCCGTGGTCCAGGCGGCTTGCGCTTCGTCCGGGCGGCCCAGCTGGTGCAGGGCCTTGCCCAGCAGTTTCCAGGCGGCGGAATAGCCGGGCTGCTGTACGGTGGCTTGCGCCAGGTGCAGGGCCGCTTGCTCTGCGTCTTGGTCTTTCAGGCAAGCATCTCCCAGGCCAAAGCGCAGCAGGGCGTTGTCGCGCCCCTGCGCCAGCAGTTTTTCCAGATTTTCACGCATGCCCGATTCCTTAATATGCAAGTTAATGCTTGCATATTAGCGCTTGAGCGCGCGGGAAACAAGCCCGCGTTCAATCCTGCACATCCACCACCAGCTTGCCGCGCGCGCTGCCGTCCATCTGCGCCACATGCGCATCGTGCGCCGTGTGCAGGGTAAAGCGGTGTGGATCGAGCCGCACCTGCAGCTTGCCCGCCTCGATCAGCTTATTGGCTTCGCGCAAGATGGTGCCATGGCGCGCATGATTCTCACCGCTCAACAGGGGCAGCAGCGTGAACACGCCCGAGTAAGTCGCCGCGCGCGCCGTCAGCGGGCTCAGGGCGAACGTGCCCCAGCCCAGGCAACTGACGACGTGGCCGCCATAGATGCGTGCCGCCCGGAAGCTGGCATCGAGGGTGGCGCCGCCCACCGTGTCGTAGACGATGTCGAAACCGGCGCCGTCCGTATGTTCGGCCACGTAGTCGTCCACCGTGCTGGTGCGGTAATCGATGAAGCGGGCGCCCAGCGTCTCGATGGCATCGCGGCTGGCCGCGCTGCCCGTGGCATACACTGTGGCGCCAAGGGCGACGGCGAGCTGCACGGCCATGTGGCCCACGCCGCCTGCGCCTCCATGCACGAGCACGCTGTCGCCCGCCTTCACGTGGGCACGATCCACTAAACCTTCCCAGGCCGTGATGAAGACGAGGGGCAGGGCGGCTGCTTCGCGCATGCTCAGCGCTGGCGGCACGGGCGCCAGCAGCGCGGCGTCGAAAACGCCGTACTCGGCCAGCGAGCCCTGGACGCCGGCTATGCCGCCCGCCATGCCATAGACTGTTGCGCCAACATGAAAAGTCGTCACGCCGTCGCCCACGGCCGCCACCGTGCCGGCCACGTCGATGCCGAGGATGGCGGGCAGGCTGGGCCGGGCGTGCGGGGCGGCGCCGGCAGCGATTTTCGTGTCGAGCGGATTGACGCCGCTGGCGGCGATGCGCACGAGCACTTGCCCGGGGCCGGGCTGCGGCACGGGCAGGTGCTCGATGCTCATGGGGCTGGCAAAGCTGGTGAGGACGAGGGCTTGCATGAGGTTCTCCTGTGGTTGATGCCCCAGTCTAGGCGGGAATCACGCAAAGAAAAACAGGGCGCGCCCCGATGCACTATTTCGAAATCGTGGATAATCGCTTGCAAAACAGGAGGGAAAAGCATGGACAGACTGGAAGCAATGCACGTGTTTTGCGCCGTGGTCGAGGCGGGCGGCTTCAGCAAGGCGGCGCAGCGCCTGGGTATCTCGACCTCGTCCGTGACGAACCAGGTGGCGGCGCTGGAAAAACACTTTGGCGTGCGCCTCTTGCAGCGCACCACGCGCAGCATGTCGCTCACGGCCGAAGGCCGGCAATGCCATGTGCAGGCGCGCCAGCTGCTGGCCGACATGGCGGTGCTGGAGTCCAGTCTTGAACAGGCGGTCGGGAAACCTTCGGGCAGCTTGCGCGTGGATATGCCCAGCAGCATCAGCCGCAACCTGGTGGCGCCCGCCTTGCCCCGCTTTATCGCCGCCTACCCGGACATTTCCCTGCGCCTGACGGTCAGCGACCGCCTGGTTGACATGGTGGAAGAGGGCACCGACGTGATGCTGCGCATCGGCGAGCCGCAGGATTCATCGCTGGTGGTGCGCAGCCTGCTGAAGATGGATTATCTGTGCTGCGCCTCGCCCGCCTTTGTCGCCAAGCATGGCATGCCGCACACGCCGCAGGAGCTGGACCAGTTTGCCTGTCTGCATTTCCTGTATCCGAAAGCGCGCCAGGTGCGCCCCTGGCTGTTCCAGGCCGAGGAGGGAGAGGGGGACGACGCGGCGTATGCGCACACGCCGCCGGCCGCCTTGGCCTTCGACCATATCGAATCGATGATCGCCGCCGCCCAGGCCGGATGCGGCATCGTCCAGGCGCTGTCCGTTTCCGTGTTGCAGCCGCTGCGTGAAGGCAGCCTCGTGCCCGTGCTGCAACCGTTCTGCACGCGGGGACCGGACTTGTGGGCGCTGTTCCACCCGCGCCAGCTGCGCGCGGCCAAGGTGCAGGTGTTCGTGGAGTTTTTGGCGCAGATTTTCCGGGAAGGCTTTAATGAGAATTGATTATCAATTATAATGCAAGCCTATTGCATTGAATTGCCCCTTGTCAGGAATCCCATGTCCGTGTTTTACCGCCGCCCCGTGGCGCTTTTGCTGGCCGCCGCTTCTCCCCTGGTGCTGGCAGCCGACCCTGCCGTCGATAGCTTTGATGCGCAGGACGTCGTCACCGTCAAGGCCGAGCGCCAGCATTACCGCAGCCTGTCCGCCACGGGCGCCACCAAGACGGATGCCTTGCTGATGGACTTGCCGCAAAGCGTGCGCGTGTTGACCGGCGACCTGCTGCGCGACGCCGGTGTGACGACTTTGGCCGGCGCGCTGGACCTGGCCAGCGGTATTTCAAAACAAAGTCCGCTGGGCGGCCTGTGGGACAGCTACGCCATGCGCGGCTTCACGGGCGACCCGAATTTCGGCTCCGACTACATGGTCAACGGTTTCAGTTCCAGTCGCGGTTACAACGGCATGCGCGACGGCGGCAATACGCAGAATGTGGAAGTGCTGAAAGGCCCCGCTTCGGCCCTGTACGGCCGTGGCGAGCCGGGTGGCACGGTGAACATCACGACGAAAAAGCCGAAGTTTGCGCCCGAATACAGTGCCGATATGTCACTCGGCAGCTTTAGCACGCGCCGCGCAGCGCTGGATTTGACGGGACCGTTGAGCGACACCATCGCCTACCGCCTGAACGCGGCGCATGAAGAAGGGCACAGCTTCCGCGATACGGTGAAAGTCGAACGCAGCCTGTTTTCGCCGTCCTTCCTGTGGCTGGCTGGCGAGCACACGACCGTGTCGTATGAAATCGAAGCGGTGCGCCAGCGCGCGCCGTTCGACCGGGGCGTGGTTGCCGTGAACGGCAAGCTGGGTCTTGTCCCCGTCTCGCGCTTCCTGGGCGAACCTGGCGACGGCCCGATGACGGTCAAGTCGCTGGGGCAGCAGCTGTTTATCCACCACGCGCTGTCCGACGACTGGACGCTGCAGGCAGGGGCTTCTTACCGCGACAGCGCATTGAGCGGTTATTCGACCGAAGCGAACAGACTGCTGGTCGATGGCCGCACGCTGAACCGCCAGCGCCGCCACCGCGATTTCTCGGCCACCGACGTCTCTGCCCGCGTCGAGTTGCTGGGCAAGTTCAAGACGGGCGCGCTGGCGCATGAGGTGCTGGCCGGTGTCGACGCCTATCACTTCGATGACCACCGGGTGCAGCTGCGCCGCAATCCCTCGGCCGCCAACGCCTATGCCATCGACATTTTCAATCCCGTGTATGGAGGCAAGGCCGCTCCGCTGGCCCTGTCCATCGATACGCAGGAAGGGCAAAGGGCGCGTGGCCTGTATGCGCAGGACCAGGTCGACCTGGGCGCGCAATGGAAGGCGCTGGTCGGCGTGCGCCATGATACGTACACGCAGGATGTGACGAATAATCGCCTGAACGTGAGCAACCGCCAGTCGCTGTCGGCCACCAGCCCCCGCGCAGGCCTCGTGTATCAGCCGTCGCAGGCGTGGTCGCTGTATGCAAGCGCGGCCAAGGGCTTCCGGCCCAACAGCGGCATCAGCATCGCCAATCAGGCTTTCCCGGCCGAGCGCAGCCGCTCGTATGAACTGGGCGCGAAGCTGGAGACGGGCAAGCTGACGGGCACGGTGGCCGTGTACGACATCCGCAAGAGCAATGTGTTGACGACCAATCCCGCCAACACGGACTTCGCCATCGCGGCGGGCGAGGTGGGCAGCCGTGGCATGGAACTCGACGTGTCGGGCGAAGTGGCGCGCGGCTTGCGCGTCTCGGGCGCCTATGCCTACACCAACGCCACCGTCACGCGCGGCGACAATACGATCGTGACGGGCAGCCGCTTCGCCAACGTGCCGCGCCACAGCGCCAACCTGCTGGCCACGCAGCAATTCGCGCTGGCTACGGGCACGGCCAGCGTGGGCGGCGGTGTGCAGTACGTGGGCGTTCGCCTGGGCGACGTGGCCGTCAGCAGCAAGTTCACCCTGCCGGCCTACACGACGGCCAAATTGCTGGCGTCTTATTCTCCCAACGCCAAACTGCGCCTGGCTTTGAACGTGGAAAACCTGTTCAACCGCAGCTATTATGCGAGTTCGTATAGCCAGCTGTGGGTGGCGCCGGGGGCCGAGCGTACGGTGACCCTGAATGCCCATTACCGTTTCTAAGCGATGACGATGACATTGACTACATCCTCCACCCTGCGTACCCGCATCGCCGTCATCGACGTGCTGCGCGGCCTCGTCATGCTGATCATGCTGTTCGACCATGTGCGCGAAACGGTCTTTTTACACCACCAGGTCAGCGACCCGATGGATGTGGCCAGCGTCGATCCTGCCCTGTTCTTCACGCGCCTGGCGGCCCATGTCTGCGCGCCCATGTTTGTATTTTTGACGGGCTTGTCTGCCTGGCTGTATGCGCATCCGGCTGCCGGACCGCGCAGCGCCGGCGGTTTCCTGTTCAAGCGGGGCTTGCTGCTGGTCGTGCTGGAACTGGTGTTCGTCAACTTCGCCTGGAGCGGGGCGTTTCCACCGGCCGTGCTGTATTTGCAGGTGATCTGGGTCATCGGCCTGGCCATGATGGCGCTGGCCGTGCTGCACAAATTTCCATTGAAAATATTGGTGCTGCTCGGTGTGGCGATTGTTGCGGGACAGCATCTGTTGACAGGCTTGCGCGTGGAAGAGGGCAGCTTTGCCTATTACGCTCTGACGGTATTGCTGCAGCGCGGTTACCTGGTGGCGGACGGCGCCATGAAGATCAAGGTCAGCTATCCGCTGCTGCCGTGGATAGGCGTGATCGTGCTCGGCTATGCGGCCGGCCCCCTGTATGCGCGCAGCCGTTCGCCGGAGAACCGTCGTCGCCGGCTGCTGGCGCTGGGCGCGGGCAGTTTGCTGCTGCTGGCCGTGTTGCGCGGCTTCAATATCTATGGCGAAACCCTGCCGTGGGTGGCGGGCGACACGGCCGGGCGTACGGTCATGAGCGTGCTCAACTTCACCAAGTACCCGCCATCGCTGGATTTCCTGCTGTTCACCCTGGGCCTGGGCTTGCTGGGCATGGCCTGGCTGGAAAGCGTCGATAACTGGTTCACGCGGGCTTGCGCCACCTTTGGCGGCGCGCCCATGTTCTACTATCTGCTGCATTTATACCTGCTGCTGGCTATCGGCCTCACCTTGACGGCCGTGCTGGGTGCCAACCACGGTGCCCGTTATGGCGTCGAGCACATCTGGCAAGTCTGGCTGCTGGCCTTGCTGCTGATGCCCGTGCTGTACTTCCCTTGCCGCGCGTTTGCCAATTACAAGCGCACGTCGACGCAGGCGTGGGTGCGCTACTTCTAAGCTCGCTTACTTGCAATACAACCTGTCAATGCTGTGGCTCGATGCCAGGTAATGTCGCGTCTGCCAACCGATCGCCACCCTGTAGGCGCACGGTGGATCGAGCGCCACGTTGACGGGGAAGCCGCCATTGTTGCCTGATAAATGCGGCCCGCCCGCGCCGCCACGAAACAGATAATTGCTCGGTGGCGGTGGCGGGGTGAAGCTGGCGGCCGGCAGCGGTGGCGGCGGGTGCGTGATGCCGTTGTTGTTGGAAATCGTGATATTGAAGAAGCGCAGATGCGGATGGTCGATCGTGTACAGGATATGCACGAGGCCGCCCGCGATGGGGTTGCAGGCATTGCTGCGCAGCTCTTCCAGGTCCAGCGCCACGATGACGGGCGAGTTGTCGAAGACGATGGAGTCGAGCCCGTCCGTGGCCACGAGCGCCAGGCTGACGCCGTCGCGTACCTCGAAGCCCAGGCGGTAGCGGCGTATCGGTTCGCTCTCGGCCGCGCTCAGGCTGCGGCCAGCGTCGAGGATGGGCAAGCCGCCCGGCAGCTTGGCCGGGTGCAGGCTGGTGATGGCCGGTGTATTCACGGTCAGCAAGTCAAACGTGCGCAGGAAGATGTTGGGCGTCACGTTGACGATGGCCGTCGTGCCGTCGCGCATGTCAACGGTGACGGGCTTGCCGTCCACCCGTATCCAGCCACCCGGTTTCAAGTCGCCCGCGTCGATGATGACGGGCGCCGAATCGCCGAGACCCAGTCCATTCGTGTAAAACACATAGCCAACGTGTGTGCCGAGCACTTGCGTCAACGGCGCCTGGCTGGCGGGCGCCACCGAAGGGATGGCTGCCGGGTCGTCGCTGCCGCCGGGCCAGGACCATTCGCCGATCAGGAAACGGTATTCGAGCGGGTTGGCGGGGATGGCGCTGTTGCGCAGCGGGCAATTGCCCTTCAAGGTGACGCCGCCGGCGAACACGTACGAGGCGCCGGCGCCGCCCGCATAGCCTTGCGCGGAAAAGCCGGCCAGCGAGGGGAACGGGTGGATGTCGAAGATTTCCACCTGCTGCCAGTGGGGGACGCCTTCCACGTCGGGCGGCAAGACGTCTTTCGAGCATAATTCAACGCAGAAACAGTGGCCCACGTTTTCGCGACCCGGTTGGCGCCCGTTCGATTGCGTTTCCGACAGAATCGTCACGCTGCCCAGCTGCGCCGTGAAATACACGTCGGGTCCGCTGGCGAATTCCACGTTGATGAACGGCGAGAACGGTGTCAAGGTGAAGTCCGACGTCAGGTAATCGATGCGGAAGCGCCCGCTGGCGTCCGTCACTGCGACGCCCAGCGCATCGTCCTGCAGCCAGTCGGCGTCGAAGGCCCGCACCGTGGCGCCGGCGATCGGCGCGTGGGGAGCGTCGCACGTGCGCAATCGGCCGCAGATGGTCCAGGCGCCGAAGCGGGCGCGCACCAGGCACCAGAAACGTTGCGGCAGGCAATAGTCCCAGACGGCGAGAAAATCATTGTCGACCTGGCGCCAGCGGGGCTGGATGGTGGTGAGGGAGAACTGCAACGGCACGGGATCTTTCGGCCCCGGTTTCAAATGCGGCACGGCAGGGCACAGGATGTCGACTTCGACGGCCTCGCCCTGGTAAGCGTCTTCCAGGGTAAAGCTGAAGTTGCCATCGTCATCCGTGCGCGTTTCGGCCAGTAGGAAGGGCGCTTTCGCCTGCACTTCCTCGTCCGTGAGGATGGCGAAGGTTTCCTTGGCGCTGGCCACAGCCAGGGCCGTGACGTTTTGCGACTCGCGCGGCCGGTACAGGCGCACGATGACGTGGGATAAGGCTTCAGGACACTCGGCACAGATCAAGCCGCACAGCTTGCCCCGCAGGATGTAGGCCATGATGGCTCCCTTGCTGATGTGGACGGCGCGCCGCTCGGAATGGCGACGCTGTTACCAAGCTAGCAAATGAATGGCCGATGGACTTGATCTGGATTAAAGGCGGGCCAGCTATTTAATCAGTGCCAGCACTTCGCGGAAACGCGGGTGCTTGCAATCGCGCAGCCATTCAAAGGCCAGCATCTCCACCGTCACCAGATGGGCACCGAGCTTGTCCAGGCGGGCCAGTGCCGCATCGCGGCTGGCGGCATGGCGCGACCCGACGGCATCGATGGCGATGATCACGTCGTAACCGCGTTCCAGCAGGCCGACGGCCGTCTGCAGCATGCATACATGGGCTTCGCACCCCGTGACGACGATCTGTCTGCGCCCGGCGGGTAGCATGTCCTGCAAGCCATCAGAACAGGCACCGAAATGCGTCTTGTGCAGGGTCCGTTCGCACAGGGCGGCGATCTCTTCCACGTTCGGCCCCAGTCCCTGGCGGTTTTGTTCCGTGCCCAGCACGGGCACGTCGAGCAGGCGGGCGATCCTGGCTAGGCGCAGGTTTTGCGCCAGCACGAGGCCGGCATCGTGGATGGCCGGCATCAAGCGGCCTTGCAGGTCGACAATGACCAAAACAGCCTGGCTCGCATCCATCAGCATGGCGTTCTCCTAATTAGTATGTGGCGACAGTGTAGCGCGCCGCGGCTTGCTCAAGCAGGCCAACTGGGCATGGCTGTTTCGCCCATCAGGTAGGCGTGATTCAAATCGATGGCGCTGCGCAGGTAGTTCCACAGGGCGCTGACCCGGGCGATATTGCGCCGCTCACTGGGCGAGACCATCCAGAAGGCGCGCAGCAGGTCGATCTCGCCGTCGAGCACGGGCACCAGTTCGTTCGACTGCTGCGCCACGAAGCAGGGCAGGATCGCCAGCGCCTGGCCCGCGCGCGCCGCGTGATACTGGGCGATCACGCTGGTGCTGCGAAAGGCGCGCAGGGAGTCGGGCGCCACGTTGTCCATGTAGCGCAGTTCCGAACTGAAGACCAGATCGTCCACATAGCCGATGATGGGGTGCTGCGCCAGTTGCGCCACGCTGGTGATGGGCGCGTGGCGCCCCAGGTAGGCGGGCGTGGCATACAGTTTCAGGCGGTAGTCGGACAGCTTCGTCACCACATACGGGCCGGACAGGGGGCGCTCGATGGAAATGGCCACGTCCGCCTCGCGCTTGGACAGGCTGACGAAACGGGGTACGGCGATCAGGTCCACGCTGATGTGCGGATAGCGTCCGCAAAACTGCGCCAGGTGGGGCGCCAGCACGATGGCGCCGAAGCCCTCGGTGGCGCCCAGGCGCACCTGGCCCGACAGCAGCCGGTTATGTTCGCCCAGTTCTTCGGTGGCGGCAAACACCGTGCTTTCCATGGTTTCCGCATATTCCATCAGGCGGTGGCCTTCGGGCGTCAGCTGGTAGCCCACGTAGTTGCGGTCGAACAGCTGCGTGCCCACCTGCTCCTCGAACTTGCGCATGCGCCGCGACACGGTGGAATGGTCGATGCCCAGCTTTTTCGCCGCATCGACGAGGCCGGCGCTGCGCGTCAGTTCCAGGAAGACCCGTACATTGTCCCAATCGAGCATGGCTGATCCTCTCTGTGCATTTTTGCAAAGGAATTATGCATGAATTTCACTTGAATGCTTATTTTTACACATGCAGAATGCAGATATACATATAAGAAAAACCCTCACCCCTCAGGAGACACGCATGAAAAAAACCGTTCTGGCCATGGGCGCGCTGGCGCTCACCCTTTCCTTTGGCGGCGCACACGCGCAGATTTCCGATGGCGTCGTCAAGGTCGGCATCCTGACCGACATGTCCGGCCCGTATTCGGCCATGGGCGGGCGCGGCTCCGTCGTCGCCAGCCAGATGGCCGTCGAGGATTGCCTGAAAGCCGAATGCAAGGGCATGAAGATCGAGATACTCTCGGCCGACCATTTGAACAAGGCCGATATCGCCGCCTCCAAGGCGCGCGAATGGATAGATCGCGACAAGGTCGACGCCATCGCCGACCTGACCAATTCCTCGGTGGCCCTGTCCGTGCAAAAACTGATGAAAGAGAAAGGCGGCATCGCCATGTTCAGCGGTCCGGCCACGGGGCGGTTGACGAATGAAGACTGCTCGCCGAACGGCTTCCACTGGATGTTCGATACCTATTCGCAGGCGGCCGGCACGGCGGCGGCGCTGACGAAACTGGGTCAGAAATCCTGGTACTTCGTCACCGTCGATTACGCGTTCGGCCACTCGCTGGAAAAAGACGCCAGTGAAGTCGTCAAGCGCAATGGCGGCACGGTGCTGGGCGCCGTGCGCCATCCGCTCAACGCGTCCGATTTCTCGTCCTTCCTGGTGCAGGCGCAAGGCTCCAAGGCACAGGTGATCGGTCTGGCCAACGGCGGCGCAGACGTGGTCTCGGCCATCAAGCAGGCGCGCGAGTTCCGCATCGGCAGCGGCAAGGACCAGCGCCTGGCCGCCTTGCTCGTGTTCCTCTCGGACGTGCACGCGCTGGGCCTGGAAACGGCCCAGGGCCTGGTCTACGCGGATGGTTTTTACTGGGATTTCGATGACCGCAGCCGCGCCTTTGCGAAACGCTTCGAGGCACTCAACAAGGGCGCCAAGCCGACCATGGTGCAGGCGGGCGTGTATTCGAGCGTCTACCACTACCTGAAATCGGTGGCGGCCGCGAAGAGCGACGATTCGAAAATCGTCGCCCAGAAAATGCGCGAGCTGCCGATCAAGGACGCCGTCATGAACAACGCCTCGATCCGCCCCGACGGCCGCGTGATCCACGATATGTACCTGGTGCAGGTGAAAACCCCGGCCGAATCGAAAGGCGCATGGGATTACCTGAAAGTGCTGTCCACCATCCCCGCCGACCAGGCGTTCAAGACTATGGATGCGGCGGCGTGCAACCTGGTCAAGAAATAACCATCGAATACCTTACGGAGCCTTACATGAACCAAGCCCTCACCTCAGTTCCCGCCGTCCCCCTGCACATCGGCGGCAAGCACCATGCGTCAAGCAGCACCGAATGGCGCGACGTCATCAACCCGGCCACGCAGGAAATCGTCGCCAAAGTGCCGTTTTCCACGCCGGACGAAGTCAACCTGGCCGTCGCCACGGCCAAGGAAGCCTTCAAGAGCTGGCGGAATACCCCGCTGGCGGCGCGCATGCGCATCATGCTCAAGTACCAGCACCTGATCCGCGAAAACATCGCCACTCTGGCTGAACTGATCACGCGTGAACACGGCAAGACCTTGCCCGACGCGGAAGGGGAAGTGATGCGGGGCCTGGAAGTGGTGGAACACGCGTGCTCGATCGCCACCCTGCAGCTGGGCGAGATCGCGGAAAACGCGGCGACCGGCGTCGATGTCTACAATATCTACCAGCCGCTGGGCGTAGGCGCCGGCATCACGGCCTTCAATTTCCCCGTCATGCTGCCGTGCTTCATGTTCCCCATCGCTATCGCCTGCGGCAATACGTTTGTCTTGAAACCGTCGGAGCAGGATCCGTCCTCGTCGATGTATCTGGTCGAACTGATGTATCAGGCGGGCTTGCCGGCCGGCGTGCTGAACGTCGTGCATGGCGGCGCCGACGTCGTCAACATGCTGTGCGACCATCCCGACATCAAGGCCGTATCCTTCATCGGCTCCACCCACGTGGGCACGCATGTGTACCGCCGCGCCAGCGAATCGGGCAAGCGCGCGCAATCAATGATGGGCGCGAAAAACCATTGCGTGGTGCTGGCCGACGCCAACAAGGAGCAGGCGATCAATAACCTGATCGGCGCGGCGTTCGGCGCGGCCGGCCAGCGCTGCATGGCCAATTCCGTCGTCGTGCTGGTGGGCGAAGCGCGCTCCTGGCTGCCGGAAATCGTCGCCCGCTCGCAAGCGCTGAAAGTGGGGCCGGGCAGCGACCGCACGGCCGACCTGGGACCGATGGTCTCGAAAGCGGCCATGCAGCGCGCGGAAAAACTGATCCAGGCAGGCGTGGACGAAGGCGCGCAGCTGCTGCTCGATGGCCGTGGCCACAAGGTGGCCGGTTACGAGGGCGGCAACTTCATGGGGCCGACGATTTTCTCGAAGGTGGCAGCCTCGAACTCCGTCTACACGCAGGAAATCTTCGGGCCCGCCATGTGCGTGGTCGAGACGGAGACGCTGGACCAGGCCATCGCCTTCATCAACGCCAACCCGAATGGCAACGGCACGTCGATCTTCACCTCGTCCGGCTGGGCGGGGCGCAAGTTCCAGAACGAGATCGACGTGGGCCAGGTGGGCATCAACGTGGCCATACCCGTGCCTGTCGCGTATTTCAGCTTCACGGGTTCGCGCGCGTCCAAGCTGGGCGATCTGGGCCCGAACGGCAAGCAAGCCTTGTACTTCTGGACGCAGACCAAGACCGTCACGGCGCGCTGGTTCGCCCCGGACGACGGCGGCAGCGGCGTCAATACCACCATCTCGATGAAATAAGGAGGCGGCGATGAGCACCAATATCGTTTTCATCGGCCTGGGTAACATGGGCCTGCCCATGGCGCAAAACCTCGTGCGGGCCGGCCATGCCGTCACGGGCTTCGATTTGGTACCGGCCAGCGTGCGGCAGTTTGCCGATGGCGGCGGCCTCGTGTCCGATGATCAGGGCGCGGCGATCCAGGCGGCCGACATCGTCATCACCATGCTGCCGGCCAGCCGCCACGTGCTGGGTGCTTATTTGGGTAACCCTTTGGGCGAGACTGGCATCCTGGCGCAGGCGCGGCCCGGCACCCTGCTGATCGACTGTTCGACGATTTCCACCGAGGCGGCGCGCCAGGTGGGCCGCGCGGCCGAAGAAAAGGGCATGCCCATGCTGGACGCGCCCGTCTCAGGCGGTACGGCGGGCGCCACCAACGGTACGTTGACCTTCATGGTGGGCGGCGAAGAATCCGCGCTGGCGGCGGCGCGGCCTTACCTGGACGTCATGGGCAAGGCCATCTTCCACGCGGGCGGTTCGGGCTGCGGCCAGACGGTCAAGATATGCAACAACATGCTGCTGGGGATTTTGATGATCGGCACCAGCGAAGCGATACGCCTGGGCGTGGCCAATGGCCTGGACCCGAAGGTGGTGTCGGACGTGATGGCGAAAAGCTCGGGCCGCAACTGGACCCTGGACGTGTACAACCCGTGTCCGGGCGTGGCCGAGAACGTGCCCGCGTCGCGCGGCTACACGGGCGGCTTTGGCGTCGATTTGATGCTGAAGGACCTGGGCCTGGCCGTGGAAAGCGCCTTGGCCAGCGGCGCGAGCGTGCCGCTGGGCGCCTTGTCGCGCAATTTATATAGTTTGCACAGCAAGGCGGGATCGGGCGCGCTGGACTTTTCCAGCATTTATCAGTTATTGGGCGATAAAGCTTAAGGCTGTTGCGCCTGCAGGGCGGCCAGTTCCGCCCTGGCTTTTTCCAGCTTGCCTTCCAGCTTGGCGATCTTCTTCGGCTGTTTATTGGCTTCCTGGGCCAGGCGCAGCGAACGCTCCGTCTGGTTTACCTTCGCCTGCGCCTTCAGCACCTTCTTGTTATGGCGTTCGACCAGCACATTGTCGCGGCAGTGGGCGTTGACTTCGTCGAGCGCGCGCGTGAGGCCCGCGACCTTGTCGGACAGGCCCTGTTCCTGCGCCTGGTGCAATTCGGTGCGGATGCTTTCGCGCTTGGCGGCGCAGCCGGCCAGCTGGGTGTCTGCGGCGCTGGCGCCCACGGAGGCTGCGGCGAGCAGCAGGGTCAAGGCGGTGGTGGCGAGGCGGTTCATGGCGTTCCTGTATAAGTGGTGAACCCGTGCAATGTAAGCCCGCCGGCTTGCCCTGTCAAACTTCGCCTGCAGTGCGCGCCTGTCCGGCCGGGCATCGGCTACCATGCGTGTTTTCTTCTTCCCGATACCGCCGCATGCCCAAGAAATTCCTGTTGCTGATTCCTTTTCTGCTGCCGCTGCCTGTCCTGGCGCAAACTTCGCCCACCTTGCTCGATCTGCAGCTGATCGCCATCAAGGCACGGGCCGATGTGACTACCCATAGTCCGGAAAGCATCGCCGAATTTGCCGAGACCCGGCGTGTGGCGGAAACGGGCGACGTCGAGGCGCAGCTGGAACTGGCCCGCATGCTGCAACTGGGCGTCGGCGCGCCGCAAGACACGGCGCTATCGATGGCCTGGATACGCAAGTCGGCCGAAAACGGCTATGCGCCGGCGCAATCGGCCTTGGGATTGGCTTATGCCGTGGGCGGCAAGGTGCCGATCGACCGCGTGCAGGGCGAATACTGGCTGCGCAAGGGCGTGGCACAAGGAGATCAGCTGGCGCAAACCATCCTGGCGCTGGAATTCATCGATGGCGACAGCAGTGCCGAAGAACAGGCGCTGGCCATCACCTGGCTGAAGGCGGCGGCGAACGAACAGCACTTTGTGCCTGCCTACAACGCGCTGGGCGAGCACCTGATGCGCGCAGCCACCGATGAACAGGATCGCGGCGAGGCTTTCCACTGGTATGACAGATCGGCGCGTGAAAAGCAGCCGGCCGGCATGCGCAACCTGGCTCGCGCACATGAACTGGGCCTGGGCGTGAAACAGTCCGACAAGCTGGCCCTGGTCTGGTATGAACGGGCGGGATGGAGCGGCGACGTGCCCGCCATGCGGCGCATGATTGACGTGTATGCCAAGGGCGGACTGGGACAGCAGGCGGATGCCGAAGACGCGGCCGAATGGCGCGGCAAGCTGGCCGAGAAGGAAAAGAAATGAAGACCATGCTGTTTGTATTGAGCCTGGCCCTGGCGCAGCCCGTGCTGGCGCAGCCGGCGTCCACCAAGGAACCGCGCCAGCATCCGGCGCTGGCCGAATTCGATATGTCCGGCCTGGATGCCATGCGCGCAAGGGTGCGGGCCGTGATCAACCGGCCGGTCGACCTGTCGCCGGACAAGGTCGCCGCCTTCGACAAGACGCGCGCCGCTGCAGAACGGGGGGACACGGCAGCCCAGCTGGAGCTGGCGCAGATGCTGCACCAAGGCGAGGGCACGTCGCGCGACTATGACGCCGGCCTGGCGTGGATGCAGAAATCGGCCGAAGGCGGCTATGGTCCGGCGCAGGCTTTCCTGGGCGTGGCCTATACGCTGGGACAGGGCATGGCCATCGACCGCAAGCTGGGCGAATACTGGTCGCGCAAGGGTGCCGCGCAAGGCGTGGAACTGGCCAACTTCACCGTGGCCATGCACTTTGAAAATATCCACAGCAGCCCGGAAGAACAGGCGCATGCGCTGCATTGGCTGAAGTTCTATGCCGGGAACGGCTTTATTTACGCCTACAATGAGATCGGCTACCGCCTGATGATGACGGCGCAGGACGACGCGCAGCGCAAGGAAGCGTTCGGCTGGTACATGCAGGCGGCCAAGGCGCTCGATCCGCCCGGCTTGAACAATGTCGCCTACTCGTACGAGGTGGGACAGGGTGTGCCGCAGAGCGACGAGGCGGCCCTGGGCTGGTACGAGATGGCGGCCATTGCCAAAAGCCCGCCGGGCCAGACGGGTTTCGCGCGGCTGCTGGAACAAGGGCGCGGCGGGCCGACCCGGCAAGGGCCGGCGCCCAAGCCCTTTGCCCTGTACCTGCTGGCGGCGCAGCAGGGCGACCGGGAAGCCATCGAACGGCTGATCAAGGTGTACGATAAGGGCGAGCTGGAACAGGCAGCCGACCCCGCGCAGGCGGCGCTGTGGCGCGAAAAGCTCAGACTGGCGAAGACTCCCTGACCAGGCATGACGGAGCAGGGACGGCATGCTATCATCATTGTTATCGATAACAATATCATGAGAGACCGATGAATCCCGACTTCCGCTCCAGGGCGACGCTTGAAAAGCATATCCTGCACACGATGCACTTTTATCACCCGCGCGCTTTTGACCCGAGCGGCGGCTTTTACCACTTCTTCCTCGATGATGGCACGGTGTACGACGCCAGCACGCGCCACCTGGTCAGCAGCACGCGCTTCATCTTCAATTACGCCATGGCTTATCGCCACTTCGGCGATGACGCTTACCAGGCGGCCCTGCGCCACGGCGTGGCCTTCCTGCGCGACGTGCACCGCGACCCGGCCACGGGCGGCTATGCCTGGCAACTGTCGTGGAAAGGCGGCGTCAAGACAGTCGAAGACGGCGCCAACCACTGCTACGGCCTGGCCTTCGTGCTGCTGGCGTATGCCCACGCCTTGCAAGCTGGCGTGACGGAAGCGCGCGCGTATCTGGACGAGACCTTTGAATTGATGGAGCAGCGTTTCTGGCTGCCCGAACACGGTCTGTATGCGGACGTGGCCAGCGCCGACTGGTCCACCCTGGACGGCTACCGGGGCCAGAACGCCAATATGCACGCCTGCGAAGCCATGCTGGCCGCTTTTGAAGCGACAGGCGAGGCGCGCTATCTGCACCGCGCCGAAACGCTGGCGCACAACATCACGGTGCGCCAGGCGGGCCTGGCGGACGGCATGATCTGGGAGCACTATACGCCTGACTGGGCTATCGACTGGGATTACAACCTGCACGACAAGAGCAATATCTTCCGTCCGTGGGGCTACCAGCCCGGCCACTTCACGGAATGGGCCAAGTTGCTGCTGATCATGGAGCGCCACAGCCGGTTCATGGCCGGCCCGTCCGACTGGCTGCTGCCGCGCGCGCGCGAACTGTACGACACGGCCCTGGCCAAGGCCTGGGATGGCGCGCATGGCGGCATTCATTACGGCTTCGGCCCGCAAGATGAGATCTGCGATGGCGACAAATACTTCTGGGTGCAGGCGGAAAGCTTCGCCGCCGCCGCCGTGCTGGCCGCACGCACGGGCGACGACGCCTACTGGCACAGCTACGACAAAATCTGGGACTACAGCTGGACGCACTTCGTCGACCATGAACACGGCGCCTGGTACCGCATTTTGACGCCGGAAAACGGCAAGATCAGCAAGGAGAAAAGCCCGGCCGGCAAGACCGATTACCACACCATGGGTGCCTGCTATGAAGTGCTGAACGTGATCGGCGGTGCCGCATGAACGCCACCTCTTTCCCTGCTTTCGTGTCGGCCGGCGAAGCGCTGACGGACATGCTGCGCACGGGCGCCGACTCCTGGAACAGCCAGGTGGGCGGCTCGACCTGGAACGTGGCGCGCGTGATGGCGCGCCTGGGCGTGCCCAGCGCCTTTGCGGGCGGCGTCAGCCTCGACGTCTTCGGCGACGCGCTGGCCGCTGCCACCGGGGCGGCGGGCCTGGACATGCGTTTTTTGCAGCGCCATGCGAAGTCGCCGCTGCTGGCCATCGTGCACGAACTGCATCCGCCCACGTATTACTTCATCGGCGACGACAGCGCCGACCTGCATTTCGACTCTTCCCTCCTGCCGGCCGGCTGGATGCAGGGTGCGCAGTGGGTGCATTTCGGCGGCATCAGCCTGGCGCGCGAACCGCTGGCGGGCAAGCTGCTGGCGCTGGCGCAGGAACTCAAGGCGGCTGGCGTGAAAATCAGCTACGACCCGAATTTCCGCATCATGATGGATGAACGCTACGACGCCACCTTGCGCCGCATGACGCAGCTGGCTGACGTGATCAAGGTGTCGGACGAAGACCTGGCGGGCCTGTTCCGCCATGAAGATATCGATGGCGCGTTTGCCATGCTGCGCAGCTGGAATCCGCAAGCCACCTATTTATATACGCGCGGTGCGCAGGGCGCGGCGCTGTATCAGGGCGAGCAAACCTGGCAGGCGGCGCCGCCCGTCATCGAGGTGGTCGACTCCGTGGGGGCGGGCGACGCCAGCATCGGCGGCTTGCTGTACAGCCTGATGTACCGTCCCGAGGCCGACGGCGGCCAGCATTTGCGCTTTGCCGTCGCGGCGGGCGCGGGCGCCTGCCTGGCGGCCGGTGGCGCGCCCCCTTCGGTGGAGCTGGTGGAGTCGCTGGTGCAGCGCACGGTGGTGCGCTAGGCGTCGGCTAGCGGGGACGGTATGTTCCCGTCGACGCCCGGTCCATCAGGGTGAACGCCATCAGATGATGCGTGGCGGGCGCTGTTTCGCCGGCGCGGCGCTGGCGGATTTCGTCGATGACGAGATTGACGGCGGCGCGCGCCATGTCAGCGATGGGCTGGTGGATGGTGGTCAGCTCGGGCCAGACGGTGGTGGCGACGGGCGTGTCGTCAAAGCCGCACACGCACAATTCCGCCGGCACCTGCAGGCCCATGCCGTGCGCCACGGCCAGCGTGGCGGCGGCCATGTCGTCATTGCTGGCGAAGATGGCGCTCGGGTGCGGTGCTTGCGCCAGCAGCTGGCGCGCCGCGTCGAGGCCCGAACGATACGTAAAGTAGCCTTGCGCCACTCTGTGCGGCGGCACTTGCAAGCCCGCTTCCCGCATGGCGTCCTCGAATGCCTGGCGGCGCAGCAGGGCCGGCGTGTGCGCCGGATCGCCTTCGATGAAGCCGATGTCGCGGTGGCCCAGTGCGATCAAATGGCGCGTCATGGCCAGCGCGCCTTCGTAGTCGTCGATGCGCACGGCCGAGACGCCGGGCGAGGGGCGTGCCGTGGCCACGGCGATGGCGGGGATGCCCATCTGGTTCAGCTGCGCCAGCACTTCCGGCGAATCGCACAGGGGCGGCGGCACGAGGATGCCATCCACGCCGGCCGCCACCAGGCAATCGATGCCGGCGCGCTGGCTGTCCAGATCTTCGCAGCGTTCGAGCAGCAACTGGCCGCCCCCCTGGCGGCATTGATCCATGGCGCCGACGAGGAATTCGCTGAGGAAGGCGGCGCTCGGATTGCTGTACAACAGGCCGATGCGCAAGGTACCCGTACGGGCCGCCCTGGCCGCCAGGTTGGGCTGGTAATGCAGGCTGGCGATCGCCGCCTCGACCTTGTCGCGCGTGGCCGTGCTGACGCTGGCGCGCCCGTTGATCACGCGCGATACCGTCATGGCCGACACGCCTGCCACGCGCGCCACGTCGTGCACGGTGGCGCCGCTGGCGGTATCAAGGGCGGCGTGCGCCGCCTTATTCGAGGTGGCCACCGAATTTCAGCTTGCCGCTGATGCGCATGCCGTGCAATTGACCTTCTTCCAGTTCGGCGGCGCTGGTGCGCTGCGCCGTGTCGCGCCGCGCCAGTCCCACTGACAGGATATCGAGCATCATCAGTTGCAGCAGGCGCACGATCATGGGCACGAAATTGAGGTTGCCTTCCGGGTGGTTCAAGGTCAGCAGCACGTCGGCCAGCTTGGCCAGCGGCGAGCCGCTGGCCGTAATGGCCAGCACGCGCGCGCCGCAGCCTTGCGCCACCTTGACGGTGCGCAGCAGGTCGGGCAGGGCGCCCGAGCGGGAAATGACCAGCGCCACGTCGCCCGGTTTGAGCATGGCGGCGCTCATTTCCTGCGCCTGCGGGTCGGCAAAGAAGCTGCTGACGATGCCCAGGTTGAGCAGCTTGTGCTGCATGTCGTCCGCCACCACGCGGGCGCTGCCCACGGCCAGCAATTCCACGCGCTGTGCGCCGCGCAGCAGTTCGATGGCGGCCGTCAGCGCTTTCACGTCGAGCATGTCGCGCAGGGCCAGCGCGGCCGAGGCGTTATTGCCCAGCACCTTGCGCGCCAGTTCCGCGTCGGAATCCGAGATCTCCACGTGGCAGTGGGCCACCGTGATGGCGCCGCCCGTCAGGCCGGAGGCCAGCTTCAGCTTGAAATCGGCCAGGCCCTGCACGCCGATGGAGCGGCAAAAGCGCATCACGGTCGGCTGGCTGACGCCGACCCGCTGGGCGATTTCGGCGATCGGCAGGGTCAGCATGGCGTTCGGCTCTTTCAGGACCCAGTCGGCGACCTTGCATTCCGAGGGGCTCATGCGTCCGCGCGCCTGGCGCACGGATTCGAGCACGGGTGCGCCGGAATGGGCGCGCTTGAGCTTTTGCGCGAGGATGGCGGCGATGCCGAGGAAGGTGGGCAGTTCGGCCGTGATCAGGAAGGTCGGAATCTGCGCCAGGTATTCGTTCAGGCGGCCCTTTTGCTCGAAGCGGGCGCGGAACTGCGACTGTTCGAACAGGGGACCCAGGCGCGGCACGATGCCCCCGCCTATATAGATGCCGCCCAGCGCGCCCAGGGTCATGGCCACGTTGCCGGCGATGGAGCCGAGAATGGCGCAGAAGCAGTCCACTGCTTCGAGGCATACGTCGCATTCATTGTTCAGGGCGCGGCTGGTGATTTCGGCTGCCAGCAGCGGCAGCGCATCGGGCTTGCCGGCGCGCTCGGACAGGGCGCGGTAGATCAGTTCCAGCCCGCGCCCGGAGGCGAGGCGTTCGGCCGAGACGTGCGACAGCTCGCGCCAGGCGAAGGACAGCACGTCCATCTCGCGCTGGTCGCACGGGGCGAAGCTGACGTGGCCCCCCTCGCTGCCCAGCGCGATCCAGCGGTCTTCGGCGGGAATCATGCCCGACACGCCCAGGCCCGTGCCCGAACCGAGCAGGCCGATGACGCTGTCGGCGCGCGCCATGCCGCCGCCGATCTGCAGGCGCTGGTCGGGCCGCAGGTAGGGCAGGGCCATCGCCAGCGCCGTGAAGTCATTCACCACCAGCAGCGTGTCGAGGCCCAGCGTGGCGCGCATGGCTTCGATCGAGAAGAACCAGTGGTGGTTCATCATGCGGATATTGTCGTCGTCGATGGGATTGGCGATGGCGATGGCCGCATGGCGCACGCGCGCCGAACCGGCGGCGCGCGCCTCGCTGCTATCCATATAGGCGGTGATGGCGTCGAGCAGCGACGCGTAGTCGTCGCAGGGCAGCACGGCGACCGCTTCCAGGTGGCCCTGGCGCGTTTCGAGCACGAAGCGGGCATTGGTGCCGCCGATGTCGGCCAGCAGGCGTGGCCCTTCACTGAATCGCTCCGCCGGATCGCTGCCTGCTACTTCCATTTTTTCATCAATTTTCATGGCGGTGCCTAGTCTCGTTTGCGTGCGCTGTCTTGGCGGCGCACTGTCGTTATGGCAAAAACCAAGGATTTTAATTCGTATACGTGCCGCGTGCCGAAAAATGCGGGGCGCCTGCGCAAATGCTTGCCTGCAGTGCCGGAAACGGGTGGCGCCGGCGGAAAAAACAGGGCAGTCAACTCGCCTATCGGTACGCAAATAAAGTGTCGCAGAGTAGTCGTAGGATTACAACATAATATGTTGATATTTGTTCGTAGTATAGTTACTATGTCCCTGCTGGAAAGAATTCTGGCCAGTACATTCGGCCACGAATGACTAGATAAAAAATAAATTACTGAGGAGACTTACCATGCTGCATCGCACCATGTTGAAGGCCGTGTTGAAGACACTGCCAGCTGCCATCGTCTTAGCCATCGCCAGCGGTTCCGCTGCCGCCGACCCAATGTACCCATCCGATTCCGAAGGCTTCCACGGCTACCTGCGCGCCGGCGCCGGCAGCAATACGTCGGGCGGTGGCGGTTCGCAAGGCTGCTTCGGCCTGGGTGGCAACACCATGAAATACCGTCTGGGCAATGAGTGCGACGCCTACACGGAATTCGGCTACACCAAGTCCGTCGCCAAGTCCGGCGGCGTGAACTACCTGGCCACCATCTGGGTCAACGCCTACGCGCCAAACTCGGATTTCGGCGACAACAAACTGGGCATCGTCAAGGCCTATGTCGAAGCGCAGGGACTCGATTTCCTGAACGGCGGCACGGCCTGGATCGGTAAGCGCTTCTACTACCGTCCTGACATCCACATGCTGGACTTGCAGTACATCAACATGAACGGCACGGGCGCCGGCCTGGACCGCATTCCTGCAGGACCGGGTAAATTCTCGTACGCCTTCTTCAAGGACAACGACTTCAACAAGTTCGATGACAGCCTCGGCACGATCAGCGGCAAGCCGGGCGCCTTCCTCGGCACCCGTTCGGCCGTGCGCCAGAACTTCATCTACGGCGAGATTCCCGTCAATGAAAACGGCACGCTGGACCTGGCCGCGACCTACATCATCGGCGAAGGCAAGGACAACGACTCATACGGCAAGAAACACAACGGCTGGCAGCTGTCGGCATTCCACCGTCAAGGTAAAGTGTTTGGCGGCGGCAATACCTTCGGCGTGCAGTACGGCGTCGGTCCTGGTACGGGCAAGGGCGCGCAGTTCGGCGCCTCGGGCGACACCGGTTTGGGTTCGGACGTGAAACGCACGCGTATCTTCAATGACATGGCGATCCAGCCGATGGCCAACTTCGGCATGGAATTCGTCGCCCTGTGGCAAAAAGACGAGTCGAACGCCAACGGTTCCTCGACCTGGACCTCGGTCGGCGTGCGTCCCGTGTATGCCTTCACCGACAACTTCAAGCTGGTGGGCGAACTGGGCACGGACCGCGTGACGCAAGCGGGCGGCCTGCCGGCCAAGCGCTTGACCAAGCTGACCATCGCCCCGACGATCTCGGCCGGCCCTGGCCTTTGGTCGCGTCCTGAACTGCGCGCTTTCGTTACCTACGGCAAATGGAACGATGCAGCCACCGCCTCGGTCAATGCGTCGAACAACGGCGGCCCGATCTACAACAACAATACCAGCGGCACCTCGTATGGTTTCCAAGTAGAAACCTGGTTCTAAGTTTGCAGGCGTTGTAAGTCTAGATCAACCTGGCGCATCCTTCGCGGATGCGTTTTTGGCGCCGTCCCGTGATATAAAGGCAATGTAGTCATGTCATGGATCACGGCGCCGTCTTTTCACTGAAGATGATGCCCGTTTGCAAGCGGGTCTGAGCACAAGAGCGCCGGTACAGGCGCAGATTTCACCTTTTTCGGCCCCCGTATGCCGAAGCCCCCTAAAAGCTTGATCAAAAAAGGAATGTGGAGATGAAACTGAAATTCAAGATTACCCAACTGGCCGCGTTGACCACCCTGGCATTTGCCGGCAGCGCCTTTGCAACCGACGTGGAAGTGTTGCACTACTGGACCTCCGGCGGCGAAGCGAAGTCCGTGGGCCAGTTGCAGCAAATCGTGAAGGAAAGCGGCTTCGGCTGGAAAGACTTCGCCGTGGCTGGCGGCGCTGGCGAAAACGCCGCGACCGCGCTGAAAACCCGCGTCATTTCCGGCAACCCGCCAACGGCCGCCCAGCTCAAGGGTCCATCGATTCAGGAATGGGGCGCAGAAGGCGTGCTGGCCAATATCGATGATGCCGCCATTCCAGGCAAATGGGATGCCGTGCTGCCGAAAGTCGTCGCCGACATCATGAAATACAAGGGCCATTACGTTGCCGCTCCCGTCAACGTCCACCGCGTCAACTGGATGTGGGTCAATCCTGAAGTGCTGAAAAAAGCCGGCGTGGCCACCACCCCGACCACCTGGGATGCGTTCTTTGACGCGGCCGAGAAAATCAAGAAATCGGGCGGCATCGCGATCGCCCACGGCGGCCAGCCTTGGCAGGACGCCACCGTGTTTGAATCCGTCGCGCTGGGCGTGGGCGGCACGGAATTCTACAAGAAAGCCATCCTCAAGCTGGACCAGAAGGAATTGACCGGCCCGACCATGCTCAAGGTGTTCGACACCCTGGGCAAGGTGAAGACCTACATCGACAAGGATGCGGCAGGCCGCGACTGGAACCTGGCGACCGCCATGGTCATCAACAACAAGGCCGGCTTCCAGTTCATGGGCGACTGGGCCAAGGGCGAGTTCACGGCTGCCGGCAAGGTGCCGGGCAAGGACTACCTGTGCGTGGCAGCGCCTGGCACGGACAAGGCCTATACCTTCAACATCGATTCGTTTGCCATGTTCACGCAAAAGGATGCGAATGCGAAGAAAGGGCAGATCGCCCTGGCCAACGCCATCATGAATCCGAAGTTCCAGTCGATCTTCAACCTGAACAAGGGTTCCATCCCCGTGCGTTCCGGCGTTTCCAAGGACAAGTTTGACGCTTGCGCCCTGAAATCGATGGAAGACATGGACGCCACCAACAAGACCGGCGGCCTGGTGCCATCGTTCGCCCATGGCATGGCGCTGCCATCGGCCACGCAAGGCGCCGTGACCGACGTCATCGCCAAGTTCATGAACACCAACATGAGCTCGAAAGACGCGGTTGCAGCCTTGGCTAAAGCGGCAAAAGTGAAGTAATCACGACGGCGCCGGCACTCCCGCCGGCGCCCGCTGCATCGCATGCATCGCAGGCGTCCGCCCTGGCGTTCGACCAGGCCGGCGCCACACGCAGTTCTACTTCTACGGCTGTCCTATGTCCATACGCAAGCAATTCGACCGATGGATACCGCAGATGGTGTTGGGCCCCACGCTCATCGCCAGCTTGGTATTCGTCTATGGTTTTATCTTTTTGACCGGTTGGCTGTCGCTGACCGAATCGCGGCTGATGCCGAACTACGAGTTCGCCGGCCTGGTGCAATATTACGAGCTGTTCGACAACGAGCGCTGGTGGACCTCGCTCAAGAACCTCGGCATCTTTGGTGTCCTGTTCATCGGTTGCAGCATCGCCATCGGCCTGTTCCTGGCCATCCTGCTGGACCAGAAAATCCGCGCCGAAGGCGCGCTGCGCGCCATCTACCTGTATCCGATGGCGCTGTCCTTCATCGTCACCGGCACGGCCTGGAAATGGATGCTCAATCCCAGCCTGGGCCTGGAAAAGGTCATGCACGACTGGGGCTGGACCTCGTTTACCTTCGACTGGCTGGTGAACTCCGACATGGCCATCTACACGGTGGTGATCGCCGGCGTGTGGCAGTCGTCCGGCTTTGTCATGGCCCTGTTCCTGGCCGGCCTGCGCGGCATCGATGATGAAATCATCAAGGCGGCGCAAGTCGATGGCGCGTCGCTGCCGACGATCTACTGGCGCATCGTGATTCCCGCCATGCGTCCAGTGTTCTTCAGCGTGCTGCTGATCCTCGCGCATATCGCCATCAAGAGCTTCGACCTGGTCATCGCATTGACGGCTGGCGGCCCTGGCAATTCGTCGTCCGTGCCGGCCATCTTCATGTACCAGTTTTCCTTCACCCGCGGCCAGCTGGGCCTGGGCTCGGCATCGGCAATGATGATGCTGGCCACCATCGTGGCCGTGCTCGTGCCGCTGATGTACCTGGAAACGCGCAGCGCAAAGGCGATGAGATGACACCTACACGCAATAATCGCCTCACCCTCGGACGGGTGGTTGTATACCTGCTGCTGATTCTGTTTGCGGTGTACTACATCGTGCCTCTGTACGTGACCCTGTCGACGTCGTTCAAGTCGCTCGACGAGATCCGCAGCGGCAACCTGCTGGCCTTGCCGCACGTGTGGCAATTCGATTCCTGGTCCAAGGCCTGGTCTTCGGCCTGCACGGGCGTCACCTGCGACGGCATGCAGCCGTTCTTCTGGAACTCGATCAAGATGGTGATTCCCGCCGTGCTGATCTCGACCTTCCTGGGCGCCTTCAACGGCTATGTGTTCGCGCATTGGCGCTTCCGCGGTTCGGAAATCCTGTTTGCCGCCTTGCTGGTGGGCTGCTTCATTCCGTTCCAGGTGGTGATCCTGCCGATGGCACGCTTGCTGGGCGAATTCGGCCTGGCCAATACCACCACGGGCCTCGTCTTCGTGCACGTGGTGTATGGCACGGCGTTCACGACCCTGTTCTTCCGCAATTACTATATCGGCGTGCCGGAAGAATTGATCAAGGCGGCCCGCATCGACGGCGCCGGCTTCTTCCTGATCTTCCGCAAGATCGTGCTGCCGATTTCGGGTCCGATTTTCGTCGTCTGCATCATCTGGCAATTCACGCAGATATGGAACGACTTCCTGTTCGGTATCGTCTTCGCCAGCGGCGATTCGCAGCCGATCACGGTGGGCTTGAACAACCTGGTCAACACGTCCACGGGCGTGAAGGAATACAACGTCAACATGGCGGCCGCGGTGATTGCCGCGCTGCCGACCCTGCTGGTCTATCTGGTCGCAGGCCGTTATTTTGTGCGCGGTCTGACCGCAGGCGCAGTCAAAGGTTAAGGAAAGAATATGTCCAGTTTATCGATACGCAGCATCCGCAAGGTGTACACGAATGGCGTCGAAGTCCTCAAGGGCATCGACATCGAGATCAAGGATGGCCAGTTCCTGATCCTCGTCGGCGGCTCCGGCTCCGGCAAGTCGACCTTGCTCAACATGGTGGCCGGCCTGGAAAGCGTCACCTCGGGCGAAATCCTCATCGATGGCAAGGTCGTCAACGACCTGCCGCCGAAAGACCGCGACATCGCCATGGTGTTCCAGTCGTATGCGCTGTACCCGTCGATGACGGTGCGCGAAAACATCGCGTTTGGCCTGAACGTGAAAAAAGTACCGAAGGCGGAGCAGGAAGAAATCGTCGCCCGCGTCGCCGAAACCCTGCAGATCACGCATTTGCTGGACCGTCGTCCGGCGCAGTTGTCCGGTGGCCAGCGTCAGCGCGTGGCCATGGGCCGTGCCATTTCGCGCAAGCCGTCGCTGTTCCTGTTCGACGAACCGCTGTCGAACCTGGACGCCAAGCTGCGCGTGGAAATGCGCGCCGAGATCAAGTTGCTGCACCAGCGCCTGAAAGCCACCATCGTTTACGTCACGCATGACCAGATCGAGGCGATGACGATGGGCGATTTGATCGCCGTCATGAAGGATGGGGTAGTGCAGCAACTGGGCACGCCGCAGGAAATCTACGACAATCCGGCCAACCTGTTCGTGGCCGGCTTCATCGGCTCGCCATCGATGAACTTCATCACCGTCAAGCCTGTCATCGAGGGCAACGAGGTGTTTGTCGCCATCGAGAACGCGGGCAAGAGCATGCGCCTGGCCTTGCCGTTCGCCACCGACAAGCTGCGCAGCTATGCGGGCCGCGACGTGATTTTGGGCGTGCGCCCGGAGCAGATCACGGACATGAGCAGCGCGCACGGCGACGTGGGCCAGGAACTCGGTTGCCTGATCGACCTGGTCGAGCCAACCGGCCCGGACACCCTGCTGACGACGCGCTTGAACGGCGCCTCCGTCACCTGCCGCACGCATCCGCGCGAAGCCGTGCTGCCGGGGCAGACCATGCAGCTGTCGTTCAACCTGTCGAAAGCGGCCCTGTTCGATCCGGAGAATGGTGAACGCATCGCGTAAGCGACGCTGCCCATAAAAACGGCCCGCTTGTCGAATGACAGGCGGGCCGTTGTTCGTTGTTGTTGACGCCGCCGCGATTATTTGGCCAGCGATTTCTTATAGGCGATGGCGTAGCCCAGCTTGCCCTTGTCTTCGGTCAGTGCGTCGAATGCTTCGTGGCCGATGTCGCGCAGCGCGCCCAGGTCCGCCGCGCGCTTGTCACCGCTGACGATGTCGGATGCTTGCAGTTTCACCATCGCTTGCGCGGCCAGCAGGATGGCGCTGGCATATGCGACGGGATCAAGCAGGTCGACACGCGCCAGGTCCAGCGTCGGTTTGCGGCGCAGCCAGTCGGCCCAGTAGAATTCGAGAAATTCCGTGGCGTGCTCCGGCGGTTGGTAGCCGATCTCGCGCGTAAAGTAGACGAGCGAGCGGTACGGATCGTCGCCCAGCGATGCGAGGCCGATGGCGGACGGCAGTTGCTGCGGCGTGATGGCCTGGTTGCGGCCATCTCTCAGCCATACCTTGTTTTCCGCGCGCATGCGGACCCAGAAGGCCGTGTCTCCCAGCGCACTGAAATTGTCGCTGACCTTGACCCAGACCTTCAATTGATGATTGCGCCCGCCATCGGCATCCCAGAAGGTGGAAAACGTGTGGTGGCCATCGGTCAGGTACAGTTTGCCTTGCGGGCCGATGACGACGCTTTTCATGTCATCCGGACGGCTGCCCACGGCCGCCTTGCAGCGGTAGCCGGCTGGTGGCGCGGCCAGGGTGGCGCCGGCCGCATTGGCCGTGCCGGGCAAGACATCGCCCTGGCCATTGGCTTCACACAGGTCGGCAAATTTCTTGGGCTTGGCGATGTCGGCGATGTGCTGTTCTTCCGCCGCATAGCGTCCCAGTTTGTAATACACCTGGTCGTAGCCGATGGCCGGCTGGGTCGGGTGCAGTTCATCGAGGCGTACCTGCAGGATGCGCGGATGGGCGGCGTTGCCCACGACTGTCGCCATCAGCGCCTGCTGGCGCGCGCTGAGCGCCGGTGCCGCTGCGACGGCGGCATCCTTGGCCCACGCCGCATGGCTGAAGGACAGGGCCAGCAGCAGGGCGCTGGCGGCGTGCGTGGTGTGGTGGGGCATGCTTTTCTCCTTTATCGCCAGCGCCTCATTCCAGCAGCGCGCTGGGCACGCGCGGTGAAGACATCAAATCGCGGAAGGCGGCCCAGTGCGCGGTGCGCGAACTGCCCTGGCGTTCGACATAGGCTTTCGCCATGTCCTGGCCCAGGTTGTAATTGATGACATAGGCGCCCATGGCATCGTAGAACTGCAGGCGCTGCGCGGATTTCTCGGCCGGGTACAGGCGTACGTTGACCAGCCATTCCAGCGCTTCTTCGCGGCTCAGGCTGCCTTCGAGGTACTGGCGCGCGATGTCGTTGTCGGCATAGCTCAGCTTTGCCAGCAGCGCATTGAGCTGCGCATAGCGGGGCGCCAGCGCTGGGTCCAGGCCCGCCAGCGGGTACAGCACCTGCTGCTCGAAAGCCAGCCGTTCTTCCTCCGTAAAACTCAGCTCGATGCCGTAATTGGCCGTGCCTTCTGCGATCAGGGATTGCGGTGAATACAGCGGATAGATGCAGTATTCCATCCAGCCCTTGCCGCGCACCAGGTCGCGTTCCAGTAGCACGTTGTAGACGTGGTGGCCCGGATACGCTTCGTGGCAGCCGAGATCGACGGCGCGATCGATGTACACGGGCAAGTCGATATTGATCTGGATCACGCTCTGGTAGTTGCCCTTGTACCAGTTGTAGCCGCTCCAGGGTTTGTCGGTCACGAATTCCAGCACGAAATCTTCGCCGTCGGGCAGGGCGATGTATTGCAAGGTGCGTTCGCGGCCCGCGCGGATGGCCGCATCCATGACGGCGCGCAGCTTGTCGGCGGGAATGACAAGTTGCGCGCGCAAGGCATTGACCCGGTCGCTGACCGTGCCGTCGCCAGGCAGCAGGGCATCGATCTGCGCCACCAGTTCTGCATAGTACGCGCGGTTGTGATGGGGCGAGACGGCGTCGTACAGGCGCGCGCTTTCCGTATCGAAATCCAGGCGCGATCCCTGCAGCATGTCCGCCTTGGCCAGCACGGCCTGCAACTGCTTGCGCAGGTTGAGGGCGCGCAGGCAGTCGGCGTCGGTCAGCAGGGCCAGCGCCGCGTTTGCACCATCCTTGATGCCGCTCAAACTCAGTTGCTGTTCTACCGCTTCTTGTTGCCATGCAGGCGGGCCGTAATACGCGTCGACATACGAGACATCGTGCTGGCCCATGGCCAGGACCAGCTTGACGTAGCGTTCGGCCACGTCGGCGAGAAGGGAGGAGTTGCTGTCGTTGTTCGTCATGGCGGCCTGGTTTGAGCGGTTGGGCAGGCGTTTATTGTATAGCGCATCTGCATGCAGATGCGATGTACACACGCGACATCATTTCCCTATAACAATTAGAAAAACGCATCTTGATGTAGCTCAGTGAACCCGGCATTCGCGGCCTGTGTGCGCGGGTTTGGTAGCAAGATGGGCGGCCTACTTTTTTTACATGTACACGTGATTTTACCCTTGATCTTTCTTCGTTTATGGACGAATATGATGTACGAGATACGGCACTACCTGACATCATCGGGCAGGGATTTGTATACGGAATGGCTGAAGCGCCAGCGCGACAATACGGCCAGGGTAGCCATCGTGCGCCGGGTACTGCGTATGATTCCCGGCAATTTTGGCGACCACAAGTTTTGCCGCGACGGTGTGTGGGAGTTGCGCATCGATGTGGGGCCTGGCTACCGCGTGTATTACGCCATCGCTGACGGGCAGATCATTTTATTATTGTGTGGCGGAGACAAGCGCACGCAGTCGAAAGATATCGAATACGCCTGTGCCTGCTGGCACGACTGGAAGGAGAGGGAAGATGAAAGAGGACGTGAAAGAGGTCATGAGCAAACCAGCAAGAGACCGCTCGCATGACGAGGCGATGGCTGAGCTGTACTGCGACGATCCCGCCTTCGCCCTGGAACTCATCAACAATATCCTCGTCGATGGCGACCACGGCGAACTGCTGGCCGTGCTGCGCCAGCTGACGCGCGCCTTTGGCGGCGTGCCCGCCGTGGCGCAGGCGGCCAAGCTCAATCCTACCCAGCTGTACCGCACCTTGTCGCCCGATGGCAATCCCTCCTTGAGCACCTTGACGGCCATCCTCGATGCCATGGGCTTGCGCCTGGCCGTGGAACCCAGGCAGCCCGAGCGTCCATTTCCCGCGCCGGCTGCCTGAATCCCCTGGCGGCTTAAAACTCCACGGGTCGTGCCTCGCGCATCGCCTGCGTCATGGCCAGGCCGATGCGCGTCGCTTCCGTCGCATCGTGCAAGGTCAGCGACAAGGTGCGCCGGCCCAGCGCCGCATCCGTGAATTCCTGCGCCTCGATCAAAAAGGCGTCGGCGAAGCGGGCATAGAAGTCCGGCGTGCATTCATTGCGTACGCCATGCGCATCCGAAATCTCCACCCGATTCAGGCTTGGATTGCTGCCCACGGCCAGGCGGCCGCCCGTGCCGAACACTTCCGTCAGGGTTTCATGTCCATGCGCCATGGTGCGCGAGGCCATGAAGCTGGCCATGCTGCCATCGGCAAACTCGACCGTGGCCAGGCCGTTGTCGACGTCGCCGAACGCCTGCAAGCCCGTGTGGATGGCATTGGTGCCGCTCGCATACACACGCTTGGGCACGGGGTTGCCCAGCAGCCAGCGCGCCAGGTCGATATCGTGCACGCTGCAATCGAGGAAGATGCCGCCGCTGGTGGGGGCGAAGCGCATGAAGGCGCCGCTGGGGTCGTTCTGGTCGCAGGTTTGCGAACGGACAAGGTAAGGCTTGCCGATCAGGCCTTGGGCGATCTTTTGCTGCGCGTCATGGTAGCTGGCGTCAAAACGCCGCACGAAGCCGATCATGATGGTCAGCTGCGGATGGCGCGCCGCTTCCGCTTCCACTTTCAGGCAGTCGGCCAGGTCCAGCGACAGCGGCTTTTCGCAAAACACGTGTTTTCCGGCGCGCAGGGCGGCGATGATCTGGTCCGCGTGCAGCGAGGTGGGCGTGACGAGGAAGACGGCATCCAGGCCCGGATGGGCCAGCAGGGCGTCGTAGTCGGCATAACCGGTGGTGATGCCGAGCGTGCTGGCTGCCCAGTCCAGTTCTGCTGGTACGGGGCTGCAGGCGGCCACGACTTCGGCATTCGGCACGCGCTGCGCCAGGTTGATGGCGTGGCGCTGGCCCAGCCGGCCCAGGCCGACGATGCCGACTTTTAATGTTGGGGATGACATGGTGTCTCCAGGTATTTTTATTATTGGTTTATAAAGTGACCACGCGCTGTTCGCGCCACGACAAGGTGGCTGCTTCGGCCAGTTCCAGTGCCTTCAAGCCATCGTGGACGGTGGTGCGCAGCGGCGTGCCGTGGCTGAGGGCGTCAAAGAAGTGCGCCATTTCCTGTGCGTAAGCCACGCGATAACGTTCCAGGAAAAAATCTTCCGGCTTGTCCACGCTGACGTTCACTGAGCCATACGCCGTCACTTCCGTCGGCTTGTGGTTGCCCGCTTGTAGCATGCCGGCGCTGCCCAGCACCTCAAAACGCTGGTCGTAGCCGTAGGCGGCGCGGCGCGAGGCATTGATCTGGCACAAGCGTCCCTTGGCCGTGCGGATGGTGACGACGGCCGTGTCCAGGTCGCCCGCCTCGCCGATGGCGGGGTCCACCAGGCAGCTGCCCGTGGCGTGCACGCTGACGGCTTCATCGTCGAGTATCCAGCGGAAGATGTCGAAATCGTGGATCAGCATATCCTTGAAGATGCCGCCCGATACCTTGATGTAGCTGACGGGTGGCGGGCCAGGATCGCGGCTGGTGACGACCAGCAATTCGGGCGTGCCGATTTCGCCCGCTTCGATGCGTGTCTTGACGGCATTGAAAGTGGGGTCGTAGCGGCGCTGGAAGCCCAGCATGCACAGCACCTTGGCTTCCTTGACGGCGGCGGCGCAGGCGCGCGCACGGTCGATGGTCAGGTCGACGGGTTTTTCGCAAAAGATGGCCTTGCCGGCGGCGGCCGAGCGCAGGATCAGGTCCGCATGCGTGTCCGTGCTGGAAGCGATGACGACGGCCTTGACGGCCGGGTCGGCCAGTGCCGCCTCGACCGTCGCGCTGCTGCCGCCATGCAAGCCAGCCAGCGCGGCGGCCGCTTCCTGGTTGACGTCTACCACATACTTGAACTGCACGCCGGGTTGGGCGGCCAGGTTGGCCGCGTGGATTTTGCCGATGCGTCCGGCGCCGAACAACGCTACTTCAATCATCATGTTCTCCTGGGGTGTGGATTTCTTCGATGTCGAGCTCTAATTTGTATGCCAGCGCGATGAACAGCGCCTGGCACAGGCAGATGGTGCTGGTCAGCGAGCGGAAGGCGAAGGCGCTGCCCTCGGTGACGGTGAGCAGCGCGTCGGCGGCCCGCGCGAGCGGGGCCAGCTTGCTGTCAGTAATCACCAGGACCTTGGCGCCCTTGTCTTGCGCCGCCTTGATGCACTGCTGGGTTTCCTTGCCGTAAGGCGAGAAACTGATGGCGATCGCCACATCGCGTTCGCGCACGCTGCGCATCTGTTCGCGGTGCATGCCGCCCAGTCCGCTAATCAGGTGCACGCGCTTGTCCGTGTGCTCCAGCGCGTAGGCGATGTAGGAGGCGATCGGGAAGGACCGGCGCACGCCGATCACATAGATGTTTTCCGCTTTCAGCAGCAGGTTGACGGCCGCTTCCAGTTGCGCGTCGTCGAGTCCGGCGGCCAGGTCGTCGAGGCCGGCGCGGCTGGCGCCAACGAATTCGCGCGTCAGGTCGCCCGCACTGAGGGCGGCGTCGCGCGTGGAAATGAGCTTGCGGATGCGTTGCTGATAGTCGGGCGTGGCGCCGGCCTGGTCCGTATAAGCTTGGCGGAAGACATCCTGCATTTCGCTGAAACCCGTGTAGCCGAAGCGCTGCGCGAAGCGCACGATGGCCGACGGCTGCACGTCGCAGGCGGCAGCGATGTCGCTGATGCGCTCGAGCATCAGGCTGGCCCGGTGCTTCTCGATGTATTGGGCGATGACTTTCAACTGGCGCGACAGATTGTCGTACTCGGCGGCAATGTGCTGCATCAGCTGTTCGATGGGGGCGGTGGCTGCCATGGTTTTTTTCCTCTGTGTGCTTGCTGGGCCGCGACGGTGTATCAATTCCGTGCGGCTGGTTCTGGCGAGAATTATAGGAGTGAATTCAGAAAATAGAAATGATTTTCTATTTAAATTTATTTTGAAAATTTTATTGCATTTGTCTTTTTTGTGGCCTAAGCTGTGCGCAGTGCATCGGGTCTTGCCAGTATTCCGGCTCCCCGCTGACACGCGACAAAAGCTGGCAACTATAAAAATTAATCCTTCAAGGAGACATTCATGCAAAGCAATAAGCGTAAGGGATTTCTGAAGCGCCTGGCCGTGCTGGGCCTCGGCCTGGGACTGGGTCTGGCCATGAGCGCCAGCCACGCGGCGGGCGAGAAATTCGTGTTGATCAGCCATGCGCCTGATTCCGATTCCTGGTGGAATACGATCAAAAATTCCGTCAAGCAAGCTGGCGAAGACTTCAATGTCACCGTCGACTACCGCAATCCGCCGAATGGCGACCTGGCCGATATGGCGCGCCTGGTCGAGCAATCGGCAGCCCGCAACTACGACGGCGTGATCGTCAGCATCGCCGACTTCAGCGTGCTGCAAAAACCGCTGGGTCTGGTTGCCGCCAAGAAGATTCCGTTTGTCACGATCAACTCCGGTACTCTGACGCAAAGCGAGCAGCTGGGCGCCGTGATGCACGTGGGCCAGCCTGAATTCGAGGCAGGCAAGGGCGCCGGCGAAAAAGCCAAGGCGGCCGGCATCAAATCCTTCGTCTGCGTCAACCACTACGCGACGAATCCATCGTCGTTCGAGCGCTGCCGCGGCTTTGCCGAGGCCATCGGCGTCGATTTCAAGGCCGCTACCTTGGATGCGGGCGAAGATCCGACCACCATCGAGAGCAAGCTGAGCGCCTACCTGCGCAACAACCCGAAAACCCAGGCCGTGCTGGCGTTGGGACCCACTTCGGCCCACGCTTCGTTGAAGGCGCTGGAAAAAATGGGTTTGAAGGGCAAGATGTGGTTTGCCACGTTCGACCTGTCCGATGACATCTCGAAAGGCATCAAGGATGGCAGCATCCAGTTCGCGATCGACCAGCAACCGTACCTGCAAGGCTATATCCCCGTTGCCGTGCTGGCCATCATGAAGCAGGACAAGACCACGGACCTGGCCAAGATCCGCGAAAAGCTGATCAATAACGCCAAGTTCAAGGCACGCCTGGCCGAGTACGGCCTGGCACCATCGTATGGCCCGCGCCATATCGGTTCCGGTCCTGGTTATGTCACCAAGGACAATATCGGCAAGGTGGAGAAATACGCCGGCCAGTTCCGTTAAGCAACCGCTTTTCAATTCAATCAATACTTAGTTGTAGTCCCCGCGCGCAGGCCAAGCTTGCCGGCGCGCGGGTCCTGCCGCCCTGGAATTGTTGTCGAGGCTGGTAGGTTGCTATAAAACAAGGGAGACATAGCATGAGTACCGTGAAATTAAGCGTGGAGCAGGGTGGCATGGCCGCCTCGGGCACGCCGCCGCAAAAGCAGGGCTTTGATGAGCGCGTGGGGCAGGTCAGCCGGCTGAAGCGGCTGTTCAGTCGCCCGGAGTTCGCCTCGATCTCGGGCGCCATCCTGGTGTTCGCCTTCTTCGTCCTGACAGCAGGCGACTCTGGCATGTTCAACCTCGACGGCGTGATCAACTGGGCGCAAGTGGCCGCCTACCTGGGCATCATCGCCATCGGCGCCTGCGTGCTGATGATCGCCGGCGAATTCGACCTGTCGATCGGTTCCATGATCGGCTTTGCCGGCATGATGATCGCCATTCCTTCCGTCTACTTCCACTGGCCAGTGTGGGCCGCCATCCTGTTCGCCTTTGCCGGTTCCATGGCGCTGGGCTGGCTCAACGGCTACCTGGTCATCAAGACGCGCTTGCCTTCGTTTATCGTCACCCTGGCCTTTTTGTTCATCCTGCGCGGCCTGACCCTGGCGCTGTCCATCATGTTTGCCAACCGCACCATCGTCAGCGGCATCGGCGCGCTGGCCGCCGACGACTGGCTGGCCACGACCCTGTTCCATGGCGAAGTGGGCACTTCGCTATTCGCCTGGATGGCCAAGGCGGGCTGGATCACGGCGCTCGACAATGGTGCGCCGCTGGTCAAGGGCATCCCCAAGGTCATCGTCTGGTGGGCCGGCCTGGCGCTCGTGTCCGGCTTCGTCCTGGCCCGCACCCGCATCGGCAACTGGATCTTCGCCGTCGGCGGCGACGCCAACGCGGCCAAGAACGTGGGCGTACCGGTGAAAACCATCAAGGTATCGCTGTTCGTCTTCACCGCCTTCTGCGCCTGCCTGTTTGCCACGCTGCAAGTATTTGACGTGGGTTCGGCCGCCGCCGACCGCGGCATGCAAAAGGAATTCGAAGCCATCATCGCGGCTGTCATCGGCGGCGCCTTGCTGACGGGCGGCTACGGTTCCGTCGTCGGCGCCTGCTTCGGCGCGCTGATCTTCGGCGTGGTGCAGATCGGCATTACTTATACCAATATCAATTCGGACTGGTTCCGCGTCTTCCTCGGCGTCATGCTGCTGATCGCGGTACTGTTCAACAACTTTGTCCGTGCCCGTGTCACGGAAGCGAGATAAGCCATGAGCGAATACATCCTTGCGCTGGAAAACATCAGCAAACGTTTCGGCTCCGTCATCGCCCTGCAAAACGTCACCCTGCGCTTGAAACCGGGCGAAGTGCATTGCCTGCTCGGTGACAACGGCGCCGGCAAGTCGACCCTGATCAAGACCCTGGCCGGCGTGCACAGGCCCACCAGCGGTGAGTATCTGGTTGACGGCAAGCCCGTCAGCTTCAATTCGCCGAAAGAGGCGCTCGACCTGGGCGTGGCCACCGTCTACCAGGACCTGGCGCTGGTGCCCCTGCTGTCCGTGGCGCGCAATTTCTTCATGGGCCGCGAACCGATGCGGAAAATGTTCGGCGTGCTGCCCGTGATGGATATGGAATATGCGGCCACCACGGCGCGCGACAAGCTGGCCGAGATGGGCATCATGGTGCGCGATCCGCATCAGGCCGTGGGCACGATGTCGGGCGGCGAGCGGCAATGCCTGGCCATTGCCCGCGCCATCCACTTCGGCGCGCGCGTCCTGATTCTCGACGAGCCGACGGCCGCGCTGGGCGTGAAGCAGTCGTTCAATGTCCTGAAACTGATTTACAAGGCGCGCGAACGGGGCTTGTCCGTGATCTTTATTACCCACAATGTGCACCATGCCTATCCCGTGGGCGACTCGTTCACTCTCTTGAACCGGGGCAAGTCGCTGGGCACTTACACCAAGGAAACCGTTTCCAAGGATGAAGTACTCGACATGATGGCGGGCGGTGCGGAAATGCAAACGCTGATGAGTGAACTCGACGGTGTCACGATTTAAGGATAGCCATGAATAATTCCACACAATTTGCCCTGGGGCGGGCGCTGGACGTGATCTGCCTGGGCCGCCTGGCGGTGGACCTGTACGCGCAGCAGATCGGCAGCACCCTGGAAGATGTCACCAGTTTCGCCAAATACCTGGGCGGTTCGTCGGCGAATATCGCCTTCGGCACGGCCCGCCTGGGCCTCAAGTCAGCCATGCTGTCGAAAGTGGGCGACGACCACATGGGGCGTTTCCTCACTGACACCTTGTCGAAGGAGGGTTGCGACGTCAGCCACGTGGGCATCGACCGCGACCGCCTGACGGCTTTAGTCATGCTGGGTATCAAGGATAAAAACACCTTTCCCCTGATTTTTTACCGTGAAAATTGCGCCGACATGGCCATCGAAGCCTCTTCGGTGGATGCGGACTTCATTGCCTCCAGCAAGGCGTTGTTGATCACCGGCACGCATTTCTCCACGTCTGCCATGCATGCCGTCAGCACGCAAGCCTTGAAACTGGCCCGCGCGAACAATGTGCGCACTGTGCTCGACATCGATTACCGGCCCGTGCTGTGGGGCTTGTCGGGCAAGGCCGATGGCGAAACGCGTTTCGTCTCGAACGACGGCGTGACCAAACATCTGCAAAGCATCTTGCCGCAGTTCGACCTGATCGTCGGCACGGAAGAGGAATTCATGATCGCCGGCGGCGGCGCCGACATCATGGCCAGCTTGCGCGCCGTGCGGGCCGCCACTCTGGCCACCCTGGTCGTCAAGCGAGGCCCGCTGGGCAGCGCCGTCATCGACAATGTGGTGCCGGCCAGTCTCGATGACGCGTATAACTACCGCGGCGTGCGCGTGGAAGTGCTGAATGTGCTGGGCGCGGGCGACGCGTTTATGTCCGGCTTCCTGAAAGGCTGGCTGCGCGGCGAGGATTACGAAGCGTGCTGCCGCTACGCGAACGGCTGCGGCGCCCTGGTCGTGTCGCGCCACGGCTGTGCGCCGGCCATGCCGTCGCCTGTCGAACTCGACTATTTCCTCGCCAATGCGGTGAAACTGACGCAGCCGGACCAGGACGCGACCTTGTCGCGCCTGCACCGTACGACAGTGGCGCGCAAGCAATGGGATGAGTTGTGCGTATTTGCCTTTGATCACCGCACGCAATTCTTTGAGCTGGCGCAACAGACGGGTGCGCCCGAGTCGGCCATTGCGGCCCTGAAACAATTGATGGTGCAAGCCGTCGCGCAGACGGAAACGACCTTGCAACTGGCCGGCAAGACGGGCGTGCTGATCGATGGCCGCTATGGCGTCGATGCGCTCAACGATGCGACGGGGCGGGGCTGGTGGATAGGCCGCCCCGTGGAGTTGCCGGGATCGAACCCGCTGCAATTTGACTGGGGCCGTTCCATCGGTTCGCACCTGCTCAGCTGGCCGAAGGAACATGTGATCAAGTGCCTGGTGCAACTGCATCCGGACGATGCCGTGGAAAACCGGCTGGAACAGGAAGCGCAGATCAAGGCCCTGTACGATGCGGCGCAAGTGAGCGGTCACGAACTGTTGCTGGAAGTCATACCGTCGGAAGCCTTGCCGCAGGGCGACGACACGGTCGTGCGCGCCGTCAAGCGCCTGTACAACCTCGGTATTTACCCGGAATGGTGGAAGCTGGAAAGCATGTCAGCCCAGCAATGGCAAGCCATCGATGCCCTGGTGCATGAGCGCGATCCGTATTGCCGTGGCGTCGTCCTGCTGGGCTTGAATGCGCCGATTACCGCCCTGGCCGACAGTTTTGAACAGGCCAGTGCCAGCCGTACTTGCAAGGGTTTCATGGTCGGTCGCACCATCTTCCAGGAGCCGAGCCGCCGCTGGCTGGCCGGGGAACTCGACGATGCGGGCTTGATCGCCGCAGTGCGCGCCAACTTCGAGCAGCTCATTGCCCTGTGGCAGCGTACGCGCAACCGCCTGGAGCGTGCAGCATGAGCGCCACCATCCGCCTGACCATGGCGCAGGCCCTGGTGCGCTACCTGGCTGCCTTGCGCACGGACGATGGACAGCCGCTGTTCGGCGGCGCTTTCGCCATCTTTGGCCACGGCAACGTGGCGGGCCTGGGCGAGGCGCTGTATCAATACCGTGACAGCTTCCCGACTTACCGCGCCCATAATGAACAGGCGATGGCGCACTCGGCCATTGCCTATGCGAAAGCCCACATGCGCCGGCGCATGATGGCTGTCACCAGCTCCATCGGTCCTGGCGCGACCAACTTGCTGACGGCCGCCGCGCTGGCCCACGTGAACCGCCTGCCGGTATTGCTGTTGCCGGGCGACGTGTTCGTCTCGCGCGCGCCGGACCCGGTGCTGCAGCAGCTGGAAGATGCCACGGATGGCAGCGTGTCGGTGAATGACGCGTTTAAACCTTTATCGCGCTATTTCGACCGCATCGTCTATCCGGAGCAGTTGCTGACGGCCTTGCCACGGGCGATTGCCGCCTTGACGGACCCGGCCGCCTGCGGTCCCGTCACTTTATCTCAGCCGCAAGACGTGCAGACGATGGCGTATGACTATCCGGAAGAATTCTTTTCGCCGCGCATCGTGCGTTTCCGCGCCGTGCCGCCCGTCGAGCAGGAACTGGAAGAAGCGGCAGCGTTGTTGAAGAACGCGAAGCAACCGCTGATACTGGCCGGTGGCGGCGTGCTGTATGGCCAGGCCAGCGCCGCCTTGCAGGCCTTTGCCGAGCGCCATGGCATTCCCGTGGCGGAAACCCAGGCCGGTAAAAGTTCCTTGCCATGGGATCACCCTTTGCAGCTGGGCGCCATCGGCGTGACGGGCTCGCCTGCAGCGAACGCGCTGGCGGCGGAGGCGGACGTGGTGCTGGCCATCGGCACGCGCCTGCAGGATTTCACGACGGGCTCGAATTCCCTGTTTGCGCAAGCGCAACTGGTCAGCCTGAACGTCAACCATTTTGACGCGATGAAACGCCGGGGTCTGGGTTTGCAAGCGGACGCGACACTTGGCTTGCAAGGCATGTCGCGGCTGCTGGGCAGCTGGAACAGCGCGGGACTATGGCTGGACCGGGCGCAGCAGGCGGGCCATGCCTGGCGCGCGACGGTTGCAAGCATCACCGGCAAGCGTGACGTGGCCGGCTTGCCGTACGACGGTGAAGTCATCGGCGCCGTGCAGCGCTCTTCACCGGACTCGACCAGCAACGATATCGTCGTCTGCGCGGCAGGGACTCTGCCGGCCGAACTGCATAAACTGTGGAGAACGTCGACGCCGGGCGGCTACCACATGGAATACGGCTACTCGTGCATGGGCTATGAAATCGCCGGCGGCCTCGGCGTCAAGATGGCCAAGCCCGAGCGCGAAGTGATCGTCATGGTGGGCGATGGCAGTTATCTGATGATGAATTCGGAAATCGCCACTTCCGTCATGCTGGACAAAAAACTCATCATCGTCGTGCTCGACAACCGGGGCTATGGCTGCATCAACCGCTTGCAGCAGGCGTGCGGCAATCCATCATTCAACAATATGCTGCCTGATGGCGCGCCGCATATCGACTTCGCCCTGCATGCCCAATCGCTGGGGGCGCTGTCCGAACACGTGGCCAACATTGCCGAGCTGGAGCAGGCGATGCTGCGCGCCCGCGCCGCTACGCGTACCTATCTGATCTGCATCGATACGGACGACACGCGCACGACCGAAGAGGGCGGTTGCTGGTGGGAAGTGGCCGTGCCCGAGGTCTCCACGCAAGCCGGCGTGCAAGCTGCGCGCGCCCGTTATGAACTTGACCGCCAAGGACAACAAAAATGAACGCACCGACATGGAATGTGAAGATCGGCATCAACCCGATCTCGTGGATGAACGACGATTTGCCGTCGCTGGGGGGAGAAACCCCGCTGGAAACGGCCCTCAAGGAAGGCGCCGAGATCGGCTACGTGGGCTTTGAACTGGGCAACAAGTTTCCCAAGGATGCCCCGGCCCTGAACGCCGTGCTGGGCAAATACAATCTTGCCTGCGTCTCCGGCTGGTATTCGGGACGGCTGGCGCACCGCTCCGTGGAAGAGGAAATCGCCGCCGTGGCATCGCACTTGCGCTTGCTGGCCGACAGCGGCGCCACCGTCATGGTCTACGGCGAAGTGGCCGACGCCATCCAGGGTGAAGCGCGCCCTTTGTATAAACGCCCCCGTTTCCAGTCGCAGCAGCAGTGGCAGGACTACGCCGACAAATTGACGGCGTTTGCGAAGCACTTGCTCGACAACGGCGTGCGGCTTGCCTATCACCATCATATGGGGGCCTATGTGGAAACCCCGGCTGACGTGGATCAGCTGATGGCCTTGACGGGGCCGGAAGTGGGCTTGTTGTTTGATACGGGTCATATCACCTTTGCGGGCGGCGATGCGCTGGCGGTGCTGAACAAACATATTGACAGGATTTGCCATGTGCATTGCAAGGATGTGCGCCCCAACGTGGTGAAACTGGCCCGCAATGGCCACTGGAGCTTCCTGCAAGCAGTCATCAACGGGGCCTTCAGCGTGCCGGGCGACGGCAGCATCGACTTCCCGGCCATCCTCACGCGTCTGTATCTGCACGGCTACGAGGGCTGGCTGGTGGTGGAGGCGGAGCAGGACCCGGCCGTCGCGCCCAGCTACGAATACGCGAAGATGGGCCACGATTACCTGGCACGCCTCGTCGATGCCATCCCGCGCCTGGGCCGGGAGGCGGCATGAGCCCGCTGCTGGTGAAAGCGGGCCAAGGCCAGGCCATCGTCGAGGTGACGCCCGAGTCGGCCGGCTGGACGCATGTCGGTTTCGCCGCGCATCGGCTGGCCGCCGGCGAGTCCCTGAACCTGGAGACGGGCAGCCGCGAACTGTGCATCGTCGTGTTGACGGGCACGGTCACCGTGCTGGCGGGCGAACAGAGCTGGGAAGCCATCGGCAATCGCGCCAGCGTTTTTGAAGACATCTCACCCTACGCCGTGTATGTCCCATTGGAAACCAAGGTCAGCATCACGGCGGTGAGCGCTGCGGAAGTGGCGCTGTGCAGCGCACCGGCCACGACCCAGCGTCCGGCGCGCCTGATCGAGCCATCGACCATGACGCGCTCCGTGCGCGGCAAGGGCGCCAACACGCGCTATGTGTGCGACATCCTGCCGCAGACGGCCGAGGCGGACGGCTTGCTGGTGGTCGAGGTGGTTACGCCGTCCGGCCATTCATCGAGCTATCCGCCGCACAAGCACGACAGCGACAATGTGCCGCTGGAAAGTTCGCTGGAAGAAACGTATTACCACCGCCTCAATCCGGAGCAGGGCTTTGCCTACCAAAGAGTCTACACGGACGACCGTTCCATCGATGAAGCCATGGCCGTGGAAAACCACGACGTGGTGATGGTGCCCAGGGGCTACCACCCCGTGACCGTGCCGTATGGCTACGATGGCTATTACCTGAACGTGATGGCCGGCCCCAAGCGGGTCTGGCATTTCAAGAACGACCCGGCCCATGAATGGCTGATGAATACCAAATAAAGGAACTGCAATGACAACGCAACAGATCGGCCACTTTATTGGTGGCAACCCCATGGCTTGGCGCTCCGAGCGCACGAGCGACGTCTTCAATCCCGCCACGGGCGCCGTGACGGCGAAGGTGGCGCTGGCCACGCCTTCCGAACTGAACGCGGCTGTGGCCGCCGCCCACGCAGCGTTTCCCGCCTGGTCGCAAACGTCGCCGTTGCGCCGCGCCCGCGTCATGTTCAAGTTTAAGGAATTGCTGGAAGAACACTCGGATCAATTGGCCGCGCTGATCACGGCAGAGCACGGCAAGGTGTTTACGGATGCCAAAGGGGAAGTGACGCGCGGCATCGAAGTAGTGGAATTTGCCTGCGGCATCCCGCAAATGATGAAGGGGGAATATTCGGAACAAGTGGCCGGCGGCATCGATGCCTGGTCGATCCGCCAGGCGCTCGGTGTCTGCGTCGGTATCACGCCCTTCAACTTTCCCGTGATGGTGCCAATGTGGATGTTCCCGATGGCGATTGCCTGCGGCAATACTTTCGTCTTGAAACCATCGGAGCGCGACCCGTCCGCCAGCCTGCTGCTGGCACAACTGTTGACGGATGCGGGCTTGCCCGACGGCGTCTTTAACGTGGTGCAGGGCGACAAGGAAGCCGTGGATGGCTTGTTGCACCACCCGGATGTGCGCGCCGTCAGCTTTGTCGGTTCCACGCCGATTGCCGAATACATCTATGCCACCGGCTGCGCGCAGGGCAAGCGTGTGCAGGCGCTCGGTGGCGCGAAAAATCACATGGTCGTCATGCCGGATGCGGATATCCCGCAGACGGTGGACGCCTTGATGGGCGCGGCGTTTGGCTCGGCCGGCGAGCGCTGCATGGCCATTTCCGTCGTCGTGGCGGTCGGCAATGTGGCGGACCAGCTGGTCGAGGCGCTGGTGCCGCGCATCGCCGCCTTGAAAATCACGCAGGGCATGGATTTGTCGGCCGAGATGGGGCCTGTCGTCACGCAAGTGCACAAGGATAAAATTGCCGGCTACATCGCCACAGGCGTGAAAGAAGGCGCGAAACTGGTCAGTGACGGACGCGGTTTCGTGCTGCCCGGCCACGAAAACGGCTTTTTCCTTGGCGGCAGCCTGTTCGACCATGTGACGCCGGAAATGACGATCTACAAGGAAGAAATTTTCGGGCCCGTCCTGTGCATCGTGCGCGTGCCCGATTTTGCCACGGCGCTGGATCTCGTCAACGCGCATGAGTACGGCAACGGCACGGCGATCTACACGCGCGATGGCAACACGGCGCGCGAGTACACGCACCGGGTGCAGGTGGGCATGGTAGGCGTCAACGTGCCGATTCCCGTGCCGATGGCTTTCCACAGCTTCGGCGGCTGGAAGCGCAGCCTGTTTGGCGACCATCACGCGCATGGCCCGGAATCCGTGCGCTTCTATACGAAACAGAAGGCCGTCACGCAGCGCTGGCCCGCTTCCACGGCCGCCGGCGCCGAGTTTGCCATGCCGACCCTGAAGTAAAAACATCTGGTTCGCTTCTTGCTTACTGCAATGGTTGTGTTTAGCCATTGCAGATCGCTCCCATGACGTCCAGCCGTACCCAGCCTTTGCGCATCGTTGTCGTCAACACCATCGTCGAGCACGGCGTGCACGAGAATGCGGCTTTGGCGGCCCAGGTGCAGCGCGGCAATGCCTTGCGCATCGGCTTGCTGGAATCGGGCTACGATATCGTTGCCTCCCTGCCTGCCGACCTCTACCTTCCCGAGCGCATTGCGCAGCTGCAGCCTGACCTCATCATCATCGACGCCGAATCGGATGCACGCGACGTGCTTGAGCACATCGTCATCGCCACGCGTGACGAGCGCCGTCCCATCGTATTGTTTACCGAAGACGGCGCCACGGCCAGCATCGACGCGGCCATGGCGGCCGGCGTATCCGCCTATATCGTGGCCGGCTTGCAGGCCGAGCGCATTCAACCCGTGCTGAACGTGGCCCTCGCGCGCTTTCGCCAGGAAGAAAAATTGCGCGCCGAATTGCTCGACACGCGGCACAAGCTGCTCGAACGCAAGGTGATCGAACGGGCCAAGGGCTTGCTGATGACGCATCACGGCTTGACGGAAGACCAGGCTTATCAGCGCTTGCGCAGCATGGCCATGAACAAGAAACTCAAACTGGCAGAGATCGCCCAGCGTATCCTCGACGTGGAGGACTTGCTGGGATGAATCGTCCACTTTCTGATACATGCTGGTGCAGTGCACCATTGCGGTGCGTTTCCAGCTGCCTCGGACTGGATATGCACAGGCACGGTCCTTGCTGCTGGTCGGGGAGAGCCTTGCCCACGGTGGCGCGGCAAAACAGTACTTATCAGCAAGGAATGGTATGACAGAGCAAGCGGGCAAAGAGGCGGGACATGGCACCCAGGTGAGGCGATCCCTGCAACCGGAAAAACAGACGATACGCATCGGCTACCTGCCGCTGACCGATTGCGCCTCGCTGGTGATGGCCTCAAAACTGGGCCTCGATGAAAAGTACGGCATCAAGATCGAACTGAGCCGGGAGATGTCGTGGGCCGGCGTGCGCGACAAATTGAATAGCGGCGAACTCGACGCTGCCCACGTGTTGTACGGTCTCGTGTATGGCGTGCAGATGGGCATAGGCGGGCAGCAGCACGACATGGCCGTATTGATGAATCTCAATCACAGCGGCCAGGCCGTCACCCTGTCGGCGGCGCTGGCGCGCGAGGGCGCCCACGATGGTCCCACCTTGGCGCGGCACATGCGCGGGGCCGCGCGGCCGTTTGCGTTTGCGCATACTTTCCCGACCGGTAACCACGCGATGCTGCTGCAATACTGGCTGGCCGCGCAGGGCATCGATCCGCTGCGCGACGCGCGCGTGATGACCGTGCCGCCGTCGCAGATGGTGGCCGCCTTGCGCGCGGGACAGATGGATGGTTTTTGCGCCGGCGAACCATGGGGCTACAAGGCCATCGTCGATGGCGTGGGCGTGACGGCCACCACCAGCGGGGCCATCTGGCCCGATCATCCGGGCAAGGTGCTGGGGACCAGCGCAGCGTTTGCCCAGCAGCATCCGAACAGCTGCCGCGCCCTGATTGCCGCCGTGCTCGAGGCGGGCCGCTGGATCGACGCCAGCGACGCCAACCGGCTGGCGATGGCGGCCACTCTGGCCGAGCCCGCTTATCTGCATACGCCGCAGGAAATGCTGGCGCCACGCATCCTCGGTCACTACCAGGATGGCCTGGGCAAGACCTGGGACGAGGCGCACGGCTTGAAGTTTTACGGCGACGGCGCCGTGAATTTCCCGTATTTGTCGGACGGCATGTGGTTCATGACCCAGCACCGGCGCTGGGGGTTGCTGCGCGACGAGCCCGATTACCTGGCGGTGGCAAGGCAAGTCAACCGCATCGACCTGTACCGCCAGGCGGCGGAAATGACTGCCACGCCAGTACCAAAGGCCGCCATGCGCAGCTCGACCCTGTGCGACGGCGTCGTGTGGGACGGCAGCGCGCCGGAAGCCTACGCGGCATCGTTTGCCATCGGCCATTTTTTCTGATTGGAGAGTGCATCATGGCGCAATTTGGAAGCGTGACCCTGGTCGGCGCCGGTCCCGGCGACCCGGACCTGTTGACCCTCAAGGCGGTGAAGGCCATCGCGCGGGCCGACGTGGTGCTGATCGATGACCTCGTCAACCCGGCCATCCTCGCGCATGCGGCACAAGGCGTGCGCGTGGTCGAGGTGGGCAAGCGGGGCGGCTGCGCGTCCACGCCGCAAGCCTTCATCGAACGCCTGATGCTGGCCGAAGCCCGTGCCGGCCTGCACGTGGTGCGCCTGAAAGGGGGCGACCCGTATCTGTTCGGGCGCGGCGGCGAAGAGCGCGCCTATCTGCGCAGCCACGGCGTGGCCGTCGAGGTGATCCCCGGTATCAGCAGCGGCCTGGCCGCGCCATCGTCCATCGGCGTGCCGCTGACGCACCGCAGTTGGAGCCAGGGCGCGATTTTCGTCACGGGTCACGGCAAGGATAGCGCGTCGGAACCGAACTGGCTTGCGCTGGCGCAAAGCGGCCTCACCCTCGTCATCTACATGGGCGTGGCCAGGGTGGCCGCCATCCAGGCGGGCTTGCTGGCCGGCGGCATGGCGCCGGGCACGCCCGTGGCCGTGGTGCAATCGGCCAGCCTGGCAGCCCAGCGCGAATTGCTGAGCACTCTGCGGGATTTGCCCGCCGACTTGCAGGTCAGCGGCCTGGGCAGCCCCAGCATCATCGTCGTGGGCGACGTGGTGCGCTGCGCCGATGCCTGGGATGACCATGGTGCAAGCACATTGCAGGCTGCCTCGGTTTGAACTCAGCGGATCGGCAGGGCTACGGGACGGATGGGGGCCGCATCGCCGCCGCGGAATTTCAGCGAGGCGCCGATGAAGGCAAACTGGTAGACCTTGTCGCGTGACAAGCCTTCCAGGTCGACCAGTTCCAGGATGGGCGTGCCCTGCTGCGCCAGCAGATACGTGTGCACGGGCAGGTAGTTGCCCGCCACTTCGGACGGAAACGCTTCGAAACTGAGGTTGTCCGCGCCCACCACCATGGCGCCGCCATCTTCCACAAGGAATTTCGCTGCATCGAGCGACAGGCCGGGCGGATTCGCCATGTACGCTTGCGCCTGCTCATAGTGCTGCATGCGGCCCGTGCGTATCAGCACCACATCGCCCTTTTCCAGCGTGACCTTCTGTTTGGCCAGCGCGGCGCGCAAGTCTTGCCGCGTGACGCGGTAATTGTCGGGCAACTGTTGCAATCCTTTGGCCACGGCCACGTCGATCAGCACGCCGCGCGCGATGATGGGCGGCAGTTTTTCCGCGCCCGTCACGGTCCAGCCCCGGTCGCCCAGGTATTGCTCTTCCGTAAAACCGTTCCAGATCTTGCCGTTCAAGCCGAAATGGTTGAGCGCGTCGATATGCGTGCCCATGTGTGCATACATGGACACGGCCGAACCCGTGTAACTGACGTGGCGGTTCATCTGTTCGCCCACATGCATCGAGTCAGCCACCACGTTGCCCTTCGGCGTGTGCGTCATCCACATCTGGTAGGGCGGATCGCCTGCCGCCTGCCAGCTGGGCATGCCGATATAAAAATCGACGGCCAGGTCGTAGCTCTTGCCGCCGTCGATGCGCGCCAGGATGGCGGCGCGCGATGTCGGCGTCATCAGGTTCAGGCGGCCGATTTCGTCTTTCGGCCCCCAGGGGCTGATGCCCACTTCGGGCAGGGCGGCGGCCGGGGCGGCTTGCACTGTGGCGGCCAGCAGGGCCAGCAGCAGGGCGGAAAGGGCGGCGGATGGTTTGAACATGGGGTACTCCTTGCGTGACATGAATGAAGAAGCCGCCATCATATTGTTTTCCATTTTAATGATAATCAGCGATAAAATAATAAGATATTCAACTGGATGGAAATAATCATGGATGTCCTGGCGCACATGCGCGTGTTTCGCAAGGTGGTCGAGCGCGACAGCTTCAGCAAGGCGGCGCTGGACCTGAATCAGTCGGCGGCGGCCATCAGCAAGCAGGTGCGCCAGCTGGAGGCGCATCTGGGCACGGTGCTGCTGGTGCGCACGACGCGGCGCATGAGCTTGTCGGACGGCGGGCGCGCCTACTATGCTGAATGCTGCCGCCTGCTCGATGAAATCGATGCGCTGGAACTGGGCACGCGCGGCTGTACCGGCAAGGTGGCGGGGCGGCTGCGCGTGAATGCGCCGCTGTCGTTTGGCCTGAAGGTGCTGTCGCCGCTGCTGCCGGTGTTCATGGCCCGCTATCCGGACGTCAAAATCGAGATGACCCTGGACGACCGCCTGCGCGACGTGGTGGGCGAGGGCTATGACGTGTCGCTGCGCATCCGCGCCGCGCTGGCCGATTCGTCCCTAGTGGCGCGCCGCCTGGGCGACATCGAGCAAATGATTTGCGCATCGCCCGCCTATCTGGCGCTGCGCGGCACGCCCCGGCTGGCGCAGGACTTGCACGGCCACGATTGCCTGGCCTACCGGCTGGCCGACAGCCCCGGCGTCTGGCAGCTGGCCGGGCCGGAAGGGAGCAGCAGCATTGTCCTGCCCGTGCGCTTTTCCGCTGACAGCAGCCTGCTGCTGGCCGACATGCTGGTGGCGGGCATCGGCGTGGGGGCGCTGCCGTCATTCGTCGCCGCCCCGCTGCTGGCCAGCGGCGCCCTGGTGCGCGTGCTGCCGTCGCACGGCATGGCCAGGCGCGGCGTGTATGCCTTGACGCCCGACGGACGCCACGTGCAGGAAAAGGTGCGCGCCTTTTGCGACTTCCTGGCCGGGGCGTTGCCGGGGACCTAGGCGCCCGGTGTTTTCCAGGGCAACCATCGGACGCGCTTTTTTTCTTTCACAAGCGCGTGGGGCAGGGGCTTTGATAGTATCCTCGTACTTGCTGGGCGGCGGGGCGCCGCACATTCAAGGAAACCGGAATAAGCGATCGACAATGCACACTTTGAGCAAGGGCGGGACGGGATCAGGCATCAGGATCTGGGCGGGTGGCTTGCTGCTGGCATTGGCGGTGGGCGGCGCCCTGTACGCGGGTGCGGCGCGCACGGTCAATGACGACGCCGAACAGCGTTTCGACAACCTCACGCATGGCGCCCAGCATAGCCTGATCACGCGCGTAAAAAGCTATTCCGACCTGTTGCGGGGCCTCGAAGCCCTGTTCCGCACCAGCGAGCAGCTGACGCGCCGGCAGTTCCACGATTACGTGGCCGGCCTCGATATCGCGCGCCAGTTCCCGGCCATCGAGTCGGTCAACTACGCGGTGGCGCTGACGCAGGCGCAGCGCGCGGCCTATGTCTCCGGCGTGCGCGGTGACACCAGCCTGGCGCCGCGCGGCTATCCCGCCTTCACCATTCGTCCGGCGGGGGAGCGGCCGGAATACACGGTGCTCACTTACCTGGAACCCGATTCCCTGCTGGCCGAACGCATGGGCGTCGATATCGGCGCCAACCCGCTGGTGGCGCAATCCCTGGCGCAGGCGCGCGACAGCGGCGAGGTCAGCGCGTCAGGCCAGGTGATCATGATCAAGGGGCCGCCCGCGCACATTGGCCTGGGCATGCGCCTGCCCGTGTACCGCAACGGCATGCCGCAAGGCAGCGTGGCCGAGCGCCGCGCCGCCTACCAGGGCTCCGTCGGCATCGGCTTTGGCGTGGCGCAGCTGGTGCACAGCGCGCTCGAACGCAGCGCCCTGGAGCCGCTGCACCTGACCCTGTACAGCGCCGCCGAAGCGCAGCCTGCCGATGGCGTCTGGCGCATCACGCCGCAGGACCGCCTGCTGTTCAATGACGACGACGATCTGGCTGCACCGCCGCCGCAACCGGGCAGCGATGCCGACTATTTCGACCAGGTGCTGCCCGTGGCATACCAGGGCGGCCTGTGGAAAGCCCATTTCCGCGTGCGCAAGGCGGAACTGTACAGCCCCTTCGACCGCTATTTTCCCTGGCTGGCGCTGGCCGTCGGCGTGGCCGGCACCCTGCTCATTTATGGCTACATCTTTACCTTGTACCGTTCGCGCCGCAACGCGGTGGCGCAGCGCACCCTGCTCGATACGGTGCTCGACAGCGTCGACGCCTACGTCTACATGAAGGATGCCGACCTGCGCTACCGCTACGTGAATGCGCGCACGGCGAAGATACTGGGCCGTTCGGCGGAGCAGCTGATCGGTCGCCAGGATGGCGAGTTGATGCTCGGCGATGCGGCGGCGTCGGTGCAGCTGACGGAGCGCCAGGTGTTCGACAGCGGCGCCAAGTTTGTCGGCGAGGAGCGTTTCGTCGATGCGCAGGGCCAGGTGCATCACCTGTGGAGCGTGAAGGTGCCGCTGGGCTTGCCCGGGCCCGTCACGGGCCTGATCGGCCTGTCCACGGACGTGACGGAACTGCACCGCCTGAAGGAGCAGGCCGACGCGGCCAGCCAGGCCAAGAGCGACTTCCTGTCGAACATGAGCCATGAGATCCGCACGCCGATGAACAGCATCATCGGCATGGCGCACCTGGCGCTGAAATCGGTGGCCGACGCGCGCCAGCGCGACTATCTGCAGAAAATCTTCCATTCGGGCCAGCATTTGCTGGGCCTGATCAACGATATTCTCGATTTTTCCAAGATCGAGGCGGGCAAGCTGGAACTGGAAGTGCTGGACTTCCGTCTCGACACCCTGCTGGCGAATATCGCCAGCCAGCTGGGCGACGCGGCCGCCGTCAAGGGCCTGGCACTGCAGTTCGATATCGCGCCGGAACTGCCGCAGCGCTGGCGTGGCGACCCGCTGCGCCTGGAGCAGGTCTTGCTGAACCTGACCAGCAACGCCATCAAGTTTTCCGACAATGGCAGCATCTTCGTGCGCGTGCGCCAGTCCGAGGAGCGGGGCAGCCACGGCATGCTGCGCTTCGAGGTGCAGGACCGCGGCATCGGCATGAATCAGGAAGAGGTGGCGCAGCTGTTCCGCTCCTTCCACCAGGCCGACCCGTCGACCACGCGCAAGTATGGCGGCAGCGGCCTGGGGCTGGTGATCAGCAAGCAGCTGGTGGAGCTCATGGGCGGCAAGGTGGGCGTGTACAGCCAGCCTGGCCTGGGCAGCACCTTCTGGTTCACGGCGCGCCTGGAGAAAAGCGCGCAGGCGGCCGACGAGCGCATCGCCGAAGTCGAGCCGGAAGTACTGGGCGTGATCCGCGGCGCCTCCATCCTGCTGGTGGAAGACAACGTCTTCAGCCAGCAGGTGGGCTGCGAACTGCTGGAAGACGCCGGCGCCACCGTCTGCGTCGCCTGCAATGGCCGCGAAGCGCTGGAATTGCTGGCGCACCAGCGCTACGACTGCGTGCTGATGGACGTGCAGATGCCGGAGATGGACGGCTTCGAGGCGACGCGCCGCATCCGCGCCGATCCGCAGCTTGCCGGCTTGCTGGTGATCGCCATGACGGCCAATGCGGGCAGCGAAGACCGCGCCCGCTGCCTGGAGGCGGGCATGGACGAATTCGTGACCAAGCCGATCGCCCCGAATCTGCTGTTTCACCTGCTGGCGAAATGGTTCCGGCTGCGTGGAGGCATCGGCGGCATCGGCCATGCGCGCGTGGGTGACAGGCTGGTGGCAGTGCCGAAGGCGCCGCCATCGGGAGCCTCGCCGGAGTTGCGCGACACGGCCATCCTCGACCTGGCCACGCTGGCGCTCACGTTCAGCAATGACCCCGTGAAGATGCGCAAATACACCCAGCTGTTTCTCGACACGGCGCGCGACGGCATCGCCGAAATGGAGCAAGCCATGGCGCTGGAAGACCTGGGGCGCCTGGCCGACCTGGGCCACCGCAGCAAATCGTCGGCACTGGCCGTGGGCGCGCATGCCTTTGCCGGCCTGTGCGCGTCGATCGAAGGTTTGCGCGTGGGCGGCGACCTGCAGCAGGCGCGCGCCCTGTTGACAGCCCTCGGACCGGCGCTGGCGCAGGTGGCGGAACAAATTTCTGTGGAATTTGCCGCCAGCGACGCCCCCTGACGCAGGCAGCGGCGATAATATGCCTTTGACGTCTCCGGCCACCCGGCCGGAGGCGCGGCAACCCATCGGATCAGCATGCATACTCCCGTCACGCCCGGCCTCCTCATCCTGCATGGCAACCAGCTGGAACAGCTGCGCGCCGCCGTCTTCCAGTGGCTGCGCCAGCATCCGCTGGCACCGCTGGAAACGGATATCTTCCTGGTGCAGTCGAACGGCGTGGCCGAATGGCTGAAGATCGCCCTGGCCGAGGAGATGGGCGTATGCGCCGCCACGCGCATCGCGCTGCCGGCGCGCCTGCTGTGGGAGAGCTACCGCGGCATGCTGGGGCGCGAGCGCGTCCCGCGCGTGTCGCCGTTCGACAAATCCCCGCTGACGTGGCGCTTGATGCGTCTATTGCCCTCGCTGCTGGCCGACCCGGTGTTTGAGCCGCTGCGCTACTTCCTTGCCGATGGCGATAGCGAACGCCGGCTGCAGCTGGCCGAGCGCCTGGCCGACCTGTTCGACCAGTACCAGGTCTACCGCGCCGACTGGCTGGCCGACTGGGCCGCAGGGCGTGACCAGTTGCGCACGGCGCGCGGCGAAGCTATCCCATTGAAGGCGGACCAGCGCTGGCAGGCGCAGTTGTGGCGCGCCGTGGCGGCCGACGTCGAGGCTTTCGAGCGCGACACGGGCCGCGCCGACATCCATGACGCCTTCCTGGCGGCGATCGCCGCCGGCGATGCGCCTGCCGGCAAGCTGCCGCGCAGGGTGGTGCTGTTTGGCGTGTCTGCCTTGCCGTACCAGACCTTGCAGGCGCTGGCCGCGCTGGCGCGCCACACGCAGGTGGTGCTGGCCGTGCCGAATCCATGCCAGTTTTACTGGGGCGACATCATCGACGGGCGCGACTTGCTGCGCGCGCAAAACAAACGCCAGCGGCAGCGCAACGGCACCGACCTGGCGCAAATTCCGCTCGAAGAACTGCATGCGCACAGCCACCCGCTGCTGGCCAGCTGGGGCAGGCAAGGGCGCGACTTCATCCGCATGCTCGACGAATTCGACGAACACGCGCAAGCCGAAGGGCGCGACGACAGCCTGCGCATCGACCTGTTTGGCGAGGAAACGGGCGAGACCCTGCTGCAGCAGGTGCAGGTGGCCATCCGCGAACTGCGCCCGCTGGCCGAACACGAGCAGACACCGCCCGAGGCAGGCGACCGCTCGATCGAATTTCATGTGGCGCACAGCGTGCAGCGCGAAGTGGAAGTGCTGCACGACCAGCTGCTGGCCATGTTCGCGCACAGCGCCGAGACGGGCTTGCGCCCGCGCGACGTGGTGGTGATGGTGCCCGACATCGACACGTTCACGGCCGCCATCCACGCCGTCTTCGGCCAGTACCGGCGCAATGACGAGCGTTTCATTCCGTTCGAGATCGGCGACGTGAAGGACCGCAGCGTCAACCCGCTGCTCGTTGCGCTCGAATGGCTGCTGCAGTTGCCGCAACAGCGCTGCCGCCAGAGCGAAGTGCGCGACCTGCTCGACGTACCGGCGCTGGCGGCCCGCTTTGGTCTGCAGCCGGACGACCTGGCCACTCTGGGCGCCTGGATCGAAGGGGCGGGCGTGCGCTGGGGCCTGGACCAGGCACACCGTGCCGGCCTGGGGCTCGGTGCGGCCGGCGAACAGAATGCGTGGATCTTCGGCGTGCGGCGCATGTTGCTCGGCTATGCCAGCGGCAGTGGTGCCAGTTTTGGCGGCATCGAGCCGTATGCGGAAGTGGGCGGCCTCGATGCGGCGCTGGCGGGCTCGCTGGCGCAGCTGGTCGAGGCGCTGCTGCACTGGCGCAGCGTGCTGGCCGGCGCCTGCACGCCGGCCGAATGGGGCGTGCAGGCGCGCGCGCTGCTGGCCGCCTTCTTTGACGCCGACGACGAAGGCGACCGTTTGACCCTGGCGCAGCTGGAAGGCGCCTTGCAGGGCTGGCTGGAAACCTGCGAACACGCGGGCTTTGTCGAGCAGGTGCCGCTGTCCGTGCTGCGCGTGGCGTGGCTGGGCGCGCTGGACGAGCCGACCCTGAACCATCAATTCGTCTCCGGCGGCGTGACCTTCTGCACCCTGATGCCGATGCGCGCCGTGCCATTCCGTGTCGTATGCCTGCTGGGCATGAACGATGGCGACTTCCCGCGCCGCGCGCCGAAGGCCGATTTCGACTTGCTGGCGCTGCCCGGCATGGCGCGCCCGGGCGACCGCTCGCGCCGCGACGATGACCGCTACCTGATGCTCGAAGCCTTGCTGGCCGCGCGCGACAAACTGTACGTGAGCTGGGTGGGGCGCAATGTGCGCGACAATTCCGAGCAGCCGCCGTCCGTCCTCGTGTCGCAGTTGCGCGATTACCTGGCCGCCGGCTGGTCGCTGGACCGGTATTTGGCAAGCCTGACGACCGAGCACGCGCTGCAGCCGTTCAGCCGCCGCTATTTCGAGGCCGATGGCTTGCTGACCTACGCGCGCGAATGGCGCGTCGCGCATGCCGATGCCGATGCGCAGGCCGCCGTGCTGCCGCTGGGCCTTTACGAGCTCGATCCCGGCACGCGTTTGAAACTGGGTGAGCTTGCCAGCTTTTTGCGCCAGCCCGTCAAATACTTTTTCCGCCGCCGCTTGAGCGTATATTTCGCCGATGCGGCCATGCTGGGCGAGGATGAAGAGCCGTTCGGCCTGAATGCGCTCGAGCGCTATCTGCTGGAAGACACCATGCTGGACGACGGCGGCGCCGTCGAAGCGCTTGATGACGTGCGCGCCAGCCTGGAAGCGCGCGCAGCGAAGCTGGCGCGCGAAGGCGTGCTGCCCATCGGCCTGATCGGCCGGCAAGTGCAGGCGCAATTGGTCGAGGCGCTGGTGCCCGTGCGCAGCGCGTGGCTGTCCTTGCGCGCCTCGTTCCCGTACGCGGCCGACAAGCGCGCCATCAACTTGCCGTTTGGCGAGCTGCAGATCGACGACTGGCTCGACAAATTGTGCAGCAACGGGCAGGAGACGGCCTGGCTGATGCAGATATCCTCGAAAGTGACGGACAAGGGCGGCCTGGCGCGGGGCGACAAGCTGATGCTGATGTGGCTGCGCCAGCTGGCCGCCGCCGCCCTCGGTTTCCCCGTCACCGGCTACCTGGTGGCGCGCGACGCCATCGTCAGCATGGCGCCGCTCGATCCGGCCAGCTCGCGCGACGTGCTGGCCACCTTGCTGGCGCTGTGGCGCGAAGGCATGAACCATCCGCTGCCGACGGCCTGCAAGACGGGCCTGGCGCTGGTGCAGCAGGGTGACCCGCGCGCCGTGTATGACGGTGGTTTTGAACTGTCTGGCGAGCGCGACGAACTGTGCCTGGCGCGCCTGTGGCCCGAGTTTTCCGCGCTGGCCGCGGAAGAAGCCTGGGAAGACTGCACGCGTGAGCTGTATGGCCCGCTGGCCGACTGGCTGCAGCAGCACATTACGATAGACCCGATCAGCGCGCCCGATGATGGTGCGGGAGAAGAACAATGACGAGCCATCTGCTCAACCCCCTGGCGTTCCCGCTGCATGGCTCGCGCCTGATCGAAGCCTCGGCCGGCACCGGTAAAACCTGGACCATCGCCGCGCTGTACGTGCGGCTCGTGCTGGGGCATGGCGACGACGACAGCCGTTTTACGCGTCCGCTGCTGCCGGCCGACATTTTGGTGATGACGTTTACCCGCGCCGCCACGCGCGAATTGTCGAACCGCGTGCGCGAGCGCCTGATCGAGGCGGCCGCATATTTCCGCCACGAGTCTGGCGGCAGCGATCCGTTTCTCGATGCCTTGCTCGAATCCTATCCGGACGAGAGCGAGCGGCAAAAGGCCGCGCACCGGCTGATGCTGGCCGCCGAGACGATGGATGAAGCGGCCATTTTCACCATCGACGCCTGGTGCCAGCGCATGTTGCGCGAGCACGCGTTCGACAGTGGCAGCCTGTTCGACGAAGAACTGGTCAGCGACGAGCAAGCCCTGTTCGAGGATGCGGCCCACGATTACTGGCGCCAGCAAGTCTATCCCTTGCCGCCGCAGGCGCTCGACGTGCTGCTGGCCTGCTGGCCCGACGTGGGGGCGCTGAAGAAGGGCGCGCGCGAGCTGGCGCGCCGCGCGGACATCATGCGCATGGCGGACGAGGAACCGTTGTCCGTGCTGATCGCGCGCGAACAGCGGGCGCTGGCCGCGCAGCTGGCCACCCTGAAGGCGGGCTGGGTCGAGCGCGTGGACCGGATGGCCGCCTGGATCAATGACCACCGCGCCGCCAATCCCAAGTGTTTTAATGGCGTCAAGATGAAGCCGGAAAACCTGGCGAAGTGGTTCGACGGCTTGCGCCGCTGGGCGCAGGATCCGCTCTTGCTGCAGCCGGCCATCACGGCCAAGGCGTGGGAGCGCTTGACGCCGTTCGGCATCGAGGATGCGTTTGCCAAGAGTTTCACGGCGCAGGTACCCGAGTGCTTCGACCATACCGAGGCGCTGGGGATCGCCCTGGCGGCCCTCACGCCGCTGGCGCACAAGCTGCACCTGCATGCGGCGGCGGCCATCGCGCGGCGCATGGATCAATTGAAACGCCAGTCGCGCCAGTTCGGCTTTGCCGACATGCTGCAGCGCCTGCACGACGCGCTGGCTGGCGAAAACGGCGCGGCCCTGCGCCAGCGCATCGTCGACCAGTATCCGCTGGCGATGGTCGATGAATTCCAGGATACGGCGCCCGCCCAGTACCAGATTTTCAATCTGCTGTACCGCATCGCCGACAACGACCCGGCCCTGGGCCTGTTTTTGATCGGCGACCCGAAACAGTCGATCTACGGCTTTCGCGGCGCCGACATCCAGAGCTACCTGGCGGCGCGGCGCGCAACAAACGGGCGCCATTACCAGCTGGGCACCAACTACCGTTCGACGGCGCCGCTGGTGGCGGCCGTCAACCAGCTGTTCCTGCATGCCGAGCGCGACGAGGTGCCGGCCGGCGCCTTCCGCTACCGGAAAAACGGCGAGAACCCGCTGCCGTTCGAAGCCGTCGATGCCAAGGGCCGCGCCGAATTTTTGGTAACAAAGGATGGCGCCATGCCGGCGCTGATGGCCGCCTGCGCCAGCGATGAAGGGCTGCGCGGCGACAGCTACCGCGAGTATTTCGCGCAGCACTGCGCCGAGCACATCGTCGCCATGCTGGGCGATGCGCAAGCAGGTTTCGATGGCCCGGACGGTTTCACGCGCCTGCAGCCGGCCGATGTGGCCATCCTCGTGCGCGACCGCAAGGAGGCGGCGGCCATCCGCCGCGCGCTGGCGCGCCGCCGGGTTGCCAGCGTCTACCTGTCGGACAAGGATTCCGTCGTCGACAGCGAGGAAGCGCAAGACGTGCTGCGCTGGCTGGCAGCGCTGGCCAACCCGCTCGACGGGGGGCTGGCGCGCGCCGCGTTTGCCACGCGCACCATCGGCCTGTCGCTGGGCGAACTGGCGCGGCTGTCGAGCGATGAACTGGAATGGGAACGCCGGGTCGAGCAACTGAAGGCCCTGCACCTGATCTGGCAGCGCCAGGGCGTGCTGGCCATGCTGCGCCGCTTCATCCACGAATTGCAGCTGCCGGCCATGCTGCTGCAGCAGACGGGCGGCGAGCGGCGTCTGACGAATCTGCTGCACCTGGCCGAATTGCTGCAATCGGCCAGCCGCCAGCTCGATGGCGAGCAGGCGCTGATACGCTGGCTGGCCGAGCAGATCGCCGGCGAAGGCGAGGGCGGTGACGAGCGCGTGCTGCGCCTGGAAAGCGATGCGGAGCTGGTGAAAGTCATCACCGTGCACAAGTCGAAGGGGCTCGAATACCCGCTCGTGTACCTGCCGTTTGCCGTCACGGCGCGCAAGGTGGACAAACGCAACCGCAGCTTCTTCGAGTATGCGGGCGAGGAAGGCGAACGCCGCCTCGATCTGTCCCTGTCCGACGAGGCCATGGCGGCGGTCGAAGAGGCGCGCATCGAGGAAGACTTGCGCTTGCTGTATGTGGCCCTGACGCGCGCGCGCCACTTCCTGTGGCTGGGCGTGGCCGCCCAGGCGGCGCGCAAGGCGGGCGAGAACACCTTGCACGAATCGGCGCTCGGCTATCTGCTGACGGGCGGCGACAAGCTGCCGGCGGAGCAACTGCTGCTGCGCTGGCAGCAGGTGGCGGGCAGCTGCGACGCCATCTATGTCAGCGCGCTGGCGCAGCCCGACGCCTGCACGGTGCTGGACCGGGTCGAGCGGCGCCCCGAGCTGCGTCCCGCGCCCGTGTTCGCGGGCGAATTCGAACGCGACTGGTCGGTGGGCAGCTTTACCTCGCTGACGCGCCAGATCGGCGCCGTGGCGGCCGCGCACGTGCCGCAGCGGGCGCTGGAAGAAACCCTGCTGGAAGATGGCACTGGCGTGCCAGCCGCCTCGCCGCTGCAGACGGGCGACGCCCCGTGGCACCGCTTCCCGCGCGGCTCCGTGCCCGGCAACTTCCTGCACGAGCAGCTCGAGTGGATGGGCGGCGAAGGTTTTGACAGCGTCCACGAGGCGCACTTCGACACGCGCCTGGCCGCGCGCTGCGAGCGGGCTGGCTGGGGCCATCGCCAGGAAGACGCCATCGCCTGGCTCAGGGAAGTCGCCGTCACGCCGCTGCCGCTGCTCGATGCGTCTCTGTCGCAGCTTAATAGCACCCTGTCCGAGATGGAGTTCTGGTTCCCCAGCGAGCATTTGTCCACGGCGGCGCTCGATCAGCTGTGCACGCGTTTGCTGCTCGACGGCGCGCCGCGTCCCGTGCTGCCGCGGCGCCAGCTGCACGGCATGCTGAAAGGCTTTGCCGACCTGGTCATCGAACAGGATGGCCGCTACTGGGTGCTCGACTACAAGTCGAATGCACTGGGCGCCAACGACGCGGCCTATCACACGGCCGCGCTGGCGGCTGGCATGGCGCAGCACCGCTACGATATCCAGGGCGCCATCTACATGCTGGCCCTGCACCGGCTGCTGAAAAGCCGCCTCGGCGACGCGTATGACCCGGCCGAGCACCTGGGCGGCGCCATCTTCCTGTTCCTGCGCGGTATCGCGAATGCGGATACGCATGGCTGCTACTGGCTGGCGCCGCAGCTGGAACTGCTGGACGGCCTCGATCAATTATTGTCAGAAGAAGTGGAAATAGCATGAACCATGACGTGGCCCTGGACGCCCTGTTTGCCCATGTCGACGGCGTCGCCGGGGATGGCCATCTGCGCCGCCTGAGCGCCGCCTTTGCCCGCTTCATCGCCAGCCTGGACGAGCAGGCGCCAAATGCGCCCGCCGTGGCCGTGGCGTGCGTGGTGCTGTCCGAGCTGGAAGGGCGGGGCCACAGTTGTTTGATGCTGGCCGAGCTGGCCGGCGAACCGTCGCAGTTGCTGGGCTGGAGCGAGGAGCTGTGGCATGGCGTGCTGGCCGTTTCCGGCCCGCTGCCGGACAGCGTCGATGGCTGGCGCGCGCTGCTGGCTGGCGCGCCGCAGGTGTGGCAGGTGGATGCCCACGACATGCGCCAGCCGCTGGTGCTCGACGGCGACCGCCTGTACCTGCGCCGCTACTGGCGCGACGAGACCCTGGTGGGCGAGAAAATCGCGCTGCGCGCGCAGGATTTGACCAATCCGCCGCTGGCGCAGGTGCGGCAATGGCTCGACACCCTGTTCGACCAGCCCACGCAGGATGGTGGCCCGGACTGGCAAAAGGTGGCGTGCGCCATCGCCTTGCGCGGCAAGGTGGCCATCATCACGGGCGGGCCGGGGACGGGCAAGACGTACACGGTGGCCAGTTTGCTGACCTTGCTGTTTGCCGTCTCGCCGCAGCCGGAGCAGCTGCGCATCGCGCTGGCCGCGCCCACGGGCAAGGCGGCCGCGCGCCTGAAGCAGTCGATCGACAAGGCCTTGAGCGGCCTGGCGGAAAAGGTCGGGGAAGCCTTGCCCCTGCTGGAACTGGCGCGGCGCATGGGCGCGGCCCGTACCCTGCATAGCTTGCTGGGTGCGCGGCCCGATACGCGCGCCTTTGCCCACCACGCGGGTAATCCGCTCGACGTCGACGTGCTGATCGTCGATGAGGCGTCGATGGTGCACCTGGAGATGATGGCGTCCGTGCTTGACGCCTTGCCGCCCACGGCGATCCTGATCCTGCTCGGCGACAAGGACCAACTGGCGTCCGTGGAGGCGGGCGCCGTGCTGGGTGACTTGTGCCACGACGCGCAAGCGGGCGGCTATACGGACGCCACCATCGCGTATGCGCAGGCGGCCAGCGGCGTGGCCATTCCCGCCGCCTTTGCGGGAGCGGCCGGTGCGCTGGCGCAGCAGACGGTGATGCTGCGTCACAGCCACCGTTTCAGCGGCCCGATCGGCGAACTGGCCTTGGCCGTGAACGGCGGCAGGCCCGACCTGGCCAGGGCGTGCTTCGCCGGCGACAGCGGCGGCCAGCTGGCGTGGACGGTGCCGGCGCAGCAGGAAGACGTGCTGCGCCTGGCCTTGCGCGGGCGGCTTGACGCGCCGGGCGGGTATCAGCCGTATTTGCAACTGGTGAATGCTGGCGAAGCCGCGTACGGGCAGCATGACGACTGGGTGCGCGCCGTGCTGCATGCGTTTGAAGCATTCCGCATCCTGTGCGCCGTGCGCGAGGGCGAGTGGGGCGTGGCGGGCCTGAACACGGCCATCGAGCTGCGGCTGGAAAAGGAAGGCTTGATACGCCGCAGCGAATGGTATGTGGGCCGTCCCGTGATGGTCACGCGCAACGACTACGGCACTGGCGTGTTCAATGGCGACATCGGCCTGACTTTGCGCGACCCTGCGCGGCCCGGCTCCCTGCGCGTGTACTTCCTGGAAGGCGAGAACGTGCGCAGCGTGCTGGCCACGCGCTTGCGCCATGTGGAAACGGCGTTCGCCATGACGGTGCACAAATCGCAGGGCTCGGAATTTCGCCATACGGTGCTGGTGCTGCCGCAGGAAGGCGGCACCATGCTGGCGCGCGAACTGGTCTATACAGGCATCACGCGTGCGCGCGACTTCTTTACCCTCGTCTCGCCTACGCAGGCCGTGCTGTTCGATGCGATTCTGCGCCGTACGCAGCGGGCCAGCGGCTTGAGGGGGCTGATCGGCTGATGGCTGGACTGGGTTTGATGAGTTTCCATATGGAAATATATGTGTTGTATTCCGAATATTGATGGAAATTGTTCCGATTTTTGTGTGAAAATGCTTTCGTAGAGAAAGTAGTGCAAAAGCACTGTTTCACGCCATTAAAATTGAAACGAGGAGTCCATCATGTTGTCTTCCCTTCGCACGCGGCTGGTGCTCATTTGCGTGGCCATCGTCGTGCTGTCCATGCTGGCCCTCTCGGTCGCCAATTACGTCACCACGCGCAGCAGCATGCTGGCGTCGTCGGACCAGCAGATGCAGCAGCTGCTGCACAGCCAGTCGGCCGTGCTGGCGCAATGGGTCGATGGCAAGAAAAAGGTCATGGCGTCCGTTGTCATGTCGGCAGAGACGCCCGATCCGCTGCGCGCCTTCCAGATCGCGGAAAAGGCTGGCGATTTCGCGGAAGTGTTCATCGGCTACGCGGACAAGCGCTCCGTGTTTACCCATCCGGGCCGTCCGGCTGATTTCGATCCCACGGCGCGCGCCTGGTACACGGACACCGTCAAGGCGGGCGTGCCGATGCTCACGCCGCCGTACGTGGACGCGGCCAGCCACAAGCTGGTGGTGTCGTTCACGGCGCCCGTCGGCCCGAAAGAGGCGCTGCTGGGCGTGGCGGGCGCGGACGTGCTGCTCGATACGGTGATCGCCAACGTGGTGGCGATCAAGCCGACGCCGCACAGCTTTGCCTTCCTCGTCGACCAGAGCGGCACCATCATCGCCCACGCGAACAAGGACCTGAGCCTGCAGCCGGTGACGAAACTCGATGCGTCGCTGTCGGCCGCGCAGGTCAACCGCCTGGAAAGCACGCGCACGAGCGATGCCGTGCGCCTCGATGAGCGTGACGGCAAGCTGTATGTCACGCGCGTGGCGGGCACCGACTGGCTGCTGGCCGTGGTGCTGGACCAGCAGGAAGCCATGCAAGCCTTGCAGACGATGCTGACGACGGCCACCGTCACGGCCGCGTTGCTGACCGGGCTGGCGGCGCTGCTGCTGTCGCTGCTGGTGTTCAGGATGCTCAAGCGCCTGGAACTGGTGCGCGACGCGCTCGACGACATCGCCTCGGGCGAGGGCGACCTGACTCTCCGCCTCGACGCTTCCGGCGTGGATGAACTGGCGCAGATCGCCGGCGCCTTCAACCGCTTCATCGACAAGATTGCCGCCGTGCTCGTAAAAATCCGCACGGCCAGCGAATCGGTGAAAGTCTCGTCATCGGAAATCGCCGCCGGCAACCAGGACCTGTCATCGCGCACGGAACAGCAAGCCAGTTCGCTGGAAGAGACGGCAGCCTCGATGGAAGAGCTGACCAGCACGGTGAAACAGAATGCCGACAATGCGCGCCAGGCCAATCAGATGGCGCAATCGGCGTCCGGCGTGGCCAGCAAGGGCGGGCAAGTGGTGGCACAGGTGGTCGATACCATGGCCTCGATCAACGACTCGTCGAAGAAGATCGTCGACATCATCAGCGTCATCGACGGCATCGCCTTCCAGACGAATATCCTGGCCTTGAATGCGGCCGTGGAAGCGGCACGCGCGGGCGAGCAGGGACGCGGCTTTGCCGTGGTGGCGACGGAGGTGCGTAATCTGGCTCAAAGATCCGCTGGCGCAGCGAAGGAAATCAAGCTGCTGATCGACGATTCGGTGGGCAAGGTGGACTCGGGCGCGCGCCTGGTCGACGAGGCTGGCGCGACGATGCAGGAAATCGTCGACAGCGTGCGCCGTGTAACGGACATCATGGGTGAGATCACGGCGGCCAGCGCAGAGCAAAGCTCGGGCATCGAGCAGGTGAACCAGGCGATTGCGCAGATGGACCAGGTGACGCAGCAGAACGCGGCCCTGGTGGAAGAGGCGGCCGCCGCGGCGGAAAGCCTGCAAGACCAGGCCAGCACCCTGGCGCAGGTGGTGGGCGTGTTCAAGCTCGATGACGGGCAGGCGCCGCAGCAACCGCCGGCAAGGCCCGCGGCGCGCGCATCGATTGCGCCGCGCATCGCCAGCCGTCCCGCAACGGTGCCCGTCGCCAGGCCGGAGCGCAGCGAAGAGTGGGAGACGTTTTAAGCTCTTTTGGACTTTCAAGCGCGGCGGGGCGCCAGGGTCGGCGCCATCTGTTTCGCCACCTCGAAAAAAGCGTTGGTGGCGGGCGTGTTCTGGCGCCGGTCGCGCACGGCCAGGCCCACCTTGCGGCTGACGGGCGGGTTTAACGGCAGGGCGACCAGCTCCGGATACTGTTCGCGCAGGCGCTGCGGCAGGGCCAGTTCGGCCACGATGGACAGGCCGTCGCCGCGGCTGACCATGTCGAGGATGGTGATCACCTGGCTGATGCGGTAGGGCACGTTCGGCTGCAAGCCCGCGTTGGCGAACAGCGGTTCGATCAGGCAGGCGCATCCCGCTTCGGACATGATGAACGGACCTTCGCACAACTGCGCCAGGGTGATGGACGTTTCGCTGGCCAGCGCATGGCTGCGCGGCACCAGCGCCATCATCTGGTCTTCCACCAGCGGCGCCGTATCGAAACGCTCGTCGGGCAGCACGACGAAGCCGACGTCGACCCTGCGTTCGCGTATCCACTGCACCACTTCATGGTCTGCGCCCTCGTCGATGCGCAGGTCGATGCCCGGATAGCGCAGGCGAAATTGCGCCGTGATGGCCGGCAGCAGATTCAACGACGACGTCGGGCCGAAGGAGCCGATGCGCAGGGTGCCCTGGCGCTGGCCCAGCACGTCGGCCGCTTCCTGGCGCATGGCTTCCGACAAACCGAGGATTTCGCGCGCACGCACGAGCAGTTGGCGGCCCACATCGGTCAGTTCGGCCGAGGCCTGGTGGCGCACGATGAGGTCAACGCCCATCTCCTTTTCCAGCGCTTTCAAGGCATGCGAGACGGCTGACTGGCTGATGCCCAGCTGCGCGGCGGCGGCGGAAAAACCGTGCAGTTCGGCTACCAGGGTAAAGATTTCCAGTTGCGTGAAGGTCATGGTGTGGTTTCTTTGAGATATGAGTATTTGCTCATTATTTCATGAGTTAATATTAGTATTAATATATATGTACAGCGTCCGCTGTACAAGCGATATCATAGGACTTTCCATGCGCACTACCGCCATACCTTCCGCCGCCTTGCCTTCCGTGCAATCGCCGCTCGTCTATCTCAAACTGATTTTCGTCGCCCTGTTCTGGGGCGGTACCTTTATCGCCGGCCGCGTGCTGGCGCAGCAGATGCCTCCGATGACGGCGGCCAGCGGACGCTTCGGCGTGGCCGTGCTGTTGCTGCTCGTGCTGGCGTGGAAACTCGAAGGCGGCTTGCCGCGCCTGGACCGCAAGCAGCTGATGACGACGGCCGCGCTTGGCCTGACGGGCATCTTTCTGTACAACCTGTGCTTCCTGGCGGCCCTGTCGCGCATGCCGGCCGGGCGCACGGCTCTGTTCGTGGCCCTGAACCCGATCGTCACGGCGCTGGCCTCGGCCTTCCTGTTCCGCGAACGGCTCGGTTCCTTCAAGTGGCTGGGCATCATGCTGGCGTTTTGCGGCACGGCCATCGTCATCACGCGCGGCGACTTGGCCGGCGTGCTGCATGGCACGGGCGGCGGCATCGGCATGGGCGAAGTGTTCATGTTTTGCGGTATTTCCAGCTGGGCCGCCTACACCCTGATCGGCCGGGTCGCGCTGAAGGGCTTGAGCCCGATTGCCGCCACCACGTATGCGTCGATGTGGGGCCTGGCCTTTTTGCTGGTGGGCGCGGTGGTGGAATTCCCGAACGTGCCATGGCACAGCTTTGGCTGGCAAGTGTGGGCCGCCATCGGCTACCTGGGCGTGTTCGGCACGGTAATCGGCTTTGTCTGGTATTACGAGGGCGTGAAAGCGCTGGGTCCGTCGCGCACGGCCGTGTTCAACAACCTCGTGCCCGTATTCGGCATCGTGCTGGCGGCAGTGCTGTTGGGCGAACCCGTGCTGGTTTCGATGCTGGTGGGCGGCGCGGTGACGATTGCCGGCGTGGTGATGACCAACCGGCAAGCGAAATAATCAGCGGGCGCGGCGGCGTTTACCAGGTTTCGCCGGCGCCTTCTTGTGCCGGCTGACCGAGGCGCGCATCACTTTCGGTTCTTCGATGCCGTTCTCGGCCGCAAGCATGCGGCGGATGTTGACGGCGTCCATGGCGCGCACGGAATTGGCGCGCGCGTTGAGCAGGATCATGGTGGCGAACTTGCCGGCCGACTTGATGCGCATGATCAGGCAGCGGCCCGCTTCATTCGTATAGCCCGTTTTCGACAGGCCGATATCCCAGCCCTTGGCGCCCACCAGGCGGTTCGTGTTGTGGTATTCCACGTCGCGGCCCTTGATCTGGATGATGTCCTTCGAGTCCGTCGTGATGCGGCTGATTTCCGGGTAGCGCGAGGCGGCCACGGCCATTTTGACGAGATCCGCCGCCGTCGACTGATTGTTCGGCGACAGGCCCGTCGGCTCTTCGATCACGGTCTGGCGCATGCCCAGGGCCTTGATCTTGGCGTTGACGGCCACGGCAAACGCGGTCGGGCCGCCGGGGAAGGTGCGCGCCAGCGAGGCGGCGGCGCGGTTGTCGGATGACATCAGCGCCAGTTGCAGCACGTCGTGGCGGCTCAGGGTGGCGCCCACGGGCACGCGCGAGGTGCTGTGTTTCAGGGTGTCGACATCCTCGCGGTCGATGCTGATCTCTTCCTGCATATTCGCCTTGGAGTCGAGCACGACCATGGCCGTCATGAGTTTGGTCAGCGAGGCGATGGGTACCACCACGTTGGAATTTTTTTCAAGCAAGACTTTGCCTGTGCCGTCTTCGACCACCAGTATCGACTGGGAACCGAAGGGCACGGCGATGGCCGCTGTCGAAAGCGTCATCAGCACCGCGGCGAACATTTTTTTGAGCATGGGATTGTATGTGGGAAAGCAGTTTTGGGGCGCCATCGTGGGCGCTGCGCGCAAATCCGGAAACGGGCCGCGCGGGGACGCGGCGTGTATCTCGGAGGCAATATTTGCCAAGCTTAAACAATACCATTAAAGATCAAGCGATGTCTACGGTATAAGCCCGTGACAAGCGGCGTTGCGGCCAATTTGGCAAATAAATGGGGCTAATCTTGCCGTAGTGAAAATTGTTGCGCGATTATTGATTTCGTCTTGGAAACTTCGTATTATTTCAGCAATATTGGCAGCCATGGTCCGGCAGGCGCCGCGCGTTTCGTCGCTGATGCCTGTCGCTTCGTGCTTCGTCGCCCCACGCTATGCCCTGCAACAAGGGCGCCGTAGACTGCGTTCATGCCTGATTGAGACGACAAGGAGAACGCAGCATGTGGAAAAAATTTGCGGGATGGTATCGCTGTTACGACGATGAAACCCTCAGGGTGCTCGCGCATCCGGACACGGCGGCCCAGTTGCCGCATGGCTGGCGGCGCTGGGTGGCGTTGCGCCTCGTCACCCTGACGCCGATCGAGCGCCAGCAATTCCACGCCTTCATGCTCAAGTACCGGGGCGCCGGCTTTTACCTGGCGGCAGCCAGGCTGGTGCTGTTGTTCAGTATCGTCGGCGTCGTGCTGCATCTGCTGCTGCCCGACAAGGTGGGCTGGACCAAGGCCGTGGTGCTCAGCAATGTGCTCGGCCTAGCGATGGCCTGGGGCGTGCTGGGGGTCTGGTTCAATTACCGCAAGCTGGCGCAAAAGAAGTTCAAGACGCTGCTGCTGCTACTGCTGGTGCCGGCCTTGGGCGGTGTGGCGATTGGCGTGCTGCGCGCCATACTGGAAGGTAATAGTTCCATCGGCGTGGCCATCGAGCGCGGTGCGCGCGTGGGCGGCTGGGCCGCGCTGACGGCCGGGCTGGTCTACATGATACCGATGACCATCGTTGTTCTGTGGCGCAACCGCCAGTACGAGGCGCTGGCCCTGCAGCTGCAGCAGGATGCCGAGCGCGACCGTCTGGCGCGCGAGCTGAGCGAATCGCAGCTGCGTTTGCTGCGCGCGCAGATCGAACCGCATTTCCTGTTCAACACCCTGGGCGCCGTGCAGCAGCTGGCCGAGCAGGGCGCCAGCGGGGCGGTGCAGGCGGCCGCGCTGACGGCCAACCTGATCGCCTTCTTGCGCGCCAGCCTGGCCGAGATGCGCGCCGACCAGGTGCCCCTGCAAACGGAATTCGACGTGGTGCAAGCGTATCTGCAAGTGATGCAGGTACGCATGGGCACGCGCCTGTCCTTCCGCCTCGATTTGCCGCCCGGCCTGGCGCAGATGCAAGTGCCCAGCATGATCTTGCTGACCCTGGTGGAAAACGCCATCAAGCATGGCATCGAGCCATCGCTGCGGGGCGGCGAAATCGCCGTCTCGGCCCTGCTGGACGCGGACGGCGCCATGCGCTTGCGCGTGCAGGATACCGGTGTGGGCCTGGGCGCCGCGAGTGCGGCCGGAGGCGGCCTGGGCCTGGAGAATGTGCGCCGCCGGCTGCAGCTGGCCGCAGCCGCTGCCAGCCTGCACGTGCAAAATCGCGAGGACGAGGGCGTGCTCGCCGAGATCGTATTGCCGATGAATATCAAGGAACTTGCCGCATGAATGCCACCATCCTGATCGCCGAAGACGAACCCCTGATGCGCGAACGCCTGCAAACGATGCTGGCGCTGGCCTGGCCCGAGGCGCGCATCGTGCTGGTGGCGGAAAACGGCAACGATGCCTGGGACGGTTTTCTCGAGCATGAGCCGGACGTGGTCTTCCTCGACATCCGCATGCCTGGCCTGTCGGGCCTGGAAGTGGCCGAGCGCATCGGCAAGCGCGCCCACGTCGTGTTCGTCACGGCCTACGACCAGTACGCCGTCGATGCGTTTGACGCGGGCGCCGTCGACTACCTGTTGAAACCCGTACAGGCCGAGCGGCTGCAGCGGGCGCTGGCCCGGCTGCGCGACAAGCTCGGCGCCCAGCCGGCCGACATGGCGAATTTATTGCAATCGCTGCGCGCGGCGCTGCCGGCGCCGCCGCGCGAAAAATTGAAATGGATCAGGGCCAGCGTGGGCAAGCAGATCCGTTTGATCGACATCAATGACGTGCTGTTCTTCCAGGCCGACACAAAATACACGCGTGTGGTGCTGGCCGGCTCGGAGGCGCTGGTGCGCACGCCGTTGAAGGATTTGCTGGGCGGCCTCGATCCGGAACAGTTCTGGCAAATCCACCGTGGCACCATGGTCAACGTGAAAGCCATCGAGGCGGCCGAGCGCATCGATGCCGAACGCATGCAGGTGCTGCTGCGCGGCAGCACGGAAAAGCTGCCCGTCAGCCGCACGTTTACGTATTTGTTCCGGGATTGAAGGCGGCGGCGGTGCTGGTGCGCAGATAGTCGATGAACCACCTTCCGGCCGGCCCGGGCGGCGCGCCGGCCCGGTGAACGGCATGGATGGCCAGCATGAAGCCTGACGATGCCATGTCCTCGGTGTCGAGCAGCGCCAGCGCGCCTGCGTGGATGTCGCGCTCGACCAGGTGCAGCGGCATGCTGCCCCAGCCGACGCCGTCTTTCAGGAAGGCATGTTTGGTGGAAAGGTCGGCCAGCCGCCAGGTGGCGGGGGACCAGACGCCATAGTCTTGGCCAGCCATCAGTGCCGAGCGGTCCGTCAGCACCAGTTGCACGTGTTTCGCCAGTTCGCTCCTGGAAATGCGGCCGCCCAGGCTGGCCAGCGGGTGGTCCCGCGCGGCCACCGTCACCAGCGGCAGTTCGCCCAGTCTGGCAGTCGCCAGCGAAGGAAATGCCAGCGGTAGCGCCGCCAGGATACCGACGCTGCAGCGCCCGTCGAGCACGGGCTGATAGCCGGCGCCCAAACCTTCGACGAACAGGCGCAGCGGCGTCAGCGGAAAGCGCTGCGCGAAGGCCTTGGCCGCCCGCGTAACGGCATCGGTGGGGAAGAATACATCGACCACGACGGACAATTCCGCTTCCAGTCCCGACGCCATCAGGCTGGCGCGCGCCTTGAGCGTATCGACGCCGGCGACGATGCTGCGCGCATCGGCCAGCAGCAGCGCGCCTTCGGCCGTCAGGACCGGAAAGCGCCCAGCGCGGTCGAACAGCCGCACGCCCAGTTGTCCTTCCAGGCTGCCCACCCAGCCGCTGACCGCCGACTGCACCCGGTGCAGCTTGCGGGCGGCCGCCGAAAAGCTGCCTTCATCGACTGCGGCAATGAAGGTGCGAAGTTGATCAAGTGAAACCCCATCCAGCATGACGGACTCCTGTATCTGAATATGAGATGGATCAGATCGCAATATACCGGCTTCTCAGATTGAGGTCCAGCGCGCATCATGGCTTGCCTGAGCCGTATGCGGGCGCTTTGTTTCTCTTTTCATTCAACTAATTAATCAGGGGATCAGCATGAGTTATTCCATTATCGGTGCCGGTAACGTCGGCACAGCCCTGGCCCGCCAGTTCGTGCGCAGCGGTATTGCCGTGGGGCTGGCGAATAGCCGTGGCCCGGCCTCCCTGGCGGCATTGAGCACCGAGCTGGGCGACCTCGTTACCGTCATGGACGTGGCGCAGGCGCTGGAGGCGAAGGTGATTATCCTTGCCATTCCTTTCCGCGCCCACCTGGCGCTGGCAGGTGCGGCAGCGGACTGGCACGGCAAGATCGTGATCGACGCGATGAATACGTATGGGGTCCCGATCGAGGAGCTGCAGGGACAGGCCTCCAGCGATGTGGTGGCCGCTGCGTTTCCGGATGCGCTCGTGGTCAAGACCTTCAACCAGCTACCGGCACGCTTGCTGGCGGCGGACCCGGCAGAAGGGGGAGGGCGCCGCGTGATGTTTGTCTCAAGTAACGATGCCGCCTCGGGCATCACGGTCGCCAGGCTGGTGGAACAGCTGGGGTTTGCTGCCGTGAACCTGGGGAAAATCGCAGAAGGCGGCGTTTTGCTGGGTATGGGCGGTCCGTTGATCTTGCAGAACCTCGTCAAACTGGGCTGAGTGGCCAGGACGCGCGGGGAGGCCGGCGGCCTGGCCGCCAGCGAGGCCGTTCAGGGCAAGGCTACTGGATCTTGGCGATCGACACTTCCGTCGATTTCACCAACGCGATGACTTCGCTACCCACTTTCAAGTCCAGGTCCTTGATCGAGCGCGAGGTGATGACCGAGGTGACGATGCCGTGCGGCGTTTCCACATCCACTTCCGAGACCACGGGCCCAAAGATGATTTCCTTGATCTTGCCGCGAAACTGGTTGCGTACATTCACTTCCGAGATAGCCATGATATTTCCTTTGAGCCCGTAATACGCCATGCGGCGCGACAAGGCCAGAGTACGGCGCGCGCACGCTTTTGACCACGAATCGATGCGCATATCGATATGCGCAAAGTGTGCGCCAGCGCTGCTGTAAGCATATTATTCGCCTATACTCGAGCATCTACCGGAGGTGTGCCATGCGTCCATTCCTGCTGTCGCTCTTGCTGTTGCCCACAGTCGCCGTGCTGGCGCAACCCATTGCCGCCCTGCAACCGATGGCTTTCCTGGCCGGGCATTGCTGGAAGGGCGAGTTCCCTGGCGGGAAGCAAACGGATGAGCACTGTTTCCAGTGGCTGTATGGCGGCCAGATGCTGCGCGACGTCCACACGGTGCGCAGCCCCGGCAAGCCCGACTACGTGGGCGAAACCACGTATTACCACGATCCCGCCGCAGGCAAGGTAGCCTTCCTGTATGTGGAAAACAGCGGCGGCCATAGCCGCGGCACGATGCTGCCGGCGGACGGCGGCCTCGACTTTCCCGCCACGCAATACGTGGGCGCGAATGGCAAGACGCTGACCTATCGCGTGCGCTGGACGCCGTCGGGCGATGCCTATGAGGTGGCCAGCGAGATGCTGGTGGATGGGCGCTGGGTGCCGCAATTCAAGCTGCTGCTGAAGAAGCAGTGATGTGTGGAGGCATGAAAAAACCGGGACAAATCCCGGTTTTTTGTTGATATGGCGCAAACTTACTTCTGATAAATCTTGTCGAACTCGCCGCCATCGTCAAAGTGTTTCTTTTGCGCCTGTTTCCAGCCGCCAAAGACGTCATCGATGGTAAACAGGGTGATCGGCTTGAAGCTGGCCGCGTATTTCTTGGCGACGGCAGCCGAACGGGGGCGCAAATAATGCTTGGCGACCAATTCCTGGCCTGGTTCCGAGTACAGGTATTGCAGGTAGGCCGTGGCTTCCTTGCGGATGCCGCGGCGGTCGACGACCTTGTCGACGACGGCCACCGGCGACTCGGCCAAAATGGAGATGCTTGGATACACCACTTCAAAGTTGTCGCCGAATTCGGCGCGCACCAGTTGCACTTCATTTTCAAACGTCACCAGCACGTCGCCGATTTCGCGCTGGGTGAAGGTGGTGGTGGCGCCGCGGCCGCCGCCGTCCAGCACGGGCACGTTCTTGAACAGCTTGGTGACGAGGTCGCGCGCCTGCGCTTCGCTGCCGCCTTTTTTCACGGCATAACCCCACGCCGCCAGGTAGGTGTAGCGGCCATTGCCCGAGGTTTTCGGGTTCGGCACGATGACCTTGATGCCGGGCTTGGCCAGGTCGTCCCAATCCTTGATGTGTTTCGGGTTGCCTTTGCGCACCAGGTACACCATGGTCGAGTAAAACGGCGCCGCATTGTTCGGGAATTTCTTGGCCCAGTCGGCCACCACGAGGCCGCGGTCGACGAGGATATCGATGTCATTCGCCTGGTTCATGGTCACGACGGACGCTTCCAGGCCATCGGCGACGGAGCGCGCCTGCTTGCTGGAGCCGCCGTGCGATTGCTTGATGGTGATGGTTTCGCCTGTTTTGGCTTTCCAATCAGCAATAAATGCGGGATTCACGTCCTTGAACAGTTCGCGCATCACGTCGTAGGACGCGTTCAGCAAGACCACGGGTTCGGCGGCGCTGGCGGCCATCGGCAGGCTCATGGCGGCAGCGGAAGCGGCCAGGGCGCTGGCCAGGAACCAGCGGCGCGAGCGTTGGGTGAGCGTTGCTGCGGCAGTCGATACGGCGTTGGAATGGGTCATGTTGAACTCTTGTTGTGAGAATAGATAGACATAGTCTAAAATTCCGGCCGGAAAAGAAACGAATTTTTCGTAATATGCTTAGATTCGATTCCCGTTTGCGCTAAAAAACAGATATCGATTTCTGGAAACATTCGTGGGCAAGATGCGCATCAGCACTTAGTCTGCAGGCATCGCACCATAGGCAAAACCGGTCCGTGGCGCGCGGCAAAAAACCCGAAAGCGCCGCTTGGTGTATAGTCGAATCGCACGATACAGGGGTAAAACCGTCTGCATCGGCAACTGGAATATTTTGTGAGCGTACATGAGTCTTGAAATTCGTATTGCAACATCGACCGACGCTTTCGAGGCGTGCAACGTATTACGACGCTCCATCGTCGAATGCTGCAGCCTCGATCATCGGGACGATCCGGCCATCCTGGAAGCCTGGCTGGGCAATAAAACACCGCAGATGGTGGCGTGCTGGTTTGCGTCGCCTACCAATTTTTCGCTGGTCGCAGTCGAGGCGGGCGCCGTTGTCGGCGTCGGCTTGCTGACGCGCGCCGGCAAGCTGGCCCTGTGCTACCTGCTGCCCGAGGCGCAAGGCCGCGGCGCGGGCAAGGCGCTGGTGGAGCAACTGGAGGCGCAGGCGCGCGAGTGGGGCATCAAGGCCCTGCAACTGCACAGCACGGCCAGCAGCCAGTCCTTTTTCGTCAAGCAAGGGTATGTCGAGGCGGGCAATGTGCGTTCGCCGTATGGCGTGGAAACGATTTTTTGCTGGAAACAGATTGACCCCGCGGGTATCGCTAGCGGCGACCCCAAGCGCAAGCGCTTTTGCAACTGCAATTCGGCCTGACGGCTTTTCTGCACTTCAGCCCGCCCATCCGGCGGCGGGCCATTTCCTCCGTTTGAATATTTCCCTTCAGTAACTGATCTGGATATACACGCCTTGCGGCACGCTCTCGTTTGCCGGCAGCAAAGTGCCGCCCGCAAACAGTTTCAGTTCGCCGGGCGCGAACGCCAGCCAGTCCTCGTTTTGCGTCAGCGGATGCGTGGCGATGACGGCGATGCGGTCGTCCAGGTGATTATGCTGGCGAAAGTCGATGCTGCGCTCGCAGTCGATCAGTTGCGCGACGGAAAACGGGTATTCGCGTATCACGAAGTGCAAATGCGTGGAACAGTGGGCAAACAGCAGCTCGCCGTCCGACAGGATGAAATTGAATGTGCCGTGCGCGGCGATTTCCGTGGCGACCTCGGCGATGGCGGCGCGCAAGTCGGCGCGCGCGGGTTCGCCCAAGGGGAAGCGCGTGCGCAAACGGGCCAGCAAGTGGCAAAAGGCCTGCTCGCTGTCCGTGTCGCCGCTGGCGCGGTAGTGCGCATTGGCGGGCGCGCGCCACGTTTTCAAGTCGCCATTGTGGGCGAACGACCAGGTCTTGCCCCACAGGTCGCGAGCGAACGGATGCGTGTTTTCCGGCGCGATGCGGCCCTGCGTGGCCTTGCGGATGTGCGCGACGATGTTTTTCGCCTTCACGGGATGCTGCTGCACCCGGGCTGCCAGCGGCGAATCGATGGCAGCCAGGTGATCCGTCAGCAGGGTGCAGCCGCTACTGGAATGATAGGCGATGCCCCAGCCGTCGCGGTGCTCGTCCGTGCGTCCGCCCCGTTCGGCAAAGCCGGCAAAGGAAAAACCCAGCGCCGCGGGCTTGCTGCTGTTCATTGCGAGTAACTGGCACATGGCGGCCCTTCCTGATGGTATCGGTACATGAGCACAGTAAAGGCCGGGGCAGGTGGCTGGAAGGAATGTTTCCGAGTATCGTTATGCGCTGGTCGCCGCATCCCATATGTGCTGGGCGCATATCAAATGGCGAAACCATTCGTTCTCCTTTGGTTGGCGCTGCCTTACTCTGCACACTTTGGCGCCGTCTTCCCCATGAGGGCAGCTGGCGCAGCCCGATGAAGGAGCACGTATGCCATTTCCCGTCCTGAAAAATTACCTGGCCCGCCTGTCGCACCAAACCCAGGCCGGCACCAGCGTCTGGCTCGACGGGGAGGGCAGGGCGCTGGGGCGCTTTTTCAATTGCACCATGACCAGCGCTTTCCAGCCGCTGCGCGAATTGGAAAGCGGCAAGCTGGTGGCGTTCGAGGGGCTGGCGCGCAGCGTGTCGAAGGCGGACGAAGGCTTGTCGCTGTGGCGCTTGCTCGATCACGCGGCCAGCGACGATGAATCCGTGGAGCTGGACCGGCTGTGCCGCATGCTGCACGCCATTAATTTTTTCCGCCAGAGCGAAGCGGAGGAAGCCGACCTGTATCTGAACGTGCATGACCGCCTGCTGAGCGCCGTCAGCAGCAATCACGGCCACGCCTTCCAGCGCATCCTCGACGCGCTGGGCTTGCCCATCGAGCGCATCGTGCTGCAATTGCCGACGGTGACGCCGAACCAGGGCTGGCTGCTCAACTATGTGGCCGACAATTACCGCCGCAACGGCTTCCGCCTGGCCATCAACGTGGCCAGCGTGCAGGAGGCCACGGGCATGCTGGAGCGCCTGCATCCGCATGCATTCAAGCTTGACGCGGGCAACCTCAGCGACGAGCAGGCCGTCGCCAGCTTCGTCACCGTGTGCCATGCGGCGAAAATCCGCGTCATTTTCAAACGCCTCGACACGCCGGCCGCGCTGGCCGCGCTGCAGCGCATCGCCGCCGCCACGGGATTGCCCATCGTCACCCAGGGTTATCTGCTCGACAAGCCTTTGACGGCATTGGCGCAGGCAAATCGGGACAGCGTGGCCAGCGCCGCCGCCGCGTAGGGCGCCCGAAGGTGAAATGAGGGCGACACGATAGGCATTGAGGGTTTTTCTTCGCGGCACAATACGCTATAGTATTCCCATCGTTATATTGGACTGACTATGGCATCGCGCAGAAATTTTCTACACCACGGTATGGGCTTGGCCGCGCTGGGCCTGGTTGCCACTCCGCTCATCGGCTGCGCCTCGCGCACGGCCGCTCCCGCCTCGGCTTCGGCCAGCGCCAAGCCGCGCGCGCCGCGCACGGGCGTGCCACCCCAGCCGACGCAGCTGGCCAGCATTGACCGCTCGGTCACCTCGCAGTCGCGCCAGGTCATCACCGAGATGGAACCGCCTCCCGACATCTTCGACGCGCAGGCGCTGGACCTGGAATTCTGGCTCAAGCCCCGCACCCTGGAAGTGGTGCGCCCGGCCAGCAATGAAAAAGCCAAGCTGCTGTACTGGAAAGATGGCGAGGTCATCGATTCGGCCTACCAGGAACTTTGCCACTTGCTGCGCGACGTGAATGGCAAGAAGACGGCGCCCATCGACCCGAAACTGCTGGAAACCCTGTGGGGTACGCAAGCGTTCGTGGCCCGTTACGGCATCGAGCAGCCGCTGGAGATCCTGTCGGGCTACCGCACGGCCGAGTCCAACAGCCGCCTGCGCGAGGCGGGCGTACCGGCCGCGCGCCAGTCGCTGCACATTTCCGGCCGCGCCGCCGACATCCGCGTGGCAAATCTGAACGCGGAAGTGCTCGGTTCGCTCGTGCGCAGCTTCAAACAGGGAGGCGTGGGCTTTTATTACCGCTCCGGCCCCCGTGGCGGCTGGATCCATGCCGATACGGGCTTGCAGCGCACCTGGAAAGGCTAAGACTTTTTAGTCGTAATGGTAGGGCGGCTCCGGCACGCTATCGCGTTCGGTGCGCCGCCATTCATCGAAATTCACGGGGCGTTCCCAGTAAATGCGCCAGCCCAGGCGCTGGCTGGTTTGCGCTTCGGGATGGTCGCGCAGGTAGCCGTCGATAAAGCGCGTGAATTCCGAGACATAGCCGCCGCGGCGGTAGGGAAGTGGATGAGTCATGGCTCCTCCTGCTATCGAGATTTCTTTCATTCTATCGCCAGCGGCGCAAACGTGCCGCCCGCTTTCCGCTTCCCACTTTCCGATTCCATGAAACTGTCCAGCCATAACATCGAACTGTTCCTGGCCGTCGTCGACGGCGGCTCGTTCTCGGCCGCCGCGCGCGCCTTGCGGCGGGCGCCGTCGGCGGTCAGCATGGCGATGGCCAACATCGAGGCGGAACTGGGCATCACCCTGTTTGACCGGGGCGCGCGCGAAGCCGTGCCCACGCCGGCCGCGATGGCCCTGATACCGCACGCGCGCCTGATCGCCGAGCAGTTGAAGCAGTTGCACCTGCACGTGCAGGAATTGTCGCAGGGACTGGAGAGCCGCATTTCGCTGGGCATTGCGGCCGAGCTTGACCATACGCCATTCCTGGCCGCCGTGCGCGCGCTGTCGCAGCGCCATCCGCTGCTCGACATCGAAGTGCTGACGGCGCCGCAGGACGATGTGCTCGACATGCTGCACCGGGGGCGCATCAGCGCCTGCATGGCTTTCGCAGGCGGACGCATCAATCACGAGGAACAGTTCCAGCTGGTGGGCAGCGATGCCTTGCTGGCGATTATTTCCACCCAGCATCCGCCCAGCGCGGCCGGCCAGCCCTTGTATATCGAGGAATTGGTGAATTTGCGTCAGATCATCGTCGCCAGTCGCGAACTCGACCTGGCCGATGCGCGTCCCGTGGTGGGGCTGTCCTATTGGCGCACGGACAGCTTGCCGATGGCGCTGGCGATGGTGGAAGCGGGCTTGGGATGGGGCAACTTTGCCGCCTCGGCCATCCAGCATTCTCTGGCGGCGGGGCGGGTGCGCTGCGTGGCGTTCAAGAATACGGGCAATGGTCTGGTCGTGCCCATCCACCTGGTGTGGATGAAGGACCGGCCGCTGGGCATGGCGGCGCGGTCCTTTCTTCAGTTACTCAGCGAAGCGGCCTGAACGTCCGCTGGCTCTTCCTTCGGCTGCTGCGCCGACAGGGGCACACCGAACAGGCCGTCGAAGAAATAATTAAAAATGAAGCTGTAGCACGGGATGATCAGCATCAGGGCGAAGTCCAGCACGAACGCCTGCCACAAGCTGATGTCGAGCCACCAGGCGATCAATGGGATCAGGTAAATCACCAAGGTGATCTGGAAGCCGATTGCATGCAGGATGCGGCGCCAGACGGTGCGCGTGCGCGACACTTGCCGGATTTCCCAGTATTCGAAGGCCGTGTTGTAGAGCAGGTTCCAGATCACGGCAATGGTGGTGATCATGATGGCCAGCGGCCCCGTGCTGGTGGGCGACTCGCCCGAAAGCAGGGTCAGCCAAGCCGTGGAAATGGCCATGCCGATGATTTCAAAGGCGGTGACGTAGACGATTTTGCGTTTGATGCCTTGCATGTAAAGCCTGTAAAGAAGAGATGGCGCGTATTTTAAGTCAGGTGTGCTGATGTTTGAAGTCGATAGCTGTCAGTTTTTCTGATGGATTCGCCGTGGGAATACCATGCATGCCGTGAACGGTGGATAATGGCGGCTGGCAGGCAACCGGTCCCGCCGCATCACCGCAGAAAAGGTCAACCAGCATGCAAGGCGCAGCAGACAGCAACATCCCCGACGTTCCCGACACCCTCGCCAGCGCGGACGAACGTCCCCGTTTCCGCCCCCGTCCGTGGGAGCACCTGGAAACGCCATACGACGTGGAGGTGTGGATCGAAGAACATAACCGCAGCATGCAGGACAATATCCGCGCCACGGAAACGGGCGTGGGCATCTGCTTTACCCTGGCCGAGGGCGGCGATATCTATATGCAGACAAGCGCCGACGGCGCCGTCGTGCTGGACGTGACGCCGGACGCGGCCTGGGTCTCTCCCCTGATCAGCGCGGCCACGGGCTGCGAGACGCCGGACTCGTCGCTGTGGATCTTGCCTGACGACAAATTGATCCAGCTGATCGTGGGGCTATCGAGCCTGGTGGCCAGTACCTTGCTGGTGGTGGGCCATGATTTCGGCTTGCGCCGGCGCGGCATGGGCCGCTGAGCCGTTCGCGCGGCCATACCCCTTGTCCCGCTCCCGTTTGCGCTGTATCATGCGGGCGTTGCAAAATAAGCCATGCCCGCGCCTGGCATGCCTTCCACCTGCACTCCGATGAAAAGCCTGTAATGCATAATGACAAACTGGACCTTCGTAACATCAGCCTGGTGTGTGTGGAAACGCGTTATCCCGAGCTGGCCAGCTTTGCCATCGAGCGCTGCCTGGCCGGCGCCGATTTCAAGGAATGCCTGCTGTTCACTTCCCGCCGGCATGACTTGCCCCCGCATATACGCCAGGTGCTGATCGCCCCCATCGAGAGCGTGGAAGCGTATTCGGCATTCATGGTGCATGAACTGGGCGCCCATTTCAGCGGCACGCATGCGCTCGTCATGCAGTGGGACAGTTTCATTGTGGATGCGCGCCAATGGCAGAGCGCTTTCCTGGACTGCGATTATATCGGCGCACCGTGGTCGCATCGCCCCGTGGCTGTCGGCAATGGTGGCTTTTCGCTGCGTTCGCGGCGCCTGTATGACGTTTTGCCGCAGCTGGCCATCACGCAACCCCATCCAGAGGATTATGCGATCTGCGAACTGCATGGCGACCGTCTGCGCCAGGAGTTTGGCGTGCGTTTCGCCGATGCCGGCCTGGCCTCGAGCTTTGCCTTCGAAGGCATTATGCCGGCCGGTCCCACGTTCGGATTCCATGGTTTTTTCAACTTTGGCGAAGTACTGGACGACGCGGAACTGACCGACTACCTGCGCAAGTGCGACGATGCCACGCTGCATGCGCCAGTCGCGCGCGGGCTGATCAAGCAGCTGTATCGCTCCGGCCGCTACCGGATGGCGGCACGGGTATTGCGGCGGCGCCTCAACGGCGGCGCGGCGTTATTCGGCGATGCTTGCCTGCTTGCCTTGCGGACAGGCCTGCACGCGCTCAAGCATGGCCGCTCGCGCCCGGCTGCGCCGCGCGCCTAGCCATCCTGGCGGCCGCTGCGCCTGTGCTGGATGGCATGCTGGCATGCATCGCTCGACACTGAGCGTTGCGCATGCTAGTCTCGGGACAGCATCCGCCTGATTGCCTGGGCGGTGGTGCAAAGGATAGCCATGGACAATACACCGCATGCGGTCTCAGCTCCGGATTCCTCCCTGCATGGCCAGGCCCCCGTGCCATGGCCGGCCATGCCCTTGCTTGACGATGGCGTCTTCAGCCCGGAACGGGTGAAGGCCGAACGCGAGCAGGCCTACTTCAACGATTTATACCTGCTGGCGCCGGTCGCCTATTTCGTGCTCGGTCTCGATGGCGCGATCGTGCAGGTCAACCTGGTGGCGGCCGAATTGTTCGGCCTGGTGCGCGAACGCCTTGGCCACGTGTTGTTCCGTTCGTATGTGCATGAGGCGTTCCGGCACGATTTCGAGCAGTTCGTGCAGCGCGTGCTCAATAGCAGCGAGCCCGAACGCATCCAGCTGCAGGTGCGGCTGCGCCCCGGCGTGCGCGAGGCAGGCTTGCCCGTCAGCCTGCTGGGCAGCGCCGATCCGAACGGCCAGGCCCTGCGCCTGGTGCTGGAGCAGGCCGAGGGCAAGCTGGCCGCGCTCGAACGCAGCGAAGAGCGTTTCCGGCGCATCGTGCACAGCGCCGAGGAGGGCATCTGGGAAATCGATGCGCAGGCGCTGACCAGCTTTGTCAATCCGAAGATGGCGCACATGCTCGCTTGCCAGATCGAGGACATGCTGGGCCAGCCGCTGGCCGCCTTCATGGATGACGAGGGGCGCGCCATCCTGGAGCGCAACATCGCGCGGCGCCAGGATGGCATCGTCGAGCGCCATGAATTCAAGTTCCAGCGGCGTGACGGCAGCACCTTGTGGGCCACCCTGGCCACCAATCCCATCTTCGATTCCGGCGGCACCTACCTGGGCGCGCTGGCGCTGGTCAGCGACATCACGGCGCAGCGCGCCGCGTCCGAGCGCATCTGGCGGCAAGCCAATTTCGACCCGTTGACGGGACTGCCGAACCGCCATATGTTCCTCGATCGCTTGCAGCACGAGGCGCGCCACGCCAGCCGCGAAGGCGCTTGCCTGGCCCTGCTGTTCATCGATCTCGACCATTTCAAGCAGGTGAATGACCGCCTCGGCCACGAGAAGGGCGACATGCTGCTGCGCCAGGCGGCGCTGCGCATCAGCGAGCGCGTGCGTTCCACGGATACGGTGTCGCGCCTGGGCGGCGACGAGTTCACCGTCATCCTGGCCGGCGTGGGGCAGCTGGGCGGCATCGAGCGCGTGCTGCAGGAATTGACGACGGCGCTGGCCCTGCCTTTCGTGCTCGACGGCGACACGGCGCAAGTGTCGGCCAGCGTGGGCGTGGCGCTGTATCCGGCCGACGCCGAGGCAACGGACACCTTGCTGCGGCATGCCGACCAGGCCATGTATGCGGCCAAGAGCGCGGGGCGCAATGGCTACAGCTATTTCACGCCCGCCTTGCAGCAGGCAGCCGACCTGCGCCGCAGCACGGTGCGCGAGATGCGCCTGGCGCTGGCGCAGGAACAGTTCGAGGTGCATTACCAGCCCATCATCCGCCTGTGCGACGGCAGCATCGAGCGGGCCGAGGCGCTGCTGCGCTGGCGCCATCCGCTGCGCGGCTTGCTTGTGCCCGCCGATTTCATCGGCTTTGCCGAGGCCAACGGCCTGATCATCGATATCGGCGAATGGGTCTTTCGACAGGTCGTGCGCCAGGCACGGCAGTGGCAAGACGCGCATGGCGCCGTGTTCCAGGTCTGTATCAACAAGTCGGCCGTGGAATTTCGCTGCGATGCCGCGCTGTACCAGGATTGGGGCAATGCGCTGACGCGGGCGGGCCTGGCGCCGGGCGCCATCGTCATCGAAACAACGGAAGCCGTGCTGCTCGACGAGGCGCGCCAGGTGGCCGACCGCCTGCGCCAGTTCCACGCCATGGGCCTGGCGCTGGCGCTCGACGACTTTGGTGCCGGCAGCGCCTCGCTGGCCTGCCTGAAGCGGGGCGATCTCGAGGTACTCAAGCTCGACCCCTCGCTGGTGCGGGAACTGGGGCCGGGCGACGCTGCGCTGGCCGTCTGCGTGGCCATCATCAACCTGGCGCAGGGACTGGGCCTGACAGTGGTGGCGGAAGGCGTGGAAACGGCCGCGCAGCGTGACTTGCTGCGGGCCGCCGGTTGCGATTATGCGCAGGGTTATGTATTTTCAGGCGCGGTGCCTGTGGAGCAGTTGAGTGCGATGCTGGCGGCGGGCCGGCGTTTTTAATCCAGGCCCAGCAGCGCGACGACGCGCTCGCGGCTGATGCCGACCAGCGCCGAGCTGATCGCCAGCAGCGATTCATAGCCGGGCTGGCTGGCCTTTTCCGTGAAGTTTTCCGCCAGGGTATCCATGCTGACGTGCACTTGCACCGGTTGCGCGCGGGCCACCCGTCCCGTGGCTTGCGCCAGGGCCAGGCTGACGGAGCTGCGCGCCGCCTGCAACTGCGCCAGCGCCTGCACCACTTGCTGCAAGGTGGCGCGCAGCGCTTCCGTATCGCCGGTATGCCATTCTTCCGGGGAAATGGCGGCCGGTTCCGCATCCGTGCGCACTCGGCTCATCTGGCCGGTCGGGTAGCGGATGCCGCTGCCGCGCACGGACAGGCTGTCGCGCACGTTGGTCCAGGCCGCTTCCGAGGTGCTGAACACCAGTTCGCCATTCTCGCCCAGCTTGACGCCGATGCCGGACGGCATCAGTGCGCGGTCGAAGCGCGAGACGATTTCGTTCGCGCTCAGGCCAGGTTCGATATTCACCGAGCGCAAGGCCTGGTTCGCGCCGCCGACGGAAAAGGCCAGCACTTCCTGCGGGCCTTCCTGCAGGCTGGCCATGGTCAGGCCGCGGATGCTGAAGTTCTGCTGTGCCGCCTGCGGGCTGGTATAGCTGAGTTGCGCATCGAGCGTGCCGCCCGAGGCGCTGGCGCGCTGACGCCAGGTATTGCTGAACTGGCGTACTCTGGCCTCGACTTGTCCTTCGCGGCCCTGGCGCGCGGCCAGCTTGGCCGCCAGCTCGCTTTTCAGCGCTTGCAACTGACTGCTGCTGCGTTCCAGGTAGTCGAGGGTTTGTTGCGCGTTAGAAATTTCTCCCTGCAACTGGTGATCCCAGTTGCTCAGGCCACGCTGCAGGCTCGCCGTCGAACTCCTCGCTGCCGGCGCTTCGCTGCGCGCGCTGGCGCTGCCTTTGACCGCGGCGGACGCGTCATCGACGACGCGCGCTGTGCCGGCGCCTTTGGCATTGACGCCGGAAGAGGAGGAGGTCTGAACGATTTGCATGATGGTCAGAGAAGATCAAACAGGGAAATGGTGCCAACCTTGGCGTAGGCTTTATAGGTTGCCTGCAAGGCCGTCTGGTAGCCGGTCAGTTCAATGGCCGCCGCGCCCATGTCGGTCTTTTTCAGGTCCAGCAGGGCCGAATTGTTCGACAGCGACACATTGGCCAGGTTGCCGGAGAGCGTGGTGAGGATGTTTTGCGCGCCGCCGAAGATGGCGATCTTGCCGGAGAGTAAATCCATGCCGTCATCGGTGCCATCGAGCGCCGCACCCACCACGCTGCGCACGGCCGGATCGTTCGGGCTGACGCCAGGCACGCCCAGCGTGGTGATGGCCTGGTCGATCTTGTTCAGCCATACTTCCAGGTTCTTCACGTCGACGTTGGCCGCCTGCGTCACGCCATTGCCCACCACCACGGTCTGCGTGTCGGTATTGCCGATGTAGGTATAGCGCGAACCTGCAGTTGCCGCCGGATCGTATTTGATGGCGGGTTGGTCGGTAGCGGTGCCGGAAAACATGTAGCGGCCTTCCTGATCCTTCAGGTTGGCCGTGTACAGCACGCTGTCGCGCATGGCGATCAGCGATTGCGTCATCGCATTCAGGTCGTCCGGCGCATTGCCGCCGTCGGCGGCCCACACCAGCAGATCACGTGCCTGGCCCATGTCGGTGACCATGCTCGACAGGTAGTTTTCGTTCTTCAGCAGGCGCACTTTCACCGTGGCGATATTGTCCTGGTATTGCGTGACCATGGCTTGCTCGCGCGTCAGGCGCGAAATGCGCACGTTGCCGATCGGATCGTCCGATGGCAGCTGGATGCGCAAGCCCGACGACATTTGCTGGGTCAGGTAATTGATGCGTTCTTGATTTTGCTGAAGCGAAATATTAATCAGCGATTGGTACTGGCTGCTGGCGACACGCATGATCTTCTCCTTAACCCATCATTTGCAAAGTGGCATCAAACAAGGTATTCGCCACGGAAATGACTTTCATGTTTGCCTGATACATATTCTGGAATTCGACCAGGTTCATCGCTTCCTCGTCCTTGTTCACGCCGCTGGTGGACTTCCAGTCATCGATCGCTTGCGCGCGCACTGTGTTGGACGTCTTCAGCAGGGCCTGGTTCTGCTGGCTGTAGATAGCCAGCTTGCCGACCAGCTGCGTATCCGCATCGCTCATCAGGACCGTACCCACCCAGCTGACGTTGATCGATTGATTCTTGATATCGATCAATTTTTGCAAGTTGCCGCTGTCGCCGGCCGCACCCGTCAGCGACAGGGCCAGGTCCTTGGCGTTGAAGCCGGGAGTAATGCTCAGCTTGCCATTCGCGTAGGCCAGCAGGGGGGCGCCGGATGTGCCGGCCATGGTCTTGCCCAAGGCCAGCTGTGCGTTGACCTTGCTGGTCAACTGGGTGGCCATGTCTTGCAGCGACTGTTGCAGCGGTTTCAGGGTATTTTTCTCAAACTCGCCCAGGCCGCCCATCTGGCCGCCGATGGCGACCAGATCGAGGGTGTACGACGACTTGGCGAAATCGAGGCTCAGGGTTTGCTCGCCCGTGTTCGTCATGTTGCTGGTCAAGGTGCCGGCCAGGCTGCCGATCACCAGCGGCTGACCTGACTTCAGCGAAATATTGCGCGAGCCGTCCGGCTGGTCGAGGACGTCGATGCCCATTTGCGAGGCCAGGCCGTCGATCAGCTGGTCGCGCGCATCCATCAGCGACGACACGTTCGTACCCGAGGCCGTGGAGGCGCTGATGCGCTGGTTCAGTGCGGCGATATTGGCCAGCGTCGTATTGGCTTGCGGCACGATCGCTGCGCGTTGTTGCTGCAGCGACAGCAACTGGTTGCCCATGACGGTGCTGATGCTGTTGAAGCGTTGCGACATGGCGTCGGCGGAGGTGATGATCTGCTGGCGCAGCGGTGTCGAGGTCGGGTCGACGGCCGAGGCGTTGAGTGCGGCGAAAAAGCCGTCGATGCCGTTGCTGATGCTGGAGGCATCGTCGCCCATCACGCGCTCGAGCTGGGTCAGGTAAGGCTGGGTCTGCGAACGGGCGCCCTGGTCGGACGCGGCGCGCCACATTTGCTGGCTTTTATAAGCATCGGCAAAGCGCAGCAGGGCGGACACTTCCACGCCATTGCCGGCCGAGCGTACGCCGGCGGTGGCGCCAAGCGAAGACAACAGCACGCCTTGACGGGTATAGCCCGCCGTTTGCAGGTTGGCGATGTTCTGGCTGGCCGCATTGAGTGCGGCCTGGGCGGCGATGCTGCCTGACAATGCATTGCTGATGATGCTCATTGGGCAAGTTTCTTTCGTGAAGAGTGTGGCGCATGCGGGTGGGCAGGCATTGAATCGTTGTTACCTTGTACAGGCGACGCTTCAGACGGATTTATTAAGCGGGGCCGCAATATTGTCGGTCTTGACAGTGCTTTTGGCGGCCACGGGGGCGCCGGCTGCCGGCAGCAGCTGGCGCAGGATGGCGTCAGCGATGCCGAAGGCGCGCTGGCCAGCCATCTTGTCGGCCACCAGGTTGTCGGCCATTTCCAGCATGTCGCTGTTGACGGGGTCCTTGAAGACGCTGTCCTCGCCCGCCATCTCGCGCGTGCCAGAACGCATCTGGCGCAGCATGTGCGAGATGAAGAAGGCTTCGAACTTGACGGCCGCCTCGGTGGCCTTGGCCGCATAGCGGGGATCGGCCGGCGCGGCGGCCGCAGGGGATTTGTCGTCGAGCGCCGAGGGCAGGGCGCTGCTGCTGTCGTTGATGTTGATCATATGACCACCAGTTCGCCTTCGATGGCGCCAGCCTGGTCGAGGGCTTGTAAAATTGCCATGATATCATCAGGCGAAGCGCCCAGGCTGTTGACCACGTCGATGATCGATTGCAGCTTGGCGCCGGCCGGCCATTTGAACATATTGCCGTTGCCCTGGTCGACGGACACTTTGGATTGCGGCGTGACGGTGGTCTGGCCGCGGCCGAACGGTGCCGGCTGGCTCACTGCCGAGCTTTCGGAGATGACGACCTTGAGCGAGCCGTGCGTGACGGCGGCCGCCTTCACGCGCAAGCCTTCGGCGATGACGACGGTGCCCGTGCGCGAATTGAAGACCACTTTCGGCGTATCGACGCCGACATCGACGGACAGCGCTTCAAGCTTGGCCATGAAGGCCACGCGCTGGGTCGGGTTTTCAGGCGCCAGCACTTCCACGCTGGTGGCGTCGCGCGTGGTGGCGACGGCGCCAAAGCGGCGGTTGACGGCTTCGACGATATTGATGGCCGTCTCGAAATGCGGGTGGCGCAAGTTCAGGGTGACGGTCGGCTTGGTCGAGAAATCGCTGAGAATCTCGCGCTCGATGTTGGCGCCGTTGGGAATGCGGCCCGAGGTGGGCGTGTTGACGGTGACGGAAGAGCCGCTCTTGCCGGTGGCGTTCAAGCCGCCGACGACGACGTTGCCTTGCGCCAGCGCATACGTTTCATTGTCGGCCGCGCGCAATTGCGTCAGCAACAAGGTGCCGCCGCGCAAGCTTTTCGCATCGCCCAAGGACGACACGGTGACGTCGATGGCCTGGCCACGGCGGTATCCTGGTGGAAACACGGCGCTGACCATGACGGTGGCGACGTTCTTGCTTTTCGCTTCGGCGCCGTCCGGCATCTTGACGCCGAACTGCTTGAGCATGTTGACCACGGACTGGCTGGAAAACTTCACCTGGGTGGTGTCGCCGCTGCCGTTCAGGCCCACGACGAGGCCGTAGCCGACCAGCGGGTTGTCGCGCACGCCCTCGATACTGACCAGGTTGCGCAGCACTTGCGCGGCGCTGGCGGGCAGGGCAAGGCCGGAGAGCACGGCCAGCATGGCTGCCAGGGGCAGGGCGGAACGAAATTTCATGAGGTCACCTTAAAACGGCATCCATGGGCCGACGAAGAAGCGCGTCAGCCAGCCTGGTGTATTGGCTTCGGCCAGGGTGCCCTGGCCGGAGTAGGCGATCTGTGCATTGGCGATGCGCAACGATGACACCTGGTTGTTCGAATCGATATCGGCGGCGCGCAGGTAGCCGCGCAGGCGCACGAATTCCTCGCCCTGGTTCAGGGTCAGGGTTTTCTCGCCCTGCACGCGCAGCAAGCCGTTCGGCAGCACTTCCTGCACGATCACGGTGATGGCGCCGGACAGCGCATTTTGCTGCGTGCTGGTCGAGTCGCCGGCGAAGTTGCGGTCGGCCGACAGGTCGATACCGGTCTTGGGGAAGGTCTTGCCGAGAATATTGGCCGCATTCACGCCGACGGACGAACCCTTGTTGAACGAGGTGCCCGCCTTCTTGCTGGCCTGCGTGGTTTCCTGCAAGGCCACCGTGACGACGTCGCCGACGCGGAAGGCGCGGCTGTCCGAGATCAGGTCCAGGCCCGCGTCGGGATTGAAAACGCCGCCGCCGACGCCGCCGCGCGCAGCGCTGCGCGGCGCCACGGGCAGCGGCGTATCGGAAAAGCTGGGCGCCACCGGCGCCGCCGGCCGGCTGGCGCAACCGGCCATCAACACCAGCAGCATGGCTGCCGTGGTTTTCATGGCGACTGTCATCAGCGTGCCGCTTGCGCCAGGTATTGCAGCATATTGTCGGCGGCCGACAGCACCTTGGTGTTCATTTCATAGGTGCGCTGGGCTGCGATCATGTCGACCATCTCTTCGACCACCTGCACGTTCGAGCCTTCCAGCGCGAATTGTTTCAGCTTGCCCAGTGCGCCTTCGCCAGGACGGCCTTCCGTTGGCGTGCCGCTCGATGCCGTTTCCTGGAACAGGTTTTCACCGAGTGCCAGCAGGCCTGTCGGGTTGATGAAGCTGGAGAGGTTCAGCTGGCCCAGCTGGGTGCCGTTGACATTGCCCGGCACGGTGGCCGTGACCATGCCGTTTTCGCCGATGGTGATCGCCGTGGCATTGTTCGGCACGGTGATTTGCGGCACCAGGGGCAAGCCCTGGGCGTTGACCATTACGCCGTTTTCATTGATGCCCAGCTGGCCGGCGCGCGTGTAGGCCGCTTCGCCGTTCGGGCGCAGCACTTGCAGGAAGCCGTTGCCGGTGATGGCGACGTCGAATTCGCGGCTCGTCGTTTGCAGGCTGCCGGTGGTAAACACCTTTTGCGTGCCGACCATGTGGGTACCGTTACCCAACTGCACGCCCGATGGCGACAGGGTATTGTCAGCGCGCTGCGTGCCCGGCTGCTGCTCGACCTGGTAAAACAGGTCTTCGAAGACGACGCGGTCGCGCTTGAAGCCGACGGTATTGACGTTGGCCAGGTTATTCGCGATGGCTTGCAGTTTGGCATCTTGTGCCTGCACGCCGGTCTTGCTGATCCACATTGCTGGATTCATGGTTTACTCCTGGTAATTGGTTGGCGTTGGGCTTAGGCGCCCAGCAGGCGGTTGCCCGACTCCGTCATGGAATCGCTGGCCTTGAAAATTTTCATCTGCATCTCGAAACTGCGGTTCAGGCTCATGGTGGCGACCATTTCCTCGACGGCCGAGACGTTGCTGCCTTCCAGGTGGCGGTCGCGGATGCGTACCGTCGGATCGGCTTGCAAGTCTTCGCCGCCGCGCGCCACGATCAGGCCCGCCTCGTTCTTGGTCAGCTCGCCCGCTTCGGCGTTGACCAGCTTGAGCTTGTCGACCGTCTGCATTTGCGCGGTGCCCGGCACCTGGATGGAAATCGTGCCATCGGCGCCGATCGACAGGCTGGTGTGCTCAGGAATCGTGATGGGACCGCCTTCGCCCAGCACGGGCCGGCCATTGATGGTCAGGGCGCCCGTTTCATCGAGGTCCATGGCGCCGGCGCGCGTGTAGGCTTCGCCGTTTTGCCACTGCACCGCGAGAAAGCCGGGGCCCGTGACGGCCACGTCGAGTTCGCGTCCCGTTTCCTTGATGGCGCCCGTGCGCGTGCCGATGGCGCTCGACTGCGTCTGCGTCATGTGGCGGTCGTCGTAGCCATAGCCGTTTTGCAACGGCTGGGCAGTGGACACTTCCAGGTTGGCGCGAAAGCCCCCCGTCTCGATGTTGGCCAGGTTGTTGGCGTGTACCTGCTGTGCCCGCAGGGCACGGTCGGCCCCGCTCATGGCGGTATAAATCAGCGCATCCATTGCTCTTTACCTTTGCGTATCGTGGATTACAGCGCTTGCATCAGCGATTGCAGCATGGCGTTCTCGGTCGAGATGACTTTCGAGTTCGCCTGGTAGTTACGCTGCGACGTCATCAGGCCCACCAGTTCGGAGGTGATGTCGACGTTTGACTGTTCCAGCGAGCTCGTCACCAGTTTGCCGGCCATGCCGACGCCTGGACGGTCATAGATGGCGGTGCCGGACGTGGTCGACGCGACCCAGCTGGTATCGTTGACGGCCGTCAAGGCGCCTTCGTCTGGGAAGGTGGCCAGGGCGATCACGCCGATGCTTTGCTTCTGACCGTTCGTGTATTTCGCCACGACGGAGCCGTCATCGGCCAGTTCCACGCCCGTGTAGGTGCCCGAGGCATAGCCGTCGGAACGGTCGGTCGAGGTGGTCGATTCGCCGGCGAACTGGGTCGTGCCCGTGTAATCGATGGCGATCGACAGCGGCGCGGCGCCTGGCGGCGTGCCCAGCGCCAGCGTGACCGGCGCGGTCATCGTCAGCTTGCCGGACGTGTTGAAGGCCATGCTTGTCACCAGCGGCGCCGGTCCTGGCAATGTTACATCGACGTTGTCCAGAGTGTAGTGCACGTCCACGCCCGCTGCCGTCTTGACGAAGTACTGGCCCAGCGAGTGCTTGGCGCCCAGCGAATCGTAGACGATCGAGGACTTGGCGCTGTTGTAGCTCAGTTCGCTAGTCTTGTCGAAGGGCACGGTCTTGATGGTCCATTCGGACGACATGTTGGCGGCATACGCCAGCTTGGTCGACGCCACGGCGGGAATCTGGCCCGTCGGAATGTTCATGTCGCCCATAGTGCCCAGGGTGGTGCTGCCCTTGACGGCGGCATAACCTTGCACCAGGCGGCCGTTCGAGTCGATCAGCTTGCCATCACTGCTGGCCGAAAAGATGCCGACGCGGCTGTAGCTCATGGTGTTTTGCGCATCGCGCGCGACGAAGTAGCCGCGGCCGTCGATGGCGGCGTCGAGCGCGCGGCCCGTGTTCAGCACGCCGCCATTGAGCGACATGCTTTGCGTGACCGAACCGATTTCCGTACCCGTGGCGCGCGAACCGGCGTACATGGCCGAAAAGTTGGCGCGGCTGCTCTTGAAACCGTAGGTGCCGGCATTGGCGATATTGTTACTGGTGCTGTTCAACTGTTGGTTGATGGACTGGATACCGGACAGGGCGATGTCGAAACTCATGTTGACTTCCTTTAGTGAAGGACGAGATTAGTGTGTTTGGGGAACCAAGGGCCGGATCAGGCCGTCTTGCCATTAAAGCCGGTGATCGCGCCAGGGTTGACTTCGCCCAGGTTCGACACGCTCAGTATCATGCTGCCGCTGGACGACAGGCGCACGCTGTTAAGCTTGCCTGCAATGTCGACCGTTGGTTTTTCGGCGCCGCTGGTGCTGACCTTCATGCTGTAGGTGCCGGCAGGCAAGCCCAAGGCCACGGGATCGATGGTGAACGGCACCGTGCCGGGCGACTTGGCGCCCAGTTCGATCTTGTATTCCTTGTCGTCCTGCCCTTTCAGGGTGACGGTGGTCTTGGTGGTGCCGGCGGCCAGCGCGATGGTACCGCTGACCTTGCTCTTGTCGAGCTGGACGGTTTCGCTGTTGACCATCACTTCGGAGCCCACTTGCGCGCCCAGGGCCAGCACCTGCATCGATTGCAGCACGCTGGCATTGGCGCTGGTCAGCGCCGACAGGTTTTGCATCGCTTCCGTTTGTGCCTGCTGCGTCAATTGATTGACGAACTGGCTCGGATCGGTCGGCGCGAGGGGATCCTGGTTCTTGATCTGCGCGACCAGCAACTTGGTAAACATATCCTGGGTGGCATTGCTTTGCGACTTGACGGCATTGCTGTTGCTGTTGCTGCCGCTGGTGTTGTTTGTAAAGAGATTGGTTTCCATGGATTATGCTTCACCTAATTTGAGGAGCGATTGCTGCATCGACTTGATGCGGCCCAGAACTTCGACATTTGTTTCAAACGCGCGCGACGCCGACATCATGTCGGTCATCTCGGCCACCTGATTGACGTTGGGGTAGAACACCATGCCATCGGCATTGGCCATCGGGTGGCCCGGTTCATACACCTTGCGCAGCGGCTCATCGCTTTGCACCACGTCGAGGACCTGTACCCGTCCGCCGGCGCCGCTGGCGCCAGGGCCATCCATCACGGCCGCAAACACGGGTTTACGCGCGCGGTAGGTTTCGCCTTCGGAACCGGCAACGGAATCGGCATTGGCCAGGTTGCTGGCGATGGTATTGAGGCGCACGGTTTGCGCCGCCATCGCCGAACCGGCGATCTTGGAAATATCCTGGAAGCTCATGCTGATCCTTATTGTCCGGAAATGGCCTTGGACAGACCCTTCAGTTTCATGTTGACGAAAGTGAGGCTGGTCTGGAAGTCGGTGGCGTTCTGCGAGAACGCCGCCTGCTCGACGCCGATTTCGACGGTATTGCCGTCGCGGCTAGGGTGGTAGGGGACGCGGTACAGGGCGCTGGCATCGTCATCGGTCGACAGCAGGCCGGCCTCGTTGTCCTGCAACTGTTGCAGGGCGCTGCCGAAATCCATGTCCATGGCCTGGAAGCCGGGCGTGTTTTCATTGGCGATATTGGCGGCCAGTACGCGTGTGCGGTCGGCACGCAGCGCGAGTGCATCGGCGTGCACGCCCAGCGCATCCTTGAAATTAATCCCCATGGTCATCCTTTGTGTTGAATTCGATCGTGCTTTTTGCGGTTCGGGCTAGAAAATAGGTGGTGCAGAGGTAAAATCCCAGCCTGGTCATGTTGACGCATGGTAAGGTCATGCCGCTTCAGTATCTTTGATTAAGGTTAGCAATGATTTACTTTGAGAACTATTCCGCGATGTGGAACAAGGCGCAATGTCGTCACATACTGCTTCCGGGCCTCTTTTTACTGACCAGCCTATATAGTAGTGCAGGACGGGCAGAATTGCCAGCCGACAATATATTTTCGCGTGTGGAACAATTGGCGCGCGAGCAATTGGTGCAGCAAGCAGCCTCGGCGGGATTGCTGGAACCGCAGTTTCAGGTGATCGTGGTGAAAAGCACGCGCCCCGTGCCGGCGTGCGCGGCGCCCGTCGCGCTGGAAACGGCGGACAGCCGTTCGGCGCAGCGCATGCGCTTTGTGGCAGTGTGTCCTGGAAGCAACGGTTGGCGCTATGAAATGCTGGCGCGCGGCAGCATCACGGCCCAGGTGGCCGTCACCAGCGCCCCCGTCACGGCGAATACGCCGCTGCAGGCGGGCGACGTGACCCTGGCGCGGCGCGACGTGACGATGGTGCCCGACAGTATTGCCTCCTTGCCCGGCGCCGTTGGCCTGTCGAGCCGGCGCAGCTTGCGCGCCGGCGAAGTGCTGCGGCAAGGGCAACTGGCGTCGCCCGTGTTGATCAAGCGGGGCAGCGCGGTGAATATCGTGGCGCGCAAGGAGCAGGTGGAAGTGAGCATGGCCGGTGAAGCGCTGGATCCGGGCGCGCTGGGCGAGGTGATTCGCGTGCGCAACGCCACCAGCGGCACGGTGATACGTGCCAGGGTGGTCGATGCGGGCGTGGTGGAGCCGGCCGAACTTCCCGGCCGTTAAGGAAAGATCAGTCTGCGGCGGCCGTGCGCTGCAGACGCGTCGCCAGCTGTGTCAGCTTGGCGGCGTAGTTGGGGTCGGTGGCGTAGCCGCCGCGCGCCAGGCCTTGCGCGAAAGCGCCGGCGTCGGCCCCCGTATTCAGGGCGGCGCGGTAGCGCGGGTTATCGAGCAAGACTTGCGCATAGTCGCGGAAGGCGCTGGCCTGGTCCGGGTAGCTGCGGAAGCGTTCCGTTTTCTTCAGGGCCGTGCCGCTGCCGGCCTCGTATTCGGTGGTGACATTGCTGGCCACGTCGCCCTGCCATTTCCCGCCGGCCTTGATGCCGAACAGATTATTCGTGTCCGCGCCCGTGCCCTGGCGCAGCGGACGCTGGCCCCAGCCCGATTCCAGCGCCGCGTGGGCGGCGACGATTTCCGGCGCCACGCCCAGGCGCGCGCCCGTTTCTTGCGTCCATGGCTTGATCGAGGCAAGGAATTGCTGCTGCGTTTCGCCGATCTCGCCGCCCTGGTTGATGCTGCCCAGCACATTCACGGGCTGGCTCTGTTCAAGGTAGGCGCGGCCTTGCGGGTTCAGGTTGGTGGCGTTGCCGCCGCCCTGTTCGATGAAGCGGGCCACTTCGCCCTGTACTTGCCGGAATACGCTGCTGAAGTTGCCGCTGGAACTGGTGGCGTCGGTGGCGCGCATATTGCTCTGTACGGCGGATGTGGCTGCCGTCGATGGCGTTGCCGCCGTGGCGCGGGTGGTCAGGAAATCAGCCTGGCGCATACGTATCTTCCTCGCCATGCAGCACGCGCTGCATGATGCTGTACTGCTCTGTTAATAAATCGCTGTTGCGGGCATTCAGGCGCTTGCATTCAAGCACCATCTGCTCGAGCGCTGCCCAGTCGCGCTCGGCGGTGGCGCGTGCATCTTCTTGCAATAGCGCAAACAATTGTGGCATATCGCCTTGCGGGCCCAGCAGGGCAGTGACGAGGCTGACCCGCTGGCGGCGGCGCGCATCGAGTGGCTCGACGGCGGCGATGACCTGGTCGGCCAGTGCCGTCAGCTGCGCGCTCTGGTGGTGCAGGGTGGCCTGGAATTGCTCTTCCAACAAGGTGTGCAGGGCGGCATAGCCGGCGCGGTCATCCGCCATGCCTTGCAGTACGCGGCGCATGGCTTCCTGGCGCGTGATGCCCTTGCGCGGTGCGGTCATGATTCGCCGCCGTGGAAACGCTGGATCAAGCCTGCCAGTTTTGAGGGATCGAACGGCAATTCACCCTTGGCCAGCGCATCGCGCAGCATGGCCACGCGCTCGTGATCGATCTCGGGCATGGCGCGCAGGGCGGCCATGGCCGGTTGCAGCACGGCCGATTGCAGTTCCGCCCCGGCCGACGAGCCGCCCATGGCGCCTGCGGCGCCCGCGTTCTCGGCGATCGCCTCGGCCGGCGCGACGGCGCTGCTGCGTACGGCAGCGCCGGTATTGCCGGAGGAGATTTTCATACGTTGTCCCTTGCCCTTAATTTGCATGCTCATCCCGCTCCTTCTTTGCGGGCAGGCCCAGTTTCTCGCGCAGGCGCTGCAAGGTGCCCGCATCCGGTTCACCCACTTGCAGCTCTTCGCCTTGCGGCTTTTGTCCGGCCATGCCGAACATGGCGGCGATGCTGTCGGCCTGGCCACGCGTCAATATTAACAGTTCGATGCGGCGGTTGATGCCGGCGCTGGCATTTTTCACGTCCAGCGGTGCGCGGTCGGCCATGCCCACCACTTGCAGCACGCTGTCCGGACTCATGCTGCCGATCAACAATTGCGCGCGCGCCGACATGGCGCGGTTGGCCGACAGGGTCCAGTTGGAAAAGCCTTCGTAGCCGGTATTGGCGTATTGCATCGAGTCGGTATGGCCGACGATCAGCATCTGGTTATCCATTTGCGCAAACACGGGGCCCATCTGGCGCAGCAGCTTGCGGAAACGGTCGGTCGGCACGGCGCTGCCGCGCACGAACATGCCTTGCTTGTCCGTATCGTGCAGCATGACGCGCAAGCCGTACGGCGTGATCACGGATTGCAGATTGCTCTTCAGTCCCGCTTCATCGCTGAGCTTGTCGAGCGCGCGCGACAGCGACAGCAAGTCTTCCGGCGACTGGTAGCTGACCTTGGTCTGGTTTTGCGGTGCGGTGCCGGCCTTGCCGTCCTGCATCTGCTTGCCTTCCGTGCGCGTGTCGCCCGTGCCCTTGCGGGGCATAGGGAAACGCTCGATCAGGCTGCCGCGCGGGCCGCCTTTCTGTTCCGGCATGACGCCCTGGCCTTCGCCCTGGCGGCTGCCTGCCGACGCATCCATCATGATTTCCTTCATCGCCTGCTGCTCGCGCGCGGCCATCAGCCACAGCACGAGGAAGAGCGACAGCAGGGCCAGGCAAAAGTCGGCAAACGCTACTTTCCAGGCGCCGCCATGGCCATCGTCATCATGCTTGCGACCGGCACGCTTGATGATGGCCTGTTCATGTTTCTCATGCGGCTTTAGCACGGCGGCCTCCCCGGCCTTGGCCTTGCTCTTGTTCGGCGCCGCCATCTTCCAGCGCATTGATCCAGCTTTCCAGCTGGGCGAAGCTTGGCTTGATGTTCAGCTGCACCAGACGGCGGCCCGCATCGATGGCCAGCAGCGGCGGTTTGCCCGCCACGTGCGTGACCAGCACGACCTTCACGCATTCCATGGTCGAGCCTTCCTCGCCCACCAGCTGTTTCATCATGTTGCACATCGGATCGAGCACGCCGTAGCAAAAGAAGATACCGATGAAGGTACCGACCATGGCGGCGCCCACTTTTTCCGAAATTTCCGCCGCATCGGCGCCGTCGGCCACGGAATTCATGGCCATCACGATGCCGAGAACGGCGGCCAGGATACCGAAACCGGGCATGGCTTCGGCGATCTTGTGCAAGGATTTCGACGGTTGCAGCAATTCGTCGTGGATGGCTTCCAGTTCCTGCTCCAGCACGCCTTCGAGCTCATGCGCGTTGATCTTGCCCATCGCCATCAAACGGAAGTTGTCGACGATGAAGGCCAGCAGCTTCGGCTCTTCCAGCACCAGCGGATAGCGCTGGAACAGGGCGCTTTCGCGCGGTGCCTCGACGTGGGCGTCGAGCGCCTTCAGGCCGCCGGCGGCCGTTTGCAGCAGTTCATACATCAGCAGCAGCAACTGGCGCTGGAATTCCGAGCCTTGCTTCTTGTGCGTGACGATCTTGCGCATCTGATGCAGCATTTCACCGAGTACATGCTTGGGGTTGCCCAGCACCAGGGCGCCGACGGCGGCGCCGATGATGATGATCAACTCGACCGGTTGCCAGATCGCATGGACGGTGCCGCCCATCAGGGCGAAGCCTCCGAATACACACCCCATCACGATTAAGATACCGATAATTACCATGTCAACTGCCTTTCTGCGTCATTGTGCTGCGTCAATTTGATGGATAGTGCTGAAACTTATGCGTCTTGCAGCATGGTTTTCATCTTGCCCAGCGCCGTCTTGTTCAACTGGCAGACGCGGGCGTCGCTCAGGTCCAGCACGGCGGCAATTTCTTTGTAGCTCAGTTCGAATTCGTAATACATCTGGATCACGCGCTGTTCCCGCTCGTCCAGCGTGCGCAGCGCCTGTTCCAGGCTGCGCCGCACCATCAATTGCTCTTCCGGGCTCGGTGCGCTGTCGGCTTGCCCCAGGCTTTCCTGCAGCACTTCGTCGAAACTGGCGATCAGTTCGGCGTTTTCCGCCAACTGGTATTCCTGGAAGGCTTCCGGCGTCAGTTTCAGGGCCGCCATGATTTCCGCTTCCAGCGGCTCGCGCCCCAGGCGCCGGGTCAGGGCGCGCACGCTGTCGCGCAGGCGGTGGCTTTCCTGGCGCACGGCGCGCGGACGCCAGTCCTGGCGCCGCAGTTCATCGAGGATGGCGCCGCGGATGCGCAGGCTGGCATAGCTGCCGAACGACTGGTCCGGCACGCCGTAGCGGCGCAAGGCTTCGAGCAAGCCCATCAGGCCAATCTGTTCCATGTCGTCGCGGTCGATGGCGCCCGACACCTGCGAATTGAGCTGGCGCACGATGCGTTTCACCAAAGGGGAGTACGCCACCAGATGTTGTTGCTCTTCAGCAACGCTGAGCACGGCCGCGCAAGCGCCGGCGGCGGCATATTCGCCGGCGCCATACGCTTCCTGGTATTGCTCTACATAGGCCAAGGGATCTCCCACTAGGTCGGCTGGCGTGTTGGCTTATTCAATGATCAGCTTGCCGACCATGACTTCCGTGAACGGTTTTTCCATCTGCTCGCGTTCATAGCTGACATTGAAGGCCTTGTTGATCTGTTCGGCAAATTGCTCCACCGTCATCGTCTGCGCCTTGTCCATCGGGAAGCTCGACAGGGTGCTGACGGCGATCGAGCGCATCAGCGGCAAGTGGTCCTTGGTCAGCTTTTCCTTTTCCTCGGTGGTGGCGATCACCAGGTCGGCTGACAGGTAATGCGTTTCACCTTCGCCCGGGCCGCGGCGCAGCATCACGATGACCTTGTCAAGCGTGAGGAACTTGCGCGCCTTCTTGCCCGTGGCGGGCGGTGGCGGGGCTTTTGCGTCGGCCACCTCGGCATGGCCGGCAACCGGCTTGGCCAGGTACCACATGGCGCCGCCAGCCGCACCGGCGGCCAGCACGGCCACGGCGACAAAGCCGCCGATCAGTTTCATTTTCATATTCATCAGGCAGTCTCTCGCTCATGCATGGCGTAAGTGGTACCGGCAGGGCTGCCGTCGGACAGGGCGCGTCCCGGTTCCGCGTCGTCGTTCTGGCGGCCAGGTTGACGCTGGCCGCGCGCATCGCCTTCGGCAAAGGCCTGGGCGGCGGGGCTGCGCGGGGTGGCGCTGATATTCACGGCCACCTCGGTGTACTGGCGCTGCGCCAGGTCGCTGCGCATGTTTTCGCCGATGCCTTGCAGCTGGCGCAACACTTCCGAGTTCGACGCCGTGACGTTCACCTGCAGCGCGCCAGCCGTGTGGCGGATGGAAATTTCAATGCGGCCCAGCATGGGCGGGTCGAGGCGGATCGTCGCGTGTTCGCTGTTGCGGCCGATCTGCGTCTGCAGGCGTTCGCCCAGCGCTTCGCGCAGCGGTTCCTGCCATTGCTGGGCAGGGCCGCTGAGCTTGATGGTATCGCCGGTCGGGGCCGCTGCAGCCGTATTGCCGACCGCGCCTGTCAGGCCCAGGTTGGGCGTGGCGGGGGCTGGCGTCGCGGCGCCACGTTCGCCTTCGCGCGCGGCAGGGGCGGCGGCGGCGGCCGTCATTGGAGCGGCTTGCTGCAGCAGCGCTTCGAACGGCTGTGCCGTCGCGTTGCCTTTGGCAGCGGTCGCCGGATTGGCGGCGGCCAGCGGTTCACGCGTATCGCGGCCTGCCGGCTGTGCCGTTCCCTGTGCGGTGAGGGTGATTGCCGTCGGATGCAGGCTGATGTTGAGTGCCGGGTTGGCTTGCGCCACATTCGATTGCACCGGTGTCTGTGCCTGCGCCTGGGCGGCGGCGCGTGCCTCTGCTGCGGCCGCGTCCGTTGGCGGCAGTATCGTCACCGGCAAGCCGATGACGGGCGCGGCCATGGCTGGCAGGCTGCTGTCGGCCTGGCTGTCGCTGTCGCCATCCTTGGTGGGCGCGGGCGCGGGCGTGTCCGCGTCGGCCGTTTCCACGGCTGTCACATCGAGCACCTGCGCAAACAGGGGCAGGGCGGAGGGCGCGGCGCCAGTGCTGCCATAGCCTGGCGTGCCGGGCAAGGCAGCGGCCTGTGCCGGCGCTGGTGCAGGTGCGGATGCCGCCGTGGCTGCCGGTGCCGGAGCGGCCGGCGCCGTATTGAAGTTCATGATCATGCTTGATTCCCGTCCGAGTCGTATTCGCCGAGCGCGGCGTAGGCGACCCAACCTTCCTTATTTGCCTGTAATGCACCCAGGTGTTGACCCAGGCGTTCTTTTTCCTCAGAGCAAATTTTAACCGCTTGCGCGTGAATTTTGCGCAATTGCAACAATTCTGTTTGTTCCAGTGCATTCCATGCGCCCCGTTCGGCCAGCAACGGGATGTTTTTCGCCAGGCTGGCCGAGAGTTTTTCCATCGCCTCCCAGTCCGGCTGCGCGATGGCCGCGCTCAATTGCCGGCTCAGCTGCTGCAGCGCAGCGCGCCTAGGCATTGTTGGCCTGGACGCCCACCCAGCCGCGCTTGATGGTGGTCATCAAGGTCGTCACTTCGTCGATCAGGGTCGGGTCGAGCTTGATGCCGGCCGTGTACAGTCGCGCCACGCAATAATCGTACAGGCGCGCCAGATTGACGACCACTTCGCCGCCATTGTCGAAATCGAGCGAGCTCGACAGACCGTTGATGATCTGCGTGCATTTATCCAGGCTGACGGCCTTTTGTTCGTAGCGTTTGCCCACGATATGCCCGCGCGCGCGCGCCAGTTCTTCCAGCAGGCCGTCCGTCAGCACCAGTACCAGCTCGACCGGTGTGGCGCGGGCGGTCTGGGCATCCAGGTTGACGGCGTGGTAGTTGCCGTAAGCTTCATTGTTTAACATTATTGTATTCTCGCTATGTTAACTGTGGCGGCGCGGCAGGCGCATCCGCCTTAGGATTTATTGTTGCTGAACATGGCATCGAACATATCGGACGTCTTGCTCATTTGCTCCTGCATGACTTGCAGGCGTGTAAATTGATCGAGGAAACGTTTGTATGCCGTGTCATATTGGGCCGTGAGGCGCTCGCCGCTCTTGACCAGGCTTTTCTGCAGCTTCTCCGTGGCGGCCTGGCGCTGGGTGATCTGGCCCTTGGTGATATTGCTCCACTGGCCCAGTACCTTGTCCATGCTGCCGAGCACGCCGGCAGGGGCGGACAGGCTGTTGTTGCCAAAAAGCTTGTCGAGGCCCGTCGGGTTGTCGGCCAGCTTGGCCGTCAGTTTGGCGGCGTTGAGGCTGATCGTGCCGTCGCGCTGGGCCGTAATGCCGTAGGAGACGAGCGATACGCCATTGACGTTCAGGCGCAGGGCATCGCCCATGCTGCTGCGCAGGGCATTCAGGCCGGAATCATGGGCGAAGATGCCCGCGGCAATTCCCTTTTCCGGGTTGCCGGGACTGGCCAGGCCATCCATCAGGCTTTTCAGCTTGTTGTAGGCATCGACGAATGCCTGCACGTTGGCGGCGGTGCCGCTGCTGTCCGTGGCGACAGTCAAGGTCACGGGCGCTTCGGCGGCACTCATGGCGCGGGTGAACGTGATTTTCACGTCCTGCACGTTGGTGAAGGTATTCGATGCTTGCGTGATGGCCGTGCCACCGGGTTTGCCGCCCAGCCAGACGGTGGCGTCGTCAGCCTTGACGACTTCCTTGATGTTGGCCGGCGCGATCAGCGCGCCTTTCAGCGCGATATTATTGACGCCGCTGGCGTCGAGCGTGGCGGCGTTTGCAATGCCCGTCGCATTCGACGTCAGTACCAGTTGCGCCTGGTTGTTGATGGTCACGATGGACGCGGTGACGCGCGAATTGTTCTTGCTGTTGCCATTGATGGCGGCAGCGATTTCCTGGGGTGTCAGTGTGCCGTTGCCATCCTTGTCGGCGGCGGCCAGGTCGATGTCGAGCGTGTTGTCGCCCACGCCATCGCCAATTTTTACTTTCAGCGTACCCGTGCCATCGGCGGTATTTACGCTGCTCAGGCCGCCATACGACATCTGGCTGGCCGTGGCCAGTTTTTCAACGAAAAAGGAATAGGTGCCCGGCGTCGCATTGATGCCGGCCGTGGCAGAACCGTAGCCGGCGGCCGGGAAGGTGGCGGACTGGCTCAGCACCGATTTGCTGCTGGTCATGCTCGACATGGCGCTCTGGAAGGTCGAGATGGCCGACTTCAGGTTGCCCAGCGCCGTGCTGGTGTTGCTGGCCAGCGTGTTCTGCGCCTGCAGGGCTGCCTTTTGCGCAGCGACAGCCTTGGTAGCCAGTTTTTCGGCCGTTGGGATCGGATCGTATTGCGGTGCAGTAATTACGCTTGCCATGCCAGACTCCTGAATAAAGGGATATACCGGTACAAGGCGACCCCCATTCCCGTTTTGTGAAGTTTTCCTGAAAGAAACTTACACAAACCTCATTTTACCTGCCCGCGGAACCAGAATTGGGTCGCCAGCTCGTCTTGCCGCTTGGCATCAACTCGTTGTTGCTCATTTGCAACATGCTTTTGTTTTTGCGTCAGCACCTGGTCCAGCACTTCGCGCTTGGCCCAGGCCGTATTGAGCGCGCGTTGCGAAACGGCCATGTTGGCTTCGTGCAGGTGCAAATCGGTACGGTGCTGGTCGGCCATCTGCATCACGGCTTGCTTGAAGTTGCCGCAGTTGACGGACAGGGCCAGGGGCAGGGCGCCGCTGGGGCCGCTATCCGTGTACAGGCCCGTCAGGCGTTCCAGGTTTTTCTGGTAGCGCTCGCGCACGGCCGTCTGCGCCGCCATTTCACCTTGCAGGCGTTCCACTTCGGTGCTGCGCAGGCCGACCAGGGTGGTCAGGTTGCGGATGGTATGCGCGTCGCTCACGTATGCTCCTAGGCCATGATCTGTTCAAGTTGTTCGATGCAAGGCCCCATCGGCGCCTCTTCCTTGGTGCCCTGGCACAGGAAGGCTTCGATGGGCGCGTGCAACTGGACGGCGCGGTCGGTGATCGGATCGGCGCCGGGCACATAGGCGCCCAGCGGAATCAGGTCGCGCACGCGCGCATGGCGCGCCATCGATGCTTTCAGCGCGCGCGCCGCCTGCATGTGGGGCGGCGTGATCACCTGCGCCATGCAGCGGCTGATCGAGGCGGCGATGTCGATGGCGGGGTAGTGGCCCCGCTCGGCCAGTTCGCGCGTGAGCACGATGTGGCCGTCGAGAATCGCGCGCGCCGTGTCGACCACGGGATCCTGCTGGTCGTCGCCCTCGGCCAGCACCGTGTAGATGGCGCTCATGCTGCCTTCCGGGTGGGCGCCATTGCCGGCGCTTTCCACCAGTTGCGGCAAGTTCGAAAAGACGGACGGCGGATAGCCGCGCGTGGCCGGCGGCTCGCCCAGGGCCAGCGCCACTTCGCGCAGGGCCATGGCATAGCGCGTCAGCGAGTCGACCAGCAGCAGCACGTGCTTGCCCTGGTCGCGGTAATGGGCGGCGATCGAATGGCACAGTTCGGTGGCCATGATGCGCATCAAGGGCGATTCATCGGCCGGCGCGATCACCAGCACGGCCTTTTTCAAGCCTTCGGCGCCGAGCGACTTTTCCACGAATTCGCGTACTTCGCGGCCGCGCTCGCCGATCAGGCCGACGACGACGACATCGGCTACCGTCTGGCGCGTGATCAGGCCCAGCAGCACGCTCTTGCCGACGCCGGAACCGGCCATCAGCCCCACGCGCTGGCCCTTGCCCAGGGTCAGCATGCTGTTAATGGCACGCACGCCCACATCCAGCGGTTCGACCACTGGTTGTTTCTTCAGGGGATTGATTTTTGGCGGCGTCACTTCCAGGATGTGTTCGCCGCCGAGGCGGCCCAGGTCGTCGATCGGCTCGCCCAGGCCATTGACCATGCGGCCCAGCCACGACGGGCCAATTTGCAGGCTGGCCTTGTCGGGCAGGGGCAGGACCCTGGCGCCGGTGGTCAGGCCGGTGGCTTTCTTGAACGGCATCAGATAAGACAGTTTTTCGCGAAAGCCGACGACTTGCGCGTCGAGCCATTCGCCGCTCACAGTTTCAATTTGACAACGCTGGCCCGTGTGCAGGCGGCAGCCGGCGCTTTCCAGCAGCAGGCCGGACGCGCCGACCAGGCGGCCGGTCGGTGTCGCGACCGGGATATCGCCGATCTCGAAGCTGCGCAGCGTGTCGGCGATCATGCAGGCGCGCCCTGGTCTGCGTGTTCGGCGGCCAGCGCCAGGTGGCTGCTGACCTGTTCCATGCAGGCTGACAGGCGCTGATGGCAGCCCGCGTCGACTTCATTGTCGCCCGCCTTGATGCGGCATTCGCCCGCGTCGAGGCGCGCGTCGGCGATCAGGTTCCAGCGCTTGGCGCGCTTCGGATCGAGTTCGCTGATGCGTTTCAATTCTTCCGGATTGAGGAAAACGTCGATTTCCTCGCGCGTGGGCGGCATCGAGGCGAGGGTCTCGTCGACCAGGGCCAGCAATTGCACCGGCTGCAGCGCCAGTTCCGCGCGGATCACCTGGCGCGCCACCTTGGCCACCAGGTCGACCACTTCCTTGCGCTGGGCTTCGCGGTAATCGGCGCGTACTTTTTTCAGGTCGCGCAAAATCGCGTCGACGGGGCGCGCCAGGCGGTCCAGCGCCACCAGGGTTTCATTGCGGCCTTCTTCGCGGCCCTGCGCCATGCCGTCGTTGCGCCCGGTGTCGTAGCCGTCCTGCTGGCCTTGCACCAGGCCCACTTCGTAGCCGTCGCGCTGGCCCTGCTCGAAGCCTTCCGAGACGGACGCCTGCCACTGGCCATCCGTGTCCTCGTTGGAGGCACGCTGGCCGGCGGCGATGAATTGCGACAGGGGAGGGAAGCGATACGAGCGGAAGTGTTTCATTCGATCACCGCTTCGGCAAACAGTTGCACTTCGATCTCGCCTGCATCGGCGAGGCCCTTGACGGTGGCCATGATTTCCTGGCGCGTCTGTTCGATACGGGAGAGTGGCACGGGGCCGGAACGGCGCATCATGTCTTCGAAGCTCTGTGCCTGGCGGCGCGGCATGGTTTTCAGCACGGCGTCGCGGATCGACGGTTCCGCGCCTTTCAGTGCAATTGCCCACTGTTCCATCGGCACGTCTTCCAGGATGCGCGTGAGCGTGACATCGCTCTGCGTGGCCAGGATCAGGAAGTCGTACATGCTCAGTTCGATTTCCGAAACGACGTCCGGATCGTGCGCGCGCAGCAGTTCGACCAGCGCGGCGCGGTTGCCCGGCATGCGGTTGAGAATCTCTGCCGCCTGGCGGATGCCTTCCACGCTGGTGCTTTGCGTGTCGAGCGTGCCCAGACAGCGGCCCACCAGTTCGTCGAGTTCGACCAGCAGGTCGCGGTCGATCTCGTCCAGGCGCGCCAGGTTCAGCAAGACCAGGTCGCGGCCTTCGACGGGCAGGGCATCGAGGATCTGGCCGGCCAGCGCGGGCGGCAGAAAGGCCAGGAACACGGCCTGCATCTGCACGTGTTCGTTGACGATGTATTCGGCCAGCCATTTCGGCGAAGCCCACTGCAGGCGCGCCATCTTGGGGCGGATCGCGTCGCCGTAAATATTGTTCAGCACGCTATTCGCGATATCGCTGCCCAGCGCCATGTCCAGCGAACGCTTCAGGTAGCTGCGCGAGGCGCCATGCACGCCGCTTTGCTGGCGGTAGTCGTCGAAGAAGGTCTGCATCGCCGTTTTCACGGATTCGACCTTGATGCCGCTCATGCGCGACATCACTTGCGTGACTTCCAGCAATTCTTCACGCGACAGGCAGCGCAGCACGTTGGCGGCCTGTTCTTCGCCGATGCTCAGCAGCACGATGGCTGCCTGTTCCACGGGATTCAGGCTGACGCTTTCGTATTCGGCGCCGTCGGAGGGATTATTGTTGTTGAGTTCGGCCATTTTTCTGCATCCATTGTTTGACGACTTCGGCGACACGCTCGGGTTCTTTTTCAGCCAGCACTTTCAGGTGGTCGACCATCACGTCGACCGCCGAGCCAGGTGGCGGCAAGTCATAGTTTTCCAGCAGCGGTACAACCGGCATGTTGCCGCCGGCGGACTCGCCTTCGAGCGCCAGCGGGCTGCCATTCACGCCCAGGGCTGGCGCGCCGGCAACGGCCGCGCCATTCGTGCCGGCGGCGCTGCTGCCGCCCAGTGCCATGGCGGGATCGAGCTGTTTCAGTGTTGGCGGCGCCAGGCGCGTGGTCAGCAGGCGCAGCAGCGGACGCAGGATCAGGAAGTAGCCGAGCACGGCGCCCAGGGCGTACAGCAGCCAGCTGCTGAAATCGACGACGGTGTCGCGCTCTTCCCACCACTGCGCCACGGGCGGCTTGGCCGGGAAGGCCAGCGCCGTCAGGCTCAGGCTGTCGCCGCGCTGGGCGTTGATGCCGAGGCCGCTGTTGAGCATTTTTTCAATATTGCCCAGTTCGGCAGGGGTCCAGCCCGTTTTCGGATTCGGTGCGGCGGCGCTGTTGAGGACCACGGCGACGCTGAGTTTTTCCAGGCGGCCACGGCTGCGCTTGATCTGCGTGATGCTGCGGTCGTAGGCGTACTGGCGCGTGGTGGCGTTCTTGCGGGCCGTGCCATCGTCGGATGGCTTCGGTGCGCCATCGGCGGGTGCGGCGCCGGCGGCATCGGCCGGTGCCGGCACGGCGGCCGCTGGCGGACGGTTCGACAAGCTGCCGGGAATGCCGGCCACGGTGCGGTTGCGTTCCTGCTCTTCGCGCATCGCTTCGCTCGTCACTTTCGGGGCTTCGCCGTATTTTTCCAGCGTTTCGTCCACGCGGTCATTGTTCACGGCGGCCGTCACGCTGAGCTTGAAGTTGTCTTCGCCGATGACGGGGCCGAGCAAGCCCGTGACGTTGCGGCGAATTTCATCCTGGAAACGTTTCGCGCCTTCATTGCCGGCGGCCGAGGCGTCGAAGCCGTCCGTCAGGTCGATGTGCGCGGACAGCAGGTTGCCGCCCTGGTCGACCAGGCTCACGCGCGTGGGCGCCAGGCTGGCGACGCTGCCGGCCACCATGTTGATGACGGCGGCGATCTGTTCCGGCGCCAGGGTGCGGCCCGGTTTCAGCGCCACGACGATCGAGGCGGACGACTTGTCGCCGTCGCTGGCGACAAACGATGTCGATTTCGCAATCGACAGATGGACGCGCGCCGAAGCGATCGCGTCCATCGTCATGATGCTTTGCGCCAGTTCGCCTTCCAGGCCGCGGCGGAAGCGCACGTCCTGCACGAATTGGGAAACGCCCAGCGGGTCATTCTTGTCCATCAGTTCCAGGCCGGCCGGCAGTTGCGCCGTCACGCCTTTCGAGGCCAGCAGCATGCGCACCTTGCCCAGCATGGCGTCGGGCACCAGCACCTGACCGCTGTCCGGATGCAGGCGGTAGGGGATGTGTTCGGCGTCCAGGGTGGCCATCATGTCCGTCACGGCCACTTTTTCGCGCGCGCCAAACACCGGCTTGTAGTTGGCCTGGTCGCGCCAGGCATACATGGTCACCATGGCGGTGATGCCGATGGCCAGCACGACGATGGGAACCAGGTTTTTCAGCAGGGCGGGCGGGATGGCGGGCTGGGCGCCAAGGCGCCAGCGCGCAAATGCGGACTTCATGGGGGTAATCACTTGGGGTAACTTTCGCTGGGAGGCTGGGCGTGGTTCAGGACGTGAAGATTACAGAGGCAGTTTGATGAGTTCGTCGACGGCGCCCATGACCTTGTTGCGCACTTGCATCAACATGGAGAAGGACAGGCTCGCTTCCTGACTGGCCAGCATGGCGCCGACCATGTCGTCGCTCTTGCCACTGTCGACGTCGCTCATTTTCTGCGCAGCCATGCGGTCATCGCCGTTGACCTTGCCGATGGCGTCTTTCATGCTTTGCGCAAAGGAGAAGCCGGCTTGTTCCGGCGCGCCGAACTGGGCGGCGGGCGCGATGCTGGCGCCCAAGGCGCGCGCGTCATTGCTCAGTGCTGCCAGATCGGCCTTGATCAGACCTGCGAGTTCGTTGCTCATCGTGCCCTCTACTTTCAATATGCGGTGACGTATCAATCAGAAATTACTGGTGTTGCCATTCCGGCAGGCATGACATCCCATGCCATCTTGCCCGGCCCGTTTTGCGGGGGCCATCAGTTTTATCAGTTGCCACACCATCCGCTCAAGCAGATTCAAACAAACCCGGCAGACCTGCGCCGACATGATTTACATGGCCATGATAACTAATAATTATCTGATAAAAGTTTCTTCTGGTGGCAATAAGCGGGACTGGAAACTGCCATAAAAACCGGAATCAGGTAAGCGGAATGGCGCACTGCAAATCTATATTTTGTCGCTATAAGCTTACCTCGCGGCAACTATAAAGTAAAGAGAGGATTGCCTCAAGGAATATTGATACATGGCAATATTTAGCTTTTTCATGTATTGTTCAGCACCGTAGTCATCTAGCATGCGATACGATGCGCAATCGTTTGCTTGCGGACCGTTACCCTAGGTCAAGATGATGCTGTATTTAATTTCGGGCGATCCGTATAATTTGTTCTGCCACCGCAATACCGACATGACCACTACATGACAATCCTTACCAAGACAGATCAAACTGTGCGCCATCAAGTCCTCGATTCCTGTCTGCTTGGACGTCCTGTCCATTTGCTGCATGTATTCGGCGCCCAGCTACGCGACGACCTGGCCATGGCCCTGCGCCAGCCGATGAGCCGTCGCTACTGGGGTAATTTCCAGATCGACGCCGTGACCTTGTCGCGCGTGGAGAACGAGGACAGCGTGAACCGCTGGCTGAGTTTTTCCACGCCGGCCAGCCAGACGGGCTTTGCCCTCGAACGGCAGATACTCTTGAGCGTGCTGAACTATCGCTATGGTAGTGCCGGTGCCAAGGGGGCGTTGCCCGATCCGGCACAGGTGCGCGTGACAGCCACGGAGGAGCGCCTCGCTGTGGTGCTTGGACAACAGTTGGTGAGCAGTTTGTTCGCCCGCGTCCACAAGAACCTGCAAACCCTGGGCAAAAGCAGCGACATCGACACCAGTGCCGAGGTCGCCGTGCAGTCGGGCGTGCATCCGGTGCGCGGCAGCTGGATCGTCACCGTGGCGCTCAGCGACGTCGAGGCGGGGCAGAGCGGCCAGTTCTGGTTCTCGCTGGACAAGCGCCTGATGGCCGACGTGCTGCGCGGCTTGCTGCCCGAGCGCGCGCAAGCGAAGAAAGCCCTGCGTGGCAGCGTGCGTCCGCTCGCGTCGCGCCTGCAAGTGACGCTGGAAGGCCGGCTCGTCAGCAAACAGGTGCAACTGGGCGCCTTGTTCGACCTGCGCGTGGGTGACGTGATTCCCGTCAGCCTCAGCCGTACCGACGTCATGCTCGACGACTCCCGTCTCTTTACAGCTGCTGTTTCCGAACACAAGGGCAAGCTCTGTTTAACCTCCTTTGAAGATGTCGAATAATATGAATATGACCGATACCAACCAGAGCGAAACCTTGCTGGAAGACCTGGGCGATGACATGATCATCGACCAGGGCGATGTGTCCGACGTGGCCAGCGGCCGCGCGCGACGCGACATTCCGCAGATGATGCGCAAGATTCCCGTCACTCTGACCCTGGAAGTGGGCTCGGCCCGCATTTCGCTGGAGGAATTGATGGCCATCGGCCCGGAAAGCGTGATCGAACTCGACATGCTGGCCGGCGAACCGCTGGTGATCAAGGTCAACGGCACGCCGATCGGCCGCGCCGAAGTGGTGGTGGCCGGCGAGAACTATGGCCTGAAAGTCATCGACCTCGACGGCCTCAATCTCGACCTGATGACAGCATGAAGCTGGCGGTACCCGGTTTGAGCCGGCGCCGCGGCGCGCTGGCTGCCGCGCTGGCTGTTCCCGCTCTGATGCTGTGTTGCAACGCCGCTGGCGCGCAGGACCTGCTGTCCGGCGTGGTGCCGGGCGCGAAGACCGACTTGTCGGTCAAGATGCAGATCCTGGTCGTCATGACCCTGCTCGGGCTGCTGCCCGTGATGGTCATGATGATGACCAGCTTTACCCGCTTCGTCATCGTGCTGTCCCTGCTGCGCCAGGCCCTGGGCCTGCAGCAGGGCTTGCCTAACCGTATCGTCACCGGCATCGCCCTGATCCTCACCTTGCTGGTCATGCGCCCCATCGGCGACCAGGTGTGGAAGGAAGCGTTCGTGCCTTACGACCGCGACCAGATCGGCATGCAGGAAGCCCTGAAGATCGCCGAAGTGCCGATTTCGCGCTTCATGCTGGCGCAGACGAGCAAGGCCGCGCTGGCGCAGATCGCGCACCTGGCCGGGGAGCCGTCCAGCATGCGCCCGCAAGACCACAGTTTCACGGTCAAGCTGGCCGCGTTTGTCTTGTCCGAACTCAAGACGGCGTTCCAGATCGGCTGCATGCTGTTCATACCGTTCCTCATCATCGATCTGGTGGTGGCGTCCGTGCTGATGGCCATGGGCATGATGATGCTCTCGCCGCTCGTCATTTCGCTGCCGTTCAAGCTGCTGCTGTTCGTGCTGGTCGACGGCTGGACCCTGACCGTCAACACGTTGGTTACCAGCATACAGGGCTATTGATCGATGTTTACCCCTGAAGTCGCCGTCGACCTGATCATCGAAGCGCTGCATGTCGTCATGCTGCTGGTGGTGATCCTGGTCGTGCCCGGTTTGCTCATGGGCTTGCTGGTCGCGCTGGTGCAGGCGGCCACCTCGATCAATGAACAGACCATGAGTTTCCTGCCGCGCCTGCTGGTCACCCTGCTGGCCCTGATCCTGGCCGGACGCTGGATGGCCGGTTACCTGATGGATTATTGCGTATCCATCTTTCAGCGCGCCGCCACCCTGGTCGGATAGCGCCGCGCGCCATGGATCAGATTTTCAATCAGGTGCTGCCGTTTCTGCTGGCCGTGTGGTGGCCGTTCTGCCGCATCCTGGCCATGCTCAGCGCCTCGCCCGTGATCGGCGACGCCATGGTGCCCGTCCCCGTGCGGGTGCTGCTGTCGCTGGTGCTGGCGATACTGATGCTGCCCGTGATGCAGGCGTCGGGCGTGTCGCAGGACTTGCTGAAGATCGATCCGTTTTCTCTGCACGCCCTCGTCGCCACCCTGGAGCAGGCCATCATCGGCTTCGTCCTGGGTCTGGCCTTCCACTTCGCCATGTCCGTCATGTCGGTGCTCGGCTACCTCGTGTCGAGCCAGGTGGGCTTTTCCATGGCCGTCATGAACGACCCGCTCAATGGCACCTCGTCGGACGTGATCACGGGGATGCTCACCATCATGTGCATGATCGTATTTTTCGCCATCGACGGCCACCTCGTGCTGACGGGCGTGATCGGCGCCAGTTTCACGGCCTGGCCCGTGGGGCAGGGTTACGGACCGCTGCTGCTGCAGACGGTGGCGTATAACGTGGCGTGGATTTTTGCCGCCGCCATGCTGCTGGCCTTGCCCATCGTCTTTTCCACCATGGTGGTGCAACTGGGTTTTGGCTTCCTGAACCGGGTGGCGCCGTCGCTGAACCTGTTTTCGCTGGGTTTTTCCATGATCACCGTGTTCGGCCTGCTGATGCTGGGGCAGATCGTGCGCTTTATCCCTGAGCACTACATCGCCATGACGAATCGGGTGCTCGACATGATCGCCGAACAGATGCGGGTGGCCCATGGCGGATAGCAGCACGGGCGACAAGACAGAAAAGGCGTCACAGCAAAAGCTGAAGAAGTCGCGCCAGGAAGGGCAGGTGGTGCGTTCGCGCGACCTGTCGACGGCGCTGGGCATCCTGATCAGCATGAAGGTCTTCATTTACCTGCTGCCAGGCTATCTGGTGAGCTTTCGCGAGCTGTTCGCCATGGCCTTCATGCCGCTCGACAGCAAGGGCGCGCTGGAAAATGCCATGTCGATGGCGTTTACGACGTCGGTGGGCTTGCTGATCAAGATGATCGTGCCGCTGTTCTGCGTGCCTCTGTTTGTCGTGCTCGGATCCCTGATCCCCGGCGGCTGGGTCATCAGCACGAAGAACTGGATGCCGAAGATGGAGCGCCTGAGCCCGGCCAAGAACCTGGGCCGTCTGTTTGCGCCCAAGCATGCTTTTGAATTCGGCTTGTCCATCGCCAAGGCCACCGTGCTGGGCATGGTGCTCGTGCATGTGAGCCGCTCCAGCCTGACGCAATACGTGGATTTGCAACACCGGCCCCTGCAGCAGGCCATGCTCGATGGCTCGGCACTGATGCTCGACGGCTTGATGGCGCTCATTTCCGTCTTCGTGCTGTTTGCCATCATCGACGTGCCAGCGCAGGCGTTTTTCTTTGCCCGCAACCAGCGCATGAGCAAGCAGGATGTCAAGGAAGAACATAAAAGCAGCGAAGGGCGGCCCGAAGTGCGCCAGCGCATCCGCCAGTTGCAGCAGCAGATTGGCCGGCGCAGCGTGCGCAAGACCGTGCCCGACGCCGACGTGGTGATTGTCAATCCAGAACATTACGCCGTCGCATTGAAGTATGACCAGGACCGCGCCGAGGCGCCGTTTGTCGTTGCCAAGGGCGTCGACGAGATGGCGCTGTATATCCGGCAAGTGGCGAAGGAACACCATATTGAAACGCTGGAGTTGCCGCCGCTGGCGCGGGCCATCTACAACACCAGCCAGGTGCAGCAGCAGATTCCCGTGCAGCTGTACCAGGCCGTGTCGCAGGTGCTGAACTACATCCTGCAATTGAAAGCATTCCGGTCCGGGCAGCGTGCTGCCCAGCCCGTATTACCCACCGAGATGGCCGTGCCATCTCATCTGAGCGAGGTCGTACCGCCATGAATTTCCTGAACCGCGTGGTTGCTGAAATGCGCCGCCACAAGTTCGCCACGCCGCTGTTCCTGCTGGTGATCCTGGCAATGATCATCCTGCCGCTGCCGCCGGTGCTGCTCGATATCTTGTTCACTTTCAATATCGTGCTGGCACTGATCGTCATCCTCGTCAGCGTGTCGGCCAAGCGGCCGCTCGATTTCTCCGTCTTTCCGACGGTGATCCTGGCCACCACCATGCTCAGGCTGACCCTCAACGTGGCGTCCACGCGCGTGGTGCTGTTGCACGGCCATACGGGGGCGGATGCGGCTGGTAAGGTGATCGAGGCGTTTGGTAACGTCGTGATCGGCGGCAACTTCGTCGTCGGTATCGTGGTCTTCGTGATCTTGATGATCATCAACTTCGCCGTCGTCACCAAGGGCGCCGAGCGTATATCCGAAGTGTCGGCGCGCTTTACCCTCGATGCCTTGCCGGGCAAGCAGATGGCCATCGATGCCGACCTGAATGCCGGCTTGATCAACCAGGAAAAAGCCCAGATCCGTCGCAAGGACGTGGCCGCCGAAGCGGATTTCTATGGCGCCATGGATGGTGCGTCGAAGTTCGTGCGCGGCGACGCCGTCGCCAGTATCCTGATTTTGATCATCAACATGGTCGGCGGCGTGGCTATCGGCTCGCTGATGCACGACCTGTCGTTCGGCGATGCCTTCCGTCAATACGCGCTGTTGACCATCGGTGATGGCCTGGTGGCGCAGATTCCGGCGCTGCTGCTGTCGGCCGCGGCCGCCATCCTGGTGACCCGCATCAGCGATTCGGGCGACTTCGAACAGCAAGTGGCAGGCCAGGTGCTGACGTCGCCAACGGTGATCTTCAGCGCGGCCGGCATGATGGTGGCGCTGGCCTTGATTCCGGGCATGCCATGGTTCATGTTCATGACCTTCGCGGGCGTATTGGCCTTCGTGGCCTGGCGATTGACCAAGCGCGTGAAGGGGCCCGATGCGGCCGGCATGGCGGCCATCGAGGCGGCCTTGCGCGACGAGCGCCCGGCCGAACTGGAGTGGCAGCAACTGCCTGCCGTGCAACCGCTGATGGTGATGCTCGGCTATAAACTGGTTGGCATGGTGGATAAAACGCAAGGCGAACCGCTGAACAAGCGCGTCAAGGGCGTGCGCCAGAGCCTGTCCGAAGCGATGGGCTTGCTGCTGCCGAATATCGGCGTGCGCGACGACCTGGCCCTGAAGCCGTCGCAATACGCCATCGTGCTGTCGGGCACGGTGGTCGCGCAGGCGGAAGTGCAGGCCGACCGCCTGATGGCGATCCCGTCGCCGAACGTGTATGGCCAGCTGGACGGCATTCCCGGCATCGAGCCGGCCTACGGCATGCCCGTCACGTGGATCGAACCGAGCGAGAAGGCGCATGCGCTGGGCCTCGGTTACCAGGTCATCGAGGCGCCCAGCGTGATTGCCACACACTTGTCGAAAATGGTGCGCGAATACCTGCCGGAACTGTTCCGCCACGAAGACGTCTCGAACATGATGGAGCGCCTGACGGCCCTGTCGCCCAAGCTCGCTGGCGCGCTGGACAAGGCGCTGACGCACACCCAGCTGCTGCGCGTGTTCCGCGTCTTGCTGGCGGAAAATGTGTCGCTGAAGGATATCGTGCCCATCGCCACCACCTTGCTCGACAGTTCGGAAACGACCAAGGACCCGATCCTGCTGGCGGCCGAAGTACGCTGCGCGCTGCGGCGCCAGATCGTCAGCGGCCTGTTTGGCCAGAAGATGGAAATGCAGGCGTTTAACCTGGGCGGCGAGCTGGAAAACATGTTGCTCGGCTCGCTGAACCAGGCACGCCAGTCGGGCAAGGTGACCCTCGATAACTATCCGATCGACCCGCACCTGCTGTCGCAGCTGCAGGTGAACATGCCGGTGGCGCGCGAACAGATGAAGCAGCAGGCCACGCCGCCGTTGCTGCTGGTGCTGCCGCAGATCCGTCCGCTGCTGGCCCGCTATGCGCGCCTGTTCGCGCCGGGCCTGCATGTGCTGTCGTATAACGAAATCCCGGAAAACCGCGAAGTGAGCATCATCGGCACGGTAGGGTAAACGATGGCATAAACAAAAACGGCGCTTCGGGCGCCGTTTTTGTTTATGCTGCGTCAATCCTGCTCGTCGATGGGCGGCAGCAAATCCTGCGTAGCTTCGGCCGGCCCGGCCAGCAACAGCACTTCCTCTTCCTGCTCGCCCGCCGCCGCGTCGCCATAGTCATACCCGAGCGGCGCCGCCACTTCCTTCGAGACAATGATGGCCTCCTCTTCGGCTGCGGCCGCGGCAGTGCTGGCTGCAGGCGCATCGGGATCGGCCGCCGCTTCCGCTTCCGGCTGCGTCAGCAGCAGCGCCACTTCGGCCATGGCGCGGAACAGGGCCAGCGACAGCGAGGCGGCGCCTGCCTGCATCGGGTAATTGCCGTGCACGCGCTGCGCGTGCAGCTGGCGGTTCAGGCGGCAGCGCACCACGCGCAGACCGGCGCGCCGCACGGCGTCGGCGATCTCGGGCAGGGCCAGGCGCAAATGGCGCAAGGCGGCTTCCTCGTCGGCAGCCAGTTCCAGCAGCACGCCGTCGCCGGACGGCTCCATCTGGATCACGACCCGGCCGATGCCGATGATGATCAGCTCGACGCGCAGCGCCACCTTGCCGCGCCGCCTCGGTGTTGCTTCTTCGTCTTCGTCGCTGGCCAGCACGCGCAGCAGCAGGCGCTGGCCGCCCCAGCCATACACGGCAAAACGCCACGCTTCGCTGTCGACCGTCAACGGCGGACGGGCACCTTCGCGCAGCAGGGCCGGTTGCTGCTCGGCCATGAACAGGTTGCCCGGCACGTGCTGGCCGCGCGCCTGTTCCTGCAGGGCCGCATATTGCTCGCCATACGTCTTGACCATCACGCGCCACGAGGCGGCCAGCTGTGCCGCGTCAGGCGGTTGCCAGACCAGCTGACGCGTGAAGAAAAGCTGATTGACCTGCATGGCGCTGCTGTCGCGCGGCATGGCGCCGCCCGTGCCGTCGGCATTTGGCTTGATGAGGGACGCCAGGCTGTCCTGTCCCTTCTGCTGCAGCTGGGCGGGCAGGGTGCCGGCGTCGGGCGCGGGCGCCATGTAGGGACCGATGGGCACCAGCGGCTGCACCACGCCCGGCACCATCGGCGTAGCGGGGCTGACGTCGAAGCGCTGGGTAATCAGGGGAACCGGGTTGCCCGATGAAATGCGGTCTATCGCCATGCCACTGTGTCCAGATGAAAGTCTATAAAAGCCGGTGAATCAGGCTGTATCAGCCATCATGGCTGCAACAGTGACAGTATCATTTTCTGCATGCTCTGGCTTTGCTTGAGCATCGCCGTGCTGGCCTGCAGCAACATTTGTGCTGACACCATGTTGGCGCTTTCCGCCGCGTAATCGACATCCATGATGCGGCCGATGGCGGCCTTGGTGTTGGTGACCATGTTGGCCAGGTTGTTGTGCACGTGGTCGAGGCGGTTGGCCGCCGCACCCAGGGCAGAGCGTACGCCGCCGACCTGGTCGAGCGCCGCCGCCAGCTGATCGATCATGCTGTTGGCGGCGCCATTCGTGCCGATTTCGCTGCCGGCCGTGCCGGTGGCGGAAAAGTTGGCCGAAATGGCTTTCAATAATGTATCCAGGCTGCCCATCTTGCCTGACACGTCGAACTTCATGGTTTCGCTGCTGCTGGCGCCGATCTGGAAGGTCATCGCCTCCGACAGGGTGCCCTTGCCGGCACTGCCGTTGCCCAGCAACAGGCCGCCGCCGTAGGAGGTGTTGGTCATGACGTTGTACAGCTCGAGCCCCAGCGCATCGTACTCGGACTGCATGGCGTCGCGGTCGGTCTGGTTGGACGAAGCGTCGGCCGCCTGCGTGGCCAGGTCTTTCATGCGTACCAGCATGTCCGTGACTTCGCCAAACGCGCCTTCGGCCGTCTGCAGCATCGAGGTGCTGTTCTGCGTATTGCGCATGGCCACCGTCATGCCGCTGACCTGGGCACTGAGGCGCGTGGCGATCTGCAGGCCCGCAGCGTCGTCCATGGCCGAGTTGATGCGAAAGCCGGTGGAGAGGCGCATCATCGACGTCGTCAGCCGGCTTTGCGCACTGGCGGCGGCGCTTTGGGCGTACATTGCGGCGATATTGGTGTGAATGCTCAGCACGTGGCGGCTCCGGTGGGCGGTGAGGGTGAGTCGGGTCTACCTTGTATAGGCGACTGCGGCGCCAGCATTGTTAAATCGAAAGGCAATATAGTCAAATCAATACGTTTCGCACATAAAAAAAGCCAGACCGCAGTCTGGCTTGGCGTTGCTGGCCGCGGACGGCCAGGCAAAGATTATTGCAGCAAGGACATGACCATCGAGGACATGCTGTTGCTTTGTTTCAGCATCGCGGTGCCGGCTTGCAGCAGCATTTGCGACGACGTCATGTTCGAGCTTTCGGTGGCGAAATCAACGTCCATGATGCGGCCGGTAGCGGCCTTGGTGTTGGTGGCGATGTTCGACAGGTTGCTGTTGACGTGGTCGAGGCGGTTGGCGGCGGCGCCCAGGGACGAGCGGATCGTGCCGACATTGTCGATGGCATTTTTCAGCAGGTCGATCGTGGCGTTTGCCGTGCCGGTCAGTTCCGTGCCGACGCCGCCGCTGGTAGCCTTGAAGTTGTTGGCGGACAAGCCTTTCAGCGCGGTGTCCAGCGTGACCATGCCTGCTTGCACGGTGAAGTCCATGGTTTCCGACTTGGCGGCGCCGATCTGGAAGGTCATCTTGGCTTCCGACAGAGTGCCCTTGCCAGTCGTGCCATCGCCCAGCAGATTCTGGCCGCCGAACGTGGTATTGGTCATCACGTTGTACAGTTCCAGGCCCAGCGCGTCATATTCGGCTTGCATGGCGGT
>NZ_JAXQNT010000012.1:0-142308 GCF_034427795.1 Janthinobacterium sp. GMG1
CGACATTCCACCGGCGCCAGCCGCCATTCCCCTGTTAACGCTCGATAACATCGGCAAGTCCTATGTCGGCCCCGTCCTCGGTGGCGTGGGCCTGCGCCTCGCCCCTGGCCAGGTGCTGGCGCTGACGGGCGAGAACGGCGCGGGCAAGAGCACCCTGTCGAAGATCATCTGCGGCCTGGAGCAAGCTACCACGGGCACGATGCTGCTCGACGGCAAGCCTTACCAGCCCGCCTCGCGCGGCGCCGCCGAGGCGCTGGGCATCCGCATGGTGATGCAGGAACTCAATCTGATTCCCACCCTGTCGATCGCGGAAAACCTGTACCTGAAGAATTTGCCGCAGCATTTCGGTTTCATCGACCGTACGCGCCTCGAGCGCGACGCGCGCGAACAGATGGAGAAAGTCGGCCTGGGCGGCCTCGACCCGTGGACTTTGGTCGGCGAACTGGGCATCGGGCACCAGCAAATGATCGAGATCGCGCGCAATCTGATCGGCGCCTGCCGCCTGCTGGTGTTAGATGAGCCGACAGCCATGCTGACGCACCGCGAAGTGGAATTGCTGTTCCTGCAAATCGAACGCCTGAAAGCCGACGGCGTGTGCATCATCTATATTTCGCACCGCCTGGAAGAACTCAAGCGCGTGGCCGACCGCATCGCCGTGCTGCGCGATGGCCAGCTCGTGTGCGATGACGATATCGCGGGCCATTCCGCCGCCGACCTGGTCAGCCTGATGGTGGGCCGTTCGGCCGACGACGCCGTCGACCTGAGCGGCCGCAGCATCGGCGCACCGCTGTTGCGCGTGCGCGGCCTGACGCGCGGCAAGGTCGTCAACCCGACCTCGTTCGACTTGCGCGCCGGTGAAATCCTCGGCATCGCCGGCCTGATCGGCTCGGGCCGCACGGAATTGCTGCGCCTGATCTTCGGCGCCGACCGTGCCGATGCCGGTGACGTGTTCCTCGGCGACAGCGAGGTGCCCGCCGCCTTGCACTCGCCGCAGGCGGCAGTGAAAGCCGGCATCGCCATGATCACGGAAGACCGCAAGGGTCAAGGTTTATTATTGCGCCAGTCCATCGCCGTCAACACGACCCTCGCGTCGCTCGACACCGTCAGTGGCGCAGGCTGGCTCAACGATGCGGCCGAAGCATCGGTGGCCGACGATTACATCCAACGCCTCGGCATCCGTTCGCGCAACAGCGCGCAAACGGTGGCCGAATTGTCCGGCGGTAACCAGCAAAAGGTGGTGATCGCCCGCTGGCTGTATCGCGACTGCCCCGTCATGCTGTTCGACGAGCCCACGCGCGGCATCGATATCGGCGCCAAGTTTGATATTTATCAGGTGCTGGCCGAACAGGCGCGCCAGGGCAAGGGCCTCGTCATTGTCTCGAGCGACTTGCGCGAACTGATGCTGATCTGCGACCGCATCGCCGTCATGAGCGCCGGCAGCATCGTCGACACCTTCGAGCGCGGCGCCTGGAGCCAGGACGCGCTGCTGTCGGCTGCCTTCTCCGGCTATTTGACCCCCACTTCCACTCCAGCTGCGGCCTGATCCGCCGGAAAGATTCCCATGACCACCAATTCCTCTCCTTCGTATCTGCAGCGCAGCCTTGCCGACTTGAAAAACTATGCGGGCCTGATCGGCGCCCTGGTCGCCATGTGCGTGCTGTTCTCATTCGCCAGCGAAAACTTTTTCACCCTGGCCACCTTGAGCACCCTGTCGAACAATATCCCGACCCTCGTCGTGATGGCTGTCGGCATGACGTTTGTCCTGATCATCGGCGGCATCGACTTGTCCGTCGGTTCCGTCATGGCGCTGGCCGCGTCCGTGCTGTCGCTGGCCGTCGTGCACTGGGGCTGGCCCGTGTGGAGCGCGGCCCTGCTGGGCATGTTCGTTGCCGCCCTGTGCGGCGCCACCACGGGCCTGATTTCCGTCGGCTGGCGCATACCCTCGTTCATCGTCTCCCTGGGCGTGCTGGAAATGGCACGGGGCCTCGCGTATCAAGTGACGAACTCGCGCACGGAATACATCGGCAGCGCCGTTGACGGCATCAGCTCGCCGATCGCGTTTGGCCTGTCGCCCGCTTTCATCGCCTCGATCGCCATCGTCGTCATCGGCCACCTGGTGCTTACGCGCACGGTGCTGGGCCGTCACTGGATCGGCATCGGCACGAATGAAGAAGCCGTGCGTTTGTCCGGCATCAACACAAAACCGTCAAAAGTACTGGTGTTTGCCTTGATGGGCTTTCTCGCCGGCGTGGGCGCCTTGTTCCAGGTGTCGCGCCTGGAAGCGGCCGACCCGAACGGCGGCGTGGGCATGGAATTGCAAGTGATCGCCGCCGTCGTGATCGGCGGTACGAGCCTGATGGGCGGACGCGGTTCCGTCATCAGCACGTTCATTGGCGTGCTGATCATTTCCGTGCTGGAAGCGGGCCTGGCGCAAGTGGGCGTGTCGGAACCCGTGAAACGCATCGTCACGGGCCTGGTGATCGTCGCCGCCGTCGTGCTCGACACCTACCGCCGCCGCGGCGAGCGTTCATAATAGCCGCCCATGGCAACCATCAAACAAGTGGCGCAGGCGGCGGGGGTGTCGTTTACCACCGTGTCGCACGTCCTCAACAATACCCGTCCCGTCAGCGACGAGGCGCGCCGCGCCGTGCTGGCGGCGGCGGAGCAATTGCATTACGTGCCCAGCGCGCTGGCGCGCTCCCTGCGCAGCCGCAGCACGGGCACCATCGGCCTGATCATTCCCAACAATACGAACCCGTATTTCTCGGAAGTGGCGCGCGGCATCGAGGACAGTTGCTACGCGGCCGGCTACAGCGTGATCCTGTGCAATTCCGATGACGACCCCGTCAAGCAGCGCGACTACCTGAACGTGCTCTTGACCAAGCGCTGCGACGGATTGATCCTGTCCGCGCTGGCCGACAGCGATGGCGAACTGCTGCGCAAGATGAAGGTGCCGGCCGTGCTGCTCGACCGCGCGCCCAGCGACCTGTCCATCGATGCCGTGGCCGTCGATAACCGCGCCGGCGGCGTCCTGGCCGCGCGCCATTTGCTGGGCCTGGGACGCCGGCGCCTCGCCTGCATCGCCGGTCCCCGCGAAGTGAGCATTTCCAACGACCGCATAGCCGGCGTGCGCAGCGCCATGGCGGAGGCGGACGTGGCCCTGGCCGACGCCCTGTGCCGCCACGCGGACTTTACCAGCGCGGGCGGCTATGCGGCCGCGCTGGACTTGCTGGCGCTGCCGCCAGGCCAGCGCCCCGACGCCTTGTTCTGCTGCAATGACTTGATGGCCTTTGGCGCCCTGCGCGCCGCCGCCGAGCGCGGCATTGCCGTGCCCGTGGACCTGGCTGTCGTCGGCTTCGACGATATCGACCTGGCCAGCTTCGTGCATCCGGCCTTGACCAGCGTGGCGCAAAACACGCGCGAGCTGGGCCACATCACGGCCGCCTGCCTGCTGGCGCGCATCGCCGACCCCGCCTTGCCGCGCCAGCAGCGCAGCATCGCACCCGAGCTGCACGTGCGCGGCTCCAGCGTGGCCGCCACGCTACCTTCTTCCGCACCTACTTCTTCACCTGCAACTGAACTGATGGGAATGACATCATGATCGTGGTTATCGGCAGCATCAATATGGACCTGGTCTTGCGCGTACCGCGCATGCCCCTCCCCGGCGAAACCCTGACGGGCGGCGCTTTCCGTACAATTCCTGGGGGCAAGGGCGCCAACCAGGCCGTGGCTTGCGCACGCCTGAGCGGCAATGTGGCGGGCGCCCAGCAAGTGGCCATGGTTGGCTGCGTGGGCGACGACGCGTTTGGCGCGACCTTGCGCGCGGCGCTGGTGGGCGACGGCATCATCGACAGCCACATCACCACCTTGCCGGGCGTGGCCTCGGGCATCGCCTCGATCCTGGTCGACGACAATGGCCAGAACAGCATCGTGATCGCCGGCGGCGCCAACGATCTGCTCAGCCCCGCGCACATTGACGCAGCGCAAGGTTTGATCGAACAGGCGGACATCGTCGTGCTGCAGCTGGAAACGCCGATGGCCACCGTCGTGCATGCGATCAAACTGGCCCGTTCGCTGGGCAAGACCGTGGTGCTGAACCCGGCCCCGGCGGCCAGCTTGCCGGACGGCGTGCTGGAACTGGTCGACTACCTGATTCCGAATGAAATCGAAGCGGCCATGCTGGCCGGCGTCAGCCCGGAGGGCGCGGATGCCAAGGCGCTGGCCGCCGCGCTGCAAAAGCTGGGCAGCGACAACGTCATCATCACCTTGGGTTCCAAGGGCGTGCATGCGGCCCTGTATGGCGGCGATTACACGTTCCCGGCCGAAGTGGTGCAAGCCGTCGACACGACGGCCGCCGGCGATACCTTTATCGGCGGTTTTGTGGCGGGCCTGGCGTCCGGCATGGACGAGGCGGAAGCGATCCAGCAAGGCCAGCGCGCTGCCGCCTGGAGCGTCACCAAGCCCGGCGCGCAAACCTCGATCCCCCACTTGCACGAGTTGTTCTGAGACCATGAAAAAATCACCGCTGCTTAATATTGCGCTGTCGCAACTGATCGCTTCGCTCGGCCATGGCGACATGCTCGTCATTGGCGACGCGGGCTTGCCGTCGCAACCGGGCGTGCCCCTGATCGACCTGGCCCTGACGCGCGGCATCCCCGGCTTCATCGATACCGTCAACACGGTATTGAGCGAGATGCAGGTGGAATACCATTTGCTCGCCAGCGAGTTGCCGCAGCACAATCCGGCCATGGCGGCGCAGGTGGCGGCCCTGGCCTTGCCCGATGCGCGCCAGGTAACGCACGAGGAGTTCAAGCAATTGAGCAAGGGCGCGCGCGCCATCGTGCGCACGGGCGAGTGCAGTCCGTACGCCAACATCATTTTGGTGGCCGGCGTCGTGTTTTAACGCAAACAATGGTGAATTTGTTTGCCAAAAACATCAACGCTATTGTCCTCACTGAAATAATTATCCATTGGCAAAAGGGGCGGCTACAATAGCCTTACCCCTGCCAGCTCGGCAGCTTCCTGGTGTTCCGCCATGCCGATGAAAGCCCCCGACGCTTTCCGCTTTGTCTTGCCGCTCGCCGGCAGGCTGGCGCACGGCTGGCGCTGCCTCTTCTTCTTCTGCCTGCTGCTGTGCCTGGCTACGCCTGCGCGGGCGCTGGAACCCGTCTCCCTGCAGCTCAATTTCACGCACCAGTTCCAGTTTGCCGGCTATTACGCGGCCATCGAGCAAGGCTATTACCGCGAGGCGGGGCTGGACGTCAAACTGGTCGAAGGCGGTGGCGGGCAGTTGGCCGAGGCGGCCGTGCTGGCGGGCCAGGCCGAGTATGGCGTGGGCAACAGCACCTTGTTGCTCAGCCGGCTGGCGGGCAAGCCCCTGGTGGTGCTGGCCGTCGTGTTCCAGCATTCGCCCAGCGTGCTGCTGATGCGCCAGCAGGGCGGCGCGCCCGACGTGCGCAAGCTGGTGGGCGCGTCCGTGATGATCGGTGCGGCCGGCGATGTGGCCCTTGCCGCCGATGAAGTGTCGCTGTTCCTGGCGAAAATGGGCGTCGCGCCGCAGCAGATGCGCCACTTGCCGCCCAGCTACCGGATCGAGGATTTGATCAATGGCAAGGTCGATGCGATTGCCGCGTACTCCACCAACGAACCGGACTACCTGGACCGGGCAGGCTTTTCCTATTACCAATTTACGCCGCGCACGGCCGGCATCGATTTCTACGGTGACAACCTGTTTACCAGCGAGCACGAACTGCGCCGTCATCCCGAACGCGTCAAAGCGTTCCGTGCGGCCAGCCTGCGTGGCTGGCAATATGCGATGGCGCATCGCGAGGAAATGGCGCGCGTGATCCTTGCCAAGTACAGCCAGCGCCACGACCGCGCGCACCTGCTGTACGAGGCGCAGCAGATGGAATTGCTGCTGCAGCCCGTGCTGGTGGAGCTTGGCTACATGAATCCCCAGCGCTGGCAGCACATCGCCGATACCTATGCCAGCATGGGCGTGCTGCCGCGCAATGCCACGGACAGCCGCGCCTACAAGGGTTTTTTGTACCGCCCCGTGCCGGGCGCCGACCTGGGCTGGCTGTATCTGTCGCTGGGCCTGGCGGGCAGTCTGCTGGCCGTCTCGGCCGCCTTTCACTTCAACAATCTGGCACGCGAGCGCCGCCGCACGGAGGAAACCATCCGCCAGGGGGAATTGCGCTTCCGCACCATGTTCGAGGAAGCGCCCATGGGCATCGCCCTGATCGATACCGTGAGCGGACAGTTTCTCGACATCAATCCACGCTACCTGGCCATCAGCGGGCGCAGCCTGGAACACATGAAGCAAACGAGCTGGATGGAGATCAGCCATCCCGACGATGTGCCCGGTGAGCTGGAACAGGTGGCGCAGTTGCTGGCGCGCAGCTTGCACGGCTTTCGCCACGCCAAGCGCATCGTGCGGCCCGATGGCGGCGTGGTGTGGGTCGACGCGTCGGTGACGGCCATCGCCACGGCGCGCCATGGCGGTCCGCACCACTTGTGCATGCTGGAAGACGTGACGGACAAGCGGCAAACGGAAGCGCTGATCTGGCAGCAAGCCAATTTCGATACCCTGACGCAATTGCCGAACCGGCGCATGTTCCACGAACGCTTGCGCCAGGCCTTGGCCCAGGGCCGGCGCGATACGAGCCGCGTGGCCATCCTCTTTATCGATCTCGACCATTTCAAGGAGGTCAACGATACCCTCGGCCACCACCAGGGCGATATCCTGCTGATCGAGGCGGCGCGGCGCATCCGCGTGGGCGTGCGCGAGACGGATACGGTGGCGCGCCTGGGCGGCGATGAATTCACGGTGATCCTGTCCGACCTCGATGATTTGCAGCAAGTCGACCGCATCGCGCGGCAGATACTCGACGGCTTGCTGGCGCCGTTCCTGCTGGGGCAGGAGCAGGCCTTTGTTTCCGCCTCGATCGGCATCACCCTGTATCCGGACGACGCGGGCACGATCGAGGACTTGCTCAAGCATGCGGACCAGGCAATGTATGTGTCGAAAGGGGCGGGGCGCAACCGCTACAGCTACTTTACGCCCGCCATGCAGGTGGCGGCCGTCAACCGCATGCGCCTGGGGGCGGACTTGCGCACGGCCTTGCGCGAGCAGCAGATGCAACTGTATTACCAGCCCATCGTCGAGCTGCACAGCGGCAAACTTGCCAAGGCGGAAGCCTTGCTGCGCTGGCACCATCCGCAGCGGGGTGTGGTATGCCCGCCGGATTTCCTGGCGCTGGCCGAAAGCAGCGGCCTGATCGTGGAGATCGGCGACTGGGTGCTGTGCACGGCGGCCGCGCAACTGCTGCGCTGGCGCGCGCAGGGCCAGGTCATTGGATTGCCGGGGCTGCAACTATGCCTGAACCAGTCGCCGCTGGAACTGCAGCGCGAAGTGGAGGCGCCCGGCACCTGGCTGCGTCAGCTGATGGCGCTCGATGTGCCGGCCTCGGCCATCGTGCTCGACATGCGCGAAGATGTACTTTTGCCAGGTGGCAATAGCATGGCGCCACGCCTGCAGCACTTGCGCGAAGCGGGCTTGCAGATCGCCCTGGACGACTTCGGCAGCGGCCATGCCTCGCTGACGCAGCTGCAGCAGTGCGGCATCGATTACCTGAAGCTCGATGGCGTGCTGGTGCGCAAGCTGGCACCCGGCAGCAGCGAGCTGGTGCTGTGTGAAGCCATCGTCACCATGGCCCACAAGCTGGGATTGCAAGTCATCGCCGAAGGGGTGGAGACCGAAGAGCAGCGCGCGCTGCTGCTGGAGATCGGCTGCGATTTTGCGCAAGGCGAGCTGTTTGCGCCGCCGCTGGCCATCGTAGCGTTCGATGCGCTGCTGCACGCGCAGCGGCCCTTGCACCCTTGAAACAGGCATCGTCCGCCACCAGATTTCATCCAGGCCTGCGGGACGGGGCTCCCGGCTTGAACGGGCTTATACTCGACGGGCTGGCGCCTGCGCCCGGCTTTGCTGTCACCGGTAGCTAACGGGGTGCGCAGGCAATATTTCTTCCATTCACTCAACTCGAGGTGACCTCATGGGCATTTTCAGCAATATCTACAACAAGATCTTCCACCATTCGTCCGACGCTGCCCCGGCAGCCACGCCGGCCGCCGCCACGACAGCACCTGCCGCAGCACCGGCGGCCGCACCTGCACCTGCTGCGCCAGCGGCTGCCGTGCCCGTGGTGGACGTGGAAGTGGTGCTGGTCGACCTGGCCAGCAAGAACGCGGAAAAACTCAATTGGCGCACGTCCATCGTCGACCTGATGAAATTGCTTCAACTCGACAGCAGCCTGGCGTCGCGCAAGGAACTGGCGCAAGAGCTGCATTTCACGGGCGACACCAACGATTCGGCCAGCATGAATATCTGGCTGCATCGCCAGGTGATGATCAAGCTGGCGGAAAACGGCGGCAAGGTACCGGAAGAACTGAAAAATTAAACACCTGGCGGCGGCAGGGGTATCCACTGTCACCGCTATCCAATCGCGTGGGAACTGCCTATCATGGAGTTCCCATGATGTCGTGATAGCTAAAACTAATTGAAACTATTGTGACAATCAATTTCGAATATGGGTTAAAACCCCTTACACTAGAGTCTTACTGATTCACCACACGAGAGGAAATGAAATGTCGCTGATCAATACCCAAGTTAAACCATTCAAGGCAACCGCATACCACAATGGCAAATTCGTCGACGTGACGGAAGCGTCGCTGAAAGGCAAGTGGTCGGTATTCGTCTTCTACCCAGCCGACTTCACCTTCGTTTGCCCAACCGAACTGGAAGATCTGGCCGATCACCACGCTGAATTCCAGAAGCTGGGCGTCGATGTCTACGGCATCTCGACCGATTCGCACTTCGCGCACAAAGCATGGCACGACACCTCGGACGCGATCAAGAAAGTGCAATACGCACTGATCGGCGACCCAACCGGTACCCTGTCGCGCAATTTCGAAGTCATGATCGAAGAAGAAGGCATGGCACTGCGCGGTACCTTCGTCATCAATCCAGACGGCTTCATCAAAGTTCTGGAAGTGCATGACAACGGCATCGGCCGTGACGCATCGGAACTGTTGCGCAAAGTTAAGGCAGCTCAATACGTTGCCGCTCACCCAGGCGAAGTTTGCCCAGCCAAATGGACGGAAGGCGCAGCAACCCTGACCCCATCGCTGGACCTGGTCGGCAAGATCTAAGTCTCGATGCAGCACGTAGCAAACAAGTAGTTACCGCGATGCCGGACCGGGCGTCCGGCCCGGCATTCGCCTAAATATTTGTAAAGGAAGAAAAAATCATGTTAGATGCAACCCTCAAAACCCAACTGAAATCCTACCTGGAAAAAGTGGTGTATCCGCTTGAGCTGGTCGCTTCTCTCGATGACAGCGCAAAAGCCCGCGAGATGAAGGAATTGCTCCAGGAGATAGTCCTGTTGAGCGACAAGATCACGCTGGTCGAGCGCCTTGACGCTGGCGTACGCGCCCCGTCGTTCAGCATCAACCGTACCGGCTCGGACATCGGCGTGCGTTTCGCTGGTGTGCCGCTGGGCCACGAATTTACCTCGCTGGTGCTGGCGCTGCTGCAAGTGGGCGGCCACACCATCAAGTTCGACGATGCCGTGATCGAGCAGATCCGCAACCTCGACGGCGATTACGAATTTGAAACGTTTATTTCGCTCTCCTGCCATAACTGCCCGGAAGTGGTGCAGGCCTTGAATGCCATGGCCGTGATCAACCCGCGCATCAAGGTCACCACCATCGATGGCGGCGTGTTCCCGAAAGAAGTGGAAGAACGCCAGATCATGGCCGTGCCGATGATGTTCCTCAATGGTGAACACTTTGGCCAGGGACGCACGAATGTCGAGGAAATCCTCGCCAAGCTCGACACCAACGCCGGCGCTCGCCAGGCCGAAGCGTTGAACAAGAAAGACGTGTTTGACGTGCTGATCGTCGGCGGCGGCCCAGCCGGCGCGGCAGCGGCCATCTACGCGGCCCGCAAAGGCATCAAGACGGGCGTCCTGGCCGAGCGTTTCGGCGGCCAGGTGCTCGACACCCTTGCCATCGAGAATTTTATTTCCGTCAAGGAAACGGATGGTCCGAAGTTCGCCATGGCGCTGGAACAGCACGTCAAGGAATACGAAGTCGACATCATGAACACCCAGCGCGCCGCGAAATTGACGCCGGGCAAGTTGGTGCAGATTGAAACGGCGAATGGCGCCATCTTGAAAGCCAAGACCGTCATCCTGGCCACCGGTGCCCGCTGGCGCGAAATCAACGTGCCGGGCGAAAAGGAATACCGCAACCACGGTGTTGCCTACTGCCCGCACTGCGATGGTCCTTTGTTCAAGGGCAAGCGCGTAGCCGTGATCGGCGGCGGCAATTCGGGTGTGGAAGCGGCGATCGACCTGGCCGGTCTCGTGAAACACGTGACCCTGATCGAGTTCGGCGCGGAGCTGCGTGCCGATGCGGTGTTGCAACGCAAGCTGCACAGCCTGCCCAACGTGACGGTGATTACGTCGGCGCAAACGACCGAAATCCACGGCGACGGCAAGATCGTCAATGGCTTGAGCTACACGGACCGGGTCAGCGGCGAGTCGAAGAAGGTCGAGCTGGAAGGCGTCTTCGTGCAAATCGGCCTGGTGCCGAACACGGAATGGCTCAAAGGCACGGTAGCGTTGTCGCGCCACGGCGAAATCGAAGTGGATGCCCGCGGCCAGACCTCGATCCCCGGCGTGTTTGCGGCCGGCGACGTCACCACGGTGCCGTACAAGCAGATCATCATCGCCACCGGCGAAGGTGCGAAGGCAGCCCTGTCCGCCTTTGACCATCTGATCCGCTCGGACGACGAGGAAGTGGTGGAAGAGTCGGCAGCGAAAGAAGCGCTGACGGCATAAGTATTGAGCTGTATCAAAAAACCGGAACGGCCGCGAGGCCCTTCCGGTTTTTTTACGCCTGACGCCTTACATCTTGAATGCCAGCCCCACGCGCACATTGCGCCCCTCGCCGTAGTACGAGGAGTTCGAATTGACCTGGTAATGCTTGTCGAACAGGTTATTCACATTCACGGACACGCTGACGGTTTTGCTGAACGCGTATTGCAGCATGGCATCGGCCAGCACATAGCTGCCCTGGCGGATGATGGGGGCGCCCGGCAAGGCCAGGTAGGACATGTCGGAGCGCGTATGGTTTTGCCAGCGCACGCCGCCGCCCACGTTCAGGCCGCCCGCGCCGGCGCCGCCCAGCTCTGGCAAGCGATAGCTGGTGAAGACTTTGAAGGTGCTTTGCGGCACTTCCGTATTGAGTTGCTTGCCGTCGGAGTCGGCGCTCATGTTGCGCGCAAAGCCGGCCATGCCTTGCCAGTTGGTGGCCAGCTGGCCCGCCACTTCCAGTTCCAGGCCGCGGCTGGTTGTGCCCGTGGCGGCGCGGTAGGCTTGCGAACCGTCCGGCGCAAACGCGCCGGGGATCGACACGGCAAAATTGTCTTGCTTGGTCTTGTACAGGGCGGCCGTGACGTTGAGGCGGTTGTCCAGCAGTGCGCCTTTCACGCCCGCTTCGTAGCTGTTGCCCAGCAGGGGATCGAGGTAGCTGCCATCGGCGCCCTTGTTGTTTTGCGGCTGGAAGATATTCGTGTAGCTGCCATACACGGACCAGTCGCGGCTCACGTCGTAGACGATGCCGGCGTAGGGCGTGAATTCGCCCGTTTCCTGGCGGCTGCTACGGTCCGTGACCTTGCTGTCGTACGGCGTTTCCGATTGCGCACGCTTCCAGCTGGTGACGCGCGAACCGAGCACCAGCGCCAGGCTGTCGGTCGCCTTGATGCGCGCCGTGGCGTAGACGCTGTTGGTGCGCTCGGTGGAATGGATGTTGCTGTTGGGCGGATTGTCCGGTTTCACGGGCGTATTGCCATCCCAGGTGAAAATATTCTCGATGACCTTGCTCCAGCCGGGGAAGGACCAGCGGCCGTGGCCTTGCGTATCGTTGCGCGTGCGCGAACTGGTGGCGCCCAGCACCAGTTCATGGCGGCGGCCGAACAGGTCGACGGGGCCATTCGCATAGATGTCCAGCGTATCTTGCACAGGTTCGCCTGCCCACAGGGCCGACCACAGCCCCACGCCTGTGCCGGTGACCTTGTCGATGCCGAATTCATCGGTCCAACCCGGCACTTCCGTGTAGTCGCTGCTGTCGCGCGTCAGCGTGGCCTTGGCGCGCCAGCCGTTGCCGAACTGGTGTTCCAGGCTGGCAAAGTAACTGCGGTTTTCGCGGTCGGTGGACGCCCAGCGCGCGCCCGAGGAATCGGAGCGGCGCCAGTGCGTGCGCGTGCCGTCCGTGTAAAAGAAGGGGCGGCCCGAGCGACCCACGCCTGTGGCGTTGTAGTCTTGCCAGGCAAAACCGAGGGTGGCCAGCGTATTCGGCGCCAGGTCCGCCTCGACGATGCCATAGAGCACTTTGCGCTTTTCCTTTTCATAGTCGACTTGCGACTGGTTTTCCTGCACGGCCGCCACCAGACGCGCGCGCACCGTGCGTGCCTCGTTGACAGGGCCGGCAATATCGGCTTCGCCGCGGCGGTAATCCCAGGTGCCGCCCGTCAGCTTGAGGCTCGCTTGCGGCGTGGCCGTGGGACGCTTGCGTACCAGGTTGATGGTGGCGCCTGGCGTGCCGATGCCGTTCATCAGGCCGGTGGCGCCGCGCACCACTTCGGCGCGGTCATAGATCACCATGTCATTCGTCTGGAAGATGCCCACGTAATCCGTAAACAGCCGCGCCACCCCGTCGACCTGCATGTTTTGCACGCTGGCGCCGCGCGCAAAGAAGCCGTTGGTATCGCTGCCGGACGGACCGTATTGCACGAAGGTCAGGCCCGTGGTGCGCTTGACGAGGTCTTCCTGCTGCACGATGTTTTGCTCGTCCATCTGCTGGCGCGTGACGACGCTGACGGACTGAGGCGTTTCGCGGATCGACAGGGGCAGGCGCGTGGCCGTCTGCATCGACGCCGTGGTGTAAGAGGCGCTGCCTTCCGTGGTGCCGTCACGTTCCTGCGCCGCGCTGACGGTGACGGGCGCCATGGTCTTTTCCGGTGCGGCAATGCTCCCCGCGCGGATGATCACGTCGTTACCTTCCACTTGCGCCACCAGGCCCGTGCCGGCCAGCAAGCGTTCGAGCGCCTGGCGCGGGGACAATTGCCCGCTGACTGCGGGTGCCTGCTTGCCGGCCACCAGGTCAGGGTGCACCATCAGTTGCAATCCCGCCTGGCGCGCCAGGGTATTCAAGGCCGTGCCCAGCGCCTGCGCCGGCACGGCCACCGTGACGACGGATTCCGTGGTCAAGGCCTGGGCGTGCAGCGAGGGCGTGGCGCCGATGGCGGCCAGGGCGATGGCCAGGGTGAGGGGAGCGAGGTGGAACGGGGAAACGGTACGCGGGCAAGACATCGGGGCTCTTCTCCAAAAGTAAATATAAATACGAATCATTACCAATGAAGACGCACGAACTGCCAAACAGTTGAGGTCAATCGCAAAAAAATTTACGGCGCGGCCGTGATGACGGTGCTGCCGCCTTCTTCGTGCAAGCGCAGGGGCAGCACTTGCGGCAGGGCGCGGCGGAAGGATGCCACTTCGCGCAGTTTGAAACTGCCGTTCAGGCGCAGTTCGCCCACGGCCGCATCGCCCAGGCGCAAGTGCGTCGGGCCGTAGCGTTCGAACTCGGCCAGGGCTACACGCAGTGGCGTGTTGTTGAAATGCGCACGGCCTTCGCGCCACAGCAGGGCATCCTCGGGCGTGGCATTCGTCAACGCTCCCAGCTTGCCCGCCGCATCGCTACGCACGGCCTGGCCCGCCGTCAGCACCAGCGGTGCGCCGTTGCCCGCCACGCGCACGATGCCATGTTCCACTTGCACATTGGCGCCATCGCCGTACAGGCCGCTATGCGTATGGCGCACGCTAAAGCGCGTGCCCAGTACGGTGACGCGCACGGGGCCGGCCAGCACCTCGAACGGGCGGGTCTTGTCGGGCGCGACCGTCAACAGGGCCTGGCCTTCCGGCAGGCGCACTTCGCGGCGCTGGCGGTACAGGGTGACGTCGGCGCGCGTGGCCGTGTCCAGGCGCAAGGTACTGCCGTCGGGCAATTCCACGGTCAATTGTTCGCCGCGCGCGCTGGCAAAGCTGGCGCTGTAGACGGGCTGATGCAGCCAGTATTGCCAGCCCGCCAGCACGGCGCAAACGACGGCGGCGCCAGCCAGGCGCATGGGCTGGCACAGTTGCATCAGCCAGGCAAGGCGGGGCGGCGATGGCGCCGCCTTGCTGGCGGGTACGGGACGCAGGCGGGCGATGGTGGCGTCCGGCAATGCATCGAGGCCATACCATGCGCGGGTCAGTTGTCCGTAGGCAGCTGCATGCGCCGCGCTGGCGGCCAGCCATTGCTGGAAGGCCGCTTCCTCGCGATCATCGAGGCCATCCTGGCGGCGCACCAGCCAGTCGGCGGCCTGCACGTCCAGCGCGGGCTGTTGCGCGAGGAAGGCGGCGCTGTCGTGGCGATCCGATGGTCTCATGGCTGCGTCTCCTGCATGCGCTCTTCCACGGCCTTGCAGGCGAGCACGCCGCGCATGATGTGCTGCGCCACCATATTGCGCGAAATGCCCATCTGGTCCGCCACTTGCTGGTGCGACAGGCCATCGAAACGGTTCAGGATGAATGCTTCGCGGCAGCGCGGTGGCAAGGCTTCGATGGCGCGGGCGATGGTCGTGGCATATTCTTCATAGGCATAGATTTCTTCCGGCTGCGCATGCGCGGGCGCGCAAGGCTGCTGCGTTTCCAGCAAGATGTCGAGCTCGTCATGGTCGCGCACGGCGCGGCGGCGGTGGCCATCGATCAGCAGGCGGCGCGCCGTCTGGTGCAGCAGGGCGCGTGGCTCGGCGATGGCTTGCCCCGCGCGCTGCATGCTGAGGAAGCGGGCATAACTTTCCTGTACCACGTCAGCGGCGGCCGCCCGATCCTTCAGGCTGCGCAGGCAAAAATTCAGCAGTTCTCGGTAATAACGTGCAACCACGGGAGACAGTCGGCAGGAAGGGCAGGACGGCGTTGCTAACTTGCCGTAAATGATAACGATTCTCATTGTAGCAGTGCCCCAACGCCGCTGTCGATGCCGCGCTTCCGTGCTGTGGTGTTTATGCTGAAGCTCAGCTGCCCGCGTACTGCGGATTGGCGGCCACATACACCTGGATACCGTCGACGGCCATGTCCTTCGGCGCGATGTCGCTCAGGGCGAAGACGGTCTTGTTGCTGAAAGTTTGCACGTGCCACGTAAAACGCTGGCCGGCGCGCGCGATGGTGACGGTTTCGCCGCGCGTGACGTTGATGTGGCGCGTGTCGGGCTGCAGCTCGATGCTGCGCTGGGCGGCGGCGCGTGGGGCGCTGCTGCCGTAGTCGGCGGCCGTGCCCGTGGGGCCGGCAGCGATGGCGGAGGTGGCAAAGGCGGCGCACAGGATGGCCAGGGCGCGGCGGTGGGTGTTCAACATGCTGATCTCCAAGAATAGGCTGGACGCGGTGAATAACCGCGCCGTTTTATGGTGGTGGCTGCACCGGGATCGCCGGTTTTTGCAACACGGCATCGTAAGCTGTCCTTGGTCGATCTGCAAAGCTGTATTTCCTGTCTATATTTCCACCGTCGCCGCCAGTGGCACGTCGGGCGCCAGGTGGCTGGTCAGCACGATGCACTGGCGCGCCAGGCGGGATGGCTCGGCTAAGCGCTGGCGCAAGTACGCCATGGCGGAGGCATCGAGGCCATTGAACGGTTCATCGATCAGCAGCAGGCGCACGGGCAAGGCCAGTGCCAGCGCCAGTTGCAGTTTTTTATGCTGGCCCAGGGACAGGGCGGTGATGCTCTGCTGCAAGGTGGACGTCAGGGCAAACGCGCTCAACTCGTCGTTCAGCAGGGACTGGTCGCAGCCCGGATACAGGGCCAGGTGCAGGTCGAGAAACTCGTGCACTTGCAGCCAGGGCAGGGCGGGTAGGTCGCCGCCGCAATAGAAAGCTTGCGCGCGGTAGGCCAGCGGCATGCAGCCGCTGTCGATATCGTCCAGGCGGATAGCGCCGCGCGCGGGCAGCAGGGCGCCGCCCGCCAGCTTCAGCAAGGTCGTCTTGCCGGCCCCGTTCGCGCCACGCAGCCAGTTGATGCCGGGGCCGCATTGCAGATTGAATCCCTGGAAGACGCTGTGCGTGGGAAAGTGAAAATCAAGGTGCTCGATGTGCAGCACGGGAGAAGGCAGGTTCAATTCCATAATTCGCTTCCGATGGCGCTCAAGGCAAGGATGGACAGGACGACGAGGACGACCCGCCCGCGCGCCGTCAGGCGGGGCAGGCCGACGATGGCCAGCAGGGCGGCGCTGGCAGTGAGGGCATACACGCTGGTCACGCGCTGCTGCAGGACTGACGGATCGATGACGTACAGCAAGAAAGCACCCGCCAGCAGCACGGCAAACGCCGGCAGCAGACTGGCCGCGCAGGCCAGGCGCGTCAAGCCCGTGCTGGCCAGGGGCCAGGCGTCCAAGGTGGGACGCAGCACGGCGATCTGCTCGCGCACGGCCTTGTCGCCCCGGTCCGTCAGAATGACCAGGCTGGCGCTGGCCAGCAAGCCAAGCAGCGGCGCGGGCACGAGCGGTGTGCGCAGCAGCCAGGCCAGCATGCTGGCGCCAGCCGTGGCCAGCAGCACGCTTTGCTGCAGGCCGATCACATTTTCGTTGCGCCAGAACGGCAGCCAGAACAGCTGGCGCCACAGGAATACGCTGTGCCAGCGGTGGCGTTGCGGCACGTAGGTCGTCATCGTGGGCGGGCGCGCTCCTTGTGCGGGGCGGGGTGCGCGCAGGCGCAGCGCGATGATGCCGCTCGTCAATATCCACGCCAGCAGCCAGATGATGAGGGTGGCGGCCATGCCGGGCGCGACGATAGTGCGCAGCCAGGGCGGCGACTGTATCAGCCAGATGGCGGCCGAGACGGCATAGGCGAGGCCCAGCGGCAGCATCAGCAGGCCGGCCACGGCGATGTCGGCCTGCCAGCGCAGGCGCGGCGGCAAGGGCAGTTGGCGCAGCCAGGCGGCGGTACTGGCCGGCAACAATCGCTTGCGCAGCAGCCACGCGGGCAGGCACGTGAGCAAGGCTTGCGCGGCCAGCAGGCTCAAAGCGGCGGGCCAGGGCAGTGTCATGGCGAGAAAGCCGGGCAGGGCGATGACGCTGAGCAGACCCAGCAGGACGGGACCGGCCAGGAACACGAGAATTTCCATGGAACTGGCCAGGCTGGCGGCAAATTGCAGCAAAGCATGATGGGCCAGGCGCAGTCGCAGGGCGAGGTAGGGGTGAATACTACGGGGCAAGCGCATGCGGGCAGGGGTGGAGTCAGGGTAGCGCTGATTCTAGAGCATTTGCTGTCCAGAAATGGGAAAAGCCCTTCGGTTCTGGGAACCAAAGGGCTTTTCTTTTATTGGCGGAGCGGACGGGACTCGAACCCGCGACCCCCGACGTGACAGGCCGGTATTCTAACCAACTGAACTACCACTCCAAGCTCGTATGATCTGTGTTGCTGATCCATGAAGCACTGGATAATTTTCTGTTTTGGTGGTGGGTGCTGAGAGGCTCGAACTCCCGACCTACGCCTTGTAAGGGCGCCGCTCTACCAACTGAGCTAAGCACCCGCATACCCAGAAAACTATCCTGACGTTTGTCACCACGTCTGGAAGAGGCACTATTATAGGGGGCGCTTTCGTGCTTGTGCAACTATTCTTGACGGCGAATGGCAGTTTTTTTGCTGAAAAGCGCAAAAATGTTCAGGCGAGGGGGGATAGGCGTGTTTTTGGCTTCTGAAATGGGAAAAGCCCTTCGGTTCTGGGAACCAAAGGGCTTTTCTTTTATTGGCGGAGCGGACGGGACTCGAACCCGCGACCCCCGACGTGACAGGCCGGTATTCTAACCAACTGAACTACCACTCCAAGCTCGTATGATCTGTGTTGCTGATCCATGAAGCACTGGACAGTTTTCTGATTTGGTGGGTGCTGAGAGGCTCGAACTCCCGACCTACGCCTTGTAAGGGCGCCGCTCTACCAACTGAGCTAAGCACCCGTTGCTTGTCTCAGAAAACCATCCCGACGTTTGTCACCACGTCTGGAAGAGGCGCTATTATAGGACGGCTAAAATCCTTCTGCAAGCGCTTTTTTCACATTATTCCGTGATATTCCACTGCGACAGCATCCACGCCATATTGAATGCGTTCTCGGCAATGGCGTTGTAGCGGCCCGACGCACCGCCGTGGCCGGCACCCATATTCGTTTTCAGCAGCAGGGGATTGCCATCCGTCTTATATGCGCGCAGCTTGGCCACGTATTTTGCCGGTTCCCAGTACATGACCTGGCTGTCGTTCAGGCCCGTCGTCACCAGCATGGCGGGATAATTCTTGCGCGCAATGTTGTCGTATGGCGAGTAGCTGAGCATGTAGTCGTACGCGGCCTTCTGGTTCGGGTCGCCCCATTCCAGATATTCTCCCGTGGTCAGCGGCAGGCTGGCGTCCATCATGGTGTTCATCACGTCGACAAACGGCACGGCTGCGTGCACGGCGTGGAACAGGTCGGGGCGCATGTTGACGACGGCGCCCATCAGCAAGCCGCCCGCGCTGCCGCCCTGGATGATCAGGCGGTTCGGGCTGGTCCATTTTTCGCGCACCAGATAGTCGGCGCTGTCGATGAAGTCATTGAAGGTGTTTTTCTTCTTCATCAGCATGCCGTCCTCATGCCAGGCTTCACCCATGTCGGTGCCGCCGCGGATATGCGCCTGCGCATAGATGACGCCCCGTTCCAGCAGGCTGATGCGGCTGATGGCAAAACTGGCTTCCGTGGAAATGCCATACGAACCATACGAGTACAGCAGCAGCGGCGCGGAACCGTCGAGTTTCACGCCTTTCTTGTAGACAATCCACAGCGGCACTTGCACGCCATCGCGCGCCTTGACCCACAAGCGCTGCGTCGTGTAGCGGCTGCTGTCAAAGCCGCCGACGATTTCCTGCTGCTTCAGCACCGTGCGCTTGCCATCCTGCATGCTGACGTCGATGACGGTGGGCGGCGTGACGGGTGACTGGTAGGACATGCGAAATTGCGTGGCGGAAAACTCCGGCGTACCGGCCGCCGTGGCCAGGTAGACGGGGTCGTCGAACTGCACCGTCTTCCAATTCTTTTGCGCAAAATCAAGGATGCGGGCGCGGTTCAGGGCGCGCGCCTTTTCCATCACCACCAGGTAACCCTGGAAGACGTCGATGGACTGGATCACGGCATCCTTGTTGTGCGGCACGACCGGCTTCCAGTTCTTCGGCTGCGGCGCGGACAAGGGCGCGCTGACGACACGGAAATTCTTCGCCTCCTTGTTGGTCAGAATATACAGCTGGCCGTCGCGGTGCTCGATGCCGTAGCGGTGGCCTTTTTCGCGTTTCAGCACGCTCTGGAAACTGCCTTGCGGCGTGCTCGTTGGCAGCAGCAGCACTTCGCTGGTATCCGTGCTGCCCGAGGTGAGCACGAAGAATTGCTTGTCGCGCGTGCGACCCACGTTGATGGCGAACTGTTCCACCGGCTCGTGGTAGACCTGTTGCGGCGCACCGCCCAGGGCCAGGCGGAACAATCGATCCGAGCGCTTGGTGGTGGCGTCTTCCTGCGCCAGCATCAGGGTGGCGTTGTCCGCCGCCCACGCCAGCGATGTCACGCGCGGCATGCTGTCGCCCAGCAATTTGCCCGTTTTCAGATCCTTGACATGCAACTCGTACTGGCGGAAACCCGTCGTGTCGGTGGTGTAGGCCAGCAACTGTTCATTCGGGCTGACGCTGAAGGCGCGCACGGCAAAGAATTTGTGGCCTTCGGCCAATTGGTTCTGGTCCAGCAGGATTTCCTCAGCCGCCTGCGCATCGTAGGCGCCGCTGGCGCCGACGGGGCGGCGGCAGTGAATCGGGTATTGCTTGCCCGCTTCCACGCGCGTGTAATAGTAGAAATTGCCCTGGCGCGCGGGCACGGACAGGTCCACTTCCTGCATGCGGCCCTTGATTTCCGCATACACCTTGTCGGCCAGCGGCTGGATCGGCGCCGTGACGGCGGCCGTGTAGGCGTTTTCCGCATTCAGGTAGTCGATCACGGCAGGATCGGTTTTCTTTTGCAGCCAGCGGTAGTCGTCCGTGACGATCGTGCCGTGGCGCGTTTCCTGCCAGGCCGTCTTGGCGGCGACCGGTGCACTGGTGGTTATGGTGGTGGTGTCGGCCAGCGCGGATGGCGCCAAGGTGGAGAGAAGCACGGCCGGCAGGATGGATGAGCAGACGGCCAGTCGGCGTAAGACGTGAGGTACAGTGGACAAGGCAACTCCCTAGGTTTCGTTGTTGTGCAGCGATTCTATTCTTGCTAAATAGAAAAGCCAATCATGATTTCAATCAATACCGTCCCATTGCTTGCATCCACTGGCAATTGCAGCGATACTGTATATAATTACAGTATCCGATAGCATCCCGCCGCGAGGTGTCCTTGACCGCATCTGCCCCTACATTGCCTGAAACCCGCCGCTGGATAGCCCACCTGGACATGGACGCCTTCTTCGCCTCCGTGGAACTGTTGAAATATCCGGAATTGCGCGGCGAAGCCGTCGTCATCGGCGGCGGGCGCTTGCAGCAGCCCGTGCTGCAGGAAGATGGCACGCGGCAGTTTGCGCGCATGCGCGACTACGTGGGGCGCGGCGTCGTCACCACCTCGACCTATGCGGCGCGCGCGTTTGGCGTGTTTTCCGCCATGGGCATCATGAAGGCGGCCAAGCTCGCGCCCGACAGCATCCTGCTGCCGGCCGATTTCGAGGCTTACCGCGAGTATTCGGCCCGTTTCAAGCAGGCCGTGGCCCAGTTGTGCCCCATCATCCAGAACGTGGGCATCGATGAAATCTATGTCGATCTGACCGAATACGGTGAGCAGGCGCCGGCCATGGCGGCGCGCCTGAAGGCGGCCGTGTCCGAGGCGACGGGCCTGTCGTGCTCGATCGGCCTGGCGCCGAACAAATTGCTGGCCAAAATCTGTTCCGACCTGGAAAAGCCGGACGGGCTGACCATTTTGTCGCCCGAGGATATCGCCACGCGCGTGTGGCCCTTGCCGGCGAAAAAGATCAACGGCATCGGCCCGAAGGCGACGGCCAAGCTGGAAGCCTTGGGCATTGTCAGCATCGGCGAGCTGGCGCAGGCCGACATGGCCATGCTGCGCACGCAGTTCGGCGACCTGTACACGGGCTGGCTGCGCCAGGCGGCGCTGGGCATCGATGATAGGCCCGTGCAGACGAGCCGGGAAACCAAGTCCGTCAGCCGCGAAACGACGTTCGAGCGCGACTTGCAGGTGGTGCGCGACCGCGCCACCCTGTCGGAAAAGCTGGAAAGCCTGTGCACGCGCGTGGCTGGCGACCTGGACAAACAATCGCTGGCGGGGCGCACGGTGGGCATCAAGCTGCGCTTCGAGGATTTCAGCACCGTCACGCGCGACATCACCTTGCCCAGCGCCACGGCAGACGCCGCCGCCATCCTGCGCGCCAGCCGCGACTGCTTGCGGCGCGTGCCATTTGAAAAGAAAATCCGCCTGCTGGGCGTGCGCATCTCGACCTTGTCCGATCCGGCCAGCGTGATGCGGCAGGCGCCAGCCCAGGCGGAGCTGTTTCCCGCCCTGTAGCGGCATTCCCTACGCATCAACAACACCGCGCCAGTCCGCGCTTTTGACGGCATTCCCGTGTCGAAAGTGTAGAATGGCGTTCCCCTGGCACTACTGAAACAAACGGAAGACAAAAACTATGTGGTTCAAGAATCTTCAGATTTACCGCCTGCCCGCACCATGGGCCTATACGCCAGAACAACTGGAAGAGGCCTTGTCCTCGAACAAATTTACGCCGGCGACCAGCATGGATCTGATGCGCCAGGGCTGGGATACGCCACGCCCGAACGGCGGCCTGGTCCACGTGGTCAACAAGCAGATGCTGATCCTGCTGGGCACGGAAAAGAAACTGCTGCCAGCGACCGTCATCAACCAGGTGGCCAAGGCCCGCGCTGCCGAGATGGAAGAAGCGCAAGGGTTTGCGCCTGGTAAAAAGGCCATGAAGGAATTGAAGGAACGCGTGGCCGACGAGCTGCTGCCGCGCGCCTTCAGCATCCGCAGCAACGTCTGGACGTGGATCGATCCCGTCAATGGCTGGCTGGTGGTCGATGCCGCCAGCCCGGCAAAAGCCGATGAAGTCATCAAGCTGCTGCTCAAAGCCGTCGACAAACTGCCGCTGGAAAGCCTGCGCGTGCAGCGCTCGCCCGTGGCGGTGATGACGGAATGGCTGCAAGCCGACGATGCGCCGGCCGGCTTCACGGTCGACATGGATACGGAATTGCGCGCCACGGGCGAAAGCAAGGCCACCGTGCGCTACGTGCGCCACACCCTGGAAGCGGACGACGTGCGCCGCCATATCGCCGCCGGCAAGCAGTGCACGCGCCTGGCCATGACGTGGAACGACAAGATTTCCTTCGTGCTGACGGAGTCCTTGGCCATCAAGAGCGTCAAGCCGCTGGACGTGATCAAGGAAACGGAATCGAGCACGAAGAACGACGAAGAGCGTTTCGACGGCGACGTGATGCTGATGACGGGCGAATTGAGCAAGCTGATGGCCGACGTGGTCGAGGCATTGGGCGGCGAAGCGACTGCATAAGCGCAGTCATGCCGGTACGGAAAAGGAGCTGCGGCTCCTTTTTTTTCGCCTATGCAATGTGTTGCTGCATAAAAAAAGCGCCTTGCACGGTGAGGTGCAAGGCGCTTTCGAGACAAGCTAACTTACAACGTCAAATTAGAACTTGTAGTTGCCGGTGATGTAGAACGAACGCATCATTGGATCGGCGTAGCGTGGGTCGAAACCAACTTGGTGGCCCGACGAAGAGCGCAGCGACAGCGGCGGTGCACGGTCGAACAGGTTTTTGATGCCTGCGCGGATCGTGGTTTGCTTGTCAAAGGCGAAACGCGCTTGCCAGTCGAACGTGGTGTACGACGGAACTTGCAGGCGGAAATCCTTCACTTCTTTTTTGGTGGCCACGTCGTACACGGTAGCTGCCGCATCGGTGTAGCCGTTACGGTAGTTGACGGTCACCGTGTTGCTCAGGCGGCCCGTATCCAGGGTCGTCGTCAGCTTCATCAGGTTGCGGAACGTGACTTCGTTGGTATCGCCGAAGAAGTCCATGTTGCTGGTGTAGATATTGTCGCTACCAGCTTTGGTGTAGTTCGCGTGCAACATGTGCGTACCGCTCAGTTGGGCGGTCAGCTTGCCGAAGTCAAACTTGTGGTTGGCCGACAGATCCCAGTCGATACCACGGTATTCCTTCTTGCCGATGTTGACCGACAGTTTCTTGAACGCGTAGTAGGGATTGCCGGTCGACGGTTCGATATATTGCGTGAAGCTCGTCGCGTACTTGACTGGATCGGCAAATGCCTGCGCTTCGGTGATTTCCGATACAGCATTACGCAGTTTCACATCCCACAGGTCGGCGCCGAACGAGAAGGCCGCGCTAGGCTCGACACGGAAGCCCAGGGTGAACTGTTTCGATTTTTCCGATTGCAGCTCAGGATTGCCTTCCGACATGGCGTTGTATTGCGTTGCTTCCGCGCGGCACAGTGCCGTACCTGGGTAAGGGCAATCAAATTTCTTGGCAGTAAAGCCTGCAGTGACCAATGGCTGTGCCAGGTCCAGCATGCTTGGCGCCTTGAAGCCCGTGCCGTAGGAACCGCGGATCAGCACGGTTTGTACCGGCTGCCAGCGTGCCGATACCTTGTAGGTATTGGCGCTGTCTTTTTTGCCGACAGTTTTGCTGTGCAGCTTGTCATCGATCGCCTTGACGGCATCGTAACGGCCGCCAACGGTCATTTCGAACGACTTGGTCAGCGGTGCCAGCAATTCGACGAAAGCGCCATAGGTATCGCGGCTCAAGTCGTAGGCAGGCGAGGTGTTGAAGTTGTAGATATCTTTCGACGTGCCGTTGCTGTCTGGCGACTGCTCATAGCGGTAGGTGCGGTAATCGCCACCGATACCCAGGCTGGCCTTGCCGCCTGGCAGGTCGAACAGTTCACGCGAACCGTGCGTGTCGACGCCGCGCATGGTGGTCGATGCGGTACGGATCGAACCGATGAACTGCGCGCCAGCGATTTGCGACTGCACGGATGGCTTTTGCGTTGTTGCAAACGGATTGAAATCCGGATTGGCGAGGATGTCCTTGAAGCCTTGATTTGTTGCGTAACCGCCCGTGTAGCGCTCGTCGATCGAGTTTTGCGACCAGGTCAGGCCGCTTTCGAAGTTCCAGGCGCCCAGTTCACCTTCCACGCCCACCACCATGTGCTTGGTTTCGGTGATGGTGTTGCTGGCGCGCAGGCCGAAGTCCGTCGTACGGTAGTTGGCGGTGACCGACTTGACGTCGGCACGTTGCGCTGGCGTCAGGTAGGGCGACACATAGGTGTTGTACAGCGCGCTGTCCTTGGCGATCGAAATCGGAATCGGATTGGCGGCGATACGCGCGGTCAGGTCGAAGCGCGAGTAGGCGACTTCGGCGAACGCGTTCAGGTTGTCGTTCAGCTTGTACGTGCCTTTGGTAAACAGGCTGTCGCGTTTCGATTGCGGCACGATTTCCACGGTGGAACCGGTGTCGAAACCGCAAGCGCGTGCATTGCTGGTGGTGAGGTCGAAACCTGTAGGGCATTCGCCGGTCATCTCCAGGTAAGGCGTGAATGCGGTCGAGACACTGTCTTTTGTCTTGTAGGCAACGGTGGCGCCTGCTGGTGCAGCCGAGGTGCTGGTGCGGTCCCAGATGTAGTTCTTGCCGCCGCGGGCGAATTTCAGGTACGAGCTATCGGCGAACGTACGGTCGGTAGCGCGCAGTTTCGACTGCTCGTCGTGGCGGTACGAGACCAGCACGTTGAAGCGGTCTTCGTCCAGGTCTCCGAAACCATAGGTGACGCTGGTATTCCAGGTGTTGCCGCCCTTGGCTTCCGGAGCGCTGTAAGTAGCTTCCAGGGTGGCGCCTTGCTGGTTTTTCTTCAGGATGAAGTTGACTACGCCGGCGATGGCGTCCGAGCCGTACAGGGCCGAAGCGCCGTCGGTCAGGACTTCGACGCGCTCAACGGCGCTCATCGGGATGGCGTTCAGGTTGACCGTGGTGCCGGAACCTTGTGGCGCGATGCGGCGGCCGTTCAACAGCACCAGGGTGTAGGTCTCGCCGATACCGTGCAGCGATGCGCTGGTATTGCCGCCCGAATTCGAACCAGCGGCGACTGCGCCGATGGTGAAGCCTTGCATGGCTGGCAGTGCCTGGATCAGGTCGGCTACCGAAGTGGCGCCCGATTTGGCGATCGCTTCTTGCGACAGGCGCTGTACAGGCAAGGCGCCTTCGACAGCGATACGCTTGATGCTCGAACCGGTAATTTCAACTTTTTGAATTGCTTCGTCCGCCATGGATTGGCCAGAGAACAAGACGCTACCTGCCAGAACGGTCAGGGCCAGGCGTACGCTGCGTACGCCAATTTTTTCTTTAAATGCCATTGTAACAATTACTCCGTAGTAGTTTTAATAACGACAAGCAGTACACGAGCACGTATAAGCCATCGGATAGATGACCAGCAGTGCTCGTGTACGGTAGGCGGAACCACGTCGGTGGGAAGTGGAAGACTACTTAGCGCAATATTGTTATAAATGCACTTTTGACTTGTCGAGGCGAACATTATGTCGTCTCAGCAAGAAAAAATGCATATCAACCGTGTCGGATTTGGCAATAAATTATGGATACAGAAGAATATTCAAGTTAATTGTTAAATTGCAGTTTTATATTTAATAATATCAGCGTTTTTAAAAATGATGAATGGCGTTTTTTTACAACATAAAATTATTGTATTGGCAATTTGATGTTTTACCTGCAATAATTCGACGAAATCTGCGGCTTTGCAGAATTTTCGAAAGGCAAAAAAACGTAAAAAAAGCCCGTTGAAAACGGGCTGGTCGAATTGTGACAGCGTGCCAGTCAGACCGTGTGCCGGTCTGCTTGTCGTGCGCTGTCGGGCATTGGCTTACAAGGGCTGGAATACGCCGGCGGCGCGGTTCTTTTGCACATTGTCCCAGGCGAAGATCTGGCCATTCATGGCCACGTACACGCCGGCTGGCAAGGTTTGCGCTACGCCGCAGGCAAAGCCCAGGTTGAACAAGGCATCGGAGTTGTCGATTTCGTAGGGAATCATGGCCCCCGTCAAAATCACCGTTTGCTGCAGGTTCGCCGCGCCCAGAACTTGCGCTGTTTCGCGCATGGTGTCGGTGCCGTGGATGATGACGATGGCTTTCTCCTGCGCCGCGCGGCACGAGGCCAGCACGCGCTGACGGTCCGCATCCTGCATGTCGAGCGAATCGAGCAGGGGCAATTGCTCCAGCGCCACGGGGGCCGTCATGCGCGCGCGTGCAATCGCTGCCGGCAAATGACTGTCGGAAAAGCCCAGGGTACCGTTCAATTCGTTGTAGTGTTTGTCGAAAGTGCCGCCAGTGGCGAGTATGCGCAAAGTCATGATGTGGTCACGATGTCAGTGGAGAATGACGCGCATGATAGCGTGGATTGTGTGCCTTGCGTGAATGGCGAGCCGCGGCGGGCCGTTGCGGATCGCATCTGGAAAATTTGGCCATCTGTGAGTACACTGGTTTCTTTGTTTGCCTGCCACCCCGATTCCGTATGAAAGCGCTCGCTCCCGGCACCGTCATTTTTCACCGCCACCGCGGTTACGGGGTGATCACGTCCGTCAATTTGCTGACGGGCTGGATCGCCGCCCGTTTCGGCAGCGAAGCGCGGACCCTGGACCTGAACCTGTCGACCGACGACGTGCAATTTGCCGATGGCGAAGCGATCCTGTTTCGCCGCGCGCCGCCGGACCGCATGCCGCACGCGCGCCTGATGGCCATGGTGCGCGAACTGCATCAGGCCGGCTATCAAAAACTGTATCTGTATTCGTGGCCGAAACCGTCGGGGCTGCACTGGCGCTGGCATTTGTTTACGGGACCGCGCGACTGGATGCAGCGGCCCTGGCGCGAAGGCTGGTACGGTTCGGGCGCCGATTACAACGTCAACCCCGTGATGGGCTGGGGCGACACGCCCGGCGCCACCACTGGCGAGTTGATCGATGCCCTGGCCCGTTTCGATCCGCAAGGCCTGGCGCAGGCGCTGGGACGCGACGACGACCATAGCGACTGGTTTGGCCGCGTCTGCGACGCCTTATTGCCCGATTACATGTACAGCCTGGACATGCAGCGCACGCCAGGCGAACCCTTGCCCGACATGCCGCCCGTGCCGGTCGTGGCCGTGCGCGCCGGCGTGGCGCCGTACCGTGGGCCGGACATCGCCTGGCCGCCCGGCTGGGCCGGCCTGTGGCGCGGCCGGCACGTGCTGCCCGTGCCTGCCATCCGCATCACGGGCGAGCCGGACCTGTTGAAGGGCTTTCAGCGCTCCTGAGGGGCTTGCCGCGCATGCGCCAGCACTTCCGGATTGAGCAGGCGCGTGCATTGACCTTGTGCAAAATCCACGATGTTTTGCAAGGCGTAGCGGAAATACAGCTCATAGCTGTCACGCTCGACGTAGCCCAGGTGTGGCGTGGCCAGCACGTTCGGCAGCAGCAGCAATGGCGAGCCTGGCGGCAGCGGCTCGTCCGTAAACACGTCCAGCGCGGCCGCGCCCGGGCGCCCCTGTGGCAGCGCCGCTTCCAGCGCGCCATCGGCGACCAGCTCGGCGCGGCTGGTGTTGACGAACAGGGAAGTGTGCTTCATGCGCGCCAGGTCCTCGGCTGTTACCAGCCCGCGCGTGGCGTCGGACAGGCGCAGGTGCAAGGTCAAGACGTCGGCTTGCTCGAAGAAGGCCTCGCGCGACTCTGCCGCCGTATCGCCGGCCGCCACGGCCGCGGCGCGGCTCGCTTCGCTGCCCCACACGAGGATGGTCATGCCGAAGGCGCGGCCATAGCCGGCGATCAATTGACCGATCTTGCCGTAGCCCCAGATTGCCAGGATGCGCCCTTTCAATACCGTGCCGAGGGTGTTACGCGTTGCCTCCAGCGACGACGTCTGCCACAGTCCCTCTTGTAAATGTTGCGCGTACGGCACGATCTTGCGCTGCGCCGCCATGATCAGCGCCCACGTCAGTTCGGCCGGCGCCGTGGGCGAGCCGATGCCTTCCGCGATGGCGATGCCCAGCTCGGTGGCTGCCGGCACATCGATGTGTCCGCTGACCTTGCCCGTTTGCGAAATCAGTTTCAAATTCGGCAGTTTCGACAGCAAGGCCCGGTTGAAACTGCTGCGTTCGCGGATCAGCACCAGCACGTCGAACGGCGCCAGGCGGATCGCCAGCTGGCCCAGGCCCCGCGCTGTATTGCTGAACACTTTGACCTCGTGGCCATCGAGCAACTGGAAGCAATCGAGGCCGCGCACGGCATCCTGGTAATCATCAAGTATGGCAATTTTCATGGTGGATGGCCGATTTTAGTGAGGATTTGGTAGGGAAATAACAGGATACGGGAAATGCTGAATAGCCTACTACATTAGTCAAGCTATTCTCCTACATTTTTGCGAGAATAGCTGTTTAGCGGGTGTACAATCGCCGGCACTTTTGAAGCTTCCTGATTATAGTTATAGCGCAAACTGTTCCTGCAGCCTGGGTGCATGATCCAGGTAAACGACACCAGAGCCCTGCCCGCGTGAGCACACCGCCCGCAGTGAGCCGCAGCCACCTCTCGACGATGCTGCCCGTCTTGCCGGAACGACCAGAATTTCTTTTATTGGTATTGGAGGTAATATGAATCAGCCCGTCATGGGTGGCGTCGCCGCACTCAACGTCCCAGCTTATATTAAACAACAGAAACTGATCAACTGGGTGGCCGACATTGCCGCGCTGACCAAGCCAGATCGTATTTACTGGTGCGATGGTTCGCAAGAAGAGTACGAGCGCCTGTGCGCTGAAATGGTTGCCAGCGGCACCATGAAAAAACTGAATGCCGAAAAGCGCCCGAATTCTTACCTGGCCTGCTCCGATCCGAGCGACGTGGCCCGCGTCGAAGACCGCACGTATATCTGCTCGGCAACGAAAGAAGCGGCCGGCCCGACGAATAACTGGACCGAGCCTGGCGAGATGCGCCACACCTTGAACGGCCTGTTCGACGGCTGCATGCGCGGCCGCACCATGTACGTCGTGCCCTTCTCGATGGGCCCGCTGGGCTCGCCGATCGCGCACATCGGTGTGGAACTGTCCGACTCGCCGTATGTCGCCGTCAACATGAAGATCATGACCCGCATGGGCCGTGCCGTGTACGACGTGCTGGGCACCGATGGCGAGTTCGTGCCGTGCGTGCATAGCGTGGGCGCACCGCTGGCTGCTGGCCAGGCTGACGTGAAATGGCCGTGCAACAGCACCAAGTACATCGTGCATTTCCCGGAAACGCGCGAAATCTGGTCCTTCGGCTCGGGTTACGGCGGTAACGCCTTGCTGGGCAAGAAATGTTTCGCCCTGCGCATTGCCTCGAACATGGGCTACCAGGAAGCGCAAGCATCGGACAACAATCCGGGCTGGCTGGCCGAACACATGCTGATCCTCGGCGTGGAATCGCCGGAAGGCAAGAAGCACTACGTGGCGGCGGCGTTCCCCTCGGCTTGCGGCAAGACCAACTTCGCCATGCTGATCCCGCCGGCAAGTTTTAACGGCTGGAAAGTGACCACCATCGGCGACGATATCGCCTGGATCAAGCCGGGCGCGGATGGCCGCCTGTATGCCATCAATCCGGAAGCGGGCTACTTCGGCGTGGCGCCGGGCACCAACGAAAAAACCAATTACAACTGCATGGCCTCCATGCGCGACAACACGATCTTCACCAACGTGGCGCTGACGGACGACGGCGACGTCTGGTGGGAAGGTTTGACCAAGGAAGCACCAAGCCACCTGATCGACTGGCAGGGCAAGGACTGGACGCCAGCGTCCGGCACCAAGGCGGCGCACCCGAACGCGCGCTTCACTGTTGCGGCAACGCAAAACCCGGTGATCGACGCGGCCTGGGACGACCCGGCCGGTGTACCGATCTCGGCCTTCATCTTTGGCGGCCGCCGCTCGACCACCGTGCCGCTGGTCACCGAAGCGCGCAACTGGGTCGAAGGCGTCTACATGGCCGCCACCATGGGTTCGGAAACAACGGCCGCCGCCGTGGGCCAGATGGGTGTCGTGCGCCGCGATCCATTTGCCATGTTGCCGTTTATCGGCTATAACATGAGCGATTACTTCCAGCACTGGCTGGACATGGGCGTCAAGGTGGGCAAAGTCAACCCGGCTGCCCTGCCGAAGATCTATTGCGTCAACTGGTTCCGCACGGACGAGGCTGGCAAATTCGTCTGGCCTGGCTTCGGCGACAACATGCGTGTGCTGAAATGGATGCTTGAGCGTATCGAAGGCAAGGCGGGCGGGGTGGAAAACCTGTTCGGCACGACGCCGCAGTATGGCGATTTGAACTGGGATGGCTTGCCATTCACGCAGCAACAGTTCGACACCATCACCTCGATCGACAAGGCCGCGTGGGTGGAAGAGTTGAAATTGCATACGGAGTTGTTTGAAAAACTCGCGTATCATCTGCCGCAGGAATTGGCAGATCACAAGGCTGCGCTGGAAAAGCGGCTGGGTGCATAAATAAGTTAGCGTAAAGCGGCGCCTGACAAGCGCAGTAGCTTGTCAGGTGTTGAGAGTTGTAGTGGGGGAGAAACACGCCAGCAAAGACTGGCGTGCGATAAATGACACGCCGGCAATGACTGGGGTGCTATCAAAAAGAGAAACGGCGCGGATTGCATGAGCAATCCGCGCCGTTTTTTATGGCGCGTTCGAGGGGGCTAGCCTGCCTGGGCTGGCACGAAATAAATCGGATAGACCTCGTCCATCATTGCTGGACATTCTTCCGGTTTTGCCTTTGGAAATGTGACTGACAGGGGCGCTGTCTCATGCAAGCGGTCCTCCACTTCCAGTACGCCTGCGTAGGCCTTGACCTCGCGTGCGGCAGGCGCCTTGCAATCGCCGACCGCCAGTTCGCGGCCATTGCCATGAAAGCTGCTGCCATGGGCGATGTCGGTACACAGGGACGGCCAGTATTGGAAGGGAAAAAAGCGTCCTGGCGGCGCGGTTTGCTGCCTGTCTTCCTGATGTAATTTGTGCCGCATGAAGTACATCACAAGCGACTCATACGCGTCGTAGGCTGGTGGCCAGGCCAGTTGCAAGGGCTGGCTGGCCAGCTTGGCGGTCCTGGAGCAAGTGCCACCCTGCGCCATCTGCAAACGCTCACGCCGCGGTGCGCCATCTGTGCGAACGGAAAATTGACCTGGGGCATTGATGCGCAAGGGCGTGGTGCCCATGCGCAGCACCACTGTTAGCTTGCGCTCTGTAGAGCGATAGCTGATGTCGTACAGCTTGCCAGGCTTGAAGCCTTCGCGCGCCTCGATCCTGTATAAGCCATACGAGGCGTCGATTTCCTCGCTGACCTCACGCAAGCCTTGCTGCATGGCGAAGCGCTTGACGGTATCGCTCGGCCCCTCCGGTTCCGGTTTGTCCCAGCTCCGTTCCATGGCTTTCACCCTGCGGCACATCGGCATGGACGCGTTCTTCTCTTCGGCGCATTGCTGCATTTCCGGGCTGGCCAGATAGTAAATATAGGGTTGTACTCCCACCTGTTTTTCCACGCGCAATCGTACCGCCACCGGTGTCAGCTTGCGTCCCGTACCGCGCTCGATAATACGAAACCGCTTGGCGGAAAGGGGGACAGGCGGGCCGACAAGGATATGGCCATCCTGATCCCTGACCAGGAAATCGGGAGATTGATTTGGAAGGAACAGGATGCCACGTGCATTGGCAGGCACGGTGACCACGGCCGGCTTGCCGGATGCAGCCGGCGCCGCATGGAGGAACTCGCCGGATATCTCCTGCATGCAAGAACAAGCCACCGCCACGCCGGACGACAGCAACCATGGCATGGTTACGCAATGGCGAACCCAGCTGGATAAACGTGAGGGGAAGTGCGGCATGTTTTCTCTGAAAGCCGGTGCTGTGACCAGAAAGAATAGTTTCCCATAGAAAAATCCCCCGGGCAACATAGCTGGCCGGGGGATGGGCAGGGAAGCGCCGCTTATTGCTTCAGCAGCGGCCCCAGGTACTTGCCCGTCACGCTGGCCGGGTTCAGCGCCACGTCTTCCGGCGTACCGGTGGCGATGATCTGCCCGCCGCCAGCGCCGCCTTCGGGGCCCAGGTCGACGATCCAGTCGGCCGTCTTGATGACGTCCAGGTTGTGCTCGATGATGACGAGGGTGTTGCCCTGGTCGCGCAGGCGGTGGATGACCTTTAACAACAAATCGATGTCGTGGAAGTGCAGGCCTGTCGTCGGTTCGTCGAGGATGTACAGGGTGCGGCCCGTGTCGCGCTTGGACAATTCCAGCGACAATTTGACGCGCTGCGCCTCGCCGCCGGACAGGGTGGTGGCGCTCTGGCCCAGCTTGATGTAGCCGAGGCCCACGTCGAGCAGGGTTTGCAGCTTGCGCGCGATCAAGGGCACGGGCTTGAAGAATTCATGCGCCTCTTCCACCGTCATGCCCAGCACTTCCGTGATGTTCTTGCCCTTGTATTGTACTTCCAGCGTTTCGCGGTTGTAGCGCTTGCCGTGGCAGACGTCGCATGGCACGTAGACGTCGGGCAAGAAATGCATCTCGACCTTGATCACGCCATCGCCCTGGCATGCTTCGCAGCGTCCGCCCTTGACGTTGAACGAGAAGCGGCCCGCGCTGTAACCGCGTTCCTTGGCCGTCGGCACGGTGGAGAACAGGTCGCGGATCGGCGTAAACAAGCCCGTGTAGGTGGCGGGATTCGAGCGCGGCGTGCGACCGATCGGCGCCTGGTCGACGGAAATGACCTTGTCGAAGTGTTCCAGGCCGCTGATCGACTCGTGCGGCGCCGGTTCCGTCTGCGAACCGTACAGATGGCGCGACAGGGCCGGATATAAAGTATCGTTGACCAGCGACGACTTGCCCGAACCGGACACGCCCGTCACGCACGTCATCAGGCCCACCGGCAAGCTCAGCGACACCTTTTTCAGGTTGTTGCCCGTCGCGCCAGTAATGAGCAGCTGCTTTTCCGGATTGCTGGCGTGGCGCTTGGCTGGTACGGCGATTTTCAGCTTGCCGTTCAGGTATTGCGCCGTCAGCGATTTCTTGTTCTTGAGAATGTCGGACAAGGTGCCTTCGGCGATGATTTCGCCGCCGTGCACGCCCGCGCCGATGCCCATGTCGACGATGTAGTCGGCCGTGCGGATGGCGTCTTCGTCATGCTCGACCACCAGCACGCTGTTGCCGATGTCGCGCAAGTGTTTCAAGGTTTCGATCAGACGGTCATTATCGCGCTGATGCAAGCCGATCGACGGTTCATCGAGCACATACATGACGCCCGTCAAACCGGAGCCGATCTGCGATGCCAAACGGATGCGCTGTGCTTCACCGCCGGAGAGCGTGTCGGCGCTGCGGTCCAGCGACAGGTAGTCGAGGCCCACATTGTTGAGGAATTTCAGGCGCGAAATAATTTCCTTGACCACGCGGTCAGCGATCTCTTTCTTGGCGCCCGTCAGTTTCAGTTTTTCAAAAAATTCCAGGGTCTCGCGCAGCGGTTTTCCCGCCACTTCATAGATGGCCCGCTGCTGCTTGCCCGTGCCGACCTTGACGAAGCGCGCTTCCACGCGCAGGCGCGCGCCATCGCATGACGGGCAGCATTTTTCATTGATGAACTTGGCCAGTTCTTCCTTGACGGCCATTGAATCCGTTTCGCGGTAGCGGCGCTGCAGATTGTTGACCACGCCTTCGAACGTGTGTTCCTTGATGACGGTGCGGCCCCGTTCGTTCACATAGCTGAACGGAATCACTTGCTTGCCGGAGCCGTACAGCACGGCTTGCTGTGAATTCAAGTCCAGCTGCTCGAACGGCATGTCCAGGTCGAACTCGTAATACGCGGCCAGATTCGACAGCATCTGGAAGTAAAACTGGTTGCGGCGGTCCCAGCCCTTGACGGCGCCCGAAGCGAGCGACAGGTTCGGGAACGCGACGATGCGTTTCGGGTCAAAGAATTCGATATGCCCCAGGCCGTCGCATTCGGGGCAGGCGCCCATGGGGTTGTTGAACGAGAACAGACGCGGTTCCAGTTCCTGCAGGGAATAGCCACACACATTGCAGGCGAACTTGTTGGAATACACGTGCTCCTGGGCCGTATCCATTTCGTAGGCGATGGCGCGGCCATCGGCCAGGCGCAGGGCTGTCTCGAAACTTTCCGCCAGCCGTTGCTTGATCTCCTGGTTCACCTTGACCCGGTCGATGACGACGTCGATCGTGTGTTTTTCCGTTTTCTTCAGTTTCGGGAGGTCATCCACTTCATAAATCTTGGCGGCATGCGTGCCGCTCTGCACGCGAAAGCGCACGAAGCCCTGCGCCTGCATCTGCTCGAACAGGTCGACATGCTCGCCCTTGCGGTTGGCGACGACGGGCGCCAGGATCATCAGCTTGGTGTCTTGCGGCATGGCCAGCACAGCATCGACCATTTGCGATACGGACTGGGCGGCCAGCGCGTTTTCAGGATGGTCGGGGCAGTAGGGCGTACCCACGCGCGCGTACAGCAGGCGCAGATAATCGTGGATTTCCGTCACGGTACCCACCGTCGAGCGCGGGTTATGCGAAGTTGCCTTCTGTTCGATGGAGATGGCGGGAGATAAGCCCTCGATCAGGTCGACGTCGGGTTTTTCCATCAATTGCAGGAACTGGCGCGCATACGCCGACAGCGACTCGACATAGCGGCGCTGGCCTTCCGCGTACAAGGTGTCGAAGGCCAGCGAAGACTTGCCGGAGCCGGACAAGCCGGTAATCACGATCAGCTTATTGCGCGGCAAATCGAGATTGATATTCTTGAGGTTATGCGTGCGAGCGCCGCGAATGCGGATCTGTTCCATGTGATTGCCTTGCTTTCAGTGAGTGGTGCGGCCGGCGCATTGTGCCTGGGTGCAGATGAGGAGCCACAACGGGTCAACCTGTAACTATAGCCGGGTTTTGCTCTGCATGCCTGAGGCGTCCATGGGCGGATTGCGCCGCCAGGCGAACGTGCCCTGACAAAGTTTGATACAGATGCGTGCAGACGTTTAAACACTGTATATAATACCAGTATTCAAGTTTCTTGTTTTCACCTGACGTGAAAAAAACCTGCTGCCGCACGGGAGAGGGCGTCCGCCAGAAAGCGGGTGCTTTGCGCCGCGTGGTCGCTTATAATCCTCGTTTAGTACACTAAACTACCGCGCGGGACACCGGCTCCCGCTGCAGTTCATCAGGAGTTATTCATGGCATCAGTCAACAAAGTCATCATCGTCGGCAATCTGGGCCGTGACCCGGAAATCCGCTACATGCCTAGCGGCGACGCGATCGCCAACATCGCCGTGGCCACTTCGTACAAATCGAAGGACCGCAACACGGGCGAACAAAAAGAATTGACAGAGTGGCACCGTATCTCGTTCTTTGGCCGCCTGGCGGAAATCGTCGGCCAATACCTGAAAAAAGGTTCGTCCGTCTACGTCGAAGGCCGTCTGCAAACCCGTAAATACACGGACAAGGACGGCGTCGAGAAGTACGCAACCGACATCATCGCTGAACAGATGCAAATGCTGGGCGGCCGTTCCGGCATGGGCGGCGACGCCGGCGGTGGCGATGACAGCTATGGCGGTGGCGGCGGCTACGAAGCCCCGGCTCCGCGCCAGGCGCCAGCACCGCGTCCAGCCCCGGCGCCAGCACCACGCCCGGCACCGAAGCCAGCACCGAACTTCTCGGACATGGACGACGATATCCCGTTCTAAATACGCCGTTCTGACGCCTGCCGTCAGGCACTGTCGATAAAAAGCCTGCTTCACCCGTGAAGCAGGCTTTTTTATGGGCGCGGGCAGTAGAAGGTGATGCGGAATGCATGGTCACATTCCACAGCAAGAAGCGGATGGCGGCGCTGTCCGGATGCTGGTCTGATGGCGGTTTTGACGCCACCGGAGAACAGCATGGATTTTCGTATTACGGGTTTGTCGCCCGAGCCTTTTCTGCCTTTTTTTTCCTTATCCGATGCCGAGTTGACCGCGCTCGGCATACGGCGCTATGTGGTCGACCAACATCCCGGATTTCCTGACCGTATTACGCTGGTGGACGCCGAGCTGGGCGAGACCGTGCTGTTATTGAATCATGTGTGCCAACCCGCCATGACGCCCTACCGGGCTTGCCACGCCATTTTTGTGCGCGAGGGTGCCACGCAAGCGTACGATGCCGTCAATCAGGTGCCGGAATCGATGCGGTTGCGTTTATTGTCGCTGCGTGCCTATGCTGCCGATGGCATGATGCTCGATGCCGACGTGGTGGACGGCACCGCCATGGAAGCCGTCATTGCACGACTATTTGGCAATGCGGACGTCAGTTATATCCACGTTCACAATGCCAAGCGGGGCTGTTATGCGGGCCGCATCGACCGTATTGACCGCGCTTGATTTGCTCCCTTATCTAATCGCGCAAGCCGATATCGAGCGTGTATGCCGCCACCGCATTCCTGCGCGCCGCGTTGCGCATCAGATAGACCTGTACCGTGTACTCGCCATCGGCCGGCAGTTTCGCCTGGTAACTGTTGCCGCTGGTCGAGCCGATGAACAGGGCTTCGTCCTGGCCTGGCTGGCGGATGTTGAAGTAATTCGACGGCTGATTGGTTTTCAGCTTGACGCCGAGGCTCTGGCCCGCTTTGCCCGTGAGCGTGTATTCGGCCGTGGCGTAACCCTTGATCTTGCCCTTGACCGTATGCGTGGCCTGGTTCGCCGTCAATGTCACGCTTTCCTTGTGGATGGGATCGGCGCTCCAGGCGGGCGTGGCGAAGACGAGTGCCGCCAGCAGCAGGCAGGCGTGGATGGGCAATGGACGATGCGGCATGCGTTTTTCCCTTTGACGTTGATGCCAGCACGGTTGCTGGCGCTTTCCATCTTACGCCAGGCACAAAAAACGGCCGCGCACTCATCGAAGGCGCGGCCGGTTTGCGTTGCATCAAGCGCGTTGATGCAAGCCTTAATGGGTACTGACTTCCTTGCGGTTATCGCGCGAGACCCGGTCGATCATCTTGTTGTACGGATCGACGCCCACTTCAAACGGTTTTTCCTTCACCGTAATCGTCACCACGGGGTCACTGCCCGACAAGACGCGTTTGTCCGTGAACAGGACTTTTTCATCCTTTTCTTTAGCACCCGGCGCGCGCGCGAAGATGGCGATCTCTACCGGTTCGTCGTAGGCGCGCGGGCTTTCCTTGCCCTTGCCGTCGGACTCCAGCTTGGCCAGGTGCAGCTGCATGGTGACGTCCCACTGGCCATCGGGGCGCTTGACGGCCGTTGCCTGCGTGACGCGATTATCGTAGAACACGATTTTCTCGAACAGGTCCGTGATCAGGGCCTGCTTGTCCTGCGGCGCTTCGGCGCGGATGTAGGCCAGCAATTCCGACGCGGTGGTGAATGGCGCCTGCTGGTAGCCCTTGTCCTGCAGATAGCGTTTCAGGGCACGGTTCAAGGCGGCTTCACCGATTTCGTCGCGCAGGCGGTAAAACACCAGGCTGCCCTTGTTGTAGTGGATGTATTGCTGTCCCTCTACGCGCGCCAGCGGCAATTCCTCGATGGCTTCGCCGCCGCGCCCGCTCAGGTAGCGGTCCAGTTCATAGCGCAGGAAGCGGCGCATCTTGTCGCGGCCGTATTCCTTTTCCATCACCATCAGGGCCGAGTATTGCGCCAAGGACTCCATCAGCATGGTGGCGCCCTGCACGTTGGCGCCGATCACCTGATGGCCCCACCACTGGTGCGCCATTTCATGCGCCGTGACGTAGAACACGTAGTCGATGTCCTCCTTGTCGCGCAGGTCGGCGATGAAGCCGATGCCTTCCGAATACGGAATCGTATTCGCAAACGACTGGGCGAAGCTCTGGTAGCCGGGGAACTCGAGGATGCGCACCTGCTTGTGCTGGTAAGGCGTGAACTCGGTGCTGTAATAGTCGAGCGACTTTTGCACGGAAGTGATCATGCGGTCCGTGTTGTAGCCGTGTTTCTTGTCGAAATAAATTTCGATCGGCAAGCCGTGCCATTCGCCTTTGTTGACTTCCCAGCGCGCCGACAGGTAGGCAAAGAACGGCAGCATCGGCTGGTCCATCTTGTAGCGGTAATAGCGGCGGCCATCCTTTTCCCAGCTGCCTTGCAGATAGCCGGGCGCCAGGGCGATCTGCTCGCCGCTGGTGGACACCGTCGTGTCGAAATGGATCCAGTCGGCATCGCCGCCCAGCACCGTGTCGCCATACGCGGACGTGTCTTCCAGCTTGGCCATGCGCTGCGGTTCGCCCAGGCCCCGCTTGCGGCGCTCATTGCGGTCCGTCAACTCCATCTCCTTGGCATAGCCGAAGTGCGGAAAATACGCCTGGTTGTTGAAGAAGCTGCCGTTCAGGTTGACCTGGTCCGCTGCACCGCTGTTGGTGAAGCCCTGATGCGTGGCGGCCACCGTGAAGTCGAGCGGCAGGGTGGCGCCGGGCGCCAGGGGCTGGGCCAGCTTGATGATGCTGAAACCGAGCGCCTTGTCGTCGAGCGCTACCTTGTGCTCGGGCAAGTTCAACCAGTGCGTTTCCAGGTCTGGATTGAGCTGGATGCGCAGGGTATCGAGCGGCTGCGCCGTCTTGTTTTGCAGCACGTAGTGGCCCTTGATCAAGACTTTACGTTGCTCAGGATAAATATCCACATTGGCCTGGACTTGCGTGATCTTCATCTGCGGCAAGTGCTGGTACTGTTTGTACAGTTTTTCGTAGCGCGCCTGCCTGTCCATGCCGATGTCCGACGTCTCGTATTTGTTCAGCATGTTCGTGTTGTAGAAGATCCAGCCGCCCGTGCCTGCCCAGCACAGCAGCACCACGGCCAGCGCGGCGCCCGTACGGCCTTGCAGGCGTTGACGAGCCAGGCCCAGGCGTGTCCGCCAGCCGGTCGACAGGCCGCGTACCCAGAATGCCTGCGCCAGCATGACAAGCGCCACGGTGAACAGGCTCCAGTACAGCGCAAACCAGGCCCAGCCCGTGAAGAAGTGGCCGTAGCCATTCATGTCCGAATACGGGATGGCCGGCGTGCCGCCAAAGGCGTACAGATTGTGTTCGAAGTGCAGCATGCCCAGCACGGCTTGCGCCACCATCAGCAGGATCACCAGCAGGTAGCCGATGAACTTGTTATTCGACAGCACTTGCAGGGTGAGGGCGCACAAGCTCATCAGCACGAAGAAGAGGGCGCCCAGCAGGGTGCCTTTCAGGTACAGCCCCAGTTCCACGGGCGCGCCGCCCTTGACGAGCTGGAAGCCGATGGCCGTGAGGACGCCCGCCAGCAGGTAGCCGGCGATGACGCCGACCAGGGCCGTGCATTTGGCCAGCAGTGGCACCCAATCGGGTACGGGCATGGCATCGCTGACGTCGGCGATCCTCACTTGCCGTTCCTTGAAGATCAGTTCGCCCGCATAGAAGGTGACGATGATGATCAGGAGGAAGCTGAAGCTGTTGCTGATCTGCTGCAACAGCAAATGCGTCATCGGATACACGGCCGTGCCATACATGTTCTTGCCGACATTGGCGGCGGCGATCAGGTTGATCATGCCGAACAGCAGCATGACGAGGAAGGGCAGGCTCTTGAAGACGCCGGCGGCGTCGAAGCGCAGGATTTGCCACCACTGGCGCCAGGCCGTCGCGGCCGTCAAGGTGGGGATGCTGCGCGGCAAGTCCCGCGGCGCCGTGACGGCGGGGGCGAGCGTTTCCGCCTTGTGCTTGCCGAACAGGCGCTTGCCCGTCCCCGTGCGTTGCGGCTTGAACAGGATCACGGTAGCGGCAAACAGCAGCGCCGTGATACCCAGCCACAGCAAGCGGTTGGCCAGCAGGAAGCCGGCAAACGGCGGCAGGCCCGCGTTCGCTTCGGCGGACGTGAAGTAGCGCGTCATGCGGCCCAGGGCGCGCATGCCGAACGGATCGAGCAGGACGGCGATCCATTCGTTGTTGATGTCGCGCGTAAAGGCGCCAGCCGTGCCCCACAGCACGAAAAAGCCCAGCACGCCCACGTAGACCAGCATCATTGAGCGCGTGGTGGCCGCCAGCAGCATCAGCAGGGCGCCGATGAAGAGCAGGTTGGGAATCACCATCACGGCAAAGCTCCATGCATATGCCTGCAGCGAGAACGCGCCCACGCGCTGCGGATCGACCCAGGGCATGAGGGGGCCGAGCATGATGCCGAAGGCGATGCAGACGAAGATGGCCAGGCAGGCGACAAAGCCGGCGGCGAAGCGGCCGAACAGGTAATCCCACTTGCGCATGGGCGTGGCGAATAGCATGTCGGCCATGCCCACTTCGCTGTCGCGCAGCACGGCGCCGGCGATGAAGATGGTGATGAGCAACATCGACAGCAGGCTGAACATCGTCAGCAACTGCGCCACCACGGTGGGCGCATTGCGGTTGATGTTGCCGATGGCGCCGCCGATCTGGATCGAATCGCTGCTGCTGGCGCCAAAGGCTAGCAAGGCCAGGATGACGGAAAATACCCACAGCAGCGGCTGTTTCAGCTGGTAGCCGAGGTCAAACTTGAAAAATTCCTTCCACATGGCGCGCTCCTTACGCCGCGACGGCGGACGGTGCCGCAGCGGAAACGGCGGCGCCGTTGCGGGCAGCGTTGCGCACGTGCAGGAAGTACACGTCTTCCAGGTCAGGGGCGATCTGCACGAAGCCGCTGTCGGGCTGGCTGTCGGCATACACATTGATCTGCGGCTTGCCGCCTACCAGGCGCGTCGACAGCACATTGTGCGACTGCTGGTACTGCGCCAGCTCGTCCATGCCGACGCTGCGGCGCCACACCTTGCCGAGCAGCGTATCGATGGCCGCCTGCGGCTCGCCCTGCACCAGCACCTGCCCCTTGACGATCATGGCCATGCGCGGGCACAGGTCCGTCACGTCGTCGACGATGTGGGTCGACAGGATCACCACCACCTGCTCGCCGATCTTGGCCAGCAGATTCAGGAAACGATTGCGCTCGTCAGGGTCCAGACCGGCGGTGGGCTCATCGACGATCACCAGGCGCGGCGCACCCAGCAGCGCCTGGGCGATGCCGAAGCGCTGGCGCATGCCGCCCGAATACGTGCCCAGGTTGCGCTTGCGCGCTTCCCACAGATTGGTTTGCTGCAACAACGCTTCCACGGCTTCCTTGCGCGGGCCCTTCTCCGTCAAGCCTTTGAGCACGGCAAAGTGGTTGAGCAGGGTTTCCGCGCTGACCTTCGGATACACGCCAAAATCCTGCGGCAGATAGCCGAGCTGGCGGCGCAAGCCGGCCTTGTCCTGCAGCACATCGACGCCATCGAAATGGATGCTGCCGCTATCGGGGTCTTGCAATGTCGCAATGGTGCGCATCAGCGAAGACTTGCCCGCGCCATTCGGCCCCAGCAAGCCGAACATTCCGTTCGGAATGTCCAGGCTGACATTGTTGATGGCCTTGACGCCATTGGCATAGGTTTTGTTCAGCTGTTTGATCTTTAGCATGCAGCACTCTCCAGGACGTGGGTCTAAACGCCGGCAGATGCGTGCCTGCCGGCCTGTGGAAGGGGATCACCCTTGTTTTTATCAACCGCGATGGCGGATGTTACTTAAGAGTAATAATATATAAGCAACTGGCATGAAAAAATGGTTTTGTGACCAAGTGAGGAAATGCAGGCATGAAATGCAGGAGGGCGGGGATGAGTGACGCAATGCTACACTCGCCAGTTTCAGTGACGCCATGATGCGAAAAGGATGGGGATATGTCTGCAACGCCAGGAAACATGACATTGCGCGCCGTTGCCCCGGGCGAAGAGGGGGCATTGGCGCAGCTGTTCCAGCTGTACTGTTATGACAATTCCGCCTGGAGCGGAGAAAGTGTGCTGGCCGATGGCCGCTACGACGTGTGCGACGCAGGGCTGGCCGAGTATGTGCATACGCCCGGGCATACGGCCAGCTGGATCGAGGTCGATGGCGAACTGGCTGGCTTTTTCCTCACGGAGCCTGGCATGGCGGGTGAATTGGCCGTGCAGGAGTTCAGCGACTTTTTTATCCTGAAGAAATACCGGCGCCGGGGCGTGGCGCTGGAAGTGGTGCGCAGGGTGCTGCTGGACAGCGCGCAGACGTGGCTGGTGGCGACGTTTCGCGACGATGCCGCTGCCTGCGCGTTCTGGCGCCACGCGTTTGCACGCCTGCCGTTTGCCAGGGTCGAGCCATACGACGATCCGGCCTTGCCGCAGTTCCAGCTGACCTTGCTGAAACCGGCGGCCTGAGCGCGTTTAGAAGCGCACTTTCACATACGCCGACGGTCCTGTCAGGCGCACGTTCAAGTCCGCATCGCGTTCGCTATCGCGGTGCAGCTTGATTTTCGAGATGCCGTAATCGGCCACGAAACCGATATTTTTGAACGGAAACCATTCCACGCCGATATTGCCGCCGTAGATGTGGCCGTTGATGCGCCCGCCATTTTTTTTGATGCCCGATGCTTCCGCATACATGCGCAAGTCCGGTGTAAACGCGTGGCGCCAGCCCACTTCCAGCAGCGGCGCGAACGCGTGCTCGCCGATGGAATCGCGCGCCGTGGCCGTTTCGCCATTGACGATGCCGGTGGCCGTGCCGTTCAGGTTTGCATTGTAATAGGCCGCGCCCAGGCCGATGCCGAAAGTGTCGTTGCCGCTGCCCAGCCACCATCGGTACGACATCTTGGCCAAGTCCAGTTTCAGATCGGCATCTGCGCTGGCCGTGCCTGTCACGGGCTGGCCATTGATGGTGGTCTGGCCGCTGAGCGTGGGGGTGTAGGATTTGTCATAGCGGTAGTAGTCGAATGCCAGGCCGTGGCGGTCGCCGATCAGCAATTCGGCCTTGATGCGCGGAATGGTCGTATGCTTGGGATTCGATTCGGGCGCGTCGATGCGGCCAAACTGCGTGTCGGCGCCGATATTGATGCGCGGATCGGCGGAAAACGCCCCCACCGACAGACTGACACGGTCCAGTGCCGGCGACGGCTCGGCCCGCGCCGTGGCGCTCGCCGCGGCAATGCCCAGCACACCCAGCATCATGGCGCCGCGCATGGCGAGGTGGTGCGGGCGTGGTGGGGACAGGCGGGTGGACACGGACATGGCAGACATGGGCAACTCCTCAAGATAAAGTGAAAACTGTCGCGACGCTTGGGCGGCCCACGCTGGGCAACAGTGCAATGAGGAAATGGTAGCAACTGTTACATTTAGATCACGTAGCCGCACGGCGCAAATTACCGTCGGATTTGTCCTACCGCGTGTAACGGCTGGTACATGCCGACATTGCCTGCGATGGGGAACGCGGGCAAAATGGTGTGCAACAGGAGGAGACACCGCATGAGAATCGCCGCCATTTCCGATATCCACGGCAACCTGGATGCGCTGGACGCCGTGCTGGCCGACATCGCCCGGCGTAATGTAGACGTGACCGTCAACCTGGGCGATATCGTTTCGGGCCATCTGCAGCCGCGCGCCACGGCGGTACGCCTGATGGGGCTCGATTTACCCACCATCCGCGGCAACCACGAGCGCCAGCTGCTGGGCGACCCGGCCCGCATGGGCGTGTCGGACGCCTACGCGCGCGCGCAACTGTTGCCGGAGCAACTAGCCTGGATCGCGGCGCTGCCCGCCACCTTGCGCCTGCGGCATGACGTGCTGCTCGTGCACGGCACGCCCAGCAGCGACCTCGTATATTTCCTCGACAGCGTCACGCCGCAAGGCAGCCGCGCCGCCACGCCGCAGGAGGTAGCCGAACGCGCCGGGACAACGGACGCGGCCTTGATCCTGTGCGGTCACACGCACATGCCGCGCCAGGTGCGCCTGCCTGATGGGCGGCTGATCGTCAATCCGGGCAGCGTGGGTTTGCAGGCCTACGACGATGACCATGTTTACCCGCACCTGATGGAAAACGGCACGCCGCATGCGCGCTATGCCATCGCCGAACAGGGAGTGGACGGCGCCTGGACGGCGCAGCTGCACGCCGTGGAATATGACTGGGAAACAGCGGCCCGGCTGGCGCTGGCGAATGGGCGGCCCGACTGGGTCACGCCCTTGCGCGCGGGCCGGGTCGGCTGATCAGCGGAACTCTTCGGCCACCAGATTGTACTTCTGCATCTTGTGGTACAAGGTCTGCTTCGGCAAGCCGAGCACCGTGCTCACTTCGCTGACGTTACCGGAATAGGCGCGCAGTTCCTGTTCGATCAGGGCGCGTTCGAAGCCGTTGACCTGCTCCGCCAGCGACAGGGGGCTGGCCAGTCCGGCTGCCAGCAGGCTCGAGGCGCCACCGGCGATGCCCAGCACGAAGCGGTCGGCGATGTTGCGCAACTCGCGCACATTGCCGGGCCAGGAATGGGCCATCAGGTTGCGCATCTGCGCGCTGGAGACCACGGGCGCGGCGCGGTTGTAGCGGGCGGCGGCGGCCAGCACGAAGTGTTCGAACAGGATGGGAATATCCTCGCGCCGTTCGCGCAACGGCGGCAGATGCAGCACGATCAGGTTCAGGCGGTAGTACAGGTCGCTGCGGAATTTCTGTTGCTGCGACAAGTCTTCCAGGTCCAGCTTGGCCGCTGCGATGACGCGCACGTCGACGGGCGTGGGCACGTTCGAGCCCAGGCGTTCGATATAGCGTTCCTGCAGCACGCGCAGCAATTTGACTTGCAAGGACAGGGGCAGCGATTCGATTTCATCGAGGAAAAAAGTGCCTTGATCCGCGTGCTCGATCTTGCCCACCTGCCGCTTGGCCGCGCCCGTAAACGCCCCCGGTTCGTGGCCGAAGACTTCGCTTTCAAATATGCTTTCGGGAATCGCGCCGCAGTTGACGGCGACGAAGTTGTGCTTGCGGCGGTGGCTGAAGTCATGCAGGCAACGCGCCACCATCTCCTTGCCGGTGCCCGTGTCGCCATAGATCAGTACATCGGCCGGTTCGTCGGCAACGTCGAGTATCAAACGCCGTATGTCGCGCATCGCCACCGAGTTGCCTAATAGACGGGATTCGATGCCGCCGCCGTCTTCCAGTTGCCGGCGCAGGCTGTGCACTTCCAGGGTCAGGCGCCGCGTTTCCAGCGCGCGCAGGATGACGTCGACCAGTTGCTCGGAGGAATACGGCTTTTCGATGAAATCATAGGCGCCCGTGCGCATGGCGTGCACGGCCATCGTGATGTCGCCGTGGCCCGTGACGAGGATCACGGGCAGGTTGGCATCGAGCGTCTTGACCGCTTGCAGCAATTCCAGGCCGCTCATGCCGGGCAGGCGCACGTCGCTGACCACGATGCCGGGGAAATCGGGCGTCAGCAGTTTATAGGCCAGTTCGGCCGAGTGAAACGCCAGCACGTCCAGGCCGGCCAGTTGCAGTGCCTGCTCGCTGCCTTCGCGTACGGTGGGGTCGTCCTCGACCAGTAAGACCTTCAAGCCGTCAAACATGTTTTTCCTCCTGCGTTGCAATCTGTAGTTCGATGGTGAAGATGGCGCCGCCGCCGGGGGCATTTTCGGCGCGCAACACGCCGCCGAACTGGCGCGTGATCTGTTCGGAAATGGCCAGTCCCAGGCCCAGTCCCAGGCCTTGCGGTTTTGTCGTGAAGAACGGTTCGAACAGGTGTTCGCACACTTCCGTCGACAGGCCCGGTCCCGTGTCGGCCACGTGGATCAGCACGTGTTCCCGCGTGCATTCGACGGACACGCGCAGGCTGCGCACGTCGCTGCCATTCATGGCGTCGAGCGCATTGGCATACAGGTTCACCAGCACCTGCTCCAGGCGGTTGCTTTCGCACATGGCGAAGATGTCTTCCGGTGGCAGTTGCAGGGTGAAACGCACATTTTCCACCTGCAGCCGGCGTTCGACGAGGAACAGGGCATTGCTGATCGCCGTGGGGATCGAGACGGAGGTCAGGCTGGTCGTCGACTTGCGCGCAAAAATCTTCAATTGACCTGTAATGGTCCCCATCCTGGCCGCAATTTGCGATATCTTCGCCAGGTTGCGCCGCGCGTCGTCGAGCCGTCCGCGTTCCAGCAGGATGACGGCATTGTCGGACATGGTGCGCAGCGCCGTCAGCGGCTGGTTAAGTTCATGCGTGATGCTGGCCGACATTTGCCCCAGCACGGCCATCTTGCCGGCTTGAAACAGTTCGTTTTGCGTGATGTGGAGTTTTTGCTCGGCCTTGCTGCGCACCTCGATTTCCTGGCTCAGGCTTTGCGTCATGGCATTGAGTTCCGAGGTGCGTTCCTCGACCATGGCTTCCAGGTTGTCGTAAGCATGTTGCAGATCTTCGCGGGCGCGCAATTTTTGCGCCACGGCCGCGCGGCGCTGGCGCAGGTAAAAGAACAGCAGCATGAAAAAGCCCAGCAGCACGCAAGAGAAGGCGGCCGCCGCGCGCGCGCTGGCCTTGGCCTGCGCCAGATCCGACAAATAAATGAAAGTCCAGCCTTGCGGCGACTTGAGCTTGATCTGCGTCATGACGCTCGAGCTGATCTTCGGTGGCGTGTCGGCGTGTTCCTGCTCGCGCACGCTGATCACGCGGGCGCCATTGCCCAATTGGCGGTCGGAAATGAAGGGGATGGCTTCCAGCTGCTTCGAATAATACTGGCGCGTGCGATTGAGTTCTTCGACGATCGCGGGGGACAGCGGCGCCAGGGTCTTGTATTTCCAGTCCGCCATGGAACTGAGAAAAATCACGCCGTGCTCGTCGGCCAGCATGACCTTGTCGGCGCCCTGCACCCAGCGTTTTTCCAGGGTTTCCAGGTTCACCTTCACCGTTGCCAGGCCCAGCATGTGGCCATTCTGGTAGATGCCGTGGGCAAAGAAGTAACCGGGTTCCAGCCGCGTTGTGCCCACGCCATAGAAGCGGCCCGGCGTGCCGCGCAGCGCATCCTGGGCGTAGGGGCGGAACGAGATATTGTCGCCAATAAAGCTGTCGGGCTGCTGCCAGTTGCTGGCGGCGCGCGTGTTGCCGTCGAGGTTGCTGATGAAAATGGTCGAGGATTTCGCCTGGGCATTCATCTGCTCGAGGTAATGGTTGACCGTATCGACCAGCACCGGGTCTTCCGGGTGCTGCAGCAAGCGGATCACGTCGCGGTTCAGCTCCAGGGTCTTGGGCAGGAAGTCGTATTTTTCCAGCGCATTTTCCAGGCTGCTGACATATACCTCGAGGCGTTGCGCACCGCTGGCCTGCAGCTTGCCGATGGCGATGCGTTCGGTCCAGAAATACACGAGCCAGACGGTGGCCAGGCAGGCGGCCAGCACGACGCCCCAGGCCAGCGTTTCGCGGCCCGACCGTTGCGACAGGCGCTGGCGCCAGGAAAGGGAGGGTTTCGTAGTACTGCTATTCATAAAATCAGCTGCCAACTTGCAAGAACCCACAGTATCGCATTTAAGTAATCGCGGAAATAAAAAAGCCGCCGGATGTGCATCCGGCGGCCTGCGCTGTAACTAGCCGCGATTAGAACGTATGACGCATACCTAAATTGAAACCGCTGTTGCCGGTGCCATTGTCCGTGGCATTGCCGACGACGAAGGTGGCGCCGTTCTTGTTGCTGATGTGGCCGTAACCGGTGTACAGGTCGCTGCGCTTGGACAGGGCGTAGAACGCGCCGATGGCCCACTGCTGGGCGTCACGGTTGGCGTTGCTCTTGTCGTTGTGGCGGATGTACGATGCGACCAGCTTGGTGGCGCCGAACGGTGCGCTGAAGCCGAGCAGGATGTCGTTGCTCTTGCTGTCGTCGAGGGCGCGGTTGTCGGCGTAGCCGAAGTTGCCTTGCACTACGCCAAAGTCGTAGCGCGTGGCCAGCAGGGTGTTGCGCGTTTGCTGGGTCGCCAGCGCATTTTCCTTGCGGTGGTGCGTCAGGGTCACGTTCAGCGGACCGTCGATGTAGTGCACGGCGCCGCCCATGCTGCGGTTTTTCGCATTGTCGCCGGCCACTTCGCCAAAGCCATACGCCAGGTCGGCCGACAGCTTGCTCCAGGTCGGCGTGGTGTATTGCACCATGTTATCGACGCGGATATTCGTCACCATCAGGTTCGATGCCGTGCCGGCCAGGCCGATGACGAATGGATCGGCCACGTCGCGCAGGGCCAGGTAGTACGGAGAATATTGGCGGCCCAGGGTGACGGCGCCGGCGCTGCCGGTCAGGCCGACATATGCCTGGCGGCCGAACAGCAGGCCGCCCTGGCCCGAGGTGCCGGTGTCGATATTGAAGCCGCTTTCCAGCACGAAGGTAGCGGCCAGGCCGCCGCCCAGGTCTTCCTTGCCCTTGAAGCCGATGCGCGAGCCGGAAGCGACGCCGGAAGCGACGCGGTTCAGGCGGTCTCCAGCCGCATCCTTGTCGAATACCAGGCCGGCGTCAGCCACGCCATAGATCGTCACGCTCGATTGGGCCATGGCGCCGGTGGAGGCTGCGCCGAGGGTCAGCAGGGTAAACAGGACTTTTTTCATGAAAATCTCTCTAATAAGTTGGAATGACTACTGATCGCACTACCTGACTGCTTGTTACTCAACATCGACAACAAATAAATGGCCCGCTTGTGGCGGGCCATGGCGCTATCAGGCTTTGCTAGCGTGATCCGCTTCGCCCCAATGGCTTTCCGTGTTCTGGCTGGCCGCGTTGGCGGCAGCGGCTTCTTCCTCGGTGGCCAGGCCACCTTCCCACTTGGCGACGACAGCCGTGGCGACGGCATTGCCGACCGCGTTGGTGGCCGAACGGCCCATGTCGAGGAATTGGTCGACGCCCATCAGCAGCAGCAAGCCGGCTTCCGGAATATTGAACTGGTTCAGGGTAGCGGCAATCACCACCAGCGAGGCGCGCGGTACGCCGGCCATGCCTTTCGAGGTCAGCATCAGCAGCAGCAGCATGGTGATCTGCGTGCCGATCGACAGGTCGATACCATAGGCTTGCGCAATGAACAGCACGGCAAAGGTGCAGTACATCATCGAACCATCGAGGTTGAAGGAGTAGCCCATTGGCAACACGAAGCTGGAAATCTTGCGGTCCACGCCGAACTGGTCGAGCGCCGTCAGCAGTTTTGGATACGCCGCTTCCGAGCTGGCCGTCGAGAATGCCAGCAGGAATGGTTCGCGGATCAGGCCGACGAGCTTGAAGATGCGCGGACCGATGACGACGAAGCCGGCGCCGATCAGCAGGGCCCACAGGCACAGCAGGCCGACGTAGAAGCCGCCCATGAACTTGGCAAACGTGACCAGCACGCCCAGGCCGTGGGTGGTGATGACGGAGGCCATCGCGGCGAACACGGCCAGTGGGGCCAGGTTCATGATGGTGCCGGTGATGCGCAGCATGACTTGTGCCAGTTGGTCGACGACGGCTGTCAGGGTCTTGCCCGATTCGCCCAGGCCGGCCAGTGCGCCGCCGAAGAAGATCGAGAACACCAGCACTTGCAGGATTTCATTGTTGGCCATGGCCTCGATCGGCGACTTCGGCACCAGGTGCGTGAAGAAATCTTTCAAGGTGAAGGCGGCCGTTTTCAGATTGGTTGAAGCGTGTACGTCCGGCAATGGCAAACCGAGGTTGGTTCCCAACTGCATCAGGTTCGACAGCACCATGCCCAGCGCCAGCGAAACGAGCGAGGCTACGACGAACCAGCACATGGCTTTCAGGCCGATGCGGCCGGCCGTCTTGCCGTCGCCCATGTGGGCGATACCGACCGTCAGGGTGGAGAACACCAGCAGCGCAATGATCATCTTGATCAGGCGCAGGAAGACGTCGGTGACGATGGAAATATTGCCAGCGATTTGAGCGCTGAGCTTGGCATCAGGGAAGGCGGTGTTGCATCCATAGCCCACGGCAATGCCGAGGATCATGGCAATCAGGATGTACAGGGTTAATGGCCGTTTCTTTTTCATTTTGACTCCTCCGGTGAAACGCCGCTGTGAGCGGATTATTGATAGCGAGCAACTCAAGCTTGGAGTCAATATTTCTCAAAAACAAGCCCTTGCGTGCTAGCGATTATTTGCAGCAAAACCTGTACATAGCAAAGGATATGCCTGAAATTGGAATTTCCTACATAACTTCTTAAGTTGTTGATTTAAGGCGGCTTTTTTGTTGTCAGGATGTCGCAATTTCGCACACTTGCGCGAAATATTGGACGCGCAAGCGCATCGCTGTATGACTTTTCATACGCTAGTCGCGGCAGGGCGGCGGTGCGCCAAAAAGACAAGATTATCAGGACAATAAAAAAGCCCCTCCGAAGAGGGGCCCGATGTTGCGGAATACTATTCTTGACGTTAGAACTTGATATTCGCCGTCAGGCTGAACGAACGTGGCTGGCCCGGGGTGTAGCGGAAGCCGGATTTGTTGATGGCCGCCACATAGGTCTTGTCGGCCAGGTTGTAGGCATTCAACTGCAAGTCGAGGTTCTTGTTGACGGTGTAGGTTGCCATGGCGTCGAAGACCCAGTAGGCATCCACGCGGGCCGGCGTGCCGACGGCGCCATCGGTGCCGCGCAGCATTTCACCCACGTAACGCGCGCCGCCGCCGATCTTCAGGCCAAACGGCAGGGTGTACGAAGTCCAGCTGGTGAACGCCTGTTTTGGCGTGTAGGTGAGGCTCTTCTCGCCACTGGCTGTGAAGACCTTGTTCGACTCGACCTTGGTATTCATGCGCGTGTAGCCGGCGCTGACCAGCCAGTTCGGCATGATCTCGCCCACCACGCCCAGTTCCAGGCCTTGCACGCGCTTCTTGCCGGTCTGGTAATAGATGGTCGAGATGACAGGATCCTGTTCCAATTCATTCTTGACGGTGGTCTGGTAGACGGCGGCCGACAGCGACAGTTTTTGCTTCAGGAAGTCCCACTTGGTGCCGATTTCCTTGGTGATGGTTTCCTGCGGGTCGTAGTTCGGGTTTTGCGCGCTGTTGGCGCCCGTGCTCAGGGCGAAGTTGACGCCAGGTGGCGCTTTCGACGTGGCCAGCAAGGCGTACACGCTGCTGTCCGGCGTCGGCTTGTACATGGCCGAGATCTTGCCGTTGGCCAAGGTGTCGCTCAGGGTCAAATGGGTAGGAATCGGCGTGCCGACCGGCAGTTTTTGTACCTGGTCCTTGGCCACGGCCGCTTGCAGGGCGACGGCGTCATACGTGGTGTTGAAATGGTCGAAGCGCACGCCGCCGTTGAAGATCCACTTGTCGCCGAACTTGACGGTGTCGAACACATACAGGCTTTGCGTGTTGACTTCGCCTTCCGTGAAGGCGCCGCTGCGCACGGGATTGTGGCCGGTGACGGTGTCGCGCGGATTCGGATTGTACAGATTAGCATCCGGCAAGGTGCCCAGGGTGGCTGGCACATAGCTGTAGTTGGTCTGTTTTTCGCTGGTGAACTCGGCGCCGGCCACCAGGGAGTGCTTCAGCACGCCCGTGTCGAATTGCGCGCTGACCACGGTCTGGTTGGTCAGGATCGTGTTTTCCTGATCCTTGACTGTGCGCAGCGAGCGCGCCAGCGTCCAGGTCGACGGATCGGTGGTGACCGGCGTCTTCAGGTTGGCCTGGCTGCCCATGAAGGCCGTCAGCAGATAGTCCTGCTGGGTCTTGCCGTAGCGCGTCGTGTTCTGGATTTGCACGTTCGGCGAGAAATCATGGTCGATGCGCAAGGTGCCCATGTCGGCCTTGACCTTGTCGTAGTCCGAGGTGGAACCGTAGAAGTTCTTCGGATCGACCTTGGCGGCGCCGTTCAGGAAGGTGCGGATGACCGGTTGCTCCTTCGTGGCGACGTCCGGCGTCGAGTAACCTGGCAAGCCGATGGTCGGCACACCGCCGTCGGGCACGTTGTTTTGATCCACGTGCAGGTAGCTGGCCGTGATGCGCGTCGGCTTGCCAATGCCGAAGGTGACGGTGGGCGCGAAGGCCCAGCGCTTGTTCGTGACTTCATCGCGCGCCGGATTGCCGCTGTCCTGCGTCATCAGGTTCAGGCGCAAGGCCGTGCCGGTATCGCTGTCGAGGATGCGGTTCCAGTCGGCCGTGGCGCGCTTCTGCTTGCCGCTGCCTGCTGTCAGCAGCGAGTTGAATTTGTTTTCCATGGTGGCCGTCTTGCTGACCAGGTTGATCGAACCGGTCGGCGAACCGCGGCCGCTGTCCGTGCCCGCCGGGCCCTTCAGGACATCGATCTGTTCGATGTTGAAGACGTCGCGCGCGATGGAACCCACGTCGCGCACGCCATCGACATAGATGCTGCCGGACGAATCGAAACCGCGCATGTAGACGGCGTCGCCCGTGTTCGTGTTGCCGTTTTCACCGAGGAAGAAAGTACCGACGCCAGGCGTGTTGCGCAGCGCGTCCGTCAGGGTCAGCGCGCCTTGCTGTTCGATCAATTCCTTCTTGATCACGACGATGGTTTGCGGCGTATTGACCAGCTCTTCCGTGTATTTCGGCGACGAGGCTTTTTCGGCCTTGAAATCATTTTCCTTGGACCCTACGACCTTGACTTCGTTCAGCATTTGCTGCGATGCCGGGGCGCTTTGGCCGGCTGGGTCGGCCGCCTGGGCGGCGACGGGCAGCAGCATCACGGCCAGGGCGGCGCCGATGTGCTGGTTGAAACGGGTTGGGGCGTGTTTGCGGCTCTTGATTGCCATCTTGCTCTCTCGATAAGGTCAGGGTAGTGGTTCCTGGCTGGCGCTGCGCGCGGTGCTATCGCACGCGGACAAGTGGCTGGCTGGGGAAACGGGTTGTGTGACATTGTAATAATTGGGCGCTATTTCGTAAATGAGAATCGTTATCAGTCTCGTTTACGCAACGATTTTTGTGTGCCGGAAAAAAAACACTGTGATGCCGCATGAATGCTTGCTTTGCGGCCGAACCGCTGCTACGCGGGCAGGCGTCCGGGAGCGAGAGTATGATGAGCAACCTTTACAAATTTCCGCCAAGCATGCTCCATACTCCTGACGCTTTTGTGCCCCTGATCGACGCTCCCGAACCGGCTCCGACCGCCGAACAGACGCTCACGTTTGTCTTTCATCGCGGACGTTTATTGTTGCGCACGCCGGACCTGACCCTGCCCACCGCCGCCGAGGCGGCCGCGCTCGATATTGACCTGAGCCGCGCCCAGCCCGTGGGCTTGTGGCAGGGCCGCTATTGCCAGACGGTCTGGACCGACGAAGAGTTGCAGCCGGGCGACGGCCTGGCCTGGCACGGCATGCGTTCGTTGTTCAATGCCGTCGACGACGCGTTCCTGGGCCTGGCCAGCCGCGCCGCGCAACTGGCCGAGTGGGCGCGCACGCACCGCCATTGCGGCGTGTGCGCCACGCCCATGCAGCGCACACGCGGCGAACGCTGCTTCACCTGCGCCGCTTGCGGCATGCTCGCGTATCCGCGCATTTCGCCAGCCATGATGGTGCTCATCCGCAAGGGCGACCAGGTGCTGCTGGCCATGCACAAGCATTCGCCATCGCAGCGCTTCAGTCCGCTCGCCGGTTTCCTGGAAGCGGGCGAATCGATCGAGGAAGCCGTGCACCGCGAAGTGATGGAAGAGGTGGGTTTGCGCGTGCATAACTTGCAGTACTTCATGAGCCAATCATGGCCGTTTCCCCATTCGCTGATGATCGCGTTTACGGCCGATTACCTCGATGGCGAAATTCGCCTTGACGAGAACGAGATCGCCGAGGCGCGCTGGTTCGGCCCCGGCGATGCGTGGCCGGAAGCGAGTTCGAGCGTGTCGATTTCCGCGCTGCTGGTGCGCGCCCACCGTCCGCCAACGGCATAGGAAAAGCCAGGGTTGCTCGGGCAGCTTGCCGCATTTTCTATATACTGGCGGCAATTGAAAATTTTAGGGTGGTTTAGCATGTCTCAAGAAGAATTCTCCGAAAACGACTGGCGCCGGCTGATCAGCAGCTTTGGCGAAGATCCGCAGCGTCCTGGCTTGCTGGAAACGCCGGCGCGCGTGGCCAAGGCGTGGAAGCACTGGACGTCCGGCTATGGCCAGGACCCGGTGGACTTGCTGAAAGCGTTTGAAGATGGCGCGGAACAGTACAACGAGCTGATCGTCGTGCGCGGCATCCCCGTCTACAGCCATTGCGAACACCATCTGGCACCGTTCTTCGGCAAGGCCACCATCGGTTATGTGCCTAACGGCAAGATCGTCGGCCTGTCGAAACTGACGCGCCTCGTCGATTGCTTCTCCAAGCGCCTGCAAGTGCAGGAACGCATGACGATGCAGATCGCCAATGCCTTGATGGAAGTGCTGGAACCGAAATCGGTGGGCGTGGTCGTACGCTGCCGCCACCTGTGCATGGAAAGCCGCGGCATCCGCACGCCGGGCGAAGAAACCATCACCTCGGCCATGCTGGGCGAGATGCAGCCGAACCTGGCGCTGCGCACGGAGTTTCTGGCGTTGGCGCGCGAAGTCTGATTTTCGGCGACAATGCAGGACGAAGGCGGCATATGCCGCCTTTTTTTATGGCTATATCACCGTCAAATGTGGGAATGCGCCCAGCGTTGCTTTCAATAACGTTTCCGGTGAGCGGATACGCCTGACGTCGAGTATCCAGCGCCATCCCAGGTAGTTCGGCAGGTAGCGCGTCGCCACGCCATGAAACGGACCCAGCCATTGCCGCAAACGGCTGTGATAGGCATTGACGTTCTGCACATGGGCGGCGCCCTGCACGCGGATGCCGGCGCGCAAGTTGACGGCCTGGTGGCTGATGCCCGCTTCCCTCGCAAAGGCCCGGTAGGCGGCATGGCCATCGGTCACCAGCAGCACGTCCTTGTCGATAACGGGTAACAAGCAATGATGCAGCTGCGCTTTCGTCAACGCCCCTTTTCCCGTGACAAAATCGAGCGTCTGCCCCGTGCGGTCGCGTGCCACCAGGATGCAGACCTGTTCATTGGAAATGCCGCGCTTGTGGGCATGGCCGCCCCGGCGGCGCGCCGGACGCGTCATGTTTCTGGATCCCTTTTCCGATTCCAGCAGATATAACTCGTCGGCTTCGGCAATGCCGTGCAGACCATGCGGTCTGTCCGTCTTTGCCAACGACAAAAACCGGTGGCGCCAGCGGAACGTAGTGTTACGGTGTACGCCCAGCTGTAACGCCGCCTTGCGCACGGAATCCGATGCCAGAAGGCAATCGGCGTAGTCGAGCCACAGCGCCTTGTGGCGCAAGCGGGCCAGCGGCGTGCCAGTCAAGGCATTGAAGGTGCGGCCGCAGGACATGCAGCGGTAGCGCTGCAAACCGTGCGCATGGCCATGCCGGTGCAATTGGTCTGAATGGCAAGCGGGACAGGCCAATCGCTGTTGGGCCACACTTTCTAGCAGCGCGACGGTCGCGTCTTGTGGAGAGTTTCCACGCAACAGGGCAATGCCTGCCTGCCGCTGGCGCTGGCTCAGCTGAGCAAACTGCGCAATCAAGGTGATCCATTCGGCTGGCCGCATGATCTGGTCCTGCAGGGTGGGTATGCAGAGTCAGACAGCACGGTCACAGGAAGATTCCGGCATTTCCCCTACTTGCCGATGACAGAGCCTTTTTTATGCGTTTTTATATTCTCCTGGATTCCCGCTCCGCCAGGTAGCGCGCCGGCGGCTTGCCCACCGCCTTGCGGAACATGGTGACAAAACCGCTGGTATTTTCATAGCCGAGTTCCAGTGCCACCGCTTTCACGCTGTGGCCTTGCGCCAGTCGTTGCAAGGCAAGGATGACGTGCAATTGCCGGCGCCAGCGGCCCACGCTCATGCCCATTTCTTCCAAGGACTGCCGGGTCATGCTGCGCTCGCTCATGCCGATGCGGCTGGCCCATTCGGCCAGGGTGCTTTTATCGGCAGGCTGCGCCAGCAGCAGGGCGGCCAGGCAGCGCAAACGCGCATCGTGCGGCATCGGCAAATGCAAGTCTTCCACGGGCGCGGCCGCCAGTTCATCGAGCAGGGTGAGCACGAGGCGTTCCTGCGCGCCCTGCAGCGCGGCCAGAGTGGGAAAACCGGCCGCTTTGGTGATCAGTTCGCGCAGCAGCGGCGAAACGGCCACGGTGCAGCAGACGGCCGGCAAGGCCGGCGCCATTGCCGGCTCGACAAACAGGCAATAGCATTCCGCCTCGCCCACGCCCTGCGCCGAATGCATCAGGCCGCCCGGTATCCACACGGCGCACTGCGGCGGCACGATCCACACGCCGCTTTCCACCTCGCAATGAATCACGCCCCGCGTGGCATACAGCAACTGCCCCTTGCGGTGCTGGTGCGGCGCCTGCTCGGCATCCTCGGGCACGCTGGCCAGGCCCACGGCCAGCAGGGGACGCAGCACGCCATCGACATCGAAATCGAGGATGGAGGCGTCATCGTCCAGGCCCAGGTGGGCCGTCAGCATGCTGGGCAAGAGGGGATGGGGCATGGGAAGACTTTGGCTGGATTGAATAATATTGTGGCTATTTTATGCAATGACGCGCAATGCCGCCAACGCTATCGTATGGGCATCCGCAGCCCCGCTTCAACGGCAACCGCCGCCGCCCGTGTTCTGATGAAGGTGAGGAGGAACGGCAACCCCTTGAAGGAGTCTCCCATGCAACTCGATATCACCGATTTCCCCCTCGTCTGGATGCGCCGCGACAACGCCGCCAGCAGCCCCGACGATGCCTTGTTCGCCCAGTTCGAGGACTTGCTGGCGCGCCAGCAGGCGTTTGTGATTCTCAGCGAAGAAGGCTTGGACGAGGATGGGCATGACCATCCGCAGGAAGAGCGCAAGCGCGCCGTGCTGTGGATGAAGCGGCACAAGGCCGCCTTGCGCGCGTATATCCAGGGCATGGTGCTGGTCGAACCGAACGCCGCCAGACGCCTGGCCGGCAAGGCCTTCGCCGTCATGTTCGGCCAGTTCTGGGGCTACCCTTTACACTTTGGCACCAGTCGCGACGACGCGCTCGACATCGCGCAGCATTTGCTCAGGGCCTGGCTACCGCCGCGGCTGCCGCCAGGTGACGGCAGCTCGGCCGCGCATCAGTAGCGGTAGTCGTTGATGAAATGCTTGGTGAAGTTGTACTTGCTGCCACCGTCGAGCAAGTCGACCAGGCGTTTCGGCGCCGAAGCCGACATGAAGGCGTCGGCCGCGCCGCCCGTGCTGCGGAATTTCATGCCGGGGCTGAGAATCTGGTTGGCGCCGATTTTCAGGTGCTGGAAACTTTTCGTTTTCTCATTGTTGAGGATGAAGTGCAGTTCCTGCTTGAATGTCAGGAAGGGGATCTTCAGCCACCAGCCTTCGTCGGTGCCATAGCTGGCGACGCTGGCAAAATGCGTGTTCTTGTCCGTCAGGGTGGGTTTGCCCAGGCGGTCGTTGATGCGTTTCATGGCTTCATTCTTGGTCATGCTGTGCTTTCGTGATTCATTGAGTATACGGCGTGCATTTTGACACACGCACGCCACTCCCGCCTGCCTTGCCAGCGCCTATCTGCGTGCTTTTTTACTGCAATGCAGCATCAATTCTCATCAATTGTCGCAACGCATTAACAACACCGGGCAAAAATCATTGCTTCCCGGCATTGTAAATGTCGGTCGTTCGAGCGTATGCTGGAGTCGTCTGAACGGTGCCGCCAGAGTACCGTCGCCGCCGCATTCCTGGCCGTAGAGCCGGAAGCGGGCTACACCCCCATCGCCGCAAATCTACAGTCGGAGACACAGCATGAAGAAATTGACGTTCCAGCAGAAGTTATGGATCCCCCTGATTTGCAGCCTGTTGTGCATCACCGTTATTTTTGTCTATAACGCCCTGGAAGTGCGCAAGATCCGCATCGAGGAGCGCAGCGCCGACTTGAGCAATGCCGCCGACCTGGGCCTGGGCGCCGTCAAGATGTTTGGCGACCTGGCCGCCAGCGGCGCCTTGACGAAGGAAGAGGCGCAAAAGCAGGCTACGGCCGTCATCAAGAGCATGCGTTTCGGCGAGACCGGTTATTTGTCCATCATCAACCTCGATGCCGTCGTCGTGATGAATCCCGCCGCGCCGCAAACCGATGGCAAGAACATGTCGGACTTCAAGGATGCCAACGGCACCTATCTGTACCGCGACATCGTTACCGTCGGCAAGAGCGATGCGGGCAAGGGTTTCGTTCACTATTATTTCCCCCGTCCGGGCCAGAAAACCCCCGAACCGAAGATGAGCCGCGTGGTGGCCTACAAGCCATGGGCCTGGACCCTGGTGGTGGGCGTGTACATGGATGATATCGATGCGGCCTTCCGCCAGTCGCTGCTGACCTCGCTGGGTGTGCTGGTACTGGTGTGTGCGCTGCTGGCGGCCGTCGTCGTCGTGATCAACCGCAGCCTGCGCCATGCGCTGGGCGGCGATCCCGAGTATGCGGCCGACGTGGCGGAAAAGATCGCGAATAACGATTTGAGCGGCGTCGTGCGCACGCATGCCAACGACCGCCACAGCGTGCTGTACGCGATGAAAACCATGCAGACCAATCTGGTCGATGCGATCAGCGAAATCCGCCACAGCGCCGAGACGATTGCCACGGCGTCGAGCGAAATTGCCAGCGGCAATATGGACTTGTCGGCGCGCACGGAAATGCAAGCCAGTTCGCTGGAAGAAACAGCCGCCTCGATGGAGGAGTTGACCTCGACCGTGACGCAAAACGCGGGCAACGCCGTGCAGGCGAATGAACTGGCGCAGTCCGCTTCCGCCGTGGCCCGTCAGGGCGGCGCCGTGGTGGCGCAAGTGATCGGCACGATGGACACCATCAACGCCTCGTCGCGCAAGATCGTCGACATCATCGGCGTCATCGATGGCATTGCCTTCCAGACGAATATCCTGGCCCTCAACGCGGCCGTGGAAGCAGCGCGTGCCGGCGAACAGGGACGCGGCTTTGCCGTCGTGGCGTCGGAAGTGCGCAACCTGGCGCAACGGTCCGCTGGCGCAGCGAAGGAAATCAAGGAACTCATCGGCGCTTCCGTCGACAGCATCGCTGCCGGCAGCACCCTCGTCGCACAGGCGGGCACGACGATGGATCAGGTGGTCGCTTCCGTGTCGCGCGTGACCGACATCATGGCCGACATCACGGCCGCCTCGCACGAGCAAAGCACGGGCATCGGCCACGTCAACCAGGCGATCACGGAGATGGATAGCGTGACGCAGCAAAATGCGGCACTGGTGGAAGAGGCGGCGGCGGCGGCGTCGAGCATGCAGGACCAGGCGGCCGTGCTGGCGCAACTGGTCGCCCGCTTCAAACTGTCGGCGCAAGAGTCGGGAACATCGCCACGCCTGGCGGCCACTTCGGCTGGCGCGCCACGCGCCGTGGCGAAAAAGCCGCTGCGCAGCCTGGCGGCGCGCTAAGGACTTATTGGGCTGGTGCCGCCGCTTACGGCGCCGGTTCGAATTCCAGCTTGTCATCAACGACCACGAATTGCCCGACCGGCTGGCCCAGGTCGGCTTTCGGGTCGTTTTCCATTTCCGTCAGTTCATTGCAGGTATTCGTTTCCGCCTGCCACAGCTGCTTGCCCATGCGGATATTCCACAAGCCATCGCCAGCCGCAAACAGCTCGACGGTGATGTCGGCCGGTGCATCCGTCGACAGGGTATGCAGGCGCTGGCATTGCGGCAAATTGGTCGCCATCAGCTGCACTTCCACGGTATCTTGCCAAAAATAACGTTGCTGACGGCGCACGGTCAGGGAATGGTCTTGCCCATCGAACATGTAGATGGCGAAGTCCTGGACACAGCCTGACAGCAGGACGGACAGCGTGACGATCAGGAGTTTGCGCATGGTCGGCTTTCTTGGTTGGTGCTCGGGAATGTCGGGATGCCTGCGTGACGGCGCTAGTGGGTGCTTGCGCCGTCTTGTTTTCCGCTTACGTGGCATTATATCCATGCATATCAGTTGCGGCGCGACAATAGTTATGCCAAGTGCGCCTGCCCCACTTATCTACCTGGAAAGACCACGATGATCGACCTGTATTACTGGACCACGCCCAACGGGCACAAAGTGACGATGTTCCTGGAAGAAGCGGGCATCCCCTATAACATCATTCCCGTGCATATCGGCAAGGGCGACCAGTTCAAGCCCGAATTCCTCGCCATCGCGCCGAACAACCGCATCCCCGCCATCGTCGACCAGGCGCCGGAAGATGGCGGTGCACCGCTGTCCCTGTTCGAGTCGGGCGCGATTTTGCAATACCTGGCCGAGAAAAGCGGGCAATTCCTGCCGGTGGATGTGCGGGGACGTGCCGAAGTCATGCAGTGGCTGTTCTGGCAAATGGGCGGCCTTGGCCCCATGGCCGGGCAAAACCACCATTTCGTGCAGTACGCGCCCGAGCCCATCGATTACGCCATCACGCGCTACGTCAACGAAACGAACCGGCTATACGGCGTGCTGAACAAGCGCCTGGCAGACCGCGAATTCGTGGCCGGCGACAGCTATTCCATCGCCGACATGGCGATCTACCCGTGGATCGTGCCGCACGCACGCCAGCGCCAGAAGCTGGAAGACTTCCCGCACCTGGCGCGCTGGTTCGCCGCCATTGCTGCCCGTCCCGCCACCGTGCGCGCGTATGCGCGGGCGGCTGAAATCAATGTGCAACCGACCGTCAGCGGCGACGCGAAAAGCGTGCTGTTCGGACAGACGGCGAAGACGCTCGGTTAAACTTAATTTCCTCGGGAGGTTGAAAAACCGAAAGGGCTGAGCAGCAAGGGAATGTGATAGTGCTGGTCAGTCTTTTCCACGTGAAATTGCACAGGAATTTCCGGGAAAAACGTTTCCTGTTTCAGGCGCGCATAGTGCTCGCCTGTCTTGAACACGATGCGGTAATCACCCGCCTGCATGGCGATATTTTCCGGATACATGGCCGCGATGCGCCCCTGCCCATTCGTCACGCCACTGCCCAGTTGTTGCCAGCCGTCGCCCTGCTTGTGCTCCAGGGTGACTGTCACGCCCGCCGTCGGCTGGCCGCTCTGCAAGTCGAGGATGTGCACGCTCAAGGGATTGGCGGCTTGCGCCATGGCGCACAGGCAGGTGCAGGCGAGCAGGATGCTGCCGGGAAGAATGGATTTCATGCGTTTTTCCGTTGAGTGCAATGGCGCCAGTATGGCCAGTGTTGCCCTACGCGACGATGATGGCCACATGACATTTTTATCATCCGCGGCCGTGTGTGCGCGGCGTAGAATGGTTTCATATTCTCTTTAGAAAGTGGCCATGCGCATCCTGGTAATCGAAGACGAACCGAAGACGGGCGACTATTTGCTGCGCGGTCTGGCCGAGTCCGGCTTTACGGTGAGCCTGGCGCGCAATGGTCGCGATGGCTTGCACATGGCAAGTACGGAGTCACCCGACCTCATCGTGCTCGACGTCATGCTGCCTATCATGGATGGCTGGCAAGTCTTGCGCGCGCTGCGGCTACAAGAAGGAGGCGCGGACGTGCCCGTGATTTTCCTCACGGCGCGCGACGAGGTGCAGGACCGCGTGAAGGGGCTGGAGCTGGGCGCCGATGACTATCTGGTGAAGCCGTTCGCGTTTGCGGAACTGGTGGCGCGCATCCGCACCCTGCTGCGGCGCGGGCCGCCGCGCGAAGACGACGTCATCCGCATCGGCGACATGGAAATCGACGTGATGAAACGCAAGGTCAGCCGCCAAGGCCAGCGCATCACCCTGACGGCCAAGGAATTCGGTTTACTACACCTGTTGGCGCGGCGCCAGGGCGAGGTCTTGTCGCGCTCCATCATCGCTTCGCAAGTGTGGGACATCAATTTCGAGAGCGACACCAATGTCATCGACGCGGCCATCCGCCGCCTGCGCAGCAAGCTCGACGATCCGTTCGAACCCAAGCTGATCCACACCTTGCGGGGCATGGGTTATGTCTGCGAACTGCGCGCGCCCACGGCGCCTGACAACGGCGCGGCCCCATGACGCTGGCGCAACTCCGCCGCTCGCTGACCCTGCGCGTCACGCTCGTCTTCGTGCTGATCGTGGCCCTCGTGTCGGCCGGGCTGGGCATGCATTTGTACCGTTCATTCGTCGCGGAAATCGAGCGCCGCGACGACATTTTATTATTGGGGAAATTGCGGCAGATCCAGCAGTTGCTGGGCAATGCGGGCACCCTCGACATCATCCGCGAGCGGCCTCAGTATTTCCGCGACACCATGAGCGGGCAAGAAAATTCCCTGGTGCGCATCGTGCGCGCCGATGGCACGCGTTTGATCGATGTCAATCCGAACGGCGAGACGGTGGCGCATGCTGTTCCTGTCGCCGTCGATGCGCCCGTCACCGACAGCGCCATCGTCAGCTGGACCAGCCGCGACGGCTATCCGGCCAGGGTCGTGGCGGCCAGCGCGCGCATCGGCGAGCCGGCGCAGATGGCCGACATTTCCGTCGCCCGCGTGTATGGCGACCGCACGGCCATGTTTGCCGCCTACCGCTGGCAGATCGTCGTGTCCGTTGCCGTCAGCGCGCTGGTGGCGGCACTGTTGGCGAGCTTGATGCTGCTGCGGGGGTTGCGGCCGTTGCGCAATATCGCCGCGCACGCGGCCCTCGTGCGGCCTGGCAAGCTGGAGCAGCAACTCGATGCGCGCGGCGCGCCGAGCGAGCTGCTGCCGCTGATCCAGGCCCTGAACGCCATGCTGGCGCGGCTGCAGGAAGGCTATGCGCGGCTGTCGCAGTTTTCCGCCGACCTGGCGCATGAATTCCGCACGCCCGTCACCAATCTGCTGGGGCAAAGCCAGGTGATGCTGGCCCGCCCGCGCAGTGCGCACGAGTATGAACAGCTGGTGTCGTCGAATGTGGAAGAGCTGGAACGGCTGTCGCGCATGATCGACAGCATGCTGTTTCTGGCGCGCGCGCAGCAGGATGAAATGGTACTCGTCAAACAGGTCTTGCCCGTGCAGGACGAGTTTTTGCGTCTGGCCGATTTCTTTGAGGGCCTGGCCGAGGAGCGCGAGCTGGCGCTGGCCTGCCACGGCAGCGGCAATGTGACGGCCGAGCCGCAACTGCTGCGCCGCGCGCTGGGCAATTTGCTGTCGAACGCCATCCGCCACGCGGCGCCCGGCAGCACGATTTTATTGCGCGCTCACGCGACGAACGAGGGCGTGGAATTGAGCGTGAGTAACCTGGGGCCCGCCATCCCCGCGCGCCACTTGCCGCACCTGTTCGAGCGTTTTTATCGCGCCGACCCGGCCCGCAGCGATTCGGCCGCTTCCACAGGCCTGGGCCTGGCCATCGTCACGGCCATCATGCAATTGCATGGCGGCAGCGCGACGGTCGCGTCGGATGCGGCCGCCACGACATTTACCCTCACGTTCCCAACGCAGCGTAGGTTGGATTAGCGGGGCGAAGCCACGCGTCATCCGACAATATTGTTGGCGTTGGCGGTGTCGGATTACGGTCCTGCGGCCCTCGGCGGCCCCACCTAATCCGACCTACGCAGCTGACCTTCCCCGTTTAGCCCATTTCTACCAAAAACTCATGCATGCCCGTATGCGGCAACTGCGCACACGCTGGCGCAAAGTGAGGCAACTGCCCCCACAGCTGCGGGTTGCCGACGATGTACACATAATGCTGCGCGCGCGTCAGGGCCACGTTGAGCAGGTTCGGCGTGGCGGCAGCCCATTGCGCCGCGCCTACCGTGCTGTCGTCGGCGCCGAGAACCAGCATCACCACGCTTTGCTCCTTGCCCTGGAAGGTGTGCACGGTGCCCACCATCTGGCTGCTCCACTGGCGCAATTCGCGCGCCGTCGGCGCCTTGCCGTAGCCGAGGCGGCGGTCCCAGTCCATGTCGACGATGCGCGAGCGCAATTCGTTGCGCACGGCCTTGAACGGCGTAATCACATACATGTCGGGCAGCTTGCCGTCGCGGCGATACAGTTTCAGCAGCACTTCCAGCACGAAATCGAGCTGCACCGGCACCACCTGCTTGTAGCTGACGGGGCCGACGGCGTCGATCCAGTGGCTGGCGCTCCGCGTCAGGCCCCGCGCGCCAGCCGGCGGCATGCGGTCAGCTAAGCCATAGACCATCTTGTCTTCGTAGGCGATGCTGTTGGCCAGCGAGAACATCGGTTCCACGCAGCGGCGGTGCACGCGCAGGGGGCTGCCGATCCACAGCGGCTGTGCGCTGCCGGTGCCGACAGTCGCGCCATAGCGGTTGGCTTTGTCCGCCAGTGTCTGCACGGAAACGGACGTTGGCGCATAGCTGCCATCCTGTGTGTGCGGCGACAGGGCGGACAGGGTTTGCACGAGGCGGCCCGGTACCGTGAACACGGGTTCGATCTGCAGCGGGTCGCCCACGACCACGGCGCGCTTGGCGCGCCACAGGCTGCCCAGCGCCGCCTGTGGCACGGCCTGGCCCGCCTCATCGATGAACAGCCAGCCCAGCGATTCGGGACCCATGCCCTGGAACTGGCGCGCGAACGAGGCAAACGTCGTCGACACGACGGGCACTACCATGAACAGGCTGTGCCAGACCATGGCGATGTGCGACTGGTCATAGGCGCGCTTGTTTTTCAGCAATTTCGACACGGCCAGCAAGTTGCCGCCAAAGCCGGGACCGCCCTTCTTTGCCACTTCCGCCAGCCACGCTTCATGCAGGGCCAGGGCCTTGGCGAACAGGCGCGAGCGCAGGCGGGCCAGGGCCGGTTCATGCCACAGGCCGCCAATTTGCAGGGCGTCGCCGTCCAGCTCGTCCAGGCTCGCCGGCGCGATAATGGTGGGGAAACGCATGCGCGCGCGGCGCAGCAGCTCCGTGCTGTCATCCCATTCGCGCTGGCGCGATTGCGCCGTGCGCAGGGCGATGTGCAGGGTGTTGCGGGCGCGCTCGCAGCGCGGCTCCAGCTCGCCCTTCAGCAGCAGCTTGATGGCGGACACGTCGCGCGCAGCCTGGCGTTGCGCTTCGGCATTGGCGACGACGGCCTCTTTGTAGGCGCGCGCCGGTGCCGTGCGGAACAGCCGGGCAAAGAAACCGGGCTGCGTCAGCGCCACCAGGCGTTCTTCTTCCAGCAATTCCTTCTTGCTGGCGAGCAGGGTGTCCTGCTGCGCCAGCGCGTCGGTCAGTGCGCCATTCGCCGCATCCATCTCTTGCTCAGCCGCAATCAGCGCTTGCTGGCTGGCCTCGATGAAATCGGCTTCCGTGCAGGTGCCCACGGCTTGCCACAGGGCCGCGTATTGGGCGTGCTCGGCCAGGGCCTTTTCCACCACGTGTTCCGTCTCGCGAAACTCGCGCGCCGCCTGGGCGAAGCTGACGCCCTGGTAGCTGGCCAGCCATTGGCGGATATTTTGCGCATTCGGTGTCTTGCGCGCCGTGGTCTTGTCCCAGTCATCGTCGTAGAAATTGCTGACGAAGCGGCGGCGGTTGGCGCTGTTGCCCAGCGCACAGGACATCATGCCCCATGGCGCTTCCGCCTCGCTCAAGGCGCGGTTGGCACCATTGCCGTCGGCCACGACCCGGCGCGCCACGCTTTCAAAGTAACGCGTGCGCGCCCATTCCTTGCCCAGCTGTTTAGGTTTCGGGAGGTCGCCGGAAATGTTTTCCACCGCCGCATTGTTCGACGAAGCGACGACCATTTCAAAGCCCGTCAGTTCCGGGCGCAAGCGCGCGATGGTGATCGGGTCGCGCACGCCTTCGAAGGCCACGGCCACCTTGCCGATGAAGGCGTCGCCGGCGCGGTCCAGGCAGGACAGCACGCTGGCGCGGCGCACGATGTTGTCGGCGAACAATTCGCGCAACAAGGTCGTCTTGCCCGTGCCCGGCGGACCGTTGACGGAAAAGATGCCGCGCTCGCTCAAGCCCGTGCGCGCGCCGTGGATGGCGAACTGCTGCATCAGGCTCATGGCGTAGCTGGCGTCTTCCAGCCAGTGGCCCCGGTTCATGTTGGCCGGATTGAGCATGGCGGCCAGCGCCTGGCGTCCGGCCGGGCTGTACAGGTCAATGCGCTCGTCCTGCGCCAGCGGCGTCAGGTAGTCGGCCACCGTCGCGGGCAACTTGCCGCCACGCAAGGCACGGATGATCTGTTCCAGGTCGTCCAGGTAAAAACTGTTGAGGATATCGATCGAGGGTTCCACTGCGTCGCCGAAGTCCAGGCTGCGGTTCTGGCTGGACTCCAGTGCATCGGCGTCCGCCACGGCGGCGCGTTTCTTGCGCGTGCGCAATTCCAGCACGGCCAGCGGCTGGCTGGCGGATGGGTGGAAACCGGCCCAGTCGCGCAGCAGGTCGGCCAGGGCCGCGATTTCCATGCCGGACAGGGGAGAAGACACATTGCCCGCCTCGTCCGTCACCTGCTGCGGGGCGCGGCTTGCCGCGAAGTTGCGCAGGCTGTCTTGCAGCGCCAGCTGGCTGTCGCTGAAGGCATCCAGGCTCAGGCCCGACCAGTCCGGCGTGCGGGCGCGGCCCAGGGCCCAAGGCAAAGTCGACACGGACACGGGGTCGAACTGCGGCTCGCCCAGCGCATTCAGGGACAGGCGGGCAAAGCACGAGCGTCCCAGCAGTTCTGTTTTTTCTGTTTCGGCCATGTTTTCCGGGCCGTTGGCTGGCGGACAAGCCTTGTTGATTTCGGCCTTGTCGAACACGCCGAGGAACAGCGAGTAGCCGTCGATCTCGCGGTCGGATGGCACTTGCCATTGCGTGGCGAACTGCAGCGGCAATTGCGCCAGCTGTTCGCGGTGCAGGAGACGCACGGTGGACTGGTCTTCAACGTCCGTGATTTGATTCAGGTCAAACGGGATAAAAAATTCGATCTTGTGCCAATACTCCAGGATAGCCAGGAGGCGCTGCTGTTCTGCCTGATTCATGATGACCAATATTTTGTAAAGCGAGCGAGGATTGTAAAGCGTATGCGCGGCGCGTGTTTTGCACTTTCGCCTATTGCGCGGGCTTTGCCGCAAAAAAAGTGGCGATTGCGGACGAAAAAAAGCCAGGCAGCAACTTCCTGCCTGGCTTTCCCTTATCCCGATGTTGCTGGGTGTTAAAACTCTTGTATTAAAGCTCGTGCCTTAAAACTCTTCCCATTCGCTCTCGGCAGTCGCATTGCTGCGGCGTGCCGGCGCGGCCACGACGGCCTTGCGCGCGGGTGCGGGCTTGGCCGATGGGCGTGCGATGGCTGGCGCTGCCGGCGTGGTGCGCACCGGGCTCAGTTTGGTTGCGCTGGCAACATGGTCGCCCGTCTTGAAGAAGCCCACCACGTGCGCCAGTTCGCCGGCCTGTTCCTGCATGCTTTGCGAAGCGGCCGCCGCTTCTTCCACCAGGGCCGCGTTTTGCTGCGTCACTTCATCCATCTGCGCGATGGCCATGTTGATTTGCTCGATGCCGATGGTCTGCTCGTGCGTGGCGGAGGTAATTTCTCCCATGATGTCGGTCACGCGCACGATGCTGTCGACGATGTCGCCCATGGTCTGGCCCGCTTCATTGACGAGGCGCGAACCCGTGTCCACGTTGGCGACGGACGCGGCGATCAGTTCCTTGATTTCTTTTGCTGCGCCAGCCGATCTTTGGGCAAGATTACGCACTTCCGTTGCCACGACGGCAAAGCCGCGTCCCTGCTCGCCTGCGCGCGCCGCTTCCACGGCCGCGTTCAAGGCCAAAATGTTGGTCTGGAAGGCAATGCCGTCGATGACGCCGATGATGTCGACGATTTTCTTCGACGACGCGTTGATGGTGCCCATGGTGTCGACCACTTGCGAGACGATGCTGCCGCCGCGCACGGCCACTTCCGACGCGCTTTTCGCCAGCTGGTTGGCCTGGCGCGCATTGTCCGCGTTCTGTTTCACGGTCGAGGTCAATTCTTCCATGGCCGACGCCGTTTCTTCCAGCGAACTGGCCTGCTCTTCCGTGCGTGACGACAGGTCGAGGTTGCCGGCGGCAATTTCGCTCGATGCCGTGGAGATCGCATCCGTGCCGTGGCGCACTTGCGCCACCACGCCCAAGAGGCTGGTATTCATGGCTTTCAGGGCGCCCAGCAGGCGGCCCGTTTCATCGCTGGAATTGACGACGATGTGCGACGACAAGTCGCCCGAAGCCACGGTTTCGGCCACGCTGACGGCCGCATTGATGGGCTGGGTGATCGAGCGGGTGATGATCCAGGCAACAAAAGCGCCCAGCAGCACGGCCACGCTGCCCAGGGCAATCATGGAGGCGCGCGCGCTCGTGCTCAGCGTTTCGGCGTCCGTTGCCGCCTGCGCCGCCTGCTGCGCTTCATACGCGACCAGGCTGTCGAGCGCGCCCAGCACGATTTTCAGGCTCGGTGCCGCCTGCTGCGTCAAAAAGGCGATCGCCTCTTCCGTCTGGCCCGCATTGCGCAGCTCGATGACCTTGTTGTTCAGCGGCGCGCCCGATTTCAGGGCGGCATCGAGTTCGGCCATCAGCGCCGTTTCCTTGTCCGTCGAGATTTTCTTTTGCAAGGTTTCCTTGGCGGCGCCGTATTTCTTGCGCGACTCGCCGATCTTGGCCAGTTCCGCCTGCACCAGCGCTTCCGTCGGCGCCACCACAATGCTCGTGATCGCCAGGGTAATGTTGCGCACGTTGTCGCTCATGGTATTGGCGGCCGCCATCTTGACGTTCTTGTCGGCCACGATGTCGTGCGTGCGCGCGCTCAGTTGCCCCATCGAGTACAGGCCGACGAGCAAGACGGCCACCAGCAGGCCGAGGACGACAGCAAACCCGATCCCGAGCCGGGTGCCGATTTTGAATTGTGTGAGTGACATGATTGCTTTCGTGTTGCGGAAGTGAAGGAAAACGTCGACAGGCCAGGGCTACGGGTTTATACGTAAGGGCGGCCAGCCTGTAATTGTTCCTCAAAATTCCGCACTGCAATACAAAAACTTGTATCAAGTCCGCGAAAAGTTTAAAAATTGGTAGCAAATTAAATAAGTTGTCGTGTGGAAACAACGAGCGCGGCGCTGGATGCGGTCTTAGTTTTCCGGAAACACGTGCTTGGCCAGGAAGTCGATGAAGGCGCGCAGTTTCGGCGTCAGGTGACGGCTGCTGGGCCACAGGATGCGAAAGGCGCCGTCGTGCTGGCGGTGCGTGTCCAGCACCGGCTGCAAGCGGCCTGCGGCGAGCGCCGCGCGTACGGCAAAGTCGGGCAGGGCGGCGATGCCCAGGCCGCTTTCGGCAAAGTGCAGCAGGGTCTCGACATTGTTGCAGTTGAGCAGGGCCGGCAAGCCGGCCGCGTGCAGGGCAGGCCACTCGGGCAAGGGCCAGGCTTCGACCTTGCCGCTGCTGGGAAACTTGTACAGCAGGCAAGTGTGCTGCGCCAGCTCGGCGGGAAGCCGCGGCGTGCCATGTTGCGCCAGGTAGGCGGGCGCGGCCACCAGCTGCAGCTGGAACTGGCCCAGCTGACGGCTCATCAAACGGCTGTCGGCGCTCTCTCCCGCGCGCACGACGGCGTCGTAGCCTTCCTCGATCACGTCGACCCGGCGGTCGCTGAAATCGAGGTCGAGTTCCACCAGCGGATAAGCGCGCGCAAATGCGGTCAGCACGGGATTGAGCAAGCTGCCTACCTGCGGCAGGCTGACGCGCAGCCGGCCTCGGGGTGCGCTCTTGCTATTGGATAACTCCAACTCGGCCGCCTCGATCTCACTCAAGATGCGCCGGCAGCGTTCCAGGAACACGGTACCCTCGCTGGTGAGCGCGATGCTGCGCGTGCTGCGCTGAAACAGTCGCACGCCGAGGCGCTCTTCCAGCCGCGCAATGCTCTTGCCCACGGCCGAGGCGGAAATGCCGAGCACCCGGCCCGCCGCCACAAAACTGCGCGTCTCCGCCGCCTGCACGAAGGCCGCGAATCCCGCCAGGTTATCCATGTGCTTCCTCTTTGATTGCGGATGCCAGCGTCCGCACAGACAGAAACTATAGCCTGTTTTTCTTTGATCGCGCCTGCCTTACCTTGGCAGCCTGATCATTTGAAAGGCTACGCCATGATGTACAACTTCTCTCCAGCGGCCCTGTCCGCCCGCATCGATCCCTTGCTGGACGTCGTGTTGCACCAGCAGCGCCTGGTGGGCGCCGTCGTGCTGGTGCGCCAGCGCGGCCAGGACGTGTATCGCCGCGCGGCCGGCTACCTGGATCGTGAGGCGGGCAAGCCCATGGTTGAGGACGCCGTCTTCCGCCTGGCGTCCGTCAGCAAACCCATCGTCTCGACGGCCGCGCTGGCGCTGGTGGGGCAGGGTCGGCTGGGGCTGGACGATCGGGTAATGCGCTGGCTGCCGTATTTCGCGCCGCGCCAGCCGGACGGCGCCGTGGCGGCGCTCACCGTGCGGCATCTGCTCACGCACACGGCAGGACTCGACTATGGCTTTTTCCAGCCGCCGGGCGGCGCGTATGCGCAGGCCGGGGTGTCGGATGGCATGGACGCGTCGCCCGTGAATCTTGAAGACAACCTGCGGCGCCTGGCCACCGTGCCGCTTGCGTATGCACCGGGCGAGCGCTGGGCGTACTCGATCGCCACCGACGTGCTGGGCGCCGTGATCGAAGCGGTGACTGGTTGGCCGCTGGCGCACGCCGTGGCACAGCTGGTGACGGCGCCGCTGGCCATGCGCGACACGGGCTTTTTGGCTAGCGACCCGGCGCGCCTGGCCGTCGCATATGCAGACCGCGCAGCGGGAGAGTCCAAGCCGCGCCGCTTGCTGGACGAGAGGGAAGACCATCTGCCGTTTCTTGATGGCATGGCAGGTTTTGCCTTATCTGCGGCGCGTGCCCGCGACGCGCACGCCTACCCGTCCGGTGGTGCCGGCATGGTCGGCTCGGCTCCCGACTTCATGCGTTTGCTGGAAACCTTGCGCCTGGGCGGCGCGCCGCTGCTGCCGCCGGCGCTGGCGCGCCAGATGGGAGAAAACCAGACCGGTGGCTTCGATTTGCCGTTCTGGCCCGGCCGTAGTTTCGGCCTGGGTTTTACCGTCTTGACGGATCCGCTTGCGGCCACCACGCCGGAATCCACGGGCAGCTGGCGCATGGGCGGCACGTATGGCCACTCGTGGTTTGTTGATCCTGCGCAGGAACTGTCCGTGGTGGCGTTCACGAATACGGCACTGGAAGGCATGGCGGGGCCGTTCGTGACGGAACTGTGCCAGGCTGTGTATGGCCGGGAGCCGGGACAATGACGCGCCCGCACCCCATCGTCTTCCTTGCGCTGGGCCTGTTCGGCGTGTATTGCATCGAGTTTGGCGTCGTCGGCATCTTGCCGATGATCATGCGTCGCTACGACGTGACGGCCGCGCAGGCGGGCTCATTGGTGAGCCTGTTCGCCCTGGTGATTGCCGTTGGCGGCCCCTTTCTCGTGCTGCTGGCCACGCGCTGGCGCCGCAAACCCGTGCTGATCGCGTCCCTGCTGGTGTTCGCGCTGGCCAGCGTGGTGTCGGCGTATGCGCCCCGCTTCGGGCTGCTGCTGGCGCTGCGCATGGTGCCGGCCCTGTTTCATCCTGTGTATTTCTCGCTGGCCATGGTGGCCGCTGCCGCCCTGTACCCGCCGCAACAGGCGGCGCGGGCCGGCGCGCATGCGTTTACGGGTACCAGCATGGGCATGGTGCTGGGCATTCCGCTCACGACGTGGATCGCCGCGCAGTATGGTTATGAGGCATCGTTCCTTGCCTGCGCGCTCGTCAATGCCCTGGCGGCGCTTGGGCTATTCCTGTTCTTGCCGGACACGCCGTGCGAGGCGCCGCTGGCGTATGGCCGCCAGCTGGCCGTGCTGCGCAAACCGGCCCTGTGGTTCAATATTGCCGCCGCCGTGCTCGTATTTGCCGCCATGTTTGCCGTGTATGCGTATGCGGCCGCCTACCTGCAGCAGGAAGTGGGCTTGTCGGCGCGCCAGACGGGGCTGGCGCTGGTGGTATTTGGCGTGGGTGGCGTGGCGGGCAATCTGTTCGCGGGGCGTCAGCTCGGCACGCACGTGCTGCGCACGGTGTTGCTGCAACCCCTGCTGCTGGGACTGGCGTACTGGCTGCTGTACCGCTATGCGGGTAGCGAAACCGGCTGGGCGGCGCTGGCCGTCTTGCTGCTGTTCTGGGGTGCCGCGCACACGAGCGGGCTGATCGTCACGCAAGTGTGGCTCAGCAGCGAAGCGCGCGAGGCACCCGCGTTTGCCATCGGCGTGTATATCGCCGCTATCAACCTGGGCGTGACGGTGGGTGTATTGGCGGGAGGCATGGCCATCGTGTCTTGCGGCATGCCGGGGGCGCTGGCTTGCGGCGCGCTGCTGGGCGGTCTGGCGCTGGCCTTGATCTTGCTCAAGGCGTGGCTGTACCGCCCGTCGTCAATCCTCGATATGGTTGGGGATGCGAAACAGTAGATCCGTGTCGCCGATGTCCACGCCCGCTTGCGACAGCAGGGTGCTGGCCTGGCCCCGGTGATGCGTCTGGTGGTTGAAGAAATGCATGAGCAGGCTGAAAAACTCGCGCCGGTTCGGCCCCTTGCTGTTGCGGTAATCGAGCAAATGGTCGAGGTCCGCTTCCGTGATCGAGGCGGCCCAGGCTACGATGAGCTGGTCCAGCCATTGCCGGTGCGCGTGCATGGCGGCAAAATCCTCGGCCGCGAACAGCGGGTGCGTGAGTGAGGCAGGCGGCGTGATGGCGCGGATGGGATCGAGCAGGGGGAAGCCGGCCGGGTGCTTGGCATAGCGCTGCAGCCACAAGGTGTCGCCCACCATCACGTGGTTCAAGGTGGCCAGCAGGGAGCCAAAAAAGGCGCCCCGCTCGCGCTGCAGCTCGCCGGGCGGCAGGCTGGCTGCCGCCGCGTAGACCTTGGCATTCATCCACTGGTTGTAATCGGCCATCAGGCAAAGGTGGGCGCAACGGCTCATGATGATTCCTCCGGTGGATGAATGATGATGTTAAACGGATTTCAGGAACGCGCGTATGCCGGCGAGCAACATTTCTATGGCCATCGCCGTCAGGATCAAGCCCATCAGGCGCTCGAAGGCCGTCATGACCCTTGGACCCAAGGCCCGCTGCAAGCGTTCGGCGCACAGGAACACGGCCAGCCAGACGACGGCCACGGCCGTCAGCCCCGCCACGTGGGCGATGACTTCGTTCATTTCATGCGAGGAAAACAGCAGCACGGTGGCCAGGGCCGACGGGCCGGCCAGCGCGGGGATGGCCAGCGGCACGATGAACGGTTCGCCGCCCATTTCGTGGTCGCTATTACCGGCGTTTGGCTGCGGAAACACCATGCGCATGGCGATCAGGAACAGGATCACGCCGCCGCCGATGCGCAGGGCCACTTCCGACAATTGCAAGGCGTTCAGGAAATGGCGGCCGAAGAACATAAACAGCAGCAAGATGCCGAAGGCGATCAGGCACTCGCGCACCACGACTTTCCAGCGCCGCTCGATGGGCACCCGTTTCAGGGCATTGACGAACAGGGAAACGTTGCCGAACGGATCGGTGACGAGCAAGAGCAGGATAAAAGTCTGGAAGAAATTCTGTGTCATGGTGGTGTGATTGAGGTCAACACCGCTGCCAGGATGGGCGCGGTGCGATAAGGCTTGCGATGATAGCAAGAGCGGCGGCTATCGCCCATGATTATTGATGCATAGCAGCATTTTTTTTACGCTGCGATGACTTTTGCCTGGTAAAACGCGCTGGGCGTGGTGCCAAAATGCTTCTTGAACATGGCGGTGAACGCGCTCTGGCTGGTGTAGCCATTGTCCATGGCCACGTCGATGACCTTGCTGCCATGCGCCAATTGTTCCAGTGCCCGCAGCAAGCGCGCCTGCTGGCGCCACTGGCCAAAGCGCATGCCCGTCTGTTTCTGGAACAAGCGGTGCAGGCTGCGCTCGGTGATCGCCAGCTCCTGTGCCCAGTGCGCCACCGTCTGCTGTTCGCCCGGTTGCGCCATCAGCCGCGCGCAGATGCCGCGCAGGCGCGCGTCAGAAGGCAAGGGCAGATACAGGGGCAGCACGGGCAGGCTGTCGAGCTCGTGCAACAGCAATTGCAGCAGATGCCAGTCGCGGCTGCCTTCCGTAAAGTCGGGCGCGATGTCGACGGCCGCCACGATCAGTTGCCGCAGCAGGGGGCTGATGTCGAGCACGCAACTGTGGCGCGGCAGCAAGGGCGAGCTGGCGCAATCGATGAAGACGGTGCGCATTTTCACGGCGCCGCTCATGCGCACCTGGTGCGCGATGCCGGGCTGCAACCACACGCCGCGCGTGGGCGGCACCACCCAGCGCCCACCCTGCGCCTCGATGGTCATCACGCCTTCGATGGCGTACAGCAATTGCGCATGCGTGTGGCGGTGCACGGAAATCACGTGGCCATGCGCATAGTCGACGGCCAGCGCCATGGCGCGCGCCGTGACGGGCAGCAATTCCTGAAAGGCGTGGGAGGAACAATCCATTAAATAAGGTCAGTTTTGCGATAGGTATGGACATCTTAGCGCGAGAAGGCGCGGCGTGCCTGCGGCATGATGGTTCCCCGCAACTATTCCCGGAGTGACACATGCCTGTGCGCGCTTATCTGTATCCGTTTCTGGCCATGCTGCTGTGGGCCGGCAACGTCGTCGTCTCGAAGCTGGCCGCGTCCAGCATCGCCCCCACAGCCATCACTTTTTACCGCCTGGTGCTGGTCTTGCTGGTGATGACGCCGTTTATCGCCCGCCCTCTGTGGCGCAACCGTGCCGCCATCCGCCGCCAGTGGTGGCAGCTGGCGCTGTGCGGCGTGATGTCGATGGCGCTGTTCCAGAGCCTATCCTACCGCGCCGCGGAAAGCACCACGGCGACGAATATGGCCATCGTCACGGCGCTGGCGCCCCTGATGACGGCCCTGCTCAGCGTGCTGCTGCTGGGCGAGCGATTGACGGTCGGCATGGCGGCCGGCGGCGTGCTGTCGTTTGGCGGCTTGCTGTATCTGGTAGGGCGCGGCGACGTGCTGGCCTTGCTGCATCAAGGCGTGCATGCGGGCGACGCGCTGATGCTGCTGGCCTGCCTGGTGTTTGCCCTGTACGGCGTGCTGCTGCGCCGCTGGCGTCTGTCCATTCCCGCCTGGCAAGCTATTTATTGCCAGGCGCTGGCAGCCCTGGCGTGCATGCTGCCGCTGTTCCTGCTGCTGCCGCCCGGCAGTGCCAGGCTGGACGCCACCACCTTGCCGCTGATCGGTTATGCGGGCATCGGTTCGTCCATCGTCCTGTCCTACCTGTGGATCGAAGGGGTAAAGCTACTGGGGCCGAACCGCTGCAGCATCTACGTCAACCTGCTGCCCCTGCTGACGGCCTTGCTGGCCATCGTCTGGCTGCACGAAAGCATGCATGTGTACCACCTGGTTGGCGGCGGCATTTCGCTGCTGGGCGTGTTGCTGGCGCAGACGGTGCAGCGGCCCCTGTGGCGCCAGCGTCCTGGCGTGTCCGGTCTTGCCTGAACGGCCATGCATAATGGCGCTTTTCAGGCAGTGGAGTTGGCATGCGGCAAATATTTTGGATGAGCACGATGGCAGCGCTGCTGGCGCTGGGTACCTTGGCGCCGGCGCAGGCGGCAGTGCGGTTCTACGAGGGTAAACCGATGGCTACCGCCAGCGTTGTCGAGCGCCGCGACGGCGGCGTGGTGCTGGCCTTCCTGCGGGAAAATGGCGAAGTCAACGGCTACTACTGCCAGTGCAACGGGATCAGTGAAAAACGCATGAACCTGGACAAGTACGGCAAGGCCAGCATCGCGGCCGTGTTCCAGCTTGACCTGGACAGCGAGGGCGAAACGACGTTCGTGCTCAGCCGCAACGGCGGTCAGTACGGCTTGCATGCCTACCGCTACGAGCGCAGCGGCGGCAGGATGTTCAAGGTCGCCACTTTGCAGCCCACCCTGGACGCCATCGTGCGCGGCGCGAAAACCATGGACGAGGCGCTGGTGCGCGCCGCGCTGGCCCGCTTGCAGCTGATCGACTACAGCATCGCGTATGCACCGACGGGCGTGGCCGAGTTCGACGCCATCGAGCATGGCCATGGCACCCTGGTCGGCTATTTCAATATCGATGGCGAGTTATTGCCCGGCAAGCCGGCGGACGCGCCGGCATTTGCCTATAAAAAAACCTTCGAGGAAAAGGACGGCCATTTCCTCACGGTGACCTATCTGCTGGGCAAGGGCTGGGAAGGGGGCCGCGCGCCCAGTTATCACGTCAAGTGGATCACCTGGGAAACGCAGCCGCAGCGCTTTGCCGCCAGCCAGGATGGGCTGCTCATCGAATACGACGTGAATTGCTGCACGGGCAGCGTGTTTGCCCGCGGCCTGTATGCGCAGGGCAAGCGCACGGGGCAGTGGCACTATGAAGAGCCGCTCACCATCCGCTCTTTTGGCGCCTTCGTCGATGACAAGGCCGAAGGGCCATGGACGTATGAAAGCGGCGATGAAACGACGACGGGCATGATGCAGCGTGGCCAGCGCACGGGCCGTTGGGAAGTGAGTCCGGGCGTGGAGGAGTGGCGCGCAGCGGACATGCACAGTTTCACCGGTTACGACACGTTTGTGAAAGACCGCTTGAACGGTCCCAGCGAACGCCGCGTCAATGGCGTGGTGCAATGGCAAGGTAACTATGTCAATGGCAAGAAGCAGGGCCAGTGGGTCGAGCCTGGCGGTGGCGGCAACTACGTCAATGATGTGAAACAGGGGCCGTGGAAGAAGGCGACGCCGGACGGCGGCTGGCAAGTGTTGACGATGATCGACGGCAAGCCCGACGGCAAGCTGGAACAATACGCGGCCAGCGGCCAGCTGGAACTGGCCGAACATTATCGCCTGGGCGACCTCGATGGCCCGATGGAGAGCTTTTATCCGGATGGCAAGCGGCGTTACCAGGGCAGCTTTGCCGGCGGCAAGCGCGATGGCGCGGAAACCCTGTTTTATCCCGATGGCGAAGTGCCGCAATTTCACCGCAACTGGCACAAGGGCGTGCTGCATGGCGTCAACATCGAGAATTTCCAGAATGGAAAACCGAAGCAGATCGGCGCCTACAACATGGGCAGGAAAACGGGCCGTTTCCAGTATTTCCGCGACGATGGCCAGCTCATCGAAGAAACCATGTATTAACTAATTGGCTAACATAAATGGCATTCCGGCGCGAGCGCGCACGATTGCGGAATGCCAGTTCTGCGCAAAAAACATCATCCGCTTGTTACAAAGCGTGAAAATCCATGCTGGATGTTGCTACTAGTAATCTTTCCCTGTATCTTGCAGTCAGGAAATAAAAGTACAGAAAACCTCAACCCTGTTGATCTGTCTTTCACTCCTGACGATATGCGCGGGCCGCCTTCCCCCCTGCCGCCGCACACGCCGTATCGACCTGTCCTGAACAATTCACGTGACCCGCCCGTCTGGCGCTTGCTGCTATCCCGTTTGGTGAGCGCAGGCATGGTTGCGCCCCTACCAAGGAAACTGCATGCTGTCGAATATAACAATAAAAATGCGCCTGATCGCCACCATGAGTGTGCTGGGCCTGCTGATCGCCGTGCTGGGCGTCATGAGTATCATCAGCCTGAAATCGGCCAACAACAGCCTCAACGAGGTCTACAGCAATCAGCTGGCATCGACGCAAGCGATCGGCGAATCGCAGATTTCCCTGGGCCGCGCGCGGTTCACGATGGACCGCGTGATGGTGCACCCCGAAGCGGCCGATGCCAAGGATACCCTGGCCCGTGCCGAACAATTCATGGAAGCGTCCAACAAGTCCTGGAAGGTGTACCTGGCCTTGCCGCAAAGCACGGACGAAAAGCGCCTGTCCGACGACATGGACAAAAAGCGCAGCGATTACATGAGCAACGGCTTGCTGGTCATGAGCAAGGCTTTGCGTGAAGGCAACGTTGCACAAGCGGACGGTTTGATGATGTCGGGACTGACGCCGCTGTACCGCACCCTGGACCAGGCCGCCGAAACATTGACGCAATACCAGGCCACTTCGGCCGCCGCGATGTATGCGGCCAGCCAGTCCAGCTATCGCAGCCAGGTGGCCATGGCCATCGGCGGCATGATCGTCGGCGCCTTGCTGACCATTATTTCCAGCTTTTTGCTGCTGCGCGCCATCTTTAACCCGCTGGACCAGGCCCTGCGCCATTTCGGTGCCATTTCCGACGGTAACCTTGCCAATGACATCGTCATCACGCGCAACGACGAGATGGGCGCCTTGCTGACGGGCTTGCAGAAAATGCAGGAACGCCTGTCGACCACCGTGCGCGGCGTGCGCGACGGCAGCGGCGCCATCGCCACGGCCAGCAATGAAATCGCCTCGGGCAACCTGGATCTGTCGAGCCGCACGGAGCAGCAGGCGTCGAGCCTGGAAGAAACGGCGTCCTCGCTGGAAGAACTGACCTCGACCGTCAAGCAGAATTCCGACAATGCGCGCCAGGCGAACCAGCTTGCCGTGTCGGCCTCGGACGTGGCCGTGAAAGGTGGCGCACTGGTGGCGCAAGTGGTCGACACCATGGGTACCATCAGCGAATCGTCGAAAAAGATCGCCGATATCATCGGCGTGATCGACGGCATCGCCTTCCAGACGAACATCTTGGCCCTGAACGCGGCCGTGGAAGCGGCCCGTGCCGGCGAGCAGGGCCGCGGCTTTGCCGTCGTCGCCACGGAAGTGCGCAACCTGGCGCACCGCTCGGCCAGCGCCGCCAAGGACATCAAGATGCTGATCGAAGCGTCGGTGCAGAACGTGGGCGCCGGCAGCGCGCTGGTCAGCCAGACGGGCACGACGATGGACGAGATCGTCTCCAGTATCCGCCGCGTGACGGACATCATGGGCGAAATCAGCGCCGCCGGCCGCGAGCAGGAACTGGGCATCGGCCAGATCAATCAAGCCGTGGCGGAAATGGATACCGTGACGCAACAGAATGCGGCACTGGTGGAAGAAGCGGCAGCCGCGTCGGAATCCATGCAGGAGCAGGCAGCGGCGCTGGCCGAGATGGTCAGCATCTTCAAACTCGATGCCAACCATAGCGGTCCTGCCGCCAAGCCTGCCTTGCGCAAGCCTGTCGTGGCCGCCGCCAGCACGGCCTTGAAACGCCCGGCCCTGCGCCTGGCGCCGGCCCGCGCCGCTGCAGCACCTGCCGCTGCAGCAAAACCGCGTCCAGCCAAACCTGCCGCGGACAATAGCGGCGAGTGGGAAGAGTTCTAAGTTACTGCGCCGGCAGGGTGGCCTTGCTGCCCTGTTCCTGCAAGCGCGCCGCCTCGGCCAGGGCCTGGGCGCGCGCTTCTTCCGCCGCCTGTTCCGCTTTCTCATGCGCATCATGGCGCGCCTGCAATGCCGCCCGCGCGCGCACGAAGACGATCTTGATGGCCGCCATCACGGGCACGGACAGGAAGATGCCCACCACGCCCCCCAACTGGTCGCCGGCCAGCAAGCCGACGATCACCATCAACGGGCTCACTTCCACACCCTCGCTCATCAGGTAGGGATTGACCACGTAATCCTGGAACAAACGGTAGGCGGCGATAAAGCCGATCAGCCAGAACACGTGCTCGAAACCGCTGAAACCGGCCACGACCACGGCGATGACGGCGGCGGCCAGCGGGCCGGCAAACGGGATGAATTCCAGCAAGGCGGCCGCGCCGGCCAGCAGCAGGCTGTACGGCACGCCCATCAGGGAAAAGGCGATGCTGTAGGAGACAAAGGTGGCGATCGACAACAGCAGCAGGGCGCGCACATAGCGCGACAGCAGGATGTCGAGGTCATCGATGATGGCGCCCCAGAGTTTCTTGTTCGGGCGGTTCAGCAGGGACAGCAAGCCGTCGCGCATGTCCGGCCCTTCCTTGATCAGCAAAAAACTCAGCACGGGCACCAGCACCAGATAGATCAGGTTGCTGGCCGCATGCATGACGGTCAAGCCCAGTTCCTTCGCCAGCGGCATGGCTTGTCCCGTACTGCTGCTCAGCTGCGTCTGCATGAACGACAGCAGGCGCGCGCGCAACGGTTCCATGAATTCCGGTAATGGGATGCGCTCGGCAAAGTTGTTGCCTTTGAGCAGGGTCGGTAACTGATCACTGAGCTTGATCGCCTCCTCCTCGATGCGCGAGCCGAAGATGGAGCCCAGCACCGCCACCAGCAGGATCACCACCAGGAAGACGATGCCGATATTGGCCGTGCGCGGCAAGCGCTTCGGCCCATACCGCTCCAGCAGGCCGATCAGCGGGTACACGAGATAGCTGAAGAAAATGGCAAAGACCACCACGATCAGGGTCGACGAGACCTTGTAGGTGAGAAAGAGCAGGAAGGCGATGAGGAAAGCCGTCCACACCATCTTGGCAACGCGCAAGTTAAAACCGAACATATGAATTCCTTAGGGCAGGAGGCGACGCAAGCGTGACTGGCTTGAAGGGCAGGGTGGGCAAGGCAGGGATCGGGCCGCGCCGCACGGCCGGAAATCATACCGCAAAATGCCAAAATGCCATGCTCTTGTGCGGAATGGCAATGCTTTCCCTGCTCTTGCGCTTATTTTTCCCGCCAGCTTGCCACGGTGATGAAGACGCCATCGTCCTTGTTGGGCTCGCGCAAGGTCACCGTATAGCGGCCGCTCGTATCGCTGCCGGTGAACACGACCTTGTCGTCATGGCCCTTTACTTGCGCGCCCTTGGCCAGCTTGGCGTAGGTGTTGAGCACCCAGTGGAAATCGGCATAGCTGCGCACGGTGATGTCGGCATCGGGCATGGGCTCGTCGCCGGCCTCGGCCGCTTCCGTGGGCGTGCGCATGGGCAAACCGGCCAGGCCGGCCGGTGTGACGATCTTGCCGCCGCTGGAACTGCTGTTCAACTCCGCATTCGGCAGCAGCAGATGCAACAAGCTGGCGGGAAAGCCGGGCGGCACGTCGCGCGAATCCCAGCCGGGCTGGCCGGGGCGGGTGGTGATGTATTCCACCACAGCAATACTTTGCCGCTGTTCCGGCGCACCCTGTGCCAGCATGGTCGGCAGTTGCCGCGCCCAGACCAGAAGCGGCGCGGCCGTCTCGTCCTCCGCGCCCGGCGGCAGGAACAGGGTCAGTACAGCGTGCGTGGACGGCAGGCAAGCGGGGCCGGCGTCGCCGATGGCGGCCTGGCAATGGCCGTTGACGAGGCCCAGGGCCAGCAGCTTGCGTTGCGGATCGAACAGCATGGCGGCGCGCCATGCACCGTGCGTGCCGGCATCGATGGAGGCCAGCACCGAGCGCCCGTCGGGCAGCATGGTGCGCGTGATGTCATCGAGTGAATGCATGCTGTCGAACACCTGGCGCGCGATCAGGGAGTTGCCTTGCGTATAGCTGCCGCGCGCATAGCCGAGCAGTTTCAAGACGTCGGCGCGGATCTGCGGATGCGCACTCAGGCGCAGCGGCGGCGACGGCACGGACACGGTGGCGGCCACGAAGGCGGAATCTTCGGCAGAAATGACTTGTGCCATGCTGGAAAGCGGCAAGCACAGGGCGGCGCACAGCGTCAGCATGCGCAGAGTGATTTTTCCTGGGGTGTTCAATGGCCATCCTTGTCGAGACGCCATGCCGGACTGGTTGCCGGCATGCGCGGGCCGCGATCTTAGCATTTCAGGAATAAATCCCTTTCTGCTAAGCTTGGCTATTGAATCACTGTCCCGTTGCCATGGCCAAGATCACCATTTCCTGCAGTATTCCCGTCGACGATGAAGTCGTGACCGAGTTCCTGTACAAGTACGTGGGCTACTCGCGTGTCGGCCTGGCCAGGAAATTGCGCATGGGAGAGAAGGGCTGTTTCTATACCTGCTCCTTGTATATGGACGACCACGCCAAGGTGAGTCGTTTGATTCGCCGCATGCTGGCGTTCTTTGAAAGCAAGGACATTCCCTTGACCATCCTCAAGATCGGCGCCCTGGACAGCTGGGACGAGGTGGACCCCGAGCAGCGCGACCCGTGGAAAATTGCGCCGCAAGCCTTGCTGGCGCTGCTCGACGCGACGCCGGACGGAGGTGTTCAGGCGGCGTTGAGCACGTAGCGGTTCTTGCCGCTTTTCTTGGCCTGGTACAAGGATTCATCGGCGCGTCGGTAGCTGTGCGACAAGTCCGCTTCCTTGATCAGTTCCGCCATGCCGATGCTGACGGACACCTTGCGTTCCGGCACAAAGGCCGCCTCGACAGCATCGACCAGCTGCGCGGCAAAGGCGCAGGCCGCGTTTTTTTCGCCCAGGTAAATCACGGCAAACTCCTCGCCACCCAGCCGGCCGCACAGGTGCTCGCCCGACAGTCCACTGATGACCTCGGCGATCTTTTTCAGCACCTCGTCACCCACGTCATGGCCATGCACGTCGTTGATTTGCTTGAAGTCGTCGATGTCGATCATCAGGAAATACGCGGGCGTGCGCGCCGTGCGCTGCAAGGCGCGGGCGCTTTGCGTGAACATGCGTCGGTTGTTGAGCCCGGTCAAGCCATCCTTGTAAGCCATCGTCGCCAGTTCGCGCTGGGAGCGGTAGTTATGGATGCGCAAGACGAGAAAATAGATATTCAGCGCCAGGCCGATGATCACGCTGATGGTGACGGCCAGCACGGGCCAATGCTGGTCGGCCTGGCCCGCATGCACGGGAAACTGCCCCAGCCCCAGGATGGCCCACACGCACAGCGATACGCCCAGGTAATACGCGATGCCGCTGAAGATGGGCGCCGTCGTCAGGGTGATCATCACGCCCAGCGGCAATACCCAGAAAGCGGGATCTTCCGTGCCCAGCATCAGCACGCGAAAGCTGAAAGCGATGAACAGCACGCTGATCGTGCCGCTGGCAATGATGGCCTGCAAGGACTTCGCATACACGGTCAGCAGCAGCCCGACCAGCATGCCCGTCACGCCCAGCGCCGCTTGCGCATGATCGAGCGAGGCGCGCGGCAAGGTCAGGCTGAACGTGACCAGCCAGCAGACCAGGCCAAACGTCAGGATGGCTATCGAAATGAAATGCAGTTCCTTGAAAAAGCGCTGCTGCTGCTCCCGTTCTCCTGAAAAGAACAGGTAATAGAAGGCAGGAGACAGGCTGCGCGAAGTGAACATTGCATTTGTCCAGGCAGACAACACGCCTTGCGGCAGGGGCGCCTCCCGGCAACGGCAGGCGGCTTGGTGCATGCGCAAAATTAGTTGCGCTCAGGAACTAGTGTACTGGTTTCTTGGGGGGAATGGTGACTGGGGCGAGGAAAACGGCGGCCAGTGTCCTGCTGCCGCCACAGTGAGCGTCACAGCTCGCGTGCCAGCACCTGGCCGACCAGGTCCTTGCCAAAGCTGTGATGCGCTTCTTCCTCGACCAGCTGGAAGCCAGCCTTGTCGTAGATGCGGCGCGCATCGGTGAGGATGCTGTTGGTCCACAACACCATGTTCGTATAGCCGACCTGGCGGCTGAAGCGCAGGCATTCATCGACCAGACGGCTGCCGATGCCCAGGCCGCGCGCGCACGGATCGACATACAGCAGGCGCAGCTTGGCCGTCGTATCGTCCTGGCGCACGATGAAGACGGAACCGATCACCTTGCCGTCTTTTTCGGCGATCCAGCAGCGCTCACGGGCCGGGTCGAATTCGCGCACGAACTTGGCGAGAATCTCGGCAACGAGTGCCTCATATTCGTTGTTCCAGCCATATTCCTGCGCATACAGCACGGCTTGCCGGTGGATGATCCAGCCCATGTCGCCCGGCTGTGGATTGCGCAGGATATAACTGGGTGACGTTTCTCCCAGCAAACCCTGGATTTGCCCCATCGCAGCGACCAGCTCCTGCTGCGCCGTTGGCGGCAAGCGCTCCAGCATGGCGGCAACTTCGCGCCGCGAAGCGTCGACCAGGGGCGCGAGGGTGCGCTGTCCTTGCTCGGTCAGCTGCAATTGCGCCGCGCGTGCATCCGTGGGCGAGCGCGTCTTCGCGATCAGCCCCTGCTTTTCGAACCCGGCAATGACACGGCTCAGGTAGCCCGCGTTCAAGCCCAGCTCGCGGCACAGGTCCGCACTGGTCAGTTGCGCCTGATGCGCCAGTTCATACAGGATGCGCACTTCCGTCAGCGAAAACGCGCTATCCAGCAAGTGTTCATGCAGCACGCCAATCTGGCGCGTGTAGAAACGGTTGAAACGACGCACGATCTCCGTGCGTTCGCCGAGTTGGTCTGTCTGCATGTGATACCTCTTATTTGCTTGCTTAAGGCAGATTATTGCTTGCTTTTGGCAAGTATGTCAATATGGCGACAGGATGCAGGCGTACATAAAAAAAGCGGCCCTGAAGAGGGCCGCCTTGGCGGTCACGCAAACCAGAAAAGCTGTGTCGTGTGACACAATACTTGCAAACACGTCGATTGATTTATAAGGGTTTTTTCACTTACTTTGTCACGCCTAGGATTAGGTTGTGACAAAATAAGTGAAAAAAATGTGATTCGTGCCATCAATAGTGAAAATTTTGTGCGACTCTATCGGTCATGGCCGTGATGATCCCTTCAATACACGTGTTGGTTTTTAAAGAAGGTTGAAATATTAAGAAGGGATATAAAACTACAGAGCGGGCGCAACGTTGTTATCTAGTTGATGATTCGCTAAATTGCGGTGGAAATAATCTTTAAATTTAGGATTCTTGACGTACTCTAAGACTCTGGCATAAAGCTTAACTTTTCCTAGCGAGGAGGCTCTTCCCTATCCGCCTGCCTCTCAGTTATCACCTCATCTATGTTTATCTCCCCAGCAATATACTGCTCCATCATATCCAGTACTCGTTGACTTACCGTGAAGCCAGAAAGCTCTACGTTTGCTCGTGCGAAATTCACTGCAGCACGTCGACGAAGAGATTCCACTTTGTCAATTTTTCCCATTGCACACCCTTCCAAGTGCTTGTTTTCAAGTAAGACCTTTACCCAACGTATCTTTGATCGTTTTATTTAGGTACTTCTTTACTTAACGAATTGATTGAGTCAAAAGCCCGTAGCGTACACAACACGTCAACCAAATTGCGACAGCATTGCTCCGCGAAATCTTCCAGGTGAGCGATTTGAGCAACTAGCTCATTATATTCAATTGCCCTGCGCATTGCGGCTTGAGTCGCTCTGACTTTTTCTGGATTGCAGCCGACGTACCGAAAAACTCGCCGTTCGCCTCGTTGCGATGGGGAGTAGAGGCAAAAATACTTGCGTTCCCGCCAGTACCCCTTTGCATGAATCAGTCCTTGATGCTCTAAGCCTGCCATGGTGGCTTCTAACGATTGATAGACGGCATGGGCGTTCGCTATCGACACCTGCAGTTCGGAGGTCAACTGCGTTAGTTGATTGAGTGTTTTTCGTAAATTCAAAGCAATCTCATTGGTTGGTGGCCGGTAAAGTCAGCGCTGTAACCCGGACATGAGTGTGTGTGATAACACGCGTCAAAAGCTAATCGACAGAGGAGTGGCGGCATCAACGGCATCTCTTCGGAAGAAATATTGCCGTCCGCCGTCGATTCCTGGTCCTGTTATCGGCCTTGCTGAAATGCGTTTAAGTAGCGCCGTCGTTGAGGTACCGTGAATCTGAGAAAGTTCTGAAGCTGAAACATAGGTCTGCTTAAATTGGTCGAGACTGGAAAGCGAAATTCGGCGCGTTGCGTGTCCATTTTTTGAAATTACGTCTGCGTCGATGTAGTTCCGAGAAACGAGTTCATACACTACTTGCTCCTTCAGACCAAGACGCACCGATGCGTTTGAAACGGAAACCCATTCGACTGTCGCGGCTCGGGCCCTTGATAGCCAGTTGCGCAGCACGTCTTCGCAGAATTTCAGCTCACCCAGTCGGCAACTCGATGACGCGGAGAACGGTATTTCTCGACGCTTCAATGCCTTGATCAATTCGCTCAGTTCTACTGAGGAGATGCGCCAGAACTGAAGGGCATGGGCTAGCGTGACTACCTCAGCCGCGTCTCCGGCTGGTTGGGCGTCGAGCAAGGATGCGTTTTGGATCTCATCCATGAAACCTTCTATGTCAGTGCGTCGAAAATGCCAACGATTGCTGATTCTGAAATCAGGTTTGGCGTCTGCTAGGATGGCGCCGTGCGCGACAAGTTGCCGTAGACGAGTCCGCTTTAATCCCAGTATTCGGGAGACGGTGCGTAGGTCTAGATACTCCGTTGGAGAAGGGACCAGACGAGCAAGTAAGTCTTTGTCGACAGTGATGATATTCCTAGCGGAATCCGGATTAAATTGATTCGCTGGGAACCGATCCTGGTGGATCATTTTTCGGAGGCGCTTACTGCTCATGCCGGCCGCCCGTGCAACTCGCGCAAGACCTTGATGACGATGATTCTTGATCGTCACTTCGCTGAAAAGCCGGTGCCGTCCACATAGTTCCCCGCGCCAATGTTCGAGTAAGAAGAGCTCGAATGAGTCGCGTAGGAATTGAAAAGACGGGTCGCGCAGGTCCTGATAAAGGACGTGGTACAAAGAACCGAATACTCGTCGGATGCTTGCGTCGGCGGGCGCAACGTCTACGAAGCTTTCAAGACAGCTCCAGAATGATGATGGCCAATCGGCCAGCAGTTTGGCTGTTCCGGCCACCAATTCGGCCGCTATCGATATGTCTTCTAACTCTCGAATTTTTCCTGGCCGGCGCAATGGTGGGCCCTTGATGAACTGACCTATATAGCAGATCATGCGTACTAGGTGAGGCGTGTCGAGTTTGACATTGGTCTCGCCCAAATTTAACGTGGCGACGCCGCTCAATGAATCGCTTAAAGCGCGTGCGATATGCAGTTCCGTTCGCGTAGCCGGGATCGAGGTCTCGACAAAGCGACTGCCACACTTGCAAGCACCGTGCAGCAGCTCCTGTAGGCTTGGGGATGAGCGGCACTGAGAACACGTCTGTAGCAGCCTTGTTCGATGAATAGCGCAGATCGTCACTACTTTGACCCGCCATATTGGACGCATCCATCCAGCCTGAACAATGCAGGACGGACACCAACGCCGATTAATATGTGTGAAATCGACTGTTTGCAGGCCAAACGTGTCAACATCGATGGGAGCCCATTGGACTACTGGCCCCGAGAACTTCGGTAGCGCACAGCCGTTCAAAATGCGTGCAAGCTTTTCTGGCGTAAGGCCATCAGAGCCACTTAGCGATGATGTGAATTCCCGAAGGGTATAGCCGTTCGCGTTGGCAAGGCGCTCCAGGTAATCGACAAGCGGTTCGGTCGGTATTGGCAGTGGTCGGATGGGCAAGGTTTTCAATATTTTCTCCTTGCCGCCGTGCTGCCGTTCATTTCACCGGTCTGGAATGGTTCCCCTGCGCGATCCAACGGACGAAATGGAAACGACGGATGGAACGGATTAAGCCCCCCGATCCCAGATGGCCAGATAGTTGTGGTGAATGCACGGGATAGATCGTTAATACCAATGCTGTCACTCGATTCAAGAACTGCCTGCGAATATGCGCTTACCAGAATCTTTTTCACGTATGCGACGCGGCCGTCGGTCGCGAAGTGTAGTCTTCGCGCAAGTTCCCCCCATTGATATGGGCGTGGGTCGAGCGGTAAGGGAAGCGCGCTTGCCAGCGATGTAAATAGCCGCAAGCTGTCTGCTTCGGTCGAGTCCGAATCCTGTTGTGTTGTAAGCGAAACACGATGTGTGAATCGCCTTCGTAGTTGTTCATTAACTTGAAGAAGAATCTGTGTTCTTGGCAGACCCAGTAAAGTGACTGGAGTGCCGAGAGCATCCATAAACGACTTGAGCCAATCGCCGACGAAATATTGCGAGTGCGCCCTGCCGCGATCTTGAATGTGCTGAGCCTCGTCAAAGATGAGCATTTCAACGCCGCAAGAACGCGCTATCTTGACCGCGCGAGCTGTTTTTACTGAAACCGTTCCTCGCTCCGGTTGAAGATCACCAAGCTGGGCGAGGACGGCTTCGACCGTGCCAGCAATCGTCGCGGCGGCAGGAACCTCGACCTTAAGCACCGGGATCAGGTTGCGTTCCGGAAGTTCAACCATTGGATACTCGTTGGCGAATAGTTCTGCCAGGCTCGTCTTCCCAGCGCCACTTTCTCCAAGGATAAGTAAGTTTTGTGCGACACCTGTCGCTCGAAATAATTTCAGATTTGTCTCAATCTGTTCGTACGCTGTGTCGAAAGCCGGAAACTTGATGCACTCATCCTGCAGTTGTTTAACAGCGTCATAGAATTGCAGGCTCATTTTCTAGGCTCCTCAGTCGGCTTGTTCTTTGGTCGGAAGAATGAATAGCTCGGAGGCGGTGCGTCGATTTTTGCAAATTTTCGGGGTGGTAGATTGACTGGGCTCGGCGAATCATTCCCATCACACTGCATGCCTTGAAACATCGTTGACGTCTCCGCCCCGGCTGATTTGCTTGTACTTGAACCTATGATTTCTGCTGCGCGGCGCCGATCCTTTTGCTTCCGGCTATCCATTAGGGTTTCCACAGCGCTGACGATGCTTTGCTTCGCGACGTAAAGTGCTCCAGCATCCTGCTGGGATGCGCCCTTCTCACGAACGGCCGCGCGAATGAGCTTGTTTTGCAAAGAAGTCAGGTCGCGTGCATAGGTTTGATCGAGAGCCAGCACGGAAACGGGGTCTGGGCTATTCGGCCCCCAAACTCTGATTTCACCGAGGTCTTCTGGGTTAAAGAGCACGCGTACCTTTGTACCTGGACCGAACGTGCGCAGCATCGGACCAAGCGTATCGCCGCTGTACTGAATCCCATGCAGCAAAATGCCGTCGGCGCGAAGGGTTCTCTCTTCTACGAGGCCGATGCGTTGTTCTAGTGCGTTGGCGCTTTCCGGGAGTTCTGGCTCTCGACGCTGCAAGCCCTGATGCCAACGCGCCCAGGGTGTCTCACGGGTGCCGCGGTGTATCGTCTGGGCGTATACATCAAGAACCCATTTTTGAAAGAGCTGATGAAACTCAGAGAGAGTAAGTACTGCGTGCTTCAGAGGATCATAGTCGCCGCGCAGGTGCCAGCGCGATAAACTTGTACCAGGAAGCTGGTGTGCGAAGAATCGATTGCAGGTGCCAAGATAGCGCTCGACAACTCCTTTGAAGCGGGGTTGATGTTTGGGACAAAATTGAATTCTGATTCCTAGATCATACGCAACGCTATCAAGGTCGTTCCCATGAAATTCCATTCCGTTGTCGACGACCATTACATCCGGCCGGCCATAGCATACCCAGTCGTGCTTAGGAGCCAATTCCGGGATCACGTTGTGCAGTGTACCTTTGGGTAAGATGGCGTGTCGGAGCGCGCCCATGACGGCAGCTGTGGAAGGGTTGCCAAAGCTAAGATGAAATCCCAAGAGCATCCGGCTGTAGTGATCGATGACGACAGTCAGTGTCGGGCGACCGAGAGGCAGTTTGCTTCTCTCGTCAATAAGGAAGAGGTCCAAAGGAGTATGGTCGATTTCGACTCGCTCCAAGATCTGCGAGGTTTTTACGCCAGCCTTAACGATGGCGAATTTCTTTTCCGCCTCGATCTTGCCCTCCCTAAGCACGGTCCGATCAAAAGCATCGATTCGCAGTAGCATTCGATAAACCGTACGGAGTGATGGTGCTTTTAGCTGACCCTTTTCAGCGAGGAAGCGGTTTTCCGCATCTATCTTCGTGATAAGCCGGGTGTAGATGCCTTGTCCACTAGCCATCGGTGAGGCTTTGCATGCTTCATCTATCGCGTCAGACGCAAGCTGCAAGACTCTTTCTCCTTGCCTGATCGCGCGCGGGCCCCTCAAATCGGTACGGGGAATCAATGCGCGCGAATCTTTGTCTCTGCAATAGCGACGATGCCACCGATAGATAGTGGTCGTGCTAGGTGGTTGTGCATCATTGATTTCAGCGGCCGCAAGTAGGATCAAAGGCCACAAGCGGGTCTTTGTAAAGACTACGTTACCAGCGCTGCAAATTCTCTGCAAATAGTGCCTACGGCGTGCCGCTTCATGTTGGACGGTCGCGGATAAATCGCATAGCGGGCGCGAGAACGACCTGATGGCTGGAGTTGCGCCAATTTCGACATGGGCGACAGCGACTATTTTTCCTTCGCGATAATCTTTGAGGAGATCCTCTCGCGTTCGGACGGACATTGCCCCATCGCCGGTACGCTCGAGCAGTATGTCGCCATTTTCATGTGCCCGCTCGATTCGAAAATTCACGCCGGACCAGTTAAAAACCATGTTCTTCCGAAATGCGAAACCAGTCATGATGTGCCTCCGTTGGTAATGTTACTGTCGTGTTCGAGTCGACCGCAGAGTCCAGCTTGCACAGCAATTGGCCGGCAAGAAGCGCGCTGTAAGGATCAATGCCGGCGGCGACGACTAAACCGCTTGCCGTGGTGATAGACGTTGGAAATTTATCGACGTACCTCGAGAGAGCAGTCTCTATGGCTGCATTCGTAGGTGGAACGCGGGCCGCACGGTGGTATATCCACTTAAGGTTTGTCAGTCGGGGCTCCTGCCGAAGCACGAGGTCGGTAAGTATCTCGAATTGAACTGACGAGCGTTGCATGTGCTTTTCGATACAATCGAATGTTCCCCGGATGTCTGTTGATGCCAATCTGCGGGCGGGCTTAATTTCGACCAAGACGATCTCTCCGGTAGCAAGCACCAGCTCGAAGTCAGGCGTATAGCGACGAAGGCGTGTCCCATCTGGATACTGGATTGTTATCGGTTGTTCCCTGAACCGGGTAATCAATGGTGAAGCCTCGAACAGGTAGATCGCATCGAGTTCCAGCAAGCCTTCGTGGTGAACCATGCGACCGTTTTTCCTGCTAGGAAACTTGCCTCGAACTATCCCGCCAGTGGGCCGCACAATTGTTCGCGCTCGTTGATGAACGTCGCCATCAGGAATTTTTCCACGCCAGTTGCCGTGCCATAGATGATTAGGCATAAGTATGTCCTTGGTTAGAAGGGGCGCGGACGCCCCTCCAGTACCGATTCAAGGGTTAGGAATGTCCGTTTTTGGGCGTACGAATACCCGCACCGCAGAATTCTCGTGCAGCGAAAAACAGACGTGTCTGGGTTTGAGGCTTGACGTTGGCGGGAGCTTTAGCGATACTGAAGATGCGACTCTGCGTATCGATAGATGCTCAGGACAACGGGGCAAGCCGAAAGGGTTGTCCCGTTTTTACATTGTGGCCTCCTCTCGGCGCCGGCGTTTGAGGCGGCGAACCGGTTCAGGGCTCGGTTCCACGAGCGAAGAGCGTATGGCCAGGGCATCCTGGATCATTTTCACTTGCAGCGGATGCAGGTTGTCGAGCTGGTCTCTTAGCCGCTTAAGCATCCAATAGACTGATTGTGGGCTGTCCGCCGGGAGCGCAAGCTTTCGATCTGAGGCAGCGATTGCTTCACGCAGTTCCAATTGTGCACTTGGGGCAAGCGCCATCGTTGTGATGAGCTTCCCGACAAATTCGTCAGTGGGGGGCCCTTTTATCCCCACTTCAAGCGCTGAGATGTAGCTTTGCTCGTAGCCAAGCAATTCAGCCAGCTCCGACTGGCGAATTTGATGCTGCAGACGCAGCTCGTGCAGGAAGTGCGAAAAGGGGCTCATGGATTCCAGAGAGTGGCAATCTTTATGAGCCTGAGCGTAAATAGTAAACACCTCGTTGTCAATGTGGGATCGTTCCGTAAGTCATTGAAAAATAATGACTAATTTGGTTTCCAAAGCAATGCACTTTGGTAAGCCTTGCTCCTATGGGACCATCAAATTTCTTAACCGTTCCACCCGCTCGGAAAGGGGCCCTTCCAGGCTTACAATTTCCACATTTTTTCTGTAGTTGGTGGGACTTTCACAACACAGCGGGTGGACCTGCAAAACCTTCCAATGCGAGTGCTTGCCTGCTGGCGCACGTTCTGTGAACAACATCTTCGCGAGCCACTATAACCCGCTTTCATGGAGCGCGAGTTGGCCGATATGTCGGTTTAAACCCCAGTTCTGTCGGTCGGCGGGGCCATCTGACCGTGCCGACCGGCTGCTCCGTCGTTGCGCGCCGCCAAGCATTTCCTTGCACGCCGTCTCTTTCGGTGCAAAATGGTCAATCAATATTGTAGATTTATCCAGCTAAATGTAGAATGTTCCCCATAATCAAGGAAACTGCGAGACCAGCCATGCATGAAGAATGGAACGATAGAGCTACCAATCTGCTCAAGTCCGAAATGGCTCGCGCTGGAGTCGGCTATGAAGAGTTGATCATCCGCTTACATGAAATCGGAATCGATGAAGGCTACAAGGGCTTGGCGAACAAAATAAATCGTGGTGCTTTTAGCTTCGTGTTCTTCATGCAGTGCATGAAGGCGCTCGGCATCAACGAAGTCCGGCTTTGAGCTGGGCAATAAGAAGAACATCATAGGATGGAAAATTGAAATGCCGATACTGACGTGGGTAGGGAAAGACAAGGTGGTCAATCACCACCATGATGTGCCATTCCGAGTACTGGATAAGCAATATGGTTTCAATGCGTCACCCGGCGAGGACAAGCCGGCGGGCAACCGCATCATCCATGGCGATAATCTTGAAGTGCTGAAAAGCCTGGTGCCTGAATTTGAAGGCAAGGTGAATTGCATCTACATTGATCCGCCATACAATACTGGCAACGAGAACTGGGTTTATAACGATTCCGTTAATGATCCAAAGATCAAGAAATGGCTCGGTCAAGTCGTCGGCAAGGAAGGGGAAGATCTGACGCGTCACGACAAGTGGCTCTGCATGATGTACCCAAGATTGAAATTGCTGCACCGACTGCTGGCGCAGAACGGATCAATTTGGGTATCAATCGACGACAACGCGGTTGGAATTCTACGCCCGGTCATGGATGAAATTTTTGGTGCAGGTAATTTTGTCGCCAACATCATTTGGGAAAAAGCCGACTCGCCACGCAATTCTGCGCGCCAGTTTTCCGTTGATCACGACTACATTCTCGTGTACGCGAAGAACTTTGATTGGCAGCCCGCGCGCCTTCCCCGCGATGACGAATCAAACTCGATTTACAAGAATCCGGATAACGACCCGTTGGGCGATTGGATTCCTGGAGACCCGTTCGCGAACAAGCCATACTCCAAAGGACAGTACACGATTACAGGGCCGACCGGCCGCGAGTTCTCACCACCGCCAGGCCGCTTCTGGCGGATTTCAGAAGAGAAATTACGCGATATGGACAGCGATGGACGGATTTGGTGGGGACCGAAAGGCGACGCCAGGCCCAGCATCAAACGGTACGTGAACGAGGTTTCCGACTTAGTTCCGCGAACGATCTGGACAAAGGAAAGCGTCGGTAGCAATCGCTCTTCAAAAAATGAACTGCGCAATTTATTTCCGGACACGTCATCGTTTGATACGCCAAAACCTATTGCCTTAGTGGAGCGTATTTTGAGAATGGCGACGCAGAAGGACGCTATCGTCCTCGACTCATTTGCTGGATCGGGTACGACAGCCCATGCTGTTCTCAAGCTCAACGAGGAAGACAAAGGCAATCGACGCTTCATTCTCGTTGAAATGGAGGAGTATGCCGAGACTGTTACTGCCGAGAGAGTTCGACGTGCTATGAATGGGTATGGCGATGGCAATAGGACTGTCGCGGGCCTCGGTGGCGGGTTTGATTACCTAACACTAGGCGAGCAAATCTTTCTCGACTCGGACACGTTAAACGAAGCAATTGGTCGCGATGCGATCCGTAGATATGTGGCATACAGCGAAGGGATTCCTGACGCCGACCGCACAGACGAGAGCAATCCCTACACACGTTATTTGCTTGGCCTCAATCGTGACACTGCATGGATCTTTCAGTACGAGCCGGAACAGTCGACGAGTCTCGACTTGGATTTCCTCTCCACGCTGAAGTTCGGGGAAGCCAAGCCCGATGTAGCGATCATCTATGCCGATCGCTGCTTGCTCTCCTCAGAATTTATGTTGAAGCATCGAATTATTTTTAAAAAAATTCCACGCGATATTACGCGCTTCTAAGGACGGCATGGAACCGAAACCGTATCAACAAAGTGTCATCGATGATCTCGCGACCTATCTCGCAACATTGGAAAAAACTCCTCACCTAGCGAAGTCCTTTAAAACATACTGGGCTGAAAAAGGTGTCACTGGTATGGACGCCTACAAAAACAACGTGCCGGGTGTTCCGCATGTCTGTGCAAAGGTGCCGACTGCTGGCGGAAAGACGTATATCGCCGTCAACGCGATCAAGACCATTCTTGACGTGTTCACTGCCCACAGTCCGGAACGCGCAAAGCTCGTAGTGTGGCTAGTTCCATCTCTCACGATTTTAGAGCAAACGGTAAAGAATCTATCCGACCCTGATCACCCATACCGCAAGCGACTCAATCAGCTTTTCAAAGGCCGAGTGGCAATCTATGAAAAGCGTGACATGCTGCTGGGTGCTGGGTTCTCCGCCGACGCGGTACGGGAACAGCTATCCATCGTGGTCATGAGTTTCGATAGCCTGCGCGCCCGCAATAAGGAAGATAGGAAGATATTTCAGGATAACGGATATCTCGCCTCATTCCTGGCTGCAGGAGAATCGCAGGACGACGATTGGCGCCTTCCCGAGTATGACGCGTCGGCGCTTATCAATGTGATTCGTCGCCTCAAGCCCGTTGTGATCGTCGATGAAAGCCACAACGCGGAAACCTCGCTATCCGTTGAAATGCTGGTGAACCTCAATCCACACTTCATACTCGACCTTACGGCAACGCCGAAGAATAACAGCAATATCATCAGCTATGTGGATGCGATGGCCCTGAAGCGTTACCACATGGTTAAGCTTCCGGTGATCGTTGCGAACCAAGCCAGCAGGGGCGAAGTGATTGAGAGCGCGTTGATTCTTCGTCGTCAGCTTGAAGAAATTGCGATCTCGGAAGAGAAGAAAGGGGGAAAGTACATTCGCCCCATCGTGCTTTTCCAAGCACAGCCGCGAATCGGCGACGACAATACGACCTATGAAAAAATCAAAGAAAAATTGGTTGAGCTTCATATTCCTGCCGAACAGATCAAAATCAAGACAGCCAGCATCAATGAGCTGAAAGGCATTGATCTAATGAGCCGGGACTGTCCGGTGCGCTATATCATCACAGTCAACGCTCTGAAAGAAGGATGGGACTGCCCGTTTGCATACGTCCTTGCATCCCTCGCGGACAAGTCGTCTGCGGTCGATGTTGAGCAGATTCTTGGGCGCGTACTCCGTATGCCACACGTCCAGCAGCACGGTCACGACCTATTGAACCTATCCTATGTCTTTACAGCGAGTAGCCGATTTATGGATACGATCCAGAGCGTGGTTCGCGCGCTGAATCGGGCTGGTTTCTCCGACAATGATTATCGTACGCTCGACACCGCTGTTCCTGCGAACGAGAGTGAAACTGCCAAAGGGCAAGCTGTGTTCGATTTGGCGGGAACACAGATCGAACAAACTCAAGACGCGTATGTGTTTGATACGAGCGCTGTGTCGCATGAGTGGTCAACAGTAGCTATCAATACCACCTCCGCCCCCCTCGACGCATCGTCGCCCATTGCCGAGAGCATGGCCTTTGTTGAGGCTGTAAAAGCCCAGGCCATAGTAGAGAATAAGGAATTCGAGGCGAAGGCCGAGGCGGCAGCGGATTCGGTCGTGCCTGCGGAGCTTGAGGACAAGATGAATAAGCACAAGTTGAAAGAAATATTCCGGGACGATGCACTCGCGCTGAAATTGCCGCAATTTTTCATCCGGGTGCAAACTGGAGGATGGTTTAGCGACGACAATGCGCTCCAACTATTTGAGCGTGATGAACTACTCAAGGACTTCAGGCTTTCCCAGGCGGACGGCAATATCAGTTTTGAGGATGTAGCTGCCGAAATGTATCGCGTGGATCTGGAGGAGCTTGGAGATCGCAACTATGCGCCGAAGCCATTTAAGGCCAACATAGCGGAACGCGAACGTTTCAACAGCATCATTCTGACTGGCTCACATGACAGCCAGGTGCGCAACCTGACGGCGCGGCTTGTTCAACTCATTGGAAACCTGTATCCGATCACCGATCCGGAACTGAAGAAGTACGTCCAGCGGATCGTGGAAGCGTTGGCCCCAGAGCAGATTCGCGACTGCCTGGAACGCGATGTTGCCTACGTTCGTAAAATCAAGCAAAAAATCACCACCCTTGCGAACGCGCACGCGACTAAAGAGTTCAACGATCTACTCGACGTCGACAAGATCCTCGTTCAGCCTCAATTCAGCTTCTCCGTCACAATTGCGCCGTCCGCGAATGCACCGGCATTGCCGAAGAGCTTATACGTCACGGAGGCTTCCATGGGGACGTTTGAAGGCCGCGTAATCAACGACATCGCAAATTTGGAAAGCGTTCAATGGTGGCATCGAAATCTTTCGAGAGGAAAGGGCTTCCGCATCAATGGATTCCTCAATCACTACCCAGATTTCATTTTAAAAATGAAATCTGGAAAAACCGTAGTCTTGGAAACTAAGGGTGATGACCGAGATAATACCGATTCAGAACTCAAGTTGAAGCTCGGGAAATTATGGGAATCGAAAGCTGGAGCGTCGTTCAAGTACATGATGGTATTCGACAATAATCCCATTGAGGGCGCCGAACGCCTTTCGGATGCGCTGAAGAAGTTAGCACAGTTCTAATTACCATGACAAGTCAACGGAAATCAACTACGACTCCATTGGATCGGTCTCGATACAAAAATCCCGACAATGATCTGCGAGGGCCGTATGTTTCGGTCGATGTAACTGCGCCTATTGATCGACCGATTTTACAATACGAATGGCACGGAAAATTTCCTCCAAGCGGCAGATCTTGGCGCTACCTTAAGGAAAGAGCATTTGAACTCGAAGCAGATGGACGCATTCAGATTTCATCGTCCGGAAGGATCACTCTAAAACGCTTCTTAAGCGAAGTAAGCGCACCAGATACTAGCGATTCGCTCACCATCGCTTCGTCGGGGCTGGAAATCATTGTTCGTGCTGCGATGAGAGGTATAGCAATTGCTATCGCTGAGAATCCGTTGTGCTTGAAGGATGTCGAATGGCGAGATTTAGAACGTGTACTTCGCGAGGTGTTTGAAAAAATGGGATTCATGACCCGGCTAACGCGCTCGGGCAAGGACGGCGGATTCGATCTTGAACTTCAGTGTACCGGTCTTAGTGGGAGTAAGACGTTTCTTGTCGAGGTCAAGCACTGGGCAGGTAGCGGCAAGAAACCCGGTCGCACAGCTCTAAAATCACTGATCGACGTGATCGCACGAGCAGCTGACGGGACAACGGGATTGTTACTTTCATCAACGGGATTCACCACCGATGTTATGAACGGTCGAACTGAAGTCGAACAGCACATAGTTCGCCTCGGGACGGAGAGCAAAATCGTTTCCTTGTGTCAAAACTATCTGCAAGGCGAATCCGGTTTATGGGCCCCAACGACCGAACTTGCAGACATGCTACTTCAAGGGACGACGTAATGCCTGCACTGCCGATGCCGATATCGTTCACTTCACTTGCCGTGAAAGGCGTGCCGGCTTTCCTTTCAGAATGTCACGGCATGCACTTATTACAAAAAACGCGTATTTTCGTGTGAAATTTTCGGAACTATTTTCCCTCATGACGAACTATATATTACAGAAGAGGCGCTCGAGGCTACAATTTTTTTCGAATGTAAAACTGCCATTTAATATCTCCGCCTAGGCGGAGTTTCGCCGAACGATTATACCAAGGATAAACATGCCAACAGTACTTAACATCCATAGCGTGGAACGAGACGATGTTATTAGAAGTATTTTCGTCAGTGCACAGGCCAACTATGAATTTGCTCTGGATAATCTGGTTCCACTAATGGGGAAACTCGATATACAGCGCGAGATTCAAAATCCGAAATTCTATGACCGACTAGCTCGTGACATTGTCGATGGTTGCATAATGCCGCCCCTCACCCTGGCCATAGTTGATCCTGAAATAGTTTCTACGACCCCGACAAAACAAGAAACAAAACGCTATATCTTGGAAAATATAGATCAATGCTTCATTTTAGACGGAATGCAGCGGTTGAATACGCTTAAGCGGGCGCACAGTCGAGATGAGGTGAACTTTCCATTAAACCGAAAGCTTTATCTGAACGTTCTCATTTGCGGGTCGATGGATCTTTTGCTTTATCGGATGATTACGCTTAACAATGGGCAAAAACCCATGACTGCACGCCATCAAATTGAAATTGTTGCCTCCAATGTCTATGACTTCGAGGACGAGGACAGAATCGTTCTTACCGAAAAGCGAAAGTTAGGACAAAAGCGAAAGCGAGGTGCTTTTAAAAAGGTCGATCTTATTAAAGGGTATCTCGCTTTCTTGAGTGAGAGCATTAACATCGATAATGACAAAATAATCCAAGAAAAAATGGATGAACTGATTGCCTCAAAAATTATGCATTCGGACATCACGTCATCTGAAAATACGTTTGAATTGGTGCTCGATGAAATTGACCGCCTTCACAGCGCTGAAAATACTCGCTCATGGATACTCGTACAAAATAACTTAATCGGTTTCTGCGCTGGAGCTCGTCAGACAGCGAAGAAAATATCTAATATCCCGGTAGCGGAGATGGGTCAAATAATTGAAACTTTTGAAAATGCATTCACCGCGATCAACATTTCAAAAATTAAGCTAGGTAACGCGCGTAGAAAGGCAGTTTCCCATCTGATCGCAAACATCGCTAAATATAAAGAAATGGATCAAGACGAGATGCTGGATAACATTAGCCAGGAGATCTAAAGTTGTACACATCACCTTTCATTGAGGTTGAGAACAGTTACCCTCTGCGGAGTGAAGCTACTGATCCAAATTTGCGATTATGTCTACTCACGAATAGTCCGCAATCGCTAGTCCTTTTTAGGTTGCTTCTGGGTGGGGTTCGCGTAGGAAAGGTTGGCGGCGATTCGGCAAATCAAAGGATTAATTATTTTTGCGTCGGCGCTCCGGCAATATCCGGTTACTCGCTTCACACAGAATTGTCGCGCGCATTTCCGAATCTGGGTGCTCAAGATCGCGCAGGATCATTCTTGCCAGTGACATTATTGAAGCCGCTTGAGAATTTCTTTTCCGCCGCCGGAAGCAGGAAAGGTTTTTTTGACGTCTTATTGAACGAGTTGGCTCGTGCGCTAATAGCCGATGCAAAAGGAAATCATTTATCCGCCTTCGTCTATGTTTATCGAGCCATAGAACACATGAGCTATGCTCTGCCGCTGTTTCATGCAAGACATTCTCGCGACTATATAAAGGCGTTTCACGATCTACGTGCATTAATTTCGACAGGAGATGGCGAACTAAAATTCTGTGGAAAATTCATAAAAGCTTTGTTCGAGGGTAACCAAATTCTTAGTAATCATGTCTATGACGTTGACTATCCGGCAGCATATGCGGATAAATATTCTTCATACTTGCAGGGTAATCATTCAAAACTTTGTACTCGTACCGCTCTCGGCGCGAGTGTGGATTTCTTGGACAGTTTTGACTTTCTCGTAGATGTTAGAAATAAGTTCTTTCATCATCTTTCCGGGAGCAATCAAAGTGCATCGTCTCGTGAAATTCCCGACGCAGATGTTTTTTTCAACCCGCTAAACAAAATAGCCCTTTCTGTTGTTGCGCTTGTTCTTGGCAGAATTATTGCTTCGGAATTGTAAGTTGCAGCCTCGGCAATTTCTCATATGGCCGAGCTAGACCTGGAAACCACTTTTCGCACCTCGGTCTTTTCCCGCGTGTTCGGCATGGGTACCTTGTACGCGATGGTCCGCTGGCCAAGCTGCATCTGTATGGCGGTAATGCCGCCGCGCTTGCTCATGAGATATGCGTTCCTTGCCGTAAGGAAAGCAGAGCGATTTCAAATTCAGATCCCCATGCCTGTTCTGATTAATTCATAGGCATAGAGAGCTTGATTTGCTAAAATTATGAAATTGGCAATCATAGAGCCATCTGCATGCCATCTACACTAAATGCGTTGACACGACGCCTGGCAAGAAAAGAACAATTCTAAGGGAGTGACGATGGCAGGTGAAACAATCAACAAGGCCAAAATGGCCGAAAAGCTGTCGAAAGAGATTTTCGCTGAATTCCTTTGGCAAAGAATGGGGCCGACAAACCTGAATTGGCCGTGCGAGGACGAAGCCACCCACAAGGTCAAAACGCATCCGTCGGATGTGGTCTTCTACTATGAAGAACCATATCGGCAGGCTCGAACCTACGTGAACTGTGACCTGAAGAGCTACGGTAAAGGTTCGATTACTGTCGGCAGCATTCGGTCCGCGATTGAAAGTCTCGCGAGAGCGATCAGCTGCGCCGAAAAAAGCGAAGAGTTCCGGACCAATTTTTTGCACGACCACATTTCGCCGGAAATTTGTGGCCTGCTGTTCGTATACAACCATGACGGGGAATACGACAAGGACTTCAATGGGTTGTTGACCCAGATCAAGAACGAGAAGCTCGATATCCCGACCAAGTCGAAAGTCGTCGTGTTCGGGCCAAGCGACGTGTATTGGTTGAACAACGTGCATCACGAAATCGCCTATATGCGCGGTAGCGCTGGCATCCTGCCGGACCGGGAATATTGCCGATATTTTTACCCGCATCTGGTACGGCGGAAGAACGTGCAACTCGAACACGCAAAAGCGTGTACGTTGGAAATGCTTACTGCGCCTTGGATAGTGCTGTCATATACGGACCCAAAGAAACAGAACAGAAAGGGCTTCGTCGTTTTTTGCAGGCAGCGGGGAACGTCTGTGGAAGAGTACCTGTACCTCATCGACTACCTCATGCACTACCAAGTCCTCGTGGACGGCACAGACGTTTTTATCAAGACGCTGGACGCCCATCCGAGTGCGGCAGCGCATTTCGGCAAGGCGAAGGATCAGTATGTCGATGAATACGGCGGCGGTAGTGACATCAAGGAACGCCTGAATTCGATCCAGTTTTCCCAGATTAACGACGTGCGAACGAAATTTTCTGAACTTGAATTGGGGATGGACAATGGCTAAGAACACGCTGCTGTACTGTGCGACCGATAAGGAAATTTATGATGTCCTGATGTCATCGAGACAGCGCATCAGCCCAGCCGTGATCCTCGAACTGGCAAAGGACAGGGGCATCTTCTATTCGTCGAAAGACAGTCGGGAAACCTTGGTTGACAGCCTGTCGTTGCTGACTCACGACTACAACGACCTGAACATTATCCTGGACCAGCGCGAGCATGCCGGTCGCGCGGAAAAAATCACTTCGGTGACCCTCAATGCCGCGCTGACGATAGAAGACATCAAGGAGATAGCGAAAGAATATATCGCCGATTCCCCGCCGGACGAGAAGGCAACCGCGCATCAAAAGGGGACGGACCAATACGTGGTCAACGTCAAGTACTCCGAAATCGATTATTCGAAGACTCGCTTAGTCCAGCGCACACCGAAGGAGGCCGGCATCGAGTTTCACGTTGAAGGCGACAAGACGATTGTGCGGATGCCCGCAAACGCGAAGGCGAAGGAAATCGTCAGCGACTTGAAGGACCGCCTCGACGGCAGGAAGAAGGCCGATATCCCGACGGAGCTCATCGAGATATCGGAATTTTCTACTGCGGCCCAGAGGACGCAGTTCTTCACTTCGCTGATCAGTTCATTGAACGGCTTCAAGCTCGACAATGTAACGAGTGTCAAGGTCGAGCCGATCAAGCGGGAAGTTGACGACGACGAGCTAGACCTTGAGGACGATCAAGGCAAGGATCTCGCAAAGCAGGAAGCATTGGCATTGGTTAGGAACGTAGCTCTCAAGGGGGAAAGTCTGCTCGCGTCCGAAGAGTACCAAAGCCTTCAGAAAAAAGGGTTCTTCATCACCTCGATTATTTGGCGGTCGAAACAAACGCAAGTGCCGTATCCGATTGTCGAATTCGAAGCCGCGTTCGAAGAGCCGGGTGCGGGAAAAGGCTTCAAGTATTCCGTGCGCGGCGCATTGAATTTTTCCGACGGCGAATACACGAAGACGCTGCGTCCGATTTCGACTGAAGACAGGCAAGAATTCCTGGCAACCATCGAGCAGACCGCGAGTCGCATCATTTCGGAAATCCGAAAGGCCATCGCCGAATCGGAGTCCGCCGCCGTGCGGCCTATGTCAGGAACCCAATCATGAAACGAGTTCGGTGGTTGAAAGCTCAGTGGCCCGTTACGATTAGGACGCTGGCCGCGAAAATGAAGACGCAGCTTTTTACCCCGGACAGTTTTGACGGGTTCGTAATCGAACGAGTTCGCGATGACTCCATCGAAGCCCACTACATCGAAAAGCTGAACTATAAGGAGACCGTTACCGATCCGTTCGGAAACGAAGAATCATTTGATCGGATAACATACCGGCGAATTGACTTCACCTTTTTTTCAGAATTCCCGAATATTGAGCTGCGCGATGCTCACCGGAGTACGCGCGAATTCCTCAGCAAGGTACTCGAACTATGTAATTTCTCGGTTGCGGTGGAGCCAATCACCGTCGATCTCTTGCTGTGGGTTGAAACTCTCCAAAAACAATTGGGCAAGAAAGTGATTGTCGATTCGCTTCAGGTCGCTGGTCTTGAACTCGAACCGGAAATTAGCGCAAAAATTCTGCTGAAGGGCGGGAAAGACGTTCGTGACGCTCTGAAACAGCTATCGGGCAAAAGGAAATCTACGCTGGAAAAAATTCAAGTGAAAATCCCGGTTGGCCAACTCGTGTTTCCAATCCATATGTCCAACTCTGGTATCGCTAGGATTCCGGAAGAACACCTGAACGACTATATCCGGATCGTCCGCCAGAGTTTGACGGAAAATCCTTAGAACGGGCATACGAATGAATCGCCGCCTGAAGATCGGATGCCAACCGGTAGGGCACTGGCTGCTGGAAGAACGCGGACCAACACTGCACCTGTGTGCACTTACCGAAAGTAAGAACATCCTATATGCGTACGTCACCGACGGTGAATTGAAGTACATCGGGAAGACAACGCCACCTCTAAAAGCAGGAATGCTGGGATCCGGCGCTACAACGCGCGCGTGCTCATCCGCCCCTTCCGCAGGGCGTCGATTTGCGTTGGTATACAAATGCGGTTGCGCTCTTGACCCAGACGAGCGTCTGAGCTATGGCGCTTGGTGTCGACAAGTTTGAAAAGTAGAGTCAAATGAAAAAACCAACCTCGTCGGTTGGCTTTTTCAATTTCAGTGGCACGCTTTTTTCACTAACTTGGCACAGTTTGCACTAATTGTGTCACCCGACAAGCTGGATTACACGTCGATATTGCCCGCGCGCAATGCGTTGTTTTCAATGAAGGCGCGGCGTGGTTCCACGTCGTCGCCCATCAGTGTCGTGAAGATTTGATCTGCCGCAATCGCATCTTCGATCTGCACCTTCAGCAGGCGGCGCACGGTCGGGTCCATCGTCGTTTCCCACAGTTGATCCGGGTTCATTTCGCCCAGACCTTTGTAGCGCTGTTTCGAGACGGTGCGTTCGGCTTCGTCGCGCAGCCATTGCATGGCCTGGTGGAAGTCGACCACGGCGATTTCCTTGATGCGCTCGCCTTCGCCGCGGCGCACGAAGGCGCCTTCGCCGATCAGGCCTTCGAAGGTGGCGGCGCCGCTGCTCAGCACGGCGTAGTCCGGGCCCTGCACGAAATCGGCGTCAATGGCGCTGACTTTCACGTTGCCGTGGTGCATGCGCTCGATACGCAGCATGTGTTTTTCCGACAAGTCGTCGGAACGCACATGCACGCGCACGGCGCTGTCGTTGATGGCCGTCTGCAGGGCCAGGGCGGAGGTTTCCGCCAGGTCCAGGGTCGACAGGTCCAGCTGCACGCCCGTCATGATGGCCGTCAGGGCGGCGCGGTCGATGACGCGCGTCAGACGGGTCATGATGGTGTTCGACAAGTTGAATTTGCGCACCAGTTCCGTCAGCGTTTCGCCGGAAATGCCTTCCGCGCCTGTGCGCGGCACCAGCACGGCCGTGTTCAGCGCCACCGTCATCATGTAGCTCGCTTCCTCGGCGTCATCTTTCAGATAGCGCTCGTCGCGGCCCGACTTCACCTTGTACAGCGGCGGTTGCGCGATGTAGATGTGGCCGCGCTCGACCAGTTGCGGCATCTGGCGGTAGAACAGGGTCAGCAGCAGGGTACGGATGTGGGCGCCGTCGACGTCCGCATCGGTCATGATGATGATGCGGTGGTAGCGCAGTTTTTCGACGTTGAATTCATCCGGTCCGATCGAGGTGCCGAGGGTGGCGATCAGGGTGGTGATCTGCTCCGACGACAGCATTTTTTCGAAACGGGCTTTTTCCACGTTCAGCACTTTACCGCGCAGCGGCAGGATCGCCTGGAACTTGCGGTCGCGCCCCTGTTTTGCCGAGCCACCTGCCGAGTCACCCTCGACGATGTACAGTTCGCACAGGGCGGGGTCTTTTTCCTGGCAGTCGGCCAGCTTGGCTGACAGGCCCAGGCCGTCCATGATGCCTTTGCGGCGCGTCAAGTCGCGGGCCTTGCGTGCCGCTTCACGGGCGCGCGCCGCTTCGACGATCTTGCCGCAAATGATCTTGGCGTCGTTCGGTTTTTCCTGCAGGTAGTCGGCCAGGGTCTTGGCGACGATCTCTTCGACGGGGCCGCGCACTTCGCTCGACACCAGCTTGTCTTTCGTCTGCGACGAGAATTTCGGTTCCGGCACTTTTACCGACAAGACGCAGGTCAGGCCTTCGCGCATGTCGTCGCCGCTGATTTCCACTTTCGCCTTCTTGGCGAACTCGTGTTCATCGATGTATTTGTTGATGACACGCGTCATTGCTGCGCGCAAGCCCGTCAGGTGGGTGCCGCCGTCGCGTTGCGGGATGTTATTCGTGAAGCACAGTACCTGTTCATTGTAGGCATCGTTCCACTGCATCGACACGTCGACCGAGATGTTCGTGCCCTGGTCCGACATGCGCTCGCCCGTGGCCTGGAAAATGGTCGGGTGCAAGACCGACTTGGCCTTGTTGATGTATTCGACGAAGCCGCGCGTGCCGCCTTCGAAGGCGAAGATTTCTTCCTTGCCTGTGCGCTGGTCCGACAACTTGATGTTGACGCCATTGTTCAGGAAGGACAGTTCGCGGATGCGCTTGGCCAGGATTTCGTAGTGGAATTCCACGTGCGTGAAAATCTCTTCATCGGCCCAGAAATGCACGTCGGTGCCGCGCTTGTCGGTGTCGCCGATGACCTTGATCGGGGAAGTGGCGATGTCGCCGACCATGACGATCTGGCGGTCTTGCGGCACGCCGCGCACGAATTCCATGTGATGCACTTTGCCATCGCGGCGGATGGTCAGTTTCAGCAATTTCGACAGACCATTGACGCAGGACACGCCCACGCCATGCAAACCGCCCGATACTTTGTACGAGTTCTGGTCGAACTTGCCGCCCGCGTGCAGCTCGGTCATGACGATTTCTGCCGCCGAACGCTTCGGATCGTGCTTGTCGTCCATTTTCAGGCCGGTCGGCACGCCGCGGCCATTGTCGGTGATCGAGATCGAATTGTCGCTGTGGATGGTGACGTGGATTTCCGTGCAGTGGCCGGCCAGCGATTCATCGATCGAGTTGTCCAGCACTTCGAATACCAGATGGTGCAAGCCGGTGCCGTCCGAGGTGTCGCCAATGTACATGCCCGGGCGTTTGCGTACGGCTTCCAGGCCTTCCAGGATCTGGATGGAGGAGGCGCCGTATTCTTCCGTTTTGGCCTGGATCGGGGTGTCTTGTGGATTCTCGGACATGGACTGCTTTCTCAAATAACGATTGCTGATTGCGGGGCCTGACCCTGTTGGATCAGACCCCAGTTTTGCATTGGGTTACGCTTAAATCCGCATCGGCATGACGACGTACTTGAAGTCGGCATTGTCGGGGATGGAGATCAGGGCGGACGAGTTCGAGTCGCCCAGCGCGATGTTGACGTATTCGCATTTCAGGTTGTTCAGCACGTCCAGCAGATACGTCACGTTGAAGCCGATGTCGACGGAGTCGCCGCCGTAATCGATTTCCAGCTCTTCGACGGCCTCTTCCTGGTCCGCATTGGTCGAGCTGATCTTCATGCTGCCCGGGGTGATGATGCAGCGCACGCCCTTGAACTTGTCGCTGGTCATGATGGCGGCACGTTGCAGCGAGCGCAGCAGTTCATCGCGGCCGATGGTGAAGTCGTTTTTGTAGCCTTTTGGAATCACGCGCGTGTAGTCGGGGAACTTACCTTCCACCAGCTTCGAGATCAGCTCGATGTCGGCAAAGGTCAGTTTCACCTGGTTGGCGGCGATGTCCAATTGCACCGGCTCATCGTTTTCTTCCAGCAGACGCTGCAGTTCGATGATGGTCTTGCGTGGAATAATCACTTCCTGGCGTGCAAACGTCTGCTCGGTGGCCACCTGGCAAAACGCCAGGCGGTGACCGTCGGTGGCCACGGCGATGACATTATTGCCATCCAGAACCAGCAGCAAGCCGTTCAGGTAATAGCGGATGTCTTGCTGCGCCATCGAGAAATGCACCATGTTGAACAGGTGCTTCAACGTTTTCTGGGGCAGGGTGACGGACGCGTTGTAGCTTTCCGCCTGTTGCACGGTTGGAAACTCTTCCGCCGCCAGGGTTTGCAGGGCGAAGCGCGACTTGCCCGTTTGCACGGTCAGGCGCTTGTTCAGCAGGGTCATCGTGACGTCGCCCGATTCGGGCAGGGCGCGCAGGATGTCCAACAGCTTGCGCGCGGCCACGGTGGTGCCGGTGACGTCCGCGCCGGAACCGATTTCCGCGTGCGTGGTGATCTGCACTTCGGTGTCGGTCGACAGGAAGGAGACATTTTCACCGTCTTTGCGGATGAGGATATTGGCCAGAATCGGCATAGTGTGCCGACGCTCGACAATACCGCTCACGATCTGCAGTGGCCGGAGAAGGGTATCTCGGGTGGTTTTGACCAATTGCATATTTATCCTCAATGTATAGGTTGAACAGTACGACGTTTAACGTATTAATTTAACAATTGTTGCCATGGGGAGCCCCGACAGACCGGCTGCGGCGCCCTCCCAGATAATAAGGGTAAAGCACGTTTTGAGCCAGTCTTGCCAAAGCCGTGCTTAGCCCTTCAACGTTTGCTCCAGCACATGCAACTCGTGGTTGCATTCCGGGTTCTTGGTGCGGTCCAGCGCGATCTTGCGCACGGCATGCAGCACCGTGGTGTGGTCGCGGCCGCCGAACAGCTCGCCGATCTCCGGCAGGCTCTTCTGTGTCAATTCCTTGGCCAGGTACATGGCGATCTGGCGCGGCCGGGCGATATTCGCGGGGCGGCGCTTCGAATACATGTCGGCAACCTTGATATTGAAGAAGTCGGCCACGGTTTTCTGGATGTTTTCCACGGAAATCTGGCGGTTCTGCACCGACAGCAAGTCCTTCAGGGCTTCCTTGACGATATCGATCGTGATGTCTTTGCCATGGAAACGCGAGTACGCGAGGATCTTGCGCAGCGCGCCTTCCAGCTCGCGCACGTTCGAGCGCAAGTGCTTGGCGACAAAGAAAGCCACGTCGTCGGAGAAGGTCACGCCTTCCTGCTTGGCTTTTTTCAGCAGAATCGCCACGCGCATTTCCAGTTCCGGCGGTTCGATGGCCACCGTCAGGCCTGAATCGAAGCGCGAGATCAAACGGTCGTCCATGCCCGTGATTTCCTTCGGATACGTATCCGAAGTGATGATGATCTGCTTCTTCGCGGCAATCAATGCCTCGAACGCATAGAAAAACTCTTCCTGCGTGCGGCTCTTGCCGCCAAAGAACTGGATATCATCGATCAGCAGCATGTCAAGCGAGTGATAGTAATGCTTGAAGTCGTCGAAACCCTTGCGCTGGTAAGCGGTCACTACGTCGCGAACGTACTGTTCCGCGTGGATGTAGCGAATTTTTGCGCCCGGATTGTCGGCCATCACCTGGTTGCCGATGGCGTGGATCAAGTGGGTCTTACCGAGGCCGACGCCGCCGTAGAAGAACAGCGGGTTGTACGACACGCCCGGATTGTTCGCCACCTGGATGGCGGCGGCGCGCGCCAGCTGGTTGGCTTTACCCGTCACGAAGCTGTCGAAGGTCAGGTCGGTGTTGATGCGGCTCTGCTCGCGGCGCGGCGCGGCACCAATGCTCAGTTCCGGCACGCTGGGCTGCGGCTCCGCGGCGCGTGCGCTGGGCGCGCCGCCATTCGGATCGCTGGCCGGGGTGCTGGCGGTGACGGGTTTCTTCGGCAGGGCCAGGCGCGGGTCGAGCACGAACTGCACTTCCGTCGGCGCTTCGAAGTACTGAATGGCCAGCGCAGTGATGCGGCTGGCGAACTGGGTCTTGACCCAATCGAGCTTGAAGCGATTGGGCGCAGCAATGCGCAGCTTGCCCTCTTCGTAATCGAGAGGGATAAGCGGTTTGATCCACGCACTGAATTGTTGCGGTGTCAGCTCCAGTTCCAACTGCGCGGAACAGGCCTGCCAGAAATTATCCATGTATGTCTATGTGAAAAGGTGTGGGAGGGCGTATCGATTCTGCCCTGCGTTCACCGTGTTGCAAGGCCGGCGTCGCGCGAGGGCTCGCCACACGTAACGCGCTATTCTACTCCCGACTGTCAAAGTTATCCACAGGCACGACGCTTATTTTTCTGTGGCAGGGTGGGGCGCCATGTGCATAAGAGGCGACTTATCCCCCGGTTATCCCGCCACACGCAGTGCTGGCGCGGCCTGTGGCGGGGCCTTGCCGGCAGATGGGGGGCGGCGCGGAAATTTCCAGGCGATCACGGCAATCCTTGACAAGAGGGGGGCATATGCTGAATAATTCAGGGTTCCCCGCCCGTATTCCGTGTTTATTCATTTGGAACGACAATATGGACTAAGCGTGGATTAAGCGGGCGATGAGATTGGCCAGCTTGTGCCTTGGCATAAGTGCGCGATTGTCATTGGCACCAAAAACTGACGGGACGTCAGACCCGATTTTGCATTTTTTTTGTTTTTAGCGAGACCAACATGAAACGTACTTACCAACCTTCCGTCGTTCGCCGCAAGCGTACGCACGGCTTCCGCGCTCGTATGGCTACCCGTGGTGGCCGTGATGTGCTCAACGCACGTCGCGCAAAGGGCCGCAAACGTCTGGCCGTCTAGGCTTGTCGTTGACAGCTGATCGCGTGGCTAGCTGTACTCCAGTCGGCAATCAACGCGAAGGTTCACACGACTTCGCGCGCGTTCGGCGTATCGTTAAAACGGATGAATTTTCATCCGTTTTTCGTTTGCGCCCTTCGCAAAAAACAGCGCATTTTGTGCTGTACACCCGACACAATCAATTGCCGCATGCGCGGCTGGGCGTCGTTGTGGCCAAGCGTTTCGCGCCGCGCGCGGCGACCCGCAACACGATCAAGCGCGTCACGCGCGAGCTGTTTCGCAACAGCGCGATGCCGCCGGTCGACTGCGTGGTGCGTTTGTCGCGCGCCGTCAACAGCAAGGATGGTCCGGCTACCACGACCCAGCTCAAAGCCGAGCTGCGTGAGGAATTGAGCCGCCTGTTCGCGGCGCAAATCGCCGCCCAGGCCCGTTCTGTTGCTGCGCCACCACCATCCGCGCCATGAAAACCCTGCTGCTGTTCTTGCTGCGTGCTTATCAGTTGCTGATCAGCCCCATGCTGGGACAGAATTGCCGTTTCTATCCGAGCTGTTCGCATTACGCGATGGAAGCGCTGCGCGTGCACGGTACGGCCAAGGGCAGCCTGCTGGCTGCCAAGCGCCTGTGCCGTTGCCACCCCTGGAATGAAGGGGGCGTCGACCCGGTGCCGCCGGCCGATGCTAAACAATCTTCAACGACCGCTTGCGGTTGCAACCACTCCTGACAAATACCCTAATGGATATCAATAAACGTACCATCCTGTGGATCGTGTTTTCCGTCTCGCTGGTAATTCTCTGGAACGAATGGATGATCTCGAACGGCAAGCCGTCGATGTTCTCCGCGAACACGGAACAAACCGCCAAGGCACCTGCGACCCCTGCCAAGACGGCTGCCCTGCCAGCTGCGGCAGGCGTGCCTGCCCTGCCGGGTGAGGCTGTCGATCCCGCCGCGTTCAAGCGCGAAGTGATTACCATCACCACCGACGTCATCAAAGTCGATATCGATACCCTGGGCGGCCAGGTCAAGCGTCTGGAATTGCTGAAATTCAAGGGCGCGGGTAATCCGGGCTGGTTTGGCGGCTGCTTCGGCCTGTTCAAGGTATGCCAGCCGGACGATGGCAAGCAGAACGAAGTGCTGTTCGACGAAGGCGCGAACCACACCTACCTGGCGCAATCGGGCCTGGTCGGCGGTCCCTTCCCGACCCATGCGAGCGGTTTCACCGTGCAGCCTGGCGTGCGTACTTTGGCCGACGGCAAGCAGATTCAACTGGTGATGGAAGCGGTCGAAGGCGGCGTCAAGCTGACCAAGACGTTTACCTTCAAGCGCGGCGACTACGTCATCGACGTGCGCCATGACGTGTCCAACGTGGGCGCGGCTCCTGTCACGCCGCAGCTGTACCTGCAACTGACGCATGACGGCAACAAGCCGGTCGGCGATTCGTTCTTCAACAGCAGCTTCACGGGTCCGACCCTGTACACGCCGCAAGACAAGTACCAGAAGCTGACGTTCGAGAAAATCGAAAAAGCGGCCGTGGAAGACGAGAAGAAGGGCAACGACAATGCCATGAAGGGCCTGCACCCGGCGACGGCGAATGGCGGCTGGTTTGCGATTTCGCAACACTTCTTCGTGTCCGCTTTCGTTCCGCCTGAGAACGCCAAGCGCGACATCTTCACGAAGAAGGTCGGCCCCAACCTGTACGCCATCGGCAACGTGCTGCCCCTGCCTACCCTGGCGCCAGGCGCCTCGGCCAGCATGGACAGCAAGCTGTACTCGGGTCCGCAAATCGCGCACCTGCTGGAAAACGTCTCGCCTGGCCTGGAACTGGTCAAGGATTATGGCTGGCTGACCATCATCGCCAAGCCGATGTTCTGGGTCATGGAACAGATCCACAGCGTGCTGGGCAACTGGGGCTGGACCATCATCGCCTTCACGATCCTGATCAAGCTGCTGTTCTTCCCGCTGTCGGCCGCCGGCTACCGCAGCATGGCCAAGATGAAACTGGTCACGCCGAAGATGCAAGCGATCCGCGAACGCTTCAAGGGCGATCCGCAAAAGATGAACCAGGCCACGATGGAGCTGTACAAGACGGAAAAGATCAATCCGCTGGGCGGCTGCCTGCCGATCCTGATCCAGATGCCCGTCTTTATCGCGCTGTACTGGGTCTTGAACGCGTCCGTGGAAATCCGCGGCGCGCCATGGATCGGCTGGATCACCGACCTGGCCCAGCATGACCCATGGTGCATCCTGCCCGTGCTGTACGCGATCTCGATGTTCATCACGACCAAGCTGAACCCGGCCCCGGCCGATCCGATGCAAGCGAAGATGATGCTGTTCATGCCACTGGCATTCTCGGTGATGTTCTTCTTCTTCCCGTCGGGCTTGGTACTCTACTGGGTCGTCAACAACGTCCTGTCGATCGGCCAGCAATGGGTGATCACCAAGAAATACGCGCCAGCCGTCAAGTAAGTCCGGCCAGCGAATCGAAAGCCCGCCTCGCGCGGGCTTTTTTTTGACATCGTGCCCAATGGGTACGATGTCAAAAAAAAGTGGGTTTTGCCGGCTTTCCACTGAGCGCCCCCTTCATGTGCACCGGTTTGTCGCTGACAATAGCGCGGCCCTGCAGCCTTCCCCGAATACATTACAATTACCCCATGAAACTCGACTCTTCCCCTATCGCCGCCATCGCCACCGCTCCCGGCCGCGGCGGCATCGGCGTGGTACGCGCCTCCGGCAAAAACCTCGCACCCCTGATGACGGCCCTGTTCGGCGCGCAGCAACTGAAAGCGCGCCACGCCACCTATTTGCCATTCACTGAAAGCGACGGCGCCATCATCGACCAGGGCATCGCCATCCACTTCAAGGGCCCGCATTCGTACACGGGCGAAGACGTGCTGGAACTGCAGGGCCATGGCGGCCCCATCGTGCTGCAACTGCTGCTGGCGCGCGTGCTGGAAGCGGGCCGTGACAGCGGCCTGCGCCTGGCCGAACCGGGCGAATTCACGCGCCGCGCGTTTTTGAATGACAAGCTTGACCTGGCGCAAGCGGAAGCCGTGGCCGACCTGATCGACGCGTCGACGGAAGCGGCGGCCAAGTCCGCTTCGCAATCGCTGTCGGGCGCGTTCTCGAACACCATCCACGCGCTGGTGGAGCAGGTGACGGGCTTGCGCATGCTGGTCGAGGCGACCCTCGACTTCCCGGAAGAAGAGATCGATTTCCTGGAAAAATCGAATGCGCGCGGTCAATTGAAAGCCGTCATCGCAGCCTTGAATAAAGTGTTTGCGCAAGCAGCGCAAGGCGCGCTGCTGCGCGAAGGCCTCAATGTCGTGCTGGCCGGCCAGCCGAACGTGGGCAAGTCGTCGCTGTTGAATGCGCTGGCGGGTGCCGACGTGGCGATCGTCACGCCGATCGCCGGCACCACGCGCGACAAGGTCAGCGAAACCATCCAGATCGAGGGCATTCCCCTCAACATCATCGACACGGCCGGCATCCGCAGCGCGGGCGACACCATCGACGCCGTCGAGCGCATCGGCATCGAACGCACGTGGGGCGAGATCGGCAAGGCCGACGTGATTTTGCACTTGCTTGACGCAGATCATGGCCCCACGTTGGCCGACGAAACCATCGTCGCCGCCTTCCCAGAAGGCGTACCCGTGGTGCGCGTGTGGAACAAGATTGACCTGTCGGGCCACAAGCCCAGCGTTGACAGCCTGCCCGACGCCACCCACGTGTATCTGTCGGCGCACGAGCACATCGGCATCGACTTGCTGCGCGCCGAGCTGCTGCGCATCGCCGGCTGGCAGCAGACGGGCGAATCGCTGTACCTGGCGCGCGAACGCCATTTGATCGCGCTCAAATCGGCCGGCAAGCACCTGGACATCGCCGCCGAACACGCGGCGCAGGACGACCAGTCGCTGGACCTGTTCGCCGAAGAGCTGCGCCTGGCGCAGGTGCAGCTGTCGAGCATCACGGGCGAGTTCTCGCCTGACGATTTGCTGGGCGTGATTTTCAGCCGTTTCTGCATCGGCAAATAAGGAAATTCGATGAAGCTGCTGCTTGCTCTGCTGTTCAGTTGCCTGCCCCTGCTGGCCGGTGCGCAGGAAAAGTTGCCGAAGGACGTGGCGCGGTTCGTCGAGAACGCCCAGATGTGCGAGCATTTTGCCGGCGAGTGGGATGACAACGACAAGGCGCGCCAGCGCGAGATCACGCAAGCCGTGGCCAGCTCGTGCGGCCAGGCGCAGCGGCAGTGGAAGCGGCTGCGCGTGAAATATGCGGGGCAGCCGGCAATTCACAAAGTCATCGACGCGCATGCGAATGATGCGGTCAGGAGCTTTCGGAAATAAGTCCGAACCGTGAAAGACCGGGGGTCAGACCCTCAACACCGCTAACACAAAGGTCATTGCTAACGTGCGAGGGGGTCTGACCCCCGGTTTTGTTACCCCTTCTTTCCTTTTACCTGTTCTTCCCTGAACTTCTGGAAGGCATCGATATGCTCGGCCTGGCGCAGCACGCGCGAGCGCGGGTCGAGCGTGTACGTGGCGCCAGCCGGCAGGGGCAGTTCGCCAAATCCCAGCGACATGGAAACGGTATGGATTTCCTTGCCAATACGCACTTCCACCGGCATCGGAAAGGCGATGTCAGCCGGCGTCTTCCATATCAGGCGCAAGGTGTCGCCGTCACGCACGGCGGACAGTTCCGGCAGTGCGGCCTGGTACAGATAGGCCTGGAAGAACCAGTCGTAATTGCTGCCCGTGACTTTGTAGACGATGTCCATGAATTCCTTCGTGCTGCCATAGCGCGGCTGGAACTGGCCCGGCTGCGGCTGTTCCGTGCCGTACACGAGCAGGCGCACGGCGCGGAAGAAGGCGTCGTCGCCGATCAGTCCGCGCAAGGTGTGCAGCACCAGCGCCCCTTTCACATAAATATCGCCGCCCGGTCCGCCCTTTTTCAGGTCGTACACTTCTTCCTCGGTTTTCGGCTTGCCCGAGACCATGGGCGCCTTATTGACGATGCCGGCGCGCATTTGCTGCAACGAAGCGTAATACTCCTGTTCTCCCCGCAGATATTGCATGTACAGCGGTTGCATGTACGTGCCGAAGCCTTCGTGCAGCCACATATCGTCCCAGTTGCTGTTGGTGAGCTGGTTGCCGAACCATTCATGCGCAAATTCATGCTGTAGCAGCTCATCGTAGCCATAGCTGGTCTTGGCGAATTTGTTGCCATAGGCATTGATGGTCTGGTGTTCCATGCCCTTGTGCGGCGTTTCGGCGATGCCGACTTTTTCATCGCCGAACGGGTAGGGGCCGATGACGCTTTCAAAAAAATCGAGCATGGGCGGCAATTCCGCGAACAGGGCGCCCGCCTTGGCCTCGCTTTCCGGCAGATACCAGAATTGCAGGGGGATGCGGTTGCCGTAGCGGCTCGCATACTCGCCCTGCAGGCTGCGGTAGGGTGCCACGTTGAGGGCGATGCCATAGGTGCTCGGGTGCTTGGCGCGCCAGTGCCAGGTGCGCCAGCCGTTGGCCTCATCCATGCCGAGCGCGATGCCGTTGCCGGCCGCCACCAGCGGTGCCGGCACGATGATGTGCTGGTCGATCAGCCGCGCCTTGCCCATCGGATGGTCGATGCAGGGCCAGAACAGGTCGCAGCCTTCGCCTTGCACGGCGCTGGCGATCCACGGCGCGCCATCGGCCGTGCTCGACCACACCATGCCGCCATCCCACGGCGCTTTCACGGCGACGTGCGGCACGCCGTGGTAGACGATGCGGATGGTGGTGCGCGCGCCGGCCGCCAGGGTGGCCGGCAAGGTCATGCTCAGGCGTCCGTCCGGGTTGGCATAGTCCTGCGGCGGCAGCGCCTTGCCGTCGATTTCGATGCTGTCGACGGGCAGGTTGTGGTCCAGGTCCAGCGCGAAGCGCGAGATCGGTTGCGTCGCCAGGAAGGTCAGGCGCGCATCGCCGGCGATGCTGCGGCTGGCCGGGTCGATGCGCAGGGTGAGGTCGGCGTGTTCGAACACCACTGCCAATTGTTCCGGCGTGCGTTCGGCGCCCGAATTGAGGGTGTAGGCGGTGGGCGCGCGCGTGGCGCAGGCGCTGAGCAGCAAGCAGGAGAGCAGCAGGGGGATGTGTTTCATGGCGAAGGCGCAAGTGAACGGAACACTGATTGTAGTGTGAAGTGACAACGTTGTCGTTTGGAAATTTCAAGACGCCGATGGGGCAAGCGTGGCCGCCGTTGAGAAATGTCATGGGCTGCAAACTGCGCTGACGTAATCTTGCTGAGCGGCCTTGAAGTGCCGCTAGGAAAGGAAGCGCCATGGACAGCAAACAGCCCGATGTCGTGGAGTGCGAGGATGAGGTAGTGGCGCGGCCACTGCCCGCCATGCCGGAATTGATCGCCTCCTTGCCGCCAAAAGGCGCGTGCTGGTATTGCGACAAGCCGCTCGACGCCGTGCGCCGCTTCTGCGGCAAGAATTGCGGCATGGCCTACGCGGAAGAGGCGCAATACCACCGTTGAGCGTGGCGATTAGCGGCGCCGCAGCAGCGCCGCCAGCGCGCCGTCGAAATCGAACTCATGCGCGGCGGCTGCCACTTCCTGGTAGACGTGCACGCCCAGGCTGGCCGCCAGCAGGCTGGCCGAGTTTTCCAGGATGTCGATGGCCGCGCCGTCGCCTTCGCGCAGATGGCTGGCCAGGCGCGCCAGCAGCAGCTGGATGGCGGGCGCGGCAGGATCGGGCGCCACGTCCTGCGCCGCCGTGTGGGTTGCCTCCGGCGTGCCCAGCATGCTGCTGACCGCGCCGAGCAATTGATCCTGCGCCAGTTCCAGCTGCAGCATCTGCCGGGCCAGGTCGGGCGCTTGCGCACGCAGTGCCGATTCCAGCGTTTCCGCCAAGCCGTGCACGTGGCGCGCGCCGATCATGCCGGCGGCGCCTTTCAGGGTATGCGCCTTCAGGCGCGCGGAAGCATAATTGCCCGTGTCGAATTCGGCGCGGATCTGGCACGGCGTGGTGCCGTGGTCATGCAGGAAGCGGCGCAGGATTTTCAGGTACAGGATGCGGTCGCCCATGATGCGGCCCAGTCCGTTCTCGACATCGAGAATCCGGACCATGTCGGATGCCGCGAGGGCGGCATCATCATCGCAAGTGGCGTGTGGTTTCATCATGCCTGGTGTGCAGAGGGCCCCAAAACTTGTCAATTGCATTCATGCAATATCTGCTATTTTACATCCAGTTGCCCTCGGTACTGCGTCCGCTTGGCAGACGCTGCCAGACTAACGCGTCGTGAATGACCAGCTGCGCGTGACGTTCGCGCCATTGACTTTGCCGATGAAACTCACGTCATAGGTGGTGGCCGCCAGCAGGGGGGCCAGCGGGATGATGGCGGCCACCGAGCGCGAGGTATTGATGGCATCGGTCTCCTTGCTGAGCAGGCGTACCGTCAGGTCCGTCGCTGCGCCACGCTGGCGCACGGTGAAGGTCGTCACGCTGAGGGTGGCGTCGAAATTCGCATGGACGCTGATGGGGTAGCCGACCACGTCCTGGTTAGGCACGGGATCGGGTTCTTCTTCATTGCTGGAGAAACTGGTGGCGACCTTGGTCTGCCCGTTGAACGGGTAGCTGACGATCTGTCCGGCTGGCAAGCCGGGGCCATAGCGGCTATTGCCGGCCAGGTCGGTGGTGAAATAGGCATAGCCGCTATTGTTGACGGCCGCGCCGGCGCCGCCTTCCTTGAAGATCGGTTCAAAGATGAGGAAGCGGTGGTACACGGCCGTGATCAGGTTTTCCGCCATGTAGAAACCGGAATTGGTCGCCACGCCCGCGATGACTTCACCCCAGACGGACGTGACGCCATAGTTCGACGCAGTCAGGCGGTCATACAGTGTTTCGCCGGTAAAGCCGGGTTTGCCTTTAACTTGATTGTGCACCACCACATTATTGCTGTTCAGATAGTTGGAGTGGCCGAGTGCCGCGTTATCGATCAGACTATTGCGTACCAGCGGCGCCAGGCCGATCTGGCTGCGCCGGTAATTGATCCAGTTGAAACCATCGGTGGCGATATTGTTGCTGACGACGGGAGCGCCCGGCTCCTGTGTCAGCTGTCCGGCCTGGGTCGAGGTGCTCAGCGACGTCTTGCCGCCGCTATCGCCGCCGCCACAGGCGCTCAGCAGGGCTGCGCTCAGCAGGGCGGGTATCCAGTATTTCCAACGCAGTGACGAGGCAATCAAGTTGACTCCTGTATAGGTAGGCGGACAGCGGTGGGTGTCAGCGTGCTGCCCTGTGAAATGATTCTAAGGCATTTTTATATGCCGTAGAGCATCCATGACAAGATATGTCGCGCGCTCGTGCGCAGACGGTGCCGCAGCTGCGCAGGGTAGAATGAGCATAGTGCAGCGTTTGCCGCTGCGTTGCCTCATTTCCGATTTCTTTGATTGTCCACAAATTTGAACACATTGCCCAAGTCGCGCCTGCAGCGCGCCAAGTACGCCTTGCCCAGCATGGTGACTTTGCTTTCGATAGCCTGCGGTTTTGCCAGCATCGTCATTTCCGTCGATAACGCCGCGGTGGGCGACGCGGATGCCTACCGCCTGGCGGCCGCCTTGCTGGTGCTCGCCGGGGTATTTGACGCGCTCGACGGTTATGTCGCGCGCCTGACGAACACCAGTTCCCAGTTCGGCGTGCAGCTCGATTCCATCGCCGACGTGATGAATTTCGGCTGCGCCCCGGCCGTCCTGTTGTACTGCTATGGCTTTGTGCAGATGGGCGTGCACGATCCGCTGCTGCTGCGCTTTGGCGGCATGGCCAGCTTCTTCTTTGTTGCCTGCGGCGCCATGCGCCTGGCGCGCTTCAATGTCAACGTGGGGCGCACCGATCCCCTGTATTTTGTCGGCATGCCGATCACGGCCGGGGCCGCCTGTGTGGCGGCCGTGGTGGTGGCGTGGCCGGCGCCCATCGATTCCATGCTGCACAGCTATCTGCTGATGCTGCTGCTCGTCGGCGTGGGCAGCCTGATGGTGTCGACCTTGCGTTTCCCCAGCTCCAAGCAAAAGAAAAGCCTGGCCGCGCTGCTGGTACTGATCGTCGCCATCGCCCTGCTGGTGTGGCTGAAGACCAGTTTCTTTGCGCTGTTCTTCGCCGTTTACATCGCCGCCACCCTGCTGCTCAACCTGGCGTGGTACCTGGGCTGGCGCGGCATTGCGCTGCCTCAAGTATTCAACGATCCGGACGAGATAGACTAGGCTACCTCATGGCCGCGCGCGGCGCGCAGGATGGCGAACCAGTCGCTGCGGCTGAGAGTAAACTGCGTGCCTTCCACGGCTACGCCGACGGCTTCGATGCGGCCCGTGCCCGTCAGCGGCAGGGGACGGCAAGGCAGTTGCATGATCCAGGCAAACACCACGCTGGCAAACGGCCGCTGCAACTGGTCGGCGATCTGCTTGATGACATTGCGCAAGTTCTCCACATTCGCGTCGCCGCCCTGGAACAGGCGCCCGCCGGCCAGCGGCGACCAGATCATCGGCGCCACCCCCACGTCCTGCAAGCCGTCGAAGGTTTCGTCGAACAGGGGTGCCACGTGCAGCGGTGAAAATTCCACCTGGTTCGTCACCAGCGGGAAGCGCCGGTGCAGGCACTCGAACTGGTGGCGGCTGAAATTCGACACGCCGAAGTGCAAGACCTTGCCCGCCTGTTGCAGCTGGGTGAAGGCGCCGGCGATCTCGTCGAAATCCATCAGCGGATCGGGACGGTGGATCAGCAGCAAGTCCAGGCGGTCCGTGTGCAACTGGCGCAAGGTCTGTTCCACGGAACTGGTGATGTGGGCCGCGCTCGTGTCGTAATGCTGGATGGCATGGCCGGGGCGGTGCGGCGACAGCAGCTTGATGCCGCACTTGCTGACCAGTTCCATCTTGTTGCGCAAGCCCGGCTGCAGGGCCAGCGCTTCGCCGAACAGGCCTTCGGCGCTGTAATCGCCATAGATATCGGCATGGTCGAAACTGGACACGCCCAGCGCCAGGCATTGCTCGATGAAAGCCAGGCGCTGCTGCGCCGACATATTCCACTCGCCGATGCGCCACATGCCGGCGACGATGCGCGACAGTTCGGGACCGTTGTTGCTTAAACGGCTGCGCGGCGCTTGCAGGCTGGCAGGAAATACATGGCTCATGGGCTGGCTTTCTGATGGTGGCGTGAGGGGACTCGCCACGATTATAGCCAGCTAAGCTAGAGCATGCTGCGGATAAAGCGGCAGCAACGCTCCTGCAGGGCAAGGTCGAGCTGGCCACCCAGTTGCATCTGGTACACGAGTGCCGACTGCAGCATGAAGGCGAACAGGCGCAGGTCGAGGTCGGCGCGCACGCCGATGTTGACCAGGCGCTGCACCACCAGGGTGATCCATGGCGCGACGATCTGTTCGCGAAAGCGCAGTTGCGCGGCCGCATCATTGTGGATCAGCACCAGCAGGTCGCAGGTGAAGCGGCCGTCGGCGTTCAGGTTGTCGAAGATGCGCGCGCAGATCGCTTCGATTTCCTGACCGTCCGGCATGTCGAGCGCGCGCTGCAGCTTCTCCGCCGTGCGCTTGACGAGCGCGTCGAGCAGCATGTCTTCGCGGCGCGGCCAGCGCCGGTAGATCGTCTGGCGCCCCACGCCGGCCACGTCGGCCACCATCTGTATCGTCACGGCGTCGAGCCCATGCTGGCGCACCAGCATGACGATCGCTTCCAATACCGCATCTTCCACGCCCGCCTTGCGCGGGCGGCCACGCGCCACGGCCTCTTTTTTGATCACGTCTAGCCTGTCTCTGAATGTTTCTTTTAATTATGGTACGATGCGCACCGTAAATGCAAAGCAACTGCTTGTCAATCATGTTGGTCAACTAACCAAGAGATTGACGGTGGAGCGCCGCGATAATCCCAGTCTTTCCAACGTGAATTCTGCACTCTCCGCGGCGCGTGCCCGCATTTTCTTTCTGACTCCCACATCCATCACTGTGGCGGCTCGTGCCGCCTGAGGAAAACCTATGAAAATCATCGGGATTTCGCCCCACCGGCGTAACTTCCTGCGCAAGGCCGTCGGCGCCGCGCCTGCCGTGGCCTTGCTGGCCGGCGCCGGCGGCGGCCTGGCCATGGCCGTCTCCAAGGACCAGCCTGCCTATAAACCGCGCTTTTTCGACGCCACCGAATGGGCCACCTTGAGCGCGCTGGTTGACCGGCTGATCCCCGCCGACGGCGAAGGGCCGGGTGCGCTGGAGTCCGGCGCGCATGAATTCATCGACGCGCAGATGAACACGCCATACGCGTATGGCGCGCTGTGGTACATGCAGGGGCCGTTCGTGCCCTCGATCGAGCAGTTCGGCTACCAGTTCCACATGGCGCCGCGCGAGTTGTACCAGAGCGCCCTGGCCGGCGTTAACGCAGCCGTGCAGAAACAGGCCGGCAAGCCTTTCGTGCAGCTGAACGCGGCCGAGCGCGACGCCGTCATCACGCAATTGCAAAAGGGCACCCTGGACATCGGCGCAGTGCCGTCGAAAGTCTTCTTCAACCAGTTGCTGCAAAACACGCGCGAAGGCTACTTTTGCGACCCCGTGCACGGTGGTAACAAGGACATGCTGGCCTGGAAGATGGTGGGATTCCCCGGCGCGCGCGCCGATTACATGGATTGGGTGGAACAGTACGGGAAAAAATATCCTCTTCCGCCGGTATCCATCGCCTAAAACTTTTAGTACCCGATCAAAGAAAAAGAAAAACCATCATGAGTGATATCAAACCCGATGTAAAAATGAAGCCTGTCGATGCCGTGATTGTGGGCTTCGGCTGGACCGGCGCCATCATGGCCAAGGAATTGACGGAAGCGGGCCTGAACGTGGTCGCGCTGGAACGCGGCGAGTACCGCGACACCTATCCCGACGGCGCCTATCCGAAGACCCTCGACGAACTGACGTATATCCAACGCAGCAAGCTGTTCCAGGATATGTCGAAGAGCACGTTCACCTTCCGTCACAGCATCACGGGCGTGGCCGTGCCCTACCGCCAGATCGGCGCCTTCAAGCCCGGCACGGGCGTGGGTGGCGCGGGCTTGCACTGGTCGGGCATGCATTGGCGCGTCTTGCCGGAAGAGCTGCAAATCCGCAGCCACTACGAACGCCGCTACGGCAAGAAATTCATCCCCGAAGGTATGACGATCCAGGACTTTGGCGTGACCTACGCCGAGCTGGAGCCGCACTTCGATTTCGTCGAGAAAGTCTTCGGCACCTCGGGCCAGGCGTATAAAGTCAACGGCATCGTCGTCGGCGACGGCAATGTGTTCGAGGCCGACCGCTCCGACAATTACGCGCTGGCGCCGCAAAAAGTGCCGTACACGGCCGAGTTGTTCCGCCGCGCGGCCAAGGCCGTCGGCTACCACCCGTTCGTCAACGCCTCGTCGAACGCGTCCGGCCCGTACACGAACCCGTACGGCTGCCAGATGGGACCGTGCAACTTCTGCGGTTTCTGCTCCGGCTACGCCTGCTATAACTATTCCAAGGCTTCGCCCAACGTCAACATCATGCCGGCCCTGCGCATGGTGGCGAACTTTGAATTGCGCGCCAATTGCAACGTCGTGCGCATCAATCTCGATAGCAGCAAGAAACGTGCAACGGGCGTGACCTACATCAATGCGGATGGCAAGGCTGTCGAGCAACCGGCCGACCTGGTCATCGCCAGCGCCTTTGCCTACAACAACGCGCACCTGTTTTTGCTGTCAGGCATCGGCAAGCCGTACGATCCCGTCAGCAATGAAGGCGTGGTGGGGCGCAATATCGCCTACCAGATGATGTCCACCATCCAGACTTTCTTCAAGGAAGACACGAACACGAATCCCTTCATCGGCGCCGGCGGCACCGGCGTCGCGCTCGATGACTGGAATGGCGACAATTTCGACCATGGCCCGCTGGGCTTTGTGGGCGGCTCACCCGCCTGGTGCAACCCGGCAGGCTCCAAGCCCATCTCGGGCATCGCCACGCCGGACGGCACGCCCGCCTGGGGTGCGGCCTGGAAAAAGGCCGTCAAGAAGAGTTATTTGAACACGGTCTCGTTCGACTGCCATGGCGCCAACATGACTTACCGCGACTGCTATGTCGACCTCGACCCGACCTACACGGACAAGTATGGCCAGCAATTGCTGCGCTTTACCTTCGACTGGAAGGAAAACGACATCAAGATGAGCCGTTTCGTCACCGACAAGATGATGAAGGTGGCCGAGGCCATGAATCCGGAGGCGATCAAGGTGTCCGTCAAGAGCGTGGGCGACCACCTCGACTTGCGCAACTACCAGACCACCCACTGGGCGGGCGGCACGGCCATGGGCGCGGACCGCAAGACCAGCGTCGTCAACCGCTACCTGCAGAGCTGGGACGTGCACAACGTGTTTGCCGTCGGTTCCAGCGTGTTCCCGGTCGGCATCGGCTACAACCCGACGGGCCTCGCCTGCGCGCTGACCTACTGGTCGGCCAAGGCCATCCGCGAGCAATACCTGAAAGATCCCCGTCCCCTGGTCGCCTGATAAAGAACAAGAAGATGAACAACACATTCACCCATACAGTGGGCGCGCTGCTGCTGGCGCTCGCCTCCGGCGCCGCCTGGTCGGCAGCCACCACCGTCCCGAACGCCCAGCTGATACGCCAGGGCGAATACCTGGCCCGCGCCGGCGACTGCATCGCCTGCCATACGGCCGGCACGAAAGGCCAACCGTTCGCGGGCGGCCTGGGCATGGAAACGCCGATCGGCAAGGTATATTCCACCAACATCACGCCCGATAAAAAGGCCGGCATCGGCGACTGGAGTTTTGCCGATTTCGACAAGCTGATGCGCACCGGCGTGACGAAACACGGCTATACCGTGTATCCGGCCATGCCGTACCCATCGTACTCGCGCCTGAGCGAGGCGGACATGCAGGCGCTGTACGCCTATTTCATGCATGGCGTGAAGGCGGACCCGACGCCGAACAAGGCGGCCGACATTCCGTGGCCGTTGTCGATGCGTTTCCCGCTGACCATCTGGCGTTGGGCGTTCGCCCCCACGCCGCAGCCATACAAGGTGCCGGTGACGGGCGACGCGCAATTGCTGCGCGGCGCCTACCTTGTGCAGGGCCTGGGCCACTGCGGCGCCTGCCATACGGCGCGCGGCGTGGGGATGCAGGAAAAATCGCTGACGGATGAGGGTAATACCACCTTCCTGGCGGGCGGCGGCGTGATCGACGGCTGGTCCGTGCCTTCCTTGCGCAATGAACATGGGGGCGGCCTGGCGCGCTGGAGCGCGGCGGAGATCGCCGAATTCCTGAAAACGGGCCGCAACAGCCATACGGCCTCGTTCGGCGCCATGAACGATGTGGTAGCCCATTCCATGCAGCACATGACGGATGGCGACCTGGCGGCGATGGCGAAATACCTGAAATCCCTGCCGCCATCGAAGCCGGCCACGCCGGCCTTCGTGGCCGATGACAAGCTGGGCAAGCAATTGTTCAGCGGTATCGTCAACTCGACGGGCGCGCAGCTGTACCTGGACCGCTGCGCCGGCTGTCACCGCTCCGACGGCAAGGGCTACGACAAGGCTTTCCCTGCGCTGGCCGGCAATGCCGTGCTGCAGACGAACGATCCCACCTCGGCCATCAACATCGTGCTGTCGGGCGGCGCCGTGCCGGCCACGCGCACGGCACCGTCGGCGCTGACGATGGCGCCGTATGCCGACATTTTCAATGATGAGCAGACTGCCCAGGTGGTGACGTTCATCCAGACCAGCTGGGGCAACCGCGGCACACCGGTGACGGCGGCGCAAGTGGCCAAGGTGCGCAAGGTGGCCGTGCCGGTGGAAGCGTCGCAGACGGAAGCGACGTTTGCGGCAGGCCGTCACGGCACCTTCCCGCCCGTGGCGCGCAAGCCGCACTTGAAGGATGCGCCGGCGAAGTAATTTGACGTAACGCAAGACGAAAAAAATGCCCGCAGTATCTGCGGGCATTTTTTGTGGGGAAATGCTAAAGACTTATTTCATCCACAGGCGCATCGAATCCCAGGCGCGGCCGAAGATCGTGGCCTGGTTGATGGTTTCCAGCGCCACGACAGGCAATTCCAGCAGGACTTTGTCGTCGACCATCATTTTCAGTTTGCCGACAGGCGCGTTTTCAGCCAGTGGGGCGACCAGCGGGTCCTTGCGTTCCAGCACAGGTTTCATCTTGGCAGCCGTGCCTTTTGGTACGGTCACGAGCACATCGCGGGCGAAACCGATTTTCACGGTGCCTTTCGAGCCTTTCCATACTTCCGGCGTGGCCACGGCCTGGCCTTTCGAGTACAGCTTGACCGTATCGAAGTTCTGGAAGCCCCAGTTCAGCAGCTTCTGGCTTTCCTGCGTGCGGGCCTGGTCCGACGTTGTGCCCAGCACCACGGAGATCAAGCGGCGCTCGCCGGTGCCGCCCGGACGGCGTGCCGAGGCGATCATGCAATAGCCAGCCGCTTCCGTGTGGCCCGTCTTCATGCCATCTACGGTTGGGTCCAGCCACAGCAGGCGGTTGCGGTTAGGCTGGGTGATCTTGTTGTACGTAAAGCTTTTCACGGAATCGATTTTGTAGAATTCCGGGTAGTCGGCGATCACGCGCTTGGCCAGTACGGACAAGTCTTGCGCCGTGGAATAGTTATCGGGGCTAGGCAAGCCATGCGGATTGGCAAAACGGGTGTTTTTCAGACCCATGCGTTGCGCTTCACGGTTCATCAGCACGACGAACGTTCCTTCATCGCCGGCAACGGCTTCAGCCAGAGCCACGGCGGCATCGTTACCCGATTGAATCATCAGGCCGTGCAGCAAGTCGTCGATCGAGACGGGGGTGGCCGGGTCGATGAACATCTTCGAGCTGCTCGAATCGACCTTCCATGCGCGCACGGACACGTTCACTTTTTGGTCCAGCGCCAGTTTCTTTTCGCGGATGGCGGCAAACGTCAGGTAAGCCGTCATGATTTTGGTCAACGAAGCCGGCTCGATGCGGGCGTCCGGATCTTGCGAAGCAATGATCTGGCCGCTGGTGGCGTCAAGCAACAGCCAGGACTTGGCGGCGATGGTCGGGGCTGGAACGCTCTGGGCGAAGGCGGCGGAAAAGAAAAATACACTGGAGGCCAGTGCCGCTAAAAGTTTTTTCATGGAGGCTGGTCTGCGAAAAAGATGAAGGCTGAGGGCCATGTCGTTGCTGCTTACATGGCCGCGTGGAAAAAACGGATCAATTATAGCTGTGGAGGCGCTAGTAAGCCCACACTTCAATGATCATCTGCTGCTATTGCGGGTTTGTCACCATGCCACAGGGCAATCACGAGGTTCTTGATGTGATTGAGCTTGCGGTGGAAAAAGTGGTCGGCGCCGGGGATCACGATCACGGGTATGTCTTGTGGACGGGCCCAGTCGAAGACGGCGGACAGGGGGATTGTGTCGTCCAGTTCGCCGTGGATCAAGATGGTGTCGGCGGGAATGTCGGCCATGGCCCACTTACCGGCCGCGCTGCCGATCAGCGCCAGGCGCTCGACGGGCGTGCCGGCGGCGGCCAGGCGTTCCTGCAGTTTCGACTGCACGAAGGTACCGAACGAGAAACCGGACAGGGCCACGGGCAAGCCTGGATACAGGCCGCGCATGTGTTCATACAGCAATTGCATGTCGTCCGTTTCGCCCGCGCCATGGTCATGCACGCCTTCGGAAGCGCCGACGCCGCGGAAGTTGATGCGCGCCACCACGTAACCGAGGGCGACAAACGCGCGCGCCAGGGTTTGCGTGACCTTGTTATCCATCGTGCCGCCGTACAGCGGATGCGGATGGGCCACGAGGGCGATGCCGCGCGGAGTGTCTGCCGGGAAATCGAGCAAGCCTTCCATGCTGCCTGCATGGCCGGCGAGGGTAAATTTTTCCGAGTTTCTGTTCATGATGCTCATACTGGTGGCGTAGGCTTAATTTGAAGTTAAAACGTTGAAATTAAATATGCTGCTCAGATTTTCAGGCGTTCGACGATTTTGCCGCCCACCAGGTGCGTATCGATGATTTCATCGATATCGCTGGTGTCGACATAGGTGTACCAGGTCGCTTCCGGGTAGATCACCAGCAATGGGCCTTCCTCGCAGCGGTCCATGCAGCCGGCCTGGTTGATGCGGATCTTGCCCGCGCCATTCATGTCGAGTTCCTTGATGCGGCGCTTGCAATGCTTTTGCGCCGCTTCCGCGCCATGGTCGCCGCAACTGCTGCGGCCGTCTTCACGTTTATTCATGCAGAAAAAAACGTGGCGTTCAAAATACGGTGCGTCGCTCATACTATTCTCCTGCTGATTCATCAATGCGCCATGATAACGCTTATGGGTGGTCTTCGCGACGCTGGCGCTGCACGTCCTCCTGCCGGTTCAGGCGGTGCGAGGGCAGGCACAGGAACCACAGGGCCATGAAGGGCCACAGCAAGGCGAGGAATTGCGCCGCGCCATTGAAGTTGAGGAACTTGCCTTGCACCCAGCCTTGCAAGGTTGACATGAAGTACGGGTTGATCGGCGTCGTATTCACCATTACCAGGCTCAGCAGCAAGGTTGCGGCCGCGATGCGGCGCTGCGCCACGTGCGGCGCGAACGCCAGGCCGCCCAGCATGATCAGGCCGATCAGGAAACCGCCCTGGGCGCCCGGCGTGATCCAGACGAAGGCGTTTTCCGGCGAAAACAGCAGCGCGCTGGCCATCGAGCGCACGGTCAAGGCGGCGGCGATGAGGATCAGCATCAAAATGGCGCGCGGCGCGGCGCGGCGCAGCAGACACAGCAAGGTAAGCACGGCGCCCGTCATGCCGCAAGCCGTGATAATGGTTTCCGAAAGCCAATATTGCTCGACGGTCAAGATCACGTCGGGGCGCAGATACGTGGCCAGGTCGATCTCCATGCCCGCCAGGCGCGACAGCCAGTCCGACAGGATGGGCAGCAGCTGGCCCAGGCCGAACAGATAGCCTTGCGGATAGATCTGCGCCAGCGGCCACAGTGCCACCAGCACCAGGCCCTGGCTGGCGTGCTGGGCAAACCAGCGCTGGCGCAAGCGGTATAAATGGCTGTGATCAAGCAGCTTGCGCGCCGTCAGGGCGCCGATGATGGAACCGATGCAGCAACCGGCCGCATTCGTATAAAAGTCGAGGTTCGACGATACGCGGCTGGGCAAATAGGTTTGCACGGCTTCCATGCTGCCGGAAATCAACATGCCGCACAGGCTGGCAACGATGACGGCAAAGAAACCTGTGATCCTTGGAAACAGCGAATACACGATCAAGGCGCCCAGCGGGATGTAGCCGACGATATTCACGCCGACATCGAAGCCCGTCCAGTAACGGGGCATGCGCGTGTTTTCCAGGAAAGTCAGCGGCGACAGGCCATTGCTGTGCCAGCCCGTGAACGGAAACCAGCTGGCGTAGACGATCAGGAAGACGTAGGCGAGCAGGGTCGCGCGCGACACGGGCGAGGAACGGACGGGCGGCAGCGGCGCCGCCGGACTGGCTGGGGATGCGGGCTCGGTCATTCTTTCGTGATATTCAGCGTGCCCAGCCAGGTCAGCAGGTCGGCGGCGATGGCGTCCGAGGCGGCCGCCAGCGCCTGCGCGCCCCCTTGCGCGTCGGCGCTGCCGGCGGGGCCGCTGCGGCTGAAGGTTTTCTGGTCGATCAGGCGGTGGCCGCGAAAGACCGAGGCGCGCAGCGACACGTGGCCGCTGCTTTGTGTCTGCGTGTCGAAGTTTTGCGAAAAATCATCGACATCGATGCGCAGCAGGGGCATGCCGGCGGCCGCGTCCGTGGTCGACAGCACTTTCACGCCGCTTTGCGCCACGCGCGTCTTCAGGCGCTGGCTTAATAGTTGCAGCGGCGGCGTGTTCCAGCGGTTGTAGGCGTACGGCCGCGATTGCTGCGCATCGGCGTACAGCAAGCGGTAATACATGCGCTGGCTGTCCAGCCAGGATGGGCCGTTGGCGTCGGCGATCACCAGCACGGGCACGGCTGGCGCGGCCGGCTGCGCGGCCGCCAGCGGCGCGGCCGGGCCGAAATCGTAAAACGTGGGCACGGGACCGCGGCTGGCGCAACCGCCCAGCAGGAATGCGGCGGCCAGGATGAGTGCGCTGAGATGGCGTGGGATAGGCATGCGATGTTCTCCTTATTTGCCCGGTGCCGAAAAACCGGGCTCGCCCGGGCCGGGCGGGATGTCTGGGGCGCCGAACAAGATGCTCTGCGGCTGTTCATTGAGCGTGCTCATGGTGGTTTTCAGGGCGCGCATCGAGGAGCGCGCTTCGCCGCTCAGCTCGATTACCTGCGGCAGCACTTCCAGCGACACGCCATTGGCCACCGTTTCCACGGAAGTGCCGACCCGGTCGACCGTGCCATTGACCTTCTCGAGCACGCCGCCGGGCGCCTGGATATCGTTGCCCAGTTTTTTCCACGTGGCCGTCAGGTCCGACACGTTCTTGCTGGCCGTACTGACGGCCGTCAAGGTTTGGCGCGTCTGTTCCGTCAGTTGCGGCAATTGCGTCAGGGTCGGCTCCAGCTGCTGCGGAATGGCGCCGAAGGCCTTGGCCGCCTTGCCCACTTCAGTGAAGGCGCCCAGCATGGCGGCCTGGTTGTCGGGGCTGAGCAGGTTGTTGACTTTGTTGGTGATCTGTTCGGCCTGGTCGAGGATGCGCTTGCCGCGCTTTTCCAGCTGGTCGAGCAAGCCGGCGCGCAGGGGAATCTGCGACGGCTTGTCCTTGCTGGTGCCCAGCAGTTTCGAGCCCACGTGTTCATCGTCGAGCTGGATGTAGGCGATGCCCGTCACGCCCTGGTAGCCGAGGGTGGCAAAAGTGGTATTGGTGACGGGGGTATCGGGCGCCACGCTGATGTGCACGAGGATTTGCCCCGCCTTTTGCGTGTCGAAGTCGATGGCGTCAACCTTGCCTACTTCCAGGCCCCGGTAGCGCACGGTCGCCTGCGGGTTCAGGCCCGGCACGGACAGGGTGGTGGCGAGCAGGTACGGCACCCGTTCCACGCGGTCGCGGTTGAACCAGACGCCGAACAGGATCGCGGCCACCAGCAAGGTGAGTGTAAAAAATCCCGTCATCAGGGCATGTGATCTGTTTTCCATTACTTCTCCGCTTTCTTGTCTGTGCCGGCGTCGTCGCCTGGCTGCGCCGCCTGGTCCGCCACCGCCGCCTGTTTCTCATCGAGGACGGCCAGCGCGCGCTTGCCGCGGTCGCCGAGGAAAAATTGCTTGATGAACGGATGGTCGACTTCGATCACTTCGCGCGTGGGGCCGATGGCGATCACGTGTTTTTCCGCCAGCACGGCGATGCGCGTGGACAGGGCGAACAAAGTGTCGAGGTCATGCGTGACCATCACCACCGTCAAGCCCAGCTCGCGGTGCAGCGACTGGATCAGGGCAACAAAACTTTCCGACAGGTCCGGGTCCAGGCCCGCCGTGGGTTCGTCGAGGAATAATAGTTTCGGTTCCAGCGCCAGGGCGCGCGCCAGGGCCACGCGCTTGATCATGCCGCCCGACAAGTCCGACGGCATTTTGAGCGCATGTTCCGGGCCCAGTCCCACCATATTCATCTTTAATAGTACCGCGTCGTGTACCAGCGCTTCGGGCAGTACGCGCAATTCGCGCATGGGCTGGGCCACATTGTCGAACACGGTCAGGGCCGAATACAGGGCGCCTTGCTGGAACAGCATGCCCCAGTGGTTGCGCAACTGTTGCAGCTGGTCGGAACTTGCCTGGTTGATATCTTCGCCAAACACTTTGACGCAGCCGCGCGCCGGATGTTCCAGGCCCAGCATCTGGCGTAGCAGCACTGTCTTGCCCGTGCCTGAGCCGCCCACGATGGAAAGGATCTCGCCCCGTTCGATTTCCAGGTTCAAGTCCTGGTGCACGACGGTGCGGCCGAACTTGGTCCACAGATTGGTGATCTCCACCACGGGCGCGCTGCCGTGCAGGTTGAACTGGCCGTCCTTGCCCTCGCTCGCCTTGCAGGCGATATTGGTATCGTCCGTCATCAGTAGCCCACTCCATTGAAGACGATGGCGAACACGGCGTCAGCCAGGATCACGACGGTGATGGCCGTGACGACGGCGGTGGTGGTGCCGCGTCCCAGGCTTTCCGTGTTGGCCTTGATGCGCAGGCCGAAGTGGCATGACACAAGGGCGATCAGCATGCCGAAAATCACACCCTTGCCCAGGCCGATCATGTAGTTGGCCAGCGGCACGGCATCGGGCAGTTTCTGGATGAAATAGCGCGCCGACAGGTTCAGTTCCACCTTGGCCGCCACCATGCCGCCGATCAGCGCGGCCGTATCCGTCCAGATGACGAGCAGGGGCATGGAAATGGCCAGGGCCAGCACTTTCGGCATGATCAGGCGGAAACCGTGCGAAATGCCCATCACTAGCATGGCGTCGAGCTCTTCCGTGACGCGCATGACGCCCAGCTGCGCCGTGATGGATGAGCCCGAGCGCCCGGCCACGAGGATGGCGGCCAAGAGCGGCCCCAGTTCGCGGATGACGCTCATGCCCAGCAGGTTGACCAGGTAAATGTCGCCGCCAAAGGCGCGCAGCTGCTGCGCCGACAGATAGGACAGCACGACGCCGATCAGAAAGCCGACCAGGGCCGTGATGCCCAGCGCCTGGAAGCCCGCATGGAAGATATTGGCGGAAATTTCACGCCAGGGGCCGCGCATCGGATGGCGCGCGAAGCGGCCGATATCCTGCGTCACCTGGCCCACGAGGGCGATAAACCCCTTCAAATGTTCGAAAAACAGCAGGATGGCCATGCCCAGTTTCATCACGGGCGTGAGGCGGTTGGCGCGCGAGGGTGGCGTTGTCAACGGCCCCGTTTCTTCGATGCGCCGGAAAAACTCTTCTTGTGACGGCGCCAGGGTCAGTTGCGCGGGGCGTTGCTTGCCCCAGGCATTCCAGAACAGCTGGGCGCCAATATGGTCCATGCTGTCGATGGCCGACAGGTCCCATTGCACCTTGGCATCGTCCTGCAAGGGCTTGAGCTGGGCGTCGATGGCCTTGATGGCATTGTCATGCGCCAGCGCGTGCACTTGCCAGGTGCCGCTGGCAGTGACAAGGGCTCCCTGTTGGGAGCTGGTCTGGGAGAGGGTCAGTTTCGGCGATTGTACAGTCGGCATCGTGCCAGTTTAAGGGAGAATGGCGCAGACCGCCACCGCTGTTCAATCGCCAGCCTGTCAGGAAGCCAGATGGCGTGCCTGCCGCTGCGGCAGGGCGACGTCCGGGCGCACCTTGGCGTTGTTAGTACTTACTTCGCTTGTCTTGGCGTGCGCGGCAGCTTGCGCGCCGCCCGCATAGTCGCTGGCTAGCAGGGCATTGGCCTCGACCGCGCTCATGCCGCGCGTCTGCAGCCATTGCGCCACCAGCTTGGCCAGGCGTTCCATGGCGATGCGGTGGGTGGCGTCCGTGTGGGCGTACAGCCAGTTCGAAAAATCCATGAAGTTTTCAAACGGCGCATCACCGAGCATCCATTGCACCGTATTGGCGAAGCGGCCCGAGTTGGCGACCAGGTCCCAGTAGCGTGCGAAGCGCACCAGGCGCTGCATGCTCATGAAATTGAGCTGTTTATTCGCCAGGATGGTGTAGGGCGGGTGCGGGTCGAACACCATGCCAAAGTTTTCCGTATGGCGGATGATGGGCGTGCCGCGCAGCCGCTTTAAGATGCCGAACTGGATTTCATGCGGTTTCAAGGCCACCAGCTTGTTGAAACCAGCCGCGAAGCTCGCTTCATCCTCGCCCGGCAGGCCGGCGATCAAGTCCACGTGCAAATGGGCGTTTGATTCTTCGCAAAGCCAGCGGATGTTATCGGCCGCCTTCTGATTATCCTGCTTGCGGCTGACCAGCGATTGCACGTCCGGATTGAAACTCTGGATGCCGATCTCGAACTGCAGCGCGCCGGGAGGGAACTTGCTGATGCCTTCTTTCAAGGCGTCGGGCAAGTGATCGGGCACCAGTTCGAAGTGAGCGTAGATAGGGTCGTCCGGATTCGCCTCGATCTTGTCCAGAAAGAACTGCATGATCTTCAAGCTGGTCTTGATATTCAGATTGAAGGTGCGGTCGACGAACTTGAACAGGCGCGCGCCGCGCGCATGCAAGGACTCCATTTCGGCCAGGAAGTTGTCCAGCGCGAAGGGCCAGGCCGTCTTGTCCAGCGCCGACAGGCAGAACTCGCACTTGAACGGGCAGCCGCGCGACGCTTCCACGTAAATCGTGCGGTGGCGGATATCGTCATCTGTATACAAGGAGTAGGGCAGTTGCAGTTCCGCCAGCGGGGCTTGCACGCCCGCATGGATCTTCATCAGCGGTTTTGGTCCGTTGAGGATCTCGCCGCACAGCTTGGGGAAGGTGACGTCACCCCAGCCCGTGATCAGGTAATCGGCCAGCTTGACGATTTCCTGCTCGCCCGCCTCATGCGACACTTCCGGCCCGCCCAGCACGATGATGACCTCGGGTGCCACCCTCTTGAGCATGGCCACCAGCTTGGTCGTTTCCTCGACGTTCCAAATATATACGCCAAAACCGATGATGCGCGGCTTGTTGACGAGGATGCGCTCGACCAGCTCCGTGGTTTTCGTGCCGATGACGAATTCCTGCAGCCGCGTCTGCGCTTGCAACGGCCCCATATTGGCCAGCAAATAGCGCAATCCCAGCGAGGCATGGGTGTAGCGGGCGTTCAGGGTGGAGAGCAGGATGGTCATAGCGGCGATGGAAACGGCGAAACCGCTATTTTACGCTGTCGCGTCAGCTGTGCGCTGCGGCCACAAATGCCATGTTACCATTTGTCAATAATTACTAACTTGTCAATGCTACGGCAGGGTAAAGGGATACACGGTGCTGGTGAAAAAAGTACTCAAGAAAAAAGTCCTGGTCGGGGCGCTGGCCGGCGTGGCGCTGGTTGCCGCCGTGCTGGCAGGTTACCGGGTGTTTGGCTGGGGCGCGATGGGGCCGGTCAACGGCTTGAAGCTCGATTTGTCGCGGCCCGACGCGCTGGTCCGCACGAAAAGCCTGTCGGCCTTGCCGCGCGACCTGCTGACGGTGCCGCTGGCGCGCGACGTGCTGCGCGAGGATTTTCTGTTCTATTACGAGCAAAGCGAAGACCGGCTGGGCCTGAAGGGCAGCTTGCGCCGCATCGCCTATGAACATGAGCTGGGCTGGGGTGATCAGCTGCTGCGCATGGTGCTGGACCAGCCGGCGGAAGTGGCCTTGTGGCGCGACGCTGATGGCTCGCTCAAGCATTTCGCCATTGCCGTGTCGCGCAGCCAGCTGACGCGTTTGCTCGAGGAAGCGGGCAAGATCGCCTTGAAGGATACGCAGATGCGCGTGGCCGGCAGTTTGCGCGTCGATGGCGACAGCGTGCCCGTGTACGCGTTGAACTATGCCTACCAGCGCACCTTGCTGTTTGCCGCGCACGGCCAGCGCCTGGTCATCCTTTCCCATCCCGGCATGCTGTATGGCGGCAGCGATGGCAAGCATGGCGATGGCACGGCCGAGAAAACCGTGGCCAGCCTGCTGGCGCAGGAGGCGGCCAAGCAAAACGTCTTTCATCCGCAGTTCCATCTCGACGGCGCCGCGCCCGAGGGCCACAGCATCGCCGTCAAGGCCGACTTCCTGTCCTTCGGCTACCAGCCCTTCTTTGGCGCGTTAGAGGCGCTGCGCTTCGATTTTCAACAGGGCGCCTGGCAATCGAAGGTGCTGCTCAATGCCGACAAGTTGAACAAGAGCGGCAAGGGCGGTTACGACAGCAGCGCCCTGTGGCCCGTGCTGCCGCACAACCCGAGCGCCTGTTTCAGCGTGCCGGTCGACTGGACCGCGCTGCAGCCCGTGCTCAAGCGTCTGGGCAGCAAGACCTCCGCGCCGGTGGCGCCGCTGGCCGAACACTTGCAAGGGCCTGCCGCCGCGTGCTGGTACGGCAATTCGCGCCTGCATACGCCGGTTTTTGTTGCCACGCGCAGTGCGCAGGCCGGTGATGACGCCGTCTATGGCAGCCTGTTCGAGGCTGCCATCGGCGGCAAGGACCCCGTGCGCAAAACGACAGGTAAAGATGGTGCCACGCGTTGGGAACGCAATGTCGCCACTGCCCTGGGCCAGTCCACGCCGGCGCTGGCCGTGGCCGGCAATACCGTAGTCTTCTCGGCCGACGGCAAGCTGGTGGACCAGGTGCTGGCCGTGCGCCGCAAGCAAGCGCCGGCCGCCAGCGACCTGCTGCCCGATGGCGCGCGCACGATCGGCCTGATCGCGCCGGCGTCGCTGGCCCGGCTGATCCAGCTGGAAGCCTTCGACACCCTGCCGGCGAATAACGAACCGGTCTTGCGCGCAGCCGCCAACGAACACCTGGTGCCGCGCCTGAACGCCTTGAAAAAATATCCGCCGCTGCGCATGGTGCTCAAGCGGCAGCCAGCCAGCGGCACGTCATGGGAAACGCTGGAATGGCAGGAGACTGCGCGATGACGCTTTGGCATGGGCGGCATGGACGCCGTGCCGCCTTGCGCTGGCTGGCGGCCTGCGCCGCCACCGCGGCAATGCCTGCGTGGGCCCTGCGCGCGGTCGCCGAACCGCAAGTGCAGCTGTCGCAGGCACAGAGCCGCGCCTTCCAGGCCTGGATGCTGCGCATCGTCAACGCGCAGATCGAACGGGGGCCGTCGCCGCGCTGGACGCACCGCGATTGCGCCGGCCTGGTGCGCTTTGCCGTCAACGAAGCGCTCACCGTGCATGACGCGAAGTGGCTGCATGCGAACGGCATCGCCAGCGACCGGCGCCTGCCGCCCGAGCTGGAATTGAGCGCGTCCCAGGCTGCCCTGCGCAACCGCTGGGTGCAGACGGGTGGCAGCATCGGCCACTTCGTCACGGCGCTGGCGCTGGTGCAGCACAACAGCCGTTTCATCGCCCGCGAAATCAGCCAGGCGCTGCCCGGCGACCTGCTGTTTTTCGACCAGGGCGACGAACAGCATCTGATGGTCTGGATGGGGGCGCGCATCGCCTACCACACCGGCACCGTCACCCCCGACGACAATGGTCTGCGGACCGTCGATATCAAAGAACTTACGAGCTGGAAGGACACGCGGTGGCAACCTGTGGTCAACAATCCCAATTTCGCCGGGGTGTTCCGGCTGGCGTTTTTATCATGAGGCCGATTTTTGTCATGAAGCTGTTCTTTGCCAGCCTGCTGGCGTTGCTCCTCATTGGCGGCGCCTCGGCGCAGGAACGCGAACCGAGCAACGAGTCTAGCAACTACGCTACCTTCAAGGGTGAACCCTTCTTCCTGCTGTCGGACGCCAGCTACGGCAGTCTGGATGAAGCGCGCGTGCGCCTGGAAGTGCCGGGCCGCGACATGGGGCGCATGAACCTGGAAGCGTATTCGGGCGCCGACATCGTCGTCTATCGCGTGCCCGAACCGATGGAATTCCTGAAAAAGCAGCGCAATCTGCACCGCATCCAGGTCGAGGGAAATTACCAGGGCGAAGGCTTGGCCAACACCTTGAGCTTTCTGTGGGATCGCTGGTGGAAGCAGTCGCGCTTGGCCTGGCGCAAGCTGTTTTCCGGCGAGGCGCGCCTGGCCGTTACCAAAGAACAGCCGCAGTTGGCGACGAACGACGCGATCCGCCGGCGCACCGTGTTCGCCAACCATCCGCAGTACAAGCCGATCAAGGGCATGGAGCTGGTCGACAGCTTCCGCTATCCGATCTGGCAGGCCAAGGCCATCGCCCCGCCCAAAGGCGTCAAGCTCGATGGATCGAGCAGCGACTTCGTCGTCGCTGGCGCCGGCAATGTGATGATTCCGCTGGGCAAACGCAAGCCGGGCTTGTACCTGATCGAAGCGATCATCGGCGAACACCGCGCCACCACGTTGGTATTCGTGTCGGACACAGTGGCCGTGACCAAGGTATCGTCCGGCCAGATGCTGGTCTGGACGGCGCGGCGCGACAACAGCGCCGCCGTGGCCGGCGCCAATGTGGCGTGGACGGACGGCACCGGCGTGCTGCAATCGGCCACCACGGGTGTCGACGGCGTCGCCTCGCTCGAGCGCGGCAGCCCGGAACACACGTATGTGCTGGGCCAGGACCGCGACGGCGGCGTGTTCGTGTCCGAGAACTTTTACTATGACAGCGAAATCTATAACACCAAGATTTATGCGGTGACGGACCGGCCCCTGTACCGGCCCGGCGACGAAGTCAACGTCAAGTTTTTGGGCCGCGAATTCACCTCCGCACGCAATTCGCAGGCGGCAAGCGCGGCGCCGATCAGCTTGAGCGTGCTCAATCCGAACGGCACGCCACTGCTGACGCAAACGCTGCAGCTGTCCGGCGACACGGGCGCGGACACGCGCTTCCGCCTGCCCACGGAAGCGACCGCCGGCGGCTATGAACTGCGCTTCAATTACAAGGATGGCGCGTATGGCGCGGCCTTCCGCGTGGCCGAATACGTCAAACCGCACTTTGAAATCAACGTCCAGCCCTCGAAGCCGGAATTCAAGACGGGCGAGGCCGTCAAGGGCAGCATCGCGTTGCGCTACCCCGATGGCAAGCCCGTGAAAAACGCGAAGATGACCTTGTCGCTGCGCGGCCAGCAAAACACCATGGTCGAGGGCGAGCTGCGTTACAGCGGCTTATTCCCCGTGGCCTTGAAGACCGAGGAAGTGACGAGCGACGGCAGCGGCAATGTGGACTTCACCTTGCCGCCCGCCGCCGATCCCTCGCGCTACATCCTGACCGTGCTGGCGACCGATGGCGCGGCCTATCGCGTCAAGGCGACGCGCGAGCTGATGATAGAACGCTCGAGCAGCAGCTACCAGCTGAAAGCCACGCGACAGTTTTCCGATCCGGGACAAACCGTGCATTTCGACTTGCTGGCAGACGGCCAGGGCGCGGCGAAGCCCGTGCGCTGGGAGATGGTGCAGCTGGAAAAACAAAGCAAGACCGAGGGCGCCTTCGATCCGGCTGCCAAGGGCTGGGACGTGACATTCCCGGCATCGGGTTCGTATCAGCTGGCGCTGCGCGACGAGCGCGGCAACCTGCTGGCCGCCGCCAGCCACTGGGTCGCCGGCGATGGCGTGCAAACGACGCCGGGCAGCATCGAGATCGTATTGGACCGCACCCGCTATCGTCCGGGCGACACGGCCGAGGCCTTGATCACGTTCTCCGACAAGGTCGACCAGGCGCTGTTGACGCTCGAGCGCGACAAGGTGGAGCACCATGGCTTGATGGCCGGCGCCGCCGATTGGTACCAGACGAAGCGCGTGGCGCCGCGGCAGTGGAGAGTGCGCATCCCGGTAAAAGAAGAGCATGGCCCGAACATGACGTTCTCGGTGGCGTACACGCGCAATGGCGATTTCGTCTTCGAGAACGCCGGCCTGCAAGTGATCGAGCCGCGCATCGCGCTGCAGTTCAAGAGCGACAAGGAGGTCTACCAACCGGGCGAGAAGGTCACGCTGGATGTGAAGGCGACGCTGGACGGCAAGCCTTTGAGCACGATGGTGGCGCTGGGCGTGGTCGATGAAATGATCTATGTGCTGCAGCCGGAAATCGCGCCGGACATCGGCGACTTCTTCTATCATCCGCGCCGCAACAACGTGCGCACCACGGCCAGCCTGTCGTTCATCAGCTACGATATGGCGCAGGGTCGCACAGCGGGCGCACCGGCACGCCACAATTACAACGAGCGTGGCGTCAAGGTGCTGGAACGTCCACGCCGCGACAATATCGATACGGCTTACTGGGCGCCATCGCTGAAGACCGATGCGAATGGTAATGCGCGCGTGAGTTTCACCATGCCCGATGCGCTGACCCGCTGGCGTATCACGGGCCGCGCGATGGATGAGCAGGGACGCGTCGGCCAGCGCACCGCCTATCTGCGTTCCGATAAAAACTTCTATGCCAAGTGGACGGCACCCGACTGGATGCGCGCCGGCGATGCGCCGCGTGCTTCGGTGGCCGTGTTCAACCAGACGGGCAAGGAGCAGGCGCTCGACGTTGTTCTCTCCGGCGGGGCGCAGCCGAAGTCGGAAAAACTGTCCGCCAAACCGGGCGTCAATTACGTCGAGTTCCCGCTCGCTGCTGGTGCTACCGGGCCGCTGCGTCTGGAAGTAAAACAGAATGGCAAACTGGTCGACGCGCTCGATACGGCCATGCAAACCTTGCCCGCCGCGTGGAGCAGCCCGCGCTCCTTGGTGCTGCCGCTCGATGGCGCCACCGGTGATATTCCACTCAAGCTGCCGGCGGACGCGCGCAATATCCGCGTCTCGTTCGCTCAAGGAGCGGCCAGCCAGTTCGCGCGCATTGCCGACGACCTGATCGACTATCCATATGGCTGCGTGGAGCAGACGGCGAGCCGCTTGATCCCGCTGGCGCTGGCTACGCAAAGCCTGGGGCCGGACGCTGGAGCGGCAAGCGAGCGCCTGCAAACGCTGCTGACTGCGCAGCGTCTGCGTCTGGTGTCCATGGCCGGTCCGAACGCCGTCTTCGGCTGGTGGGGCAATGCCACGGCCGGCAATGCCCTGATGACGGCTTACGCCTACTACGCGGACTGGTACGCGGCGCGCGCGCTGCATATCGAGTTGCCATCCGAGCACTGGAACAAGCTGCTGGCCGTCTACAGCGAACATGGCTTGAAGGATGCGATGGGCGACCGCGCACTGGTACTGTGGATGGCGCGCGAGATGGGGTTACCGACGCAGACCCTGGCGGCGGGCCTGGTGGACGACAGCACTATCGCCGTCCTGGGCGGCAAGCCGCGCCAGGAGGGCGACAGCGGCAGCCTGCTGCTGGGCGGAGCCTCTGACCGCGAAGCGCAAGCGATGTCGTTGGGTCTGGTGGCGGTGGTCGCCAGCCAGAATGGCATCGCTCTGCCGCATTCGCTGCAGCTGCAAGTGGCCAGTTCGTGGCAGGTGCTGAGTGTATCGAAAGCGCCGGTGGCGCAGGCTTTGCTGATGCTGGCCGGCGAAGTGCCGTCATCGCAGGCTGACGTGGTGCTGGCCAGCGTGCGCGCCGAGATGCCGACCCTGGACCGCGCGATGACGTTGATGTGGGTGCAAAAGAAGCTGGGCGGTGCATCGTTCGGCAAGGGGCCGGCCGTCACGCTGGACGGCGCCTGGCAAAAACGCGACAGCCGCAGCGGCCAGCCGGTCTGGCGTTGGGCCGACGCCAAGGGCCTGCCTGACAAACTGCGTCTCACCGCATCGACCGCGGCGCCGGCCGGCACGGTGGCCGTGCTGCAGTACGACAGTTACGTCGCCGAAGCACAGACCTTGCCGGTTGCCGTCGAACGTCGCATCCTTCGCATGAAGGCGGGCAAGGGCGGCTACACGACGGAGCTGGTCAAGCCGGGCGAGGCGCTCAGCACGGACGCGCTCTACCTCGATGAAATCACCTTGAAAGCGGCGCCGGGCGCGAAGCACCGCTTTGGCTTGCTGGAAGTGGCGCTGCCACCGGGCGCCATGGTCGAATCGACTACCTGGGGCATGGTCATGGCAGGCGTCAAGCCGGCCGCGCTGGAACGCGCGCGCCACACCGAGCGCCGCGACGGCTACGCCGTGCCGATCGAGCCTTTGGAAGGCGAAGTGACCGTGCGCCATCTGATCCGTTTTGCGCAGAAGGGCAGTTATGTGCTGCCGCCGGCGCGCTTTTACCGCATGTATCAGCCGGAGCAGAAAGCCTTCGAAGGCGGCGGCAAGACCACGCGCGCGTTGAAGGTCGAGTGATGGGCTTTGTACGTCCGGCCTTGATGCTTGCCACGCTGCTGGCGACGCCCGCTTTTTCGGCCTCGCTGGATGTGGCCTGGTGGCGTGACGGCAAAATCGAAGTGCGGCAGCTGCGCCATGGCGGCACAGCGCCGCCACCGTTTGACGGCGCGCGGCAAGTGCCGCTGGCCAGCCTGTGGAAGCTGTTCGTGTATGTGTACGCGAACGATAACAAGGTGGCGATGCCGGACTATCGCTGCAGCGGCCGTGATCCGGAAGAAGTGTATTGCTGCGATGCGGGCCAGAGCATCGGCCACGACGCGGCGCTGGCGCAGTCCTGCGGTCCATTTTTCTCGCCCAGGCGGCTGATGATCACGGCCACGCCGTGGCGCAAATACTGGACCGGCCGCCTGGGTAGCGCGCCGGCCGGCGACTTTGCCTGGCTGTCCGACCCCGCGCAGCTGGCACCAAAGCGCCTGGTGCGCCTGGACAGCCTGCTGCGCGCGCTGGACAGCATTCCGGCCGCCAGCCGCGTGGACGCCGAGGCGGCGCTGCTGCGCGTGGTGCTGGATGGACGCGGCGCCGGTACGGCGCGCTGGTTCGGCAGCCAGCTGCGCGTCAAAACGTATTCCTGGCACGAGCAGCGCCGGGCAGACGAACGTATCGGCGGCGCGGCCGGCTGGCTGGCCGACGGCACGCCGATCTGGTTTGGCGGCGCGGGCGGCAGCAGCAATGTCTTTGAACAGTGGGCGCCCAGGCTGGCCGCCAGCTTGCCGACAGTGGGTGCGGCCGACGATGGCGGCTGTGTGGTGGTCGATTACTTCAAGCGCTATCCGATCCGTGCCGTGCGCGGCGAGCGTGGCGTGGCCGTAGTTGGCCCACTGAGTGGCCCGCTGAATGGCCGCTACCATGTGCAATTCGAAAATGGCCAGAACCTCGCCCTGCGCAGCAGCGGTGAACTGATGCTGGTACAAGAGAAAGGCGGCCGCCCGCAATTGCGCGGCCGCTTCGGCGTCAATGAATATGTGGCGCGCGTGCTCGATCGCGAAGCGAGTACTAGTGAGCCGGAAGCGGCCAAGGCGCTGGCGATTGCCGCGCGCACGTATCTGCAGCAGAACGCAGTGACCGTGGCAGGCTGCCAGCAGATCGCCGACAGCAGCGCAACCCAGCGCGTCAGTCCCAGTCCCGCCACGCCGGCGGCGCTGGCCATTGCGCGCTGGACCGACCAGCTGATCGTCGATGGCGTCACCGTGCGCTATCACAGCCACCAGGCGTCCGAGGGGACCATGGCGTGGAGCGAGGCGGTGCGCCAGGCGAAACAAGGCAAGCACTATGATGAATTGCTGGCGACGGCCTATCCCGGTGGTGCGCTGAGCACCTTTGGCAATACCGGCGCGCGTTGCCGGCGTCTGGCGCAGAACGAGGATTGGCTGGCGCGGTCCGTGCCGCGCTGGCAGCGCGTGCTGCTGCGCGAGGCCGGTTACGAGGCGCCGCCGCAAGCGCCGCTGGTCTGCGCCCTGTCCAATGGCGCGCCGTATTCGGAGCAGTCGCGCAACCGCATCTTCATGCGCCCGCTGGCCACGCGCGAAGACCGCATCACCTTGGCCCATGAATACCTGCATCTTGGCCTGCGCAACCATCCGCGCGGCCAGGACGAAGAATATGTCGAGCGGCTGGCCCGCCGGCTCGTCGACCTTAACCTGGAGGCCCTGTGAGTTTTTATATCCGTTGCGCGATTCCCCTGATGCTATTGCCACTCTGGGCCCAGGCCCAGGTCACCATCGACGCCCCCAGGAGTGGCTGGCGCAATTCGGCCGGCGCTAGCGAGGAATACACGCAAGCGGTCAACTACCCCGCCGCGTCGGTCAACCTGCAGCCGGGCCAGGCCGAGACGGTGCAGATACGGGGACGCATCGCCGGTGCAGTCAAGGGCAAGCCCGCTACTTTGGTGGTCAATGGAGTGGCGATGCCGATGGAAGTGGGTGAGGATGGCCGCTACGGCCGTCCCTATGGCTTCGGCAGCGGCTCGAACAGCGTGGAAGTGCGCTCGCCCGATGGCAGGAGCCGCGCGCGCACCCAGTTTGTCGACAGCTACCAGGGCAAGACCCAGGCGCGCCTGCGCGTCGTGCTGTCCTGGGACAGCGCCGGCACCGACCTCGATATGCACGTGGTCACGCCGGACGGTGGCCACGCCTGGTACGGCAACCGCGTCTTGAAAGATGGCGGCGCGCTCGATGTTGACGTAACCACCGGTTATGGCCCGGAGATATTTTCCAGCGCGGCGCCCCTGAAGGGTAATTATCACGTCTATGTGAATTACTACGGCAGTGGCGAGAACACCGCCATGCTGACTGTCGCCCGCATATCGGTCATCACCAACGAAGGCACGCCGCGTGAAAAGCTGCAGAGCTTCCAGGTACCGATGCGGGCCGCTGGCGAGCTGACCCTGGTGAAGTCATTCGTGTTGCCATAAATGGCCCTTGCGGAGCCGCGGCACCTTGGCTATAATTCGCCCCCTCGCTGAACGACGCATGCAAATGCCGAGTGAGACGAG
>NZ_JAXQNT010000013.1:0-139137 GCF_034427795.1 Janthinobacterium sp. GMG1
GCCCCCGTAGAAGCAAGGCTTTTCCGGGGTATTTGCGGCCAACTGCTACAATTTCGCCCCCTCAGCGCAAATCCGCGTCCATACATAGAAGATTCACCATGAAACAACAAGCTCAAGGATCAGGCCTGACCCTGAAACGGGCTGGCTTTACCACTGGCTTCGGCGTGCTCGCCGCCACCCTCGGTTCCGCAGTCGGTCTCGGCAACATCTGGAAGTTCCCCTACCTGACGGGCGCGAATGGCGGCGCCGGCTTCCTGCTCATCTATCTGCTCGCTACCTTATTAGTGGGACTGCCCGTGATGATCGCGGAAATCACCTTGGGGCGCCGGGCCAAGGTCAACCCCATTTCCACCATGAAACAGCTGGCACCGAAGGGCAAGCCCTGGTGGCTGGTCGGCGTGATCGGCATGGTGGCCGCCTTCCTGATCGTCGCGTTCTACTCGGAAGTGGTCGGCTGGGTGTTTGCGTATATCGCCAAGGCCATCGATGGCTCCATCCTCAGCAGCGACAAGCGCGTGACGGAAGCGGCCTTCGCTTCGCTGATCAGCAATCCCCTGCAATCGCTATTCTGGCAATGGGGTGTGCTGCTGTTTATCGGCGGCATCTTGATGCTGGGCGTGACCAAGGGCATCGAGGCGATCGCCAAGAAACTCATGCCGCTGCTGTTCCTGCTGCTGCTCCTGCTGTGCGCGGTCAGCCTGTCGCTCGACAAAGCGGGCGAAGGACTGGCTTTTCTGTTCCGTCCTGATTTTTCCAAGCTGACAGCCTCCGTCGTGCTGACGGCCATGGGCCTGGCCTTCTTTAAATTGTCCGTTGGCATGGGCACGATGATGACCTACGGCAGCTATTTCCGCGACGACCAGAATATCCCCGTGACAACCCTGCGCGTGATGGCGGCCGACCTCGGCGTCTCCATGCTGGCCGGCATCGCCATCTTCCCCGCCGTGTTCACGTTTGGTTTCGCCCCCAGCGCGGGACCGTCGCTGGTGTTCATCACGATTCCCGCCGTGTTCTCGCAAATTCCCATGGGACAAGCGCTGATGGTGGTGTTCTTCATCCTGGCCGCCGTCGCCGCTACCGGGGCGATGCTGTCCCTGATGGAAGTGCCCGTAGTGATTTTCCATGAACGCTTTGGCTGGACCCGCACCAGGGCTACCGTCGTGACCATGCTGCTGCTGGCAGTGCTCGGTTCCGTCTGCGCGCTGAGTAACAGCACCCTGGCAGACTTCAAGCTGTTTAATTTGAATATGTTTGATCTGTTCGACTTCGTCTCGTCGAATATCTTCCTTCCGGTTGGCGGGATCGCGATTGCCTTGTTTACCGGCTGGGCCTGGGGCAAGCAGCATTTCATCGATGCGATCAGCAATCACGGCCAGCTGCAGAACAGAAAACTGGCGCATGTGCTGCTGTTCCTGCTGCGCTTTGTCTCGCCCGTATTGATCCTGATCGTGATGCTGAAAGGCCTGAAGGCCTTCTAATCAGAGTACCCGGGTGTAGGTCTGGCGCACCAGCACCCGGTCGCCGCAATCAAAATGCCACCATTCGCTGTTGATGCCGAAAAAGCCCGCCTGGAACATGGCGTCGCGCAACAATCGGCGATGTTCCACGTGCTGCTGCGTAATTTCTCCCTTTTCCAGCAAAATCAGCTCCAGCGCCGGGTGCGAGCGCTCACTCAAGTCGTCAAACCCCGTGCCCATGTCCAGTTCCTGCCCGTCCGGGCCGACGATGGTGATGTCGAGCGCCATGCCGAACGAATGGATCGAGCCGCGCGACGGCTCGGCGATGTAGCCGAGCAACTCCGTTCCCTGCAGCGCGTCCCACAGTTGCTGCTGCACCCGCTGCGGACGCAGGGCATCGAGCACCAATAGATGATGATCGGGCCGCCGCGCGGCCAGCCAGGCCACGGCCTGTTCCAGTGCTGCGGCCGCGTCGCGGTGCAACCAGGCGCAATCGATGGGGCTGTATAAGTCGCGGCCGACGAAATTGTCGGGCGTGGCATAGCGCAAGTCAACGGCGATGCCGGCGATGCTGCTCAGGTGGCGAAATTGCGGATCGCTGCTCACCGCTTCCAATTGCAAACTTGCAACAGACATCAGACTCCTCTTTCCAGGCAATTACGCGCCGCCACGCCGATGCTGTCGGCCAGGCGCCGCGCGCCATGCGACAGCGGCGAGTGGCTCGCCGTCAATAAATACAGTTGGATGGGGATCGTGGGCGCCCAAGGACGGCGCTGCAGCCGCTCGGGCGAGCCGGACGCGGCCGTAAACGGGTCGACCACGGCCATGCCGGCGCCCGCTTCCACCAGGGAACGCGCGATTTGATAAGTCTGCACCACGGTGGAAAACACGGGGTGGATATCCTGCGCTTCGCAGGCGGCAACGACCAGTTCGCCCAGTGGATCGTTGTCAGCATGGCCGATCAGCTCGCCATTCAGGCCATGCGCCGTCAACGGGGTGCCGCAATCGGCCGCGCGCCAGGTGCCGGCCGGGGCGATCACCGTCATGACGCCCTGCGCGATCGGTTCGGCCACGATGCCCGGATGGCGCGGGTCTTGCAGCGACACGGCCAGGTCCGCTTCACCGAGGCGCAAGGTATTGACGATCTCGCCCGTATGGTGGGTAGCCAACTGGCAACGCGTGTGGGGAAAGTCGCGCCGCCACTCCGTCATGGCAAACGGCAAGACGCTGATGGCAATCGTCGGCGTGGAAACCAAACGGATGGTTTCCACCGCGTGGCCCTTCAGGCTGGCCGCCAGGCGGCGGATACCCAATAAGTCGCGGTTGAGCTTTTCCGTCTCGACAAACAAGCGGTGCGCCTCGGGCTTCGGGTACAACTTGCCCCGTACGCGCTCGAACAGCGGCATGCCGAGTTGCAACTCGCAATGCTGCAAGACCTTGGTTACGGCCGGTTGCGAGATATGCAGCACCTGGGCGGCGCCGCTGATGGTGCCAACTTGCATGATGGCGTGAAACACTTCGATATGACGCAGCCGCATGAGCTATTCCTTTACCTTGCCGTGGCCGCCTGGGCCGTCAACGTTCAGCATATAAGAAAAAGTCATGGGCTGGAACGGCCATGCTACTTTGCAACAACAGCTGGGGCCGCTGGGGCTGGCGTCGTCAGCACTTCCAGCAGGGCCGCCGTTTCGCCATCAGGCGTGCCGTCGAACAAGGTGTTGCGGTATTTCATCTGGAAGGCGATCAGCACATTGCGCGTCGCTTCATCAAACACACCCGTATTCGGCGTCGCATAGCCGTGCTGGGCCAGCTTTTTCTGGAACCAGACGGCATCCGGCACTTGCTGCTCAAAAATGATTCGCTGCGCGGCCACGCGGTTCGTATCGGGCCAGACGATCAGGCCCGCATCGGCCAGCTGGCGCCATGGGAACAGCGGACCCGGATCCTGCTTGCGCTGCGGGGCGATTTCGTTATGACCGAGGATATTTTCCGGTGCGATGTTGTAACGGGCCTGTATATCTTTCAGCAGCGGAATCAGCTCATCGATCTGCGCCTGCGGGAAGGGATACCAGAGGCGGCCTTCCGGCGTGTCCTTGTAGCCGGGATTGACGATCTCGATGCCGATCGAGCTGACATTCAACTGTGTATAAGTCTTCCAGTTACTCACACCCGCGTGATTGGCCTGACGCGATTCGTCGACCAGCACGTAAAACTTCGGCTTGTCCGTGTCCGTCAGCAAATAATGGCTGCTGACCACTTGTTCCGTCAGGATCTTGATCGAGCGGGGCAGGTCGCTGACAGTGTAATGGATGACGATGAATTTCACGCGCGGGCTCTGGCTGCGCGCCGTCAGGCTATGGTCGAGGTGCGGCGCGGGCGTGGTACAGGCGGAGAGCAGGGCCACCAGCAGGGCGAGGGCGATTTTTTTCATGAAAGATCCATGTTCGGGTTAATAAAATAGTCAGTTCTTGCCAGTACGCTGGCTGGCTGCCCGGGCTGCCAGCTTGGCCGCAGCCTCATGCGCACGAGCAACTTTTTGCTCCATCATCAACGATACCGGCAAAGCAGCGCGCATGGCAACCGCAATGGCCGGGTGCAACTGCGCCGCGCGGCCCGCCAGCACCACGGGACGGGGACCGTAGCGCGTCGTCAGGGCCAGCGCCAGACGCGCCAGTTCCTGTCCCGCGCGCTGCAAGATGTCCAGCGCCAGCGGGTCGGTATCCGCACTGGCGGCCACGGCCAGCGCCAGCCGGCCGATGGCGCCCCGGTCCTGACCATACATGAAGGCGCGCGACAATGACCAGTCGCTGCCGCCCAGTTGCGCAAATACGGCCCCGGCCATGGGAGACCCTTGCCAGCTGCCGGGCGCCTCGTCTTCGCGGCGCCAGATGTGGCGCAAGGCTTCGCGCGCGATCCAGTAACCGCCGCCGCCATCGTCGAGCAACACGCCGCGCCCGCCTGCGCGGTGAAACACGCCATCCGCATCGATCCAGGCGGCAATCGAACCCGTGCCAGCGTAGACCAGATAACCTTCGCCTGGTTCAAAACTGTCGCGATAGGCAATGTCGATATCGTTGCCCAAGCGGACATCAACGGCTTCCAGCGCCAGCAACTCCGCCAGCATGTACGCCAGCACCACATCATCGCCGCCAAAGCCAGTCAAGCCCGCCACCACGGCACGCGGTTGGCCGATGGCCAGCACAGCCTGAGACAGTTTCGCAAACGTGGCGTGCACGGCTGCGCGGCCCGCATCGCTGCTCATTTGCAAGGCAGACAAGCCTTCCACGGCCCCCTCGGCCACGATGGCGCCATCGGCGGTGGCCAGCGCCCAGCGCGTCTGCGTGCCGCCCGCGTCGATGCCCAGCCCGAGCACGGCAGTGTCAGTATTAATTGCAGGGAAGGAAATCATGGCATGAGTGTAAAGCCAAGCGGAGCTTGCAGGCATGAAAGCTTGCGCATGTTTCATGCCTGCAGGTTATGGATTGCCGGTGAGCCGGCAAAGTTACTTGGCGGGGGCCGTAAACGGTTCGCGCACGGTGACGCGGGGGCTTTCATTGCCGAGACGGTCCACGGCGCTGACCACCACCGCGTTGACTTTACCGGTGGCATCGTCGACCAGGGTCAGTTCGCCCTGCACGCCCGTGACGACCGTGAAGCGCCAGTCTTCGCCATAGCGGGCCCAGACGGCGTATTGCGCCACGGGTTTGCCCCCGCCCGACGTCAACTTGACATTCAGGCTGGTGGAATCGCGGCGCAGAGCCAGCACAGGCGTGCCCGGTGCTTCCTTGCCCAGCCACGGTGTGGCGGGAATCAGGGCAGGGCTTTGATACACGGTCGCCTTGAGTTGCTCGCTGACACCCTTGCGGTTCTGCATCAGGGGCACCATGCTGAAATGCACTTGTCCATTCGCGCCGGGCCGCGTGCGCGTCACTTCGATCTGCTTGATGATCTCTTGCGGCGTGAAGGATTTGGCGGAATTGTCGATGCGGCTCGTGTACAGGCCTGGCCACACGTGGCGGCCATACGGATTCTGCGCCAGCCAGTAATCGAGCAGCACGCCAAACGCTTGCGGCGCCTGCGCCACGGGCCAGTACAACTGCGGCGACAGGTAATCGAGCCAGCCCTTGGCCAGCCACAATTCCGCATCCGCATACAATTTATCGTACTGGCTGAAGCCGACGATGCCGGCAGGGCGGCGGTCCGGACGACCGATGCCGAAGGGGCTGATGCCAAAACGCACCCAGCTCTTTTCGCGGTGGATGCCTGTATACAAGGCTTCGATCAGCTGGTTGACGTTCTGGCGGCGCCAGGAAGGGCGATCCAGCTGGCCGCCAGCCAGCAGATATTGCTGCCAGGACGGTTCATCGGGGAAAGGCAATTCGCGCTTGGCGCCGCCATTGCCCGCGTCCAGTGCGGCTGTTTCCGCACCGGCACCGGCGCCGGGCGCGTCGATCGGGTATGGATAAAAGTAATCGTCGATGTGTACGCCATCAATGTCGTAGCGGCGCACCACGTCGAGCACCACGTCTGTCGTATGTTTCGAGGCGGCGGCGTCGCCCGGATCCATCCACAGGTAGCGGCCGTACTGCTTGACGGATGCCGGGTTGGTGGACGCGAAACTGTCGCGCGCCAGCGGCGACTTGGCCGTCGCGTGACGGGCACGGTAGGGATTGAACCAGGCATGCAATTCCAGGCCGCGCGCATGCGCCTGCGCTACCCAGAAGGCCAGCGGGTCATACATCGGTAATGGCGGCTGGCCTTGCTTGCCGGTCAGGTATTCCGACCACGGTTCCAGTTGCGACGGATAAATCGTGTCGGCGCTAGGGCGCACTTGCAGCACAATCGCGTTCAGATTCAAGGACTTGGCGCGGTCGAGAATGGCGATCGCCTCAGCTTGCTGCTTAGCGACAGGCAAATTGCTGCGGCTGGGCCAGTCGATATTGGCGACCGTCGACACCCAGGCGGCGCGGAACTCGCGCGGCGCCGGCGGCGGCACTTCGCCCGTGATGTGCTGCACGGGCGGCACGGCCGGCAAACCCGCTTCGCCCGGCGTCACTGCGGACGGCAGCTTGGTGCTGGTACAGCTGCTGAGCAAAGTGGCGGTGGCCAGCGCGGCCAATACGCCGGCGCTGGCGCCCAGGCGTTTTTTGAAAGTAGACAACAAAACAATTCCTTGCAGTGGTGAAGCGCAGGTCTATCGGTGCGGGCATTTTACTGTGCGCCCGCCATCCATGCGGGCGCACGGTTCAAAAGAATCAGGCCTCGGCCTTCTTGCCGAATTCCGGATCGATCTTGACCAGCGCGGCCATGATGAAAGCAGGAATGGTGGCGATGCAAACCCAGATGAAGAAATGCTGGTAGCCGAGCATTTGCTGTATCCAGCCGCTGGCCATGCCCGGCAACATCATGCCCAGGGCCATGAAGCCCGTGCAAATGGCGTAATGGGCCGTTTTATGCGCGCCATCGGAGACCATGATCATGTACAACATGTACGAAGCGAAACCGAAACCATAGCCAAATTGCTCCAGCGCAATACCCCCGGCGATCACATAGATGCTGCTGGGCAAGGCGCTGGCCAGGTAAACAAAGACCAGGTCGGGCAAGTGGACGGACAGCACCATGATCCATAAACAGCGTTTCAAGCCGAAGCGGGAAATGATGAATCCGCCCAGCAAGCCGCCCAGCGTCAGGGCGATCACGCCGATAGTGCCGTAAACGAGGCCCACCTGTTCCGTGCTCAGGCCCAGGCCGCCCTTGGCGACAGGGTCTAGCAGGAAGGGTGCCGCCAGCTTCAACAGTTGCGCTTCGCCGAGGCGGAACAGCAGCAAAAAGCCCAGGATGACGAAAATATCCTTCTTCTTGAAGAAGGAAGCAAAGGTGGCGACGAATTCCTGCAACGGAGAAACACCGGCGCCCTGGATGCTGGGGCGGTCATCCTTCGGCTTGGGCAAGACAAAATAGTGGTACAGGAAGAGGGCGATGAACAGTCCTGCCAGAATGGCGAACACGACGGACCAGGCCAGTTGCACATTGCCCGTCGCATGCGTCAGATAGCCGGCCAGATACACGAGGCCGCCCTGGCCCGCGATCATCGCCAGGCGATAGAAAGTGCTGCGTACGCCGACAAAGGCCGCCTGCTGGTGCTCTTCCAGTCCCAGCATGTAAAAGCCGTCGGCGGCGATGTCATGCGTGGCGGAACTGAAGGCCATCAGCCAGAAGATGGCCAGGCTGATCTGGAAAAAGTGGGGCAAGGACGTCGTCAGGGCCACCAGCGCCAGCGCGGCGCCGATCACCAGCTGCAAGCCGACGATCCAGAAGCGCTTGGTGCGGTACATGTCGATAAAGGGCGACCACAGGGGCTTGATGACCCAGGGCAAGTACAACCAGCTGGTATACAGCGCGATATCCGTATTGCTGAAACCATAATTCTTGTACATGATCACGGACAAGGTCATGACCACTACATAGGGAATGCCCTGGCCGAAATACAGGGAAGGGATCCACAGCCACGGCTTGTTCGTGCGCACCGGGGCGGTTTGTTTCACTAGCTCCATACATCCTTCTTTGTCTCCCAGACAGAAGAATGCCGCGCCATCGGATCACGCCGCCAGTGCCGCCCGCACACTGCCGTCCGCGCCGGCCAACAATGCCTGTGCCTGGTTTGTGTTGATTTTTTTGATCAAGGCAACAATCGCCACCTTGACGTGAAATTGGCATTGCTCCAGCACGGTCCTGGCCTGCACTTCGCTGGCACCGGTGGCATGCATGGTCAGACGCACCGCCCGCCAGATCAGCTTGGCGTTGGTCGGCTTCAAGTCTACCATCAAGTTTCCGTAAGTTTTATGCAAACCCACCATCAGCGCGCTGGAAATCGTATTCAGGGTGATTTTTTGCGCCGTGCCCGCCTTCAGACGGGTGCTGCCAGAAATGACTTCCATACCCGTGTCGAGCACGATACCGCATTGCGCCTCGTGTGCCACGGGGGCATCCACATTGTTGGCGATGCCTATCGTCAAGGCGCCCGCCTTGCGCGCGGCCAGCAAGGCGCCCAGCACATACGGCGTGGCACCGGAGGCGGCCAGCAGGATCACCACATCATTGACCTGCGGCTGCAGGGCCAGCAAATCCTTCTCACCTTGCGATAAATCATCTTCGGCCCCTTCGACTGCCGTAAACATCGCGCCCGCGCCGCCGGCCAGGATGGCGACGGCCCGCTCGGGCGGCCAGGAAAACGTAGGATTCAATTCAACGCTGTCGAGCACGCCCAAGCGGCCGGACGTGCCCGCGCCCACGTACAGCAGGCGTCCGCCGGCCGCGATGCGGGGCAGGGCGGCCGTGATGGCGGCAGCGATGTCGGGCGACGCCAGCCGCACGGCTTCGACGGCCCAGAACTGGTCATCGACCAGCGCCGCCACCAGTTGCTCCACCGGATACAAGTCCAGGTCCGGATGCCGCCGGCTCGGGGTTTCAGTTTTCAACATGATTTCAGAACATGGTTGAACGTGAAACCAGTTTAATACCAACGGGCGAGATCAACCATGAAAGGATGGCGCACGGGCATAACGGGCGTTTATGGCTGGCGCAGGAGCGTGGCGTACTACTTGTACTTCGATACGCCCCCGTTTGTGTCTATACTTCCGTTCGACGCCAACATCCACGACAAGCCCCATGATCGCTCGCCAATTGCTGTTCCTGTTTAGCGCCCTGGGCGCCATCAACGGCATTTTCCTGGCCGTCTATTTTTTCAGCCGTCGGCCTCGCTGCCTGGCCGACTGCATGCTCGGTGCATTGCTGCTTGCCGTCGGGGTGCGCACCGCCAAATCCGCCTTCCTCTACTTCAACCCGGCGATCGCCATCGAATTCCGCCAGCTGGGCCTGTCGGCTTGCCTGCTGATCGGTCCCCTGACCTATCTCTATGTGCACTCTTTCATCGCCGGGCGCGCGCAACTGCCTGCCAGCCAGCAATGGCGCTGGCATCTCGGCCTGTCCCTCCTGATCATTGGCATAGGCGTTGCCTTTCCGTATTCCGCATATCGTTCCGTGTGGGACCTGTCGAGTCATGCCATTCATGTGTTCTGGCTAGGCTACCTGCTGGCGGCCGCCAGCTTGCTCTGGCAAAGCCGCCATGCATGGCTGAACGACGGACAGCGGATGGCGACCAGCAGCGTGCTCCTGCTGAGCGTCTTTGCCGGCAGCGGTGTCATGCTGGCGGCGTACGCGAGCACGCCGTTCACGTCCTATATTGTCGGCGCCTTGTCGTTCACCTTCTCGCTGCATGTGGCGGTCATGGTCTTTCTGCTGAGAAAAGAAACCTCGACGCCTGCCGATCTGAGGCAGAAATACCAGCATAGCCGCCTGACGCACGAAGATGGGCTTGCCGTGCTCGCTGCGCTGGAACAACAGATGAGCGGGCAACAATCCTATCTGAATCCGAACCTGACCCTGGCCCAACTGGCCAAGCGGGCGGGATGCACGCAGGCGCAGGTATCGCAGGTGCTCAATGACAAGCTGAGCAAGAGCTTCACTACCTACGTCAACGAATACCGTATCGCCGAAGCGAAACAGGTATTGACGGACGAACCGCAACTGAACATGGATATCGTTGCCGAGCGCTGCGGGTTCAATTCCAGTTCCACCTTCTACTCGACCTTCAAGAAAGTTGCTGGGCAAACACCCGCCAGCTTCCGCGCCCAATCGAGCCAGGCGACCAGGGCCATTTCCGCGTAAAACCACTCCGGAATCGCCATTCCGGAGTCTGAAATCCTGTTTGGCGACATCAATTCCCCTGCATTTCGATAACTTATCGACCAACAACGATCTGCAATAGTCGTTGCTCCGATAAACGCAGTTCTTCATTCAGGGTAAAGTCATGATTCAGTTTTTATTGCGAACGGTACTCGCCTGTTGCTTGCTAAGCATCACCGCCGTCGGCACCGCCGCAACCGCAGACCAGGACGAAAATGCCATCCGGGAAACCGTGGGCTTGTATCTGCATGGCACCAGCTTCAACGTACAGGACGAAATCAACCAGGCCTTCCTCGCGAATTCCCGCCTTTACCTCGACGGCAAAAACGATACGGAATGGGAGTTGAGCGGTCCGGAATACGCCAAACTCTTTACCGAGGAGAAAAAAGGGCAATTCAATGGGCGCCACGGACGGCTGATCAAAGTGGATGTCAGCGGCAAGGTGGCCACGGCCAAGGCCGAGATCCACATTCCCCAGCAAGGGGTCCGTTACGTGGATGTCTTTCTTTTGAAAAAGATCGCCGGCAACTGGAAGATCATCAGCAAGTCGGCCCATCGCGAGCCAGCAGCTCCGCGCCACGCACGCAAGGTGCTGCTGGTGGTGTCGAATGTGCATCAATATCCGGGCACAAAAATTAATGCAGGCAATAATTTCCCCGAACTGGCCTATACCTATGATGCCTTTCGCAAAGCAGGGTACGCGGTCGACTTCGTCAGTCCCGAGGGGGGCGCCATTCCCCTGGAAATGATCGTCACGTCGGACGCGCTGCTCAAGAAGTACCTGTACGACAGTGATTTCATGTGGGCACTGGCCCATACCAGGCCCGTCGCCGAGGTCAAGGCAGACGAGTACGCGGGCATGGCTTTCGTCGGCGGCGGCGCGGCCATCGTCGGCATCCCGGAAAACAAGCCGCTGCAGGACATCGCCTTGCGTATCTACGAACAACAAGGCGGAGTGATCGCGGCCATCTGCCATGGCACCGAGGGCATCAAGAACCTGAAGCTCAGTGACGGTACTTTCCTGATCCAGGGCAAGACGCTCACCTCGTTCCCCGATGCGTATCTCAACAAGGAATCGCCGGTCTACAAGGCCTATCCCTTTTCGGCGGAAGCCAGCATCAAGCGCCATGGCGGCATTTTTAGGCACGGTGCCAACGGCAAGAGTCACGTCGAAGTCGATGGCCGGCTGGTGACCGGCATGAGCTGGGAGTCGTCCGTCGGCGTGGCGGAATCCATGATCCGCCTGCTCGAACAGTAGATTTATGGAGCGCGGCGCATTTCCGCCACAAAATCGTAATGATCGCTGCGGCAATACGAATGCGTCAGTTCCACCGCTTCGCCCGACTCCAGGTAGGCGATGCGCGTGATGAACAGCACGGCCTGGCCATCGGGGATGCCCAGTTGCTTGGCCAGCACATCCGTCGCATTCATGGCGCGGATGTGCTGCAAGGCGCGCACGGGGGACTTCTTGATGCTGCTCAAGTATTCATACAGCGAGTCACCCATGGCGGCCGGGTCCGGCACCACGCTGAAGGGCAGCACGCTCACTTCATACGCCATCACGACGTCGTCAGCCAGGCGCAGGCGCTCGAGGCGCGCCACTTTCGTGTTCTGCGCCAAGCCCAGGCTCAGCTGCTCATCGCTGCTGGCGATGACGACTTCGCGCTTGAGCCAGCGCGAGCCGGGGCGGTAGCCGCGCTGCTGCAGCTGCTCGGAAAAGCTCGACAGGTTCGACAGCGGCTGCTCGATGCGCGGGGCAATATAGTTGCCCGAACCGCGGCGGCGCACGACGAGACCTTGCTCTACGAGCTGGTCGATGGCCTTGCGGGCAGTCACGCGCGATACGTCAAGCAGTTCGGACAGGGTACGTTCAGATGGCAGGGCCTGGTCTACCTGGTAGCGGCCGTTGCGTACGTCATCGCTCAGCTTGCGGGCGATCTGCATATATAAAGGCGAATTGTCATTTAAATCGACCTTGAGTTCTACGCTGGTCTGGCTCATACAGTTCTCCTTGTCCTCCTAGTGTAATAGCGATGGCGCTTGCGCGTAGCCCGTCCACCCATGAATAAATGGAAAATGGCCATAAATAACGGTTATACACTTAAAAAAACAATGTTTTACCGTACGTATAGCTTTGCATTATAGATAAATAAGCAATTTTCATTAGCGTAGTCAACCATCCCGCCCTATGCTGGTGGCGCCTCCACCACATCGCAAAACAGGGAAACATGCACAATAAAATGACGGGCTTACTGGGCTTGCTGCTGCTGGGCACGACCTGGAGCGCGCTGGCCGCCCCGCCCGGCGGCGGCAAGGACCATCAGCGCGCGCTCGATGCCACGCTGGCCGCCATCGTCGATGATGCGGCCCACCCGCTGGCCAGCCTGTCCGTGCTGGCCATCCGCCAGGGCAAGGTGTCGTATCAGCAACAATTTGGCTACCGGCATATCGGCGCCACGCCGGCGGACAGCTTGCCCGTGACGCCGGCCACCCTGTTCCGCATCGCTTCCGTATCAAAGATGATGACCACCGTGGGCCTGATGCGGCTGGTCGAGCAGGGCAAGCTGAGCCTGGACCAGGACGTGGGCATCTATCTGGGCTTTTCCCTGCGCAACCCGCACTTTCCCCAGCAAGCCGTCACCCTGCGCAGCCTGCTCAGCCACACTTCCTCGCTGCGCGATGCGGGCGGCTATGCCTGGGGACCGGAACGCAGCTTGCGCGACGTGTTTACGGCCGGCGGCGATACGATGTGGGATACGGCCGCGGCGCCGGGCCGCTACTTTATGTATTCCAACCTGAACTGGGGCGTGATCGGCACGGTGATGGAAAAAGTCACGGGCGAGCGCTTCGACTTGCTGATGCGGCGTCTGCTGCTCGATCCCCTCGATGTGCGCGGCGGCTACAACCCGGCGGCCTTTCCGGCGGAAGAGGTCGCCAATACGGCCACCCTGTACCGCAAGCGCACGCTGGAGACGGAAGTGTGGCAGCCGCAAGGGCCGTGGATCGCCCAGGCCGACGATTTTTACACACATCCACCGGCCAACATGGCCAGCTATGTGATCGGCAGCAACGCCACCGTCTTCAGTCCCACGGGCGGCTTGCGCATTTCCGCCGCGGGAGTGGGCAAGGTCATGCAAATGCTGCTCGACGGCGGCCGCTACCAGAATCAACAACTGTTGCAACCGGCCAGCATCGCGCTGATGTTTGGCCGCCAATGGCAACTGGCACCCAATGCCCACAATGGCGACAGCGAGCGGGGCCTGTACCGCGCCTGGGGCCTGGGCAACCAGCAGTTCGATGCAGTGGCGGGGCAGGGCAACGGCCTGGTCGAGGGCGCCAGTTTCGCGGCCGTGGGACACCTGGGCGACGCGTATGGCCTCGTGTCCGCCTTCGTGCTCGATTTCAAGAACAGGAACGGCATGGTGATGCTGGTGGGCGGCACGGGCAGCGATCCCGAACACTATCCTGGCGCCTATTCCGCCATGGGACGCAGCGAGGAATTGATACTCACCGCGCTCTACCGTGGTGCGATAGATAACAATCAGTCCTTGCATTGAAATGGTGCATTCCTGAAAGTTATGGCTGCACCATGATGTTTCATTGGCTGCCTTGGCGGCCAGCCTCTAAGCTCTTCCCGAATGCTTCCGCACCATGGGAGCGCAACGCAGCGAGGCAACATGCAGCAACAAGTCATCATCATCGGCGGCGGCGTCGTCGGTCTGACATCGGCCTGGTGGCTGGCCGAGGCCGGCTACAAGGTCACGGTACTGGAACGTAATGAACAGGTGGCGATCGCCGCCAGCTACCGCAATGGCGGCCAGCTCAGCTATCGTTATGTGGCGCCCCTGGCGGACGCGGGCGTACCCTTCAAGGCCCTGCAATGGCTGCTGCAGAAAGATGGTCCGCTGCGCTTCCGTCCCGAGGCCGACTGGCGCCAATGGCGCTGGATGGCCAGTTTCCTGCGCAATTGCAATGCCGCCAGCAACGCCCGCACGACGGCCAAGCTGCTGGAATTAGGCGAACTGAGCCGCGCCGGCATGGCGCAGCTGGAACTGACCGTGCCGCCCGAAGCGTATGCCTGGCGCGATGCAGGCAAACTCATCGTCTACCGTTCGCCCGCCATCTTTCAACGGGCCGTGGCGCGGCCCGAATCGGAAGAAGCGCGCCTCGTCCTGTCGCCGACGGAGGCGGTACAGCGCGAACCGGCGCTGGCCGCCCTGCAGAATTCATTGGCAGGCGGCATCTTTACGCAAGGCGAGGCGGTGGCCGATTGCCACGCCTTTTGCCTGGCCCTGGAAGCGCGCCTGCTGCAGCACCCGAATTGTTCGCTCATATTAAAAGGCGAGGCGCGCCGCCTCGTCACGCACAAGGGCAGGGTCACGGGCGTCGACACCAGCCTGGGCCTATTGCAGGCAGATCACTATGTGCTGGCGGCCGGCATCCAGAGCCGCGACCTGGCCGCCACGGCAGGCATCTACCTGCCCCTGTACCCGCTGAAAGGCTACAGTCTGACGGCGCCCATCCGCGCGCAAGACCGGGCGCCCGAGATCAGCATCACGGATTTTGAGCGCAAGGTGCTGTATGCGCGCATTGGTGGCGATCTGCGCGTGGCCGCCATGGTCGACATGGTGGGCGCCGACAACAGCATCGACTGGAACCGCATCGCCGGCCTGACGCGGCTGGCGCGCGAAGCCATGCCGCACGGCGCCGATTACGACCAGGCCACGGCCTGGGCCGGTTTGCGTCCCGCCACGCCGAACAGCGCGCCTCTGGTGGGTGCCAGCAAATATGCGAACTTGTGGCTCAACGTGGGCCACGGCCCGCTGGGCTTCACCTTTGCCGCCGGCACGGCGCGCATCCTGGCCGACCTCATGGCCGGCAAGGCGCCGCCGTTCGCGCTGGACTTCCTCAGTCCGAAAAAATAGCTGGCCAAGGCGGCGCGCACGCGCCGCTGCCGATATGGCGGATAATTGCGGAACTTTCCTGTTCCCCTATCCGTCAGCGCATGCCCACACCCTCGACATCTGCCGCCTGCCCCTGTGGCGGCGCCTCCTACGCCAGTTGCTGCGGCCCGTATATCGCGGGCGACGCCTTGCCACCCACGGCCGAAGCCCTGATGCGTTCGCGCTACACGGCGTTCACCTTGCGCGACGAGCCGTATCTGCTTGCCACCTGGCATGCCAGCACCCGTCCCGCTGACGCTTTATTTGCCGAAGAAGAAAAAGTCCACTGGCTGGGACTTGAGGTAAAATCTGCTTTACGTTTACGTCAACGTAAAGCAGTATCAGCAGATCAAGCCGAAGAGATACACCGCGATAGCGTGGAATTCGTAGCCCGCTACAAGGTCAACGGCCGCGCGCACCGCCTGCATGAAGTGAGTCGCTTCGTGCGCGAAGCCGGTGACCGTGGCATGCGCTGGTTTTATCTCGACGGCAGTTTTCCCGAATAGCGCGACCCGAGAGACCGGGCGATCATAAAAAGGAACCGCAATGCCGCACATCGAAAGCAAACTCAATCCGCGCAGTGAAGATTTCAAGGCCAATGCCGCGGCCATGCAAGCCATCGTCGACGATTTGCGCGACAAAGTGGAAAAGATCGCGGCCGGCGGCGGCGAGGCGGCGGCCGCCAAGCACCTGGCGCGCGGAAAACTGCTGCCGCGCGACCGCGTGCAGATGCTGCTCGATCCCGGCACGCCCTTCCTCGAGTTTTCCCAGATGGCGGCCTACGCCATGTACCAGGACGCCAAAGGGGTCGATGCGGCGCCCGCCGCCGGCATCATCACCGGCATCGGCAGGGTCTCGGGCCAGGAATGCGTCATCGTGTGTAACGACGCTACCGTCAAGGGTGGCACGTATTACCCGATGACGGTCAAAAAGCACTTGCGCGCCCAGGAAATCGCCGACCAGAACAACCTGCCGTGCATCTACCTGGTCGACTCGGGCGGCGCCAACCTGCCGAATCAGGACGACGTCTTCCCCGACCGCGACCATTTCGGCCGCATCTTCTACAACCAGGCGAATCTGTCGGCCAAGGGCATCCCGCAAATCGCCGTCGTGATGGGTTCTTGCACGGCCGGCGGCGCCTACGTGCCGGCCATGAGCGATGAATCGATCATCGTCAAGGAGCAGGGCACGATTTTCCTCGGCGGCCCGCCGCTGGTGAAAGCGGCGACAGGTGAAGTGGTGACGGCGGAAGACCTGGGCGGCGGCGACGTGCATACGCGCTTGTCCGGCGTGGTCGACCACCTGGCGCAAAACGATCTGCATGCGCTGTCGCTGGCGCGCACCATCGTCTCGAACCTGAACCGTAAAAAACCGCAGCAGATGGACTTGCGCGCATCCGTTGAGCCGAAATACCCGACGCAGGAACTGTACGGCGTCATCCCCGTCGATACGCGCAAGCCGTTCGACGTACGTGAAGTGATCGCGCGCATCGTCGACGGCAGCGATTTCGACGAATTCAAGGCCCGCTACGGCACCACCCTGATCTGCGGCTTTGCGCACATCTATGGCGTAAAAGTCGGCATCATCGCCAATAACGGCATCTTGTTCTCCGAATCGGCCCTGAAAGGCACGCATTTCATCGAATTGTGCTGCCAGCGCAAGATCCCGCTCGTCTTCCTGCAAAATATCACGGGCTTCATGGTGGGCCGCAAGTACGAAAACGAAGGCATTGCCCGCAATGGCGCCAAGATGGTGACCGCCGTGGCCACGGCCGCCGTGCCGAAATTCACCGTCATCATCGGCGGCAGCTTCGGCGCCGGCAACTACGGCATGTGCGGCCGCGCGTTTTCACCGCGGTTCATGTGGATGTGGCCGAATGCGCGCATTTCCGTCATGGGCGGCGACCAGGCCGCTTCCGTGCTGGCCACCGTCAAGCGCGACGGCATCGAAGGCAAGGGTGGCGCATGGAGCGCGGACGAGGAAGCCGCCTTCAAGCAGCCGATCAAGGACCAATACGAACACCAGGGCCACCCGTATTACGCCACCGCGCGCCTGTGGGATGATGGCGTGATCGACCCGGCCGACACCCGCATGGTGCTGGGCCTGGGCCTGTCCGCCGCCTTGAACGCGGAAATCCCGGACACGAAGTTCGGCGTATTCCGCATGTAAGGGGGAGAAGACCATGGAATTTGAAACCTTAAAGCTGGTCATCGAGGGCAATGTCGCCACCGTGACCCTGAACCGTCCCGACGTGCGCAATGCCTTCAACGAGACGACGATCGCCGAACTGGCGCGCGCCTTCGAGGGTCTTGGGCGCAGCGACATGGTGCGCGCCATCGTGCTGGCGGCAAATGGCGCGGCCTTTTGCGCCGGTGCGGACCTGAACTGGATGAAGAAGATGGCAGGTTACACGCATGCCGAAAACCAGGCCGACGCGCTGCAGCTGGCGCAGATGCTGCGCACGATTTACCTGTGTCCGAAACCCGTGGTGGCGAAGGTCCAGGGCGACTGCTATGCGGGCGGCATGGGCCTCGTCGCCGCATGCGATATCATTCTGGTTGCGGAAGACGTGCATTTCTGCCTGAGCGAAGTGCGGCTGGGACTGATCCCGGCCACTATTTCACCGTATGTCATCAAGGCCATGGGCGAAAACGCGGCACGCCGCTATTTCCTGACCGCGGAGCGATTCTCCGCCCAGGAAGCGCTGCGCGTCGGCTTTGCCCACGAGGTAGTCGAGGCAAGCGCGCTGGACGCGAAAACGGCGGAGGTGCTGAAAGCGCTGACGGGCAACAGCCCGCACGCCGTGGCGCAAGCGAAAATGCTGGTGCGCGAGATCGTCGGCCAGCCGGTCAACGATGCGCTGCTGGCGGACACCGCCGAGCGCATCGCGCAGATCCGCGCCTCGGAGCAGGGCCGCGAAGGCGTGCAATCGTTCCTCGACAAGCGCAAGCCGAGCTGGCTTATGGGTTAGCGCATGGATTAAGAATATCATTGGAGCAGTTTTGAAAGCAGAAAAACAATCGGGCTGGGTCGAACGCAGTCTGCGCAGCGTGTGGCATCCGTGCACGCAAATGCAGCACCACGAGACTGTACCGCTCATCCCCGTCAGCCATGGCCGCGGCGCCTGGCTGTACGACCACGAAGGCCGACGCTACCTGGACGCCATCAGCTCCTGGTGGGTGAACCTGTTCGGCCATGCAAATCCGCGCATCAATGCGGAACTCAAGGACCAGCTGGACCGCCTGGAACACGCGATGCTGGCCGGCTTCACGCATGAACCGGTGATCGAACTGTCGGAAAAGCTCTCTGCGCTCACCGGCGGCGTGCTTGGCCACAGCTTTTACGCATCCGACGGGGCGTCGGCCGTGGAAATCGCCCTGAAAATGAGTTTTCACGCCTGGCGCAACAGCGGCAAGAGTGAAAAGCAGGAATTCGTCTGCCTGAAGGGCAGCTACCACGGCGAAACCATCGGCGCCCTGGCCGTCACCGACGTCGCGCTGTTCAAGGATGCCTATGGCCCCCTGCTGCGTGCCACGCAAACGGTGATGTCGCCCGACTTCCGCCAGACGCAGGAAGGCGAAACCGCTGAAGATGTGGCGCGCCGCGCCGCCTTTGAAGTGGAACAGCTGTTCCAGGAAAAAGCGGACAAAATCGCCGCCATCATCATCGAGCCGCTGGTGCAGTGCGCCACCGGCATGGCCATGCACGACCCGCTGTACCTGTCGTTGGTGCGCGCCCTGTGCGACCGTTATCAAGTCCATTTGATCCTCGATGAAATCGCCGTCGGCTGCGGCCGCACGGGCACCTTCTTCGCGTGCGAACAGGCCGGCATCTGGCCCGATTTCGTCTGCCTGTCGAAAGGCATCAGCGGCGGTTATTTGCCGTTATCGCTGGTGATGACGCGCGAAGATATCTATCAAGCCTTCTACAGCACCGACGTGCGCCGCGGCTTTTTGCATTCGCACTCGTACACGGGCAATCCGCTGGCCTGCCGCGCGGCGCTGGCCACCCTGTCGATCTTCGAGGAAGACGATGTGCTGGCGGCCAACCGGGGGCGCGCCGAGAAAATCACGCGCGCCCTGGCGCCGCTGGCGCAGCACGAGCGCGTAAAACACTTCCGCCAGCAGGGCATGATCTGGGCCTTCGATGCGGTGGACGCGACACCCGATTTTTCGCGCCGTTTCTTCAGCACGGCGCTGGAACATGAACTGCTGATGCGCCCCATCGGCTCCACCGTCTACCTGATGCCGCCGTACATCCTCGACGACGCCGAAATCGCGGGCCTGGGCCAGCAGACGCTGGCCGTCTTCAACAAAGTGATCGGAGCCTGAGATGGAACTGATCGCGCGCTTGAAGCAGCAGTTGCAGGGGCTGGAAGAGCGCAGCCTGATCCGCCGCCGCCGCACCGTCGACACGCCGTGCGCACCGCGCCTGACGGTCGATGGCCGCGCCATGCTGGCCTTTTGCAGCAATGACTACCTGGGCCTGGCGTCGCATCCGCGCATCGTCGCCGCGCTGAAAGAGGGCGCCGACCTGTATGGCGCAGGCAGCGGCGCTTCGCACCTGATCAGCGGCCATAGCCGCGCCCACGCGCAGCTGGAAGAGCGCCTGGCAGATTTCGTGGGCGCCAACCTGGAACAGGCGCGCGCCCTGTATTTTTGCACCGGTTACATGGCCAACCTGGCCGTGCTGACCGCCCTGTCGGCGGGCGATGCGGACACCGAGATTTTTTCGGAAGCGCTGAATCACGCTTCGCTGATCGATGGCACGCGCCTGGCGCGCGTGAAAACGCGCGTGTATCCGCATGCCGACCTCGATGCCCTGGCGGCCCTGCTGGCGGCCAGCACGGCGAAAACCAAGATCGTCGTCACCGACAGCGTCTTCAGCATGGATGGCGACCTGGCACCGCTGCCCGCGCTGCTGGCCCTGTGCGAACAATACGGCGCCTGGCTGGTGGTTGACGACGCGCACGGCTTCGGCGCGCTGGGAACCAATGGCCGCGGCGCGCTGGAACACTTCGACCTGCATTCACCCTACCTCGTATACGTGGGCACCCTGGGCAAGTCGGCCGGCGTGGGCGGCGCCTTTGTTTGCGCGCACGAAGCCGTGATCGACACCCTGATCCAGAAGGCGCGCCCCTACATCTTCACGACGGCCGCCGCGCCCGCGCTCGCGCATGCGCTCCTGGCCAGCCTGGAAATCATCGCCGGGGACGAAGGAAAACAACGTCGCATGCACCTGGCCGCGCTGGTGGCGCAATGGAACGAGGGCTTGCTGCTGCAGCACTGGCAAGCCTTGCCGTCCGTGACCGCCATCCAGCCCGTCATCATTGGCGAGAATGCCGACATGCTGGACATCGCCGCCCACCTTTACCAGCAGGGCCTGTGGGTCGGCGCTATCCGCCCGCCCACCGTGCCAGCCGGGTCGGCGCGCCTGCGCGTGACTCTGTCAGCCGGCCACACGGCGCAGGAGGTGGCCCAATTGATCAACGCAGTCAACACCCTGGAAAGGAATCGCCATGAGCCTTGATGACCCTATCGTGGCGGAAGTGCTGGCGGACCTGGCGCCGGCCGTGCAGCCGGCGCCGGTCACTGCCGGCCTGCCCTCGCGCTTTGCCTGTTTCGTCACCGGCACCGACACGGAAATCGGCAAGACCTTGACGTCGTCGGCCCTGCTGCACGCGCTCGTTGCGCGCGGCGTGCGTGCCTGCGGCATGAAGCCGGTCGCCGCCGGCGCCGAGATGCGCGACGGTGAACTGCATAATGAAGACGCCGACAGCCTGATCGCCGCCGGCAACGTCACCATGCTGCGCAGCCTGACGACACCCTACATGCTGAAGGAGCCGGCGGCGCCGCATATCGCCGCCGCGCTCGAAGGCGTGAGCATCGAATCGGTGCCGATCCTGGCCGCCTACCTGGAAATCGCCGCCGCCTCGGACGCCGTGGTGGTCGAAGGCGTGGGCGGTTTCCGCGTGCCGCTGTCGCCCGGCTTTGATTCGGCCGACCTGGCGCAGCAGCTCGATTTGCCCGTGATCCTCGTGGTCGGCATGCGCCTGGGCTGCATCAGCCAGGCCTTGCTGACGCTGGAAGCCATCGAAGCGCGCGGCTTGACGGTGATCGGCTGGGTGGCCAACACCCTGGAAGTGGAAATGCGCTTCCTCGACGAAAATATCGATGCGCTGATCGAGCGCATCCCGGCGCCACTGCTGGGCAAGGTACCGCGCCTGGCGCAACCGGGCGCGCAAGCGGCAGCGGCGTATCTCGATTTCACCGGCTTGCCGAACTGGCCGGCGCAGCATCCCAACACTTAATGTAGCTAAAAAATAGAAACGAAGGAATCACCATGTCTTTAGTCCAAGAAGCAGCAAAAACCGTCGAACTGCACCGTCCTGCGGCGCGCATCACCCTGCCGGAAGCGGCCACCTGGCCCATCGCCGATGTGCTGGCCCTGTTTGACCTGCCTTTCAATGACCTGATGTTCAAGGCCCAGCAAACCCACCGCATCAACTTCCCCGATGGCGATGTGGAACTGGCGACCCTGCTATCGATCAAGACGGGCGGCTGCGAGGAAGACTGCGGCTACTGCCCGCAAGCGGCCCGCTACGACACGGGTGTGGAAGCGAAAAAAATCCTCGACATCGACACGGTGCTCGACGCGGCCCGCCAGGCAAAAGCCAACGGCGCCACGCGCTTCTGCATGGGCGCCGCCTGGCGCGGCCCGAAGGACCGCGACATGGAAAAAGTCGAAGAGATGGTGAGCAAGGTCAAGGCGCTGGGCCTGGAAACATGCGCTACTTTGGGCATGCTGGAAGAAGGACAAGCAGACCGCCTGAAAAACGCGGGCCTGGACTTCTACAACCATAACCTCGATACGGCTCCCGAGTTCTACGACAACGTCATCTCGACGCGCGAATACCAGGACCGCCTCGATACTTTGGGCCGCGTGCGCGAAGCGGGCTTGAAAGTGTGCTGCGGCGGCATCGTCGGCATGGGTGAAACGCGCTTGCAACGCGCGGGCCTGATCGCCCAGCTGGCCAATTTGAATCCGTATCCGGAATCGGTGCCCGTGAACCACCTGGTGCAGGTGGAAGGCACGCCTTTGTTTGGACTGGAAGCGCTGGATCCATTCGAATTCGTGCGCACGATTGCCGTCGCACGCATCACCATGCCGAAAGCGCGCGTGCGTTTGTCGGCGGGCCGCCGCCAGATGGGCGAAGCCGTGCAAGCCATGTGCTTCCTGGCTGGCGCCAACTCCATCTTCTACGGCGACAAGCTGCTCACCACCGACAACCCGGAAGCGGAAGACGACCGCATCTTGCTCGGTAAGCTGGGCTTGCAGACGCGCGGCGCCATGCTCGAATCGGTACAGAAAGAGAAGTGCGGCTGCTGATCCAGCCCATCGGAATGCGCTCCACCAGGGCGCATTCCTCCCAGCGACACCTCAGATAAAAAACTTCCAGCCACGAGCTGCAAAGAGAGAGACCATGTTCACTAAAATCCTGATCGCCAACCGCGGCGAAATCGCTTGCCGTGTCGCCGCTACCGCGCGCCGCATGGGCATCCAGACCGTCGCCGTGTATTCAGAAGCGGATGCCAACGCCAAGCACGTCGCCGTGTGCGACGAAGCGGTGCTGATCGGCCCCGCGCCGGCCAAGGAAAGCTATCTGTGCGGCGACAAGATCATCGCCGTGGCGCTGGCCACTGGTGCCCAGGCGATCCACCCCGGCTATGGCTTCCTCTCCGAGAACGCCGACTTCGCCGACGCCTGCGCCACTGCGGGCCTGGTCTTCATCGGCCCGCCGGCGTCCGCCATGCGCGCCATGGGCTCCAAGTCGGCCGCCAAGTCGCTGATGGAAAAAGCAAATGTGCCGCTGGTGCCCGGCTACCACGGCGAAGAACAGGATGCGGATTTCCTGCACGGCCAAGCCGACAAGATCGGCTACCCCGTGCTGCTGAAGGCGTCGGCCGGCGGCGGCGGCAAGGGCATGCGCGTCATCGAGCATTCCGATGATTTCAAGGCCGCGCTGGCCTCGTGCAAGCGCGAAGCGATCAGCTCTTTCGGCGACGACAAGGTGCTGGCCGAAAAATACCTGTCGCGTCCGCGGCATATCGAAATCCAGGTGTTCGCCGACACCCTGGGCAACTGCATCTACCTGTTCGAGCGCGACTGCTCGGTGCAGCGCCGCCATCAAAAGGTGCTGGAAGAAGCGCCGGCACCGGGTATGCCGCTTGACCGCCGCGCGGCCATGGGCGAAGCGGCCGTCGCCGCTGCCAAGGCAGTCGGCTATGTCGGTGCGGGCACGGTCGAATTCATCGCCAACCAGGATGGTTCGTTCTACTTCATGGAAATGAACACGCGCCTGCAGGTCGAGCATCCGGTGACGGAAATGATCACTGGCACCGACCTGGTGGAATGGCAGTTGCGCGTCGCCTTTGGCGAGCCGCTGCCGAAAAAACAGAGCGAACTGGCGATCCACGGCCACGCCATCGAGGCGCGCATCTATGCGGAAAATCCGGAGAAGGGCTTCCTGCCGTCGATCGGCACCCTGCGCCACATGCAGTCGCCATCGGCCGTCACGTTCGAACTGGGTGGCACGCTGGTTCCGGCCACCGTGCGCATCGATTCGGGCGTGCGCGAGGGCGATGCGATTTCACCCTTCTACGACCCGATGATCGCCAAGCTGATCGTCTGGGGCGCGGACCGCCGCGAAGCGCTGGCACGCATGGCGCAGGCGCTGGCCGACTACCAGATCGTGGGACTGGCCAGCAATATCGCCTTCTTGAAACGCCTGGTCGAAGGCCAGGCGTTTGCCAGCGCAGACCTCGATACGGGTTTGATCGAGCGCAATCACGACACGCTGTTCCCCGCCCTGCAGGCGGCGCCCGACACAGCCCTGGCGCTGGCGTCCGTCGCCCTGCTGCTGGAAGAAAAAGCGGCCGCCGAAGCGCAATCGCTGCAGCGCGCCGACCCGTGGGGCAATGCCCTGGGCTGGCGTCTGAACAGCACCCTGGGACGCAGCCTGTCGTTCGCCGATGAATTCACCTCGGCCGGCGAGGGCAAGGCCTATGCGGCGCGCGTTGCCTACAAGACGGATGGCTGGCTGTTCAACGGCCAGCCCTTGAGCCTGACGGCGCACCAAGGCAACGAGCTGCACATCAAGCTCGGTGAGCGTGCCGTGCACGGCACGGTGCTGCGCGACGGCGAACAGTTCCACGTGTTTACCGGCGGCTTGCACCATACCCTGCATTACAGCGACCCGATGGCGCATGCAGGCGAAGTGGAAGCAGAAGGCGGCCGCCTGACGGCGCCGATGCCGGGCAAGGTCGTCGCCGTGCTGGTGAACAAAGGCCAGGACGTCAAGAAGGGCGAGCCTCTGGTCATCATGGAAGCGATGAAGATGGAGCACACGATCGCCGCGCCGCACGACGGCCTGGTGGAAGACGTGCTGTATGCGGTCGGCGACCAGGTGGCCGACGGCGCGCCGCTGCTGGCCTTCAAGGCTGCCGCATAAGGCAGCCACGATGCGCATCCTGTTACAACGTTCGGACGGCAAGGAAGCAGCGTGGATCAGCGACTTCCGCGACTTGCTGCCCGAGGCCGACATTATCTTCTGGCGCGACGGCGAAGCGCTCGCGCCATGCGACTACGCCGTCGTATGGCAGCCGCCGGCGGCCATGCTGCCCGCATTGCGCGAAGTCAAGGCCATCTTCAACACGGGCGCCGGCGTCGACGCGCTGTTGAAATTTGGCGAGGCGCTGCCGGCCCAGGTGCCGCTGGTGCGTCTGGACGACGCGGGCATGGGCGTGCAGATGGCCGAATATGTGAGCCACGCCGTGCTGCGCCACTTCCGCCGCTTCGACGACTACGAGGCGCAGGGCCGCGCCGGCACCTGGCAGCCGCTGCCTGCCTTCGACAAGGCGGATTTCCCCGTCGGTGTGCTGGGCATCGGGGTGCTGGGCACCCGCGTGCTGCAAGCGCTGGCGCAGTTCGAATTCCCGCTGCGCGGCTGGAGCCGCAGCCACAAGCACGTCGATGGCGTCGAATGCTTTGCAGGCGAGGAGGGGCTGGAAGCATTCTTGCGCGGCACGCGCGTGCTGGTGTGCATGCTGCCGCTCACGCCGGACACGCATAACCTGCTCGACCGCGCGCGCCTGTCGATGCTGCTGCCGGGTGCCTACGTCATCAACGTGGCGCGCGGCGCGCATCTGGCCGAACCGGATTTATTGACCCTGATCCGTTCCGGGCATATCGCCGGGGCGACACTCGACGTGTTCCGCAACGAGCCGCTGCCGCAGCAGCACCCGTTCTGGCAAGAACCCCGCATCACCATCACGCCGCATATTTCGGCCGCCACCCTGCGTCGCGAAAGCGTGGCGCAGATCGCCGCCAAGATGCGCCGCCTGCAAGCCGGAGACTCTGTCGCCGGCATCGTCAACCGTTTGCAAGGATATTGAAATGAATGCTCAAGCCAGTTTGCCCAAGCAGGTCAAGATCGTCGAAGTGGGTCCGCGCGACGGCCTGCAAAACGAGAAGGAAACCATCAGCGCCGCCGTCAAGATCGAGCTGGTCGACCGCCTGACCCTGGCCGGCTTCGCCAACATCGAGGCGGCGTCGTTCGTGTCGCCGAAATGGGTGCCGCAGATGGCCACCAGCGCGGAAGTGATGGACAAAATCGCGCGCCGCGCTGGCACGATTTATTCGGCACTGACGCCGAACATGCAGGGTTTCGATGCCGCGCTGGCGGCGAAGGCCGATGAAGTGGTGATCTTCGGCTCCGCGTCGGAGGCATTCTCGCAAAAGAACATCAACTGCTCGATCGCCGAATCGATCGCCCGCTTCGAAGGCGTGGCCAAGGCGGCCAAGGAACACGGCCTGCGCCTGCGCGGCAGCATCAGTTGCGCCTTCGGCTGCCCCTACCAGGGCGACGTGCCGCTCGATGCCGTGGCCGACGTGGTGGGCCGCATGCGCGACCTCGGTTGCGACGAAATCGACATCGCCGACACCATCGGCGTGGCTACGCCGCGCAAGACGCAAGCGGTGATGCAGCGCGCCATCGCGGCTTTCCACGTGGGCGGCCTGTCCGGCCACTTCCACGACACCTACGGCCAGGCGCTGGCGAATATCTACGCCAGCCTGGAAACGGGCATCGCAATCTATCACTCGTCCGTCTCGGGCCTGGGCGGCTGCCCGTACGCCAAGGGCGCCACCGGCAACGTGGCCACCGAAGACGTGCTGTACATGATGCAAGGGCTGGGGATTGCCACCGGCATCGACCTGGACCTGGTGGTGGACGCGGGGCAGTTCATCTCGCAGCAGCTGGGACGCAAGGGATCTAGCCGCGCCGGCAATGCCATTGCGGCGAAGCGCCTGGGATAAATGAAAAGGGGCTGCGGCCCCTTTTTGCTGCCGGCCTCGCGCCGCAGGCGCTACAGACGAAAAAAAACCCAAGAGCCTGAACTCTTGGGTTTTTTTCTGCAAATTTGGTCGGAGTACAAGGATTCGAACCTTGGACCCCCTGGTCCCAAACCAGGTGCGCTACCGGGCTGCGCCACACTCCGAAGACCAAGATAATACAGGCCGTATCGACTTCGGTCAAGGGTCAGGTGAAACTCTATGTAAATTATTTACGGGCGGCACTGGAACCCATGTATTTTTCAAAACGATTGAAGTGTGCGACACTGGCTTGGCAAGTTTTCCCGATCAGACATGAAGGCGACGACGGCAATGGAGTTCAGGATAGAAAGAAACGACGGCGGCCGGCCCATGCCGAGCCGCCGCGGCATCGTGCTGGGCATCGCCGTGTCCTTGCTGCTGCATGGCGCCTTGATCACTCTGTGGCGCCATGTGCAGCCGGCCGTGCGGATGGACACGGCCCCGCGCGTGGAATCGATCGCCGTGTGGATACGTCCGCTGGCCGCCAAACCTCCCCCGCCGCCCGTCGAAGTCGTCAAACCGAAACGCGAACCCAAGCCCATCAGCAAGCCAAAACTCGCCACTGCCCGGGAAACGCCGGCGGCGACCACACCGCCAGCATCCAGCCCGCAAGCCATCGCGGTCGTCCCGGCATCACCGGCCACGCCGGTGGCCAGTGCCGATACATTCAGGCAAGAAACCCCGGAAACACCGAAATTCGACATGGACGCGGCCAGGAAGACGGCGCGCAAGATGGCGGGCGAGCGCGATCCCGCCAAGGCGGGCACGGCCGTGGGGCAAATCCCCGACAAGCCGCTGCAAACGGAAACCCAGCTGGCGCGCGACATCGCACAAGGCAAGCGCGGCGATTGCCGCACCGCCTATTCAGGCGCGGGCTTGCTGGCGCCCGTGCTGATGTTGCTCGACAAGAAGGATAGCGGCTGCAAATGGTGACAATTTAACAACCGACCTATTTGGGACAGGCCGCAATCAAATTATTCCTGCCCCTTCAACTGCAACGCCCGCTCATACAGGGCGTTTTTCTTGCGCCCCGTGATTTGCGCCGTCAAGTTCGCCGCCTGCTTGACGCTGCATTCGGCCAGCAAGATGTTCAGGATGCGTTCCGCTTCCACGTCTTCCGCGTCCTGCGCTTCCGTCGCGCCTTCCAGCAGGACGACAAATTCGCCCTTTTCGCGGTGTGCATCGGCGCGTATCCACGCCTCCGCCTCGGACAGGGGACAGCGGTGGATTTCTTCGAACAGTTTCGTCAGTTCGCGCGCGAACACCACCTGGCGCGTCGGTTCGAACGCTTCCACCAGGGCCGTGGCGCAATCGAGGATGCGGTGCGGCGCTTCATAGAACACCATCGTCGCCGTCACGCCGCGCAAGCTGTGCAGCATGTTTTCGCGCTGCTTGGCCTTGGCTGGCAGGAAACCGACAAAGTAAAACTGGTCATTCAACAAGCCGCTGGCGGAAATGGCGGTGATCGCCGCCGACGGGCCAGGCAGGGGCAGCACACGCAAGCCGGCCGCGCGCACGGCGTCAACGATGCGCGCGCCGGGGTCGGACACGGCAGGCGTGCCGGCGTCGGAAACAAGCGCGATGCGCTCGCCGGCGTGCAGGCGGGCGATCAGGGTCTGCGCCACTTCGCGTTCATTATGTTGATGCGCCGCAATCAAAGGCTTGTTCAAGCCAAAGCGCGTCAGCAGGTGCGCCGTGTTGCGCGTATCTTCACAGGCGACGGCATCGGCAAGGCTCAGCAGATGCAGCGCGCGCAGGCTGATATCGGTCACATTGCCGATCGGCGTGGCCACTATATACAATGTTGCGATAGGATAGACCTGGTGCGCCGCCTCTGTCATGATGGGCAGGCTGGCGATGGAACTGATTTCTTGTACGGTCATTTTGGAGGTTAAATGCTTGCTAATAGTGTGAAGTTACTGCTTGTTTGTGCCGCGACCGGCATGCTGAGCGCTTGCAGCACGCCTTGCGACGCGCCCGGGCAATTGTGCGCGCCTATTGAATCTAACACAAGGGCGCTGCCGCCTCCGAAGCCGCTGCCACCGCCCGTGCCGCCCAAGCCGCCCGCGCCCGAACCGGTGACGTTTGCCGTGGCCGTGCCCGATATTACCGCGTACGACGGCAGCGGCGCGCCGCTGGCGCCCATCACAAGCAAGCCAGCGACGGGCACGCCGCAGGACATGCCGGCCGCTACGGCGCCGGCGCCGTCCGACGGCAATGTCCACCACATCGGCCTGCTGCTGCCGCTGCGCTCGGCTTCCCTGGGACCGGCCGCCGAACTGCTGCGCGCCGGCTTCATGGCCGCGTACGAGCGCGACCGCAGCGGCTTTGAAGTGACGGTGATCGATACGGGCGACGGCAGCAGCGACGTCCTGAACAAGTTTGCGCAAGCGCAAGAAGAACAGGACATCGTCGTGGGACCTTTGTCGCGCTCGGCCGTGACGGCCGTGGCGAACAGCGATCTGGTGCGTAAACCCACGATCGCCCTGAACCACCCGGACAACCGCGGCGAGGCGCGCCTGCCGGCCAAGCTGCTGGTGATGGGCCTGTCGATCGAGGCGGAAGCGCGCCAGGTCGCCGCCTGGGCCGCCAGCGAACAGCCTGGCGCCAGTGCGCTGGTCCTGTCGGCCGGTTCGCCCTCGCAGCGCCGCATCAGCGCCGCCTTCAAGCAGGAATGGCTGCGCCAGGGCGGCAAGATCGAAACGATGGACTTGACGGCAACGAATGGCTACCTGAGCGATGCCGAGCTGGTGCAGCTGCGCGCGCGCCTGGCCGCCACGCCGCCGGGCCTGCTGTTTGCCGCGCTCGACGCCGACCAGGCGCGCCAGCTGCGCGTGGCCATCGGCAGCGATTTGCCCCTGTATGGCACCTCATCCTTGAATCCCGGCACGGGACGCGGCGCCAGCGGCCCCGAGCTCGACGGTGCGCGCCTGCTGGACTTGCCATGGCAAGTCCAGCGCGACCATCCGCAAGTGATGGTGTATCCACAGCCCGAGCAGCCAGCCGAACGCCGGCTGACGGCCGACATGGAACGCCTGTACGCGCTGGGCATCGATGCCTTCCGCGTGGCGCGCGAAGTGGCGCTGCGGCCGAACGCGCCATTTACCCTCGATGGCGTGACGGGCCGCCTGGCCGTGCGCTTTGAGGAGAATCAAAGCGTGTTCGAACGCACGGAACAGGCCGCCACCTACCAGCAGGGCGTGCTGGGCACCTGGCCGCCGGCCGCGCGCACGCCTGTCTCTGTGCCGCCGGCCCAATAAGGACATGCCATGCCACCCCTGCCTTTCCAGAATAAACAGGCACGGGGACGGCAAGGGGAAGACGATGCGCTCGCGTATCTGCTGCTGCAAGGCTTGGTACTGCTGCAACGCAACTATTTGTGCAAGGGTGGGGAACTCGACCTGATCATGCGCGATGGCGCCTCGGTCGTCTTCGTGGAAGTGCGGCTACGCAGCAGTGCCACCTTCGGCGGCGCCCTGGCCAGCATCACGCCAGCCAAGCAGCGGCGCATGGTGGTGGCCGCGCAAACCTGGCTGCTGGGGCAGAAAACGCTGCCGCCATGCCGCTTCGACGCGCTGGCCATCGATGGCGGACGCATCAGCTGGCTGAAGAACATCCTCGATATGTAAGCATTTTTAACAGTGCTTGTCCGCCATGCCGCGCGCCTGCACTATAATCGGCAGACTATGAATAATCAACGCATCCTCTCGCACTTCCACGAAAGTGCCGAACTCAAGATCCAGGCCGCCACCGTACTGGCGCAACCGATTGCGCAGGCGATCGACCTGATGTTTTATGCATTGTCCAACGGCAACAAGATCCTCGCCTGCGGCAACGGCGGTTCCGCCGCCGACTGCCAGCATTTCGCAGCCGAGCTGGTCGGGCGCTTCGAACGCGAGCGCTTTCCGCTGCCGGCCCTGGCGCTGACGACGGATACGTCGATCCTGACGGCCGTGGCGAACGACTACAGCTACCGCGAGATTTTCTCGAAGCAGGTGCAGGCCTTCGGCCAGGCCGGCGACATCCTGCTGGCCATCTCCACGTCGGGCAATTCGGCCAACGTGATGGCAGCCGTGGAAGCGGCGCTCGAGCGCGAAATGCGCGTCGTGGCGCTGACGGGCAAGGACGGCGGCGCCATCGGCAAGATGCTGACGGACGCCGACGTGCATATCTGCGTACCGGCCGAGCGCACGGCGCGCATCCAGGAAGTCCACCTGACCACCATACATTGCATCTGCGACGGCATCGATGTCGCTCTATTCGGAGGAGACGTGAATGACTAAATTCGGTACTGGCCCAGGCTGGAAACGCGTACAACGCCCGCTGGCCACCGCACTGCTGTGCGGCGCCATGCTCACCTCGCTCACCGGCTGCATCGAACTGATGGTCGGCGGCGCGGTGATGGGCGGCGTTGCCGCAGCGGACCGCCGCACCCTGGGCGCCCAGACCGAAGACAAGTCGATCGCCCTGAAAGGCGAGTCGCGCATCCCCTCCATCACCGGCGACGTGGGCCACGTCAACGTCACCAGCTTCAACCGCCGCGTCCTGCTGACGGGCGAAGTGCGCGACGAAGCGATGAAAAATGCCGTCGAGCGCGAAGTGCGCAATATCGAGGGCGTGGAATCGGTGGCCAATGAATTGATCATCGCCGGTCCGGCCAGCTACACTTCGCGCTCGAACGACGCGCTGATCACCACCAAGGTCAAGGCCAGCCTGGTCGACATGAAAACCATCTCGGCGGCTTCGTTCAAGGTCGTCACGGAAAACGCCACCGTCTTCCTGATGGGCAGAGTCACCCAGCGCGAAGGCACGGTCGCGGCCGACGTGGCGCGCGGCGTGGGCGGCGTGCAGAAAGTGGTCAAGCTGTTCGACTACATTTCGGAAGCGGAACTGAAGCAATTGCAGCCCGACCCGCCGCAGCAGCGCACGACGAACACCGTCAGCGACACGGTGCAGCAGTAAGCGCCTCCTCCGTTTGACCTACGGCTTTGATGCGGCGATACGGATATAATGGCCGCATCGTCGCGCTTTTCAAATGAAAACCATGTCAACTACGCCATCCGCAAGCAAGTCCTGGGTCAAGCCAGCCCTGATCGCCGTCTTCGTGGCGGGCGTGGCGGCAGCCGGCTATCTGTCGCTGAATGACAAGCAAAGCGCGCCGGACGTGACCTTCCACGGCATCCATGGCGAGAAAATCACCTCAAACAGCTTGCGCGGCAAGGTCGTGATGGTCAATTTCTGGGCCACCTCGTGCACCACCTGCGTGGCGGAAATGCCGGAGATGGTCGATACCTACAACAAGTACAAGGGGCAGGGACTGGAATTCGTGGCCGTAGCCATGAAGTACGATCCGGCCAACTACGTGCTGAACTTCGCCGAAACGCGCCAGCTGCCGTTCAAGGTGGCGCTCGACGTGACGGGCGAAGCGGCCAAGGCCTACGGCGACGTGGCCCTCACGCCCACCACCTTCGTGCTCGACAAGCAGGGCAAGATCCTCAAGCGCTACGTGGGCAAGCCGGAATTCGCCGAACTGCACAAGCTGCTGGAATCGGCCATCGCAGGATAGCACGGTACAAAACCCTGTTGCCAAGCGTTGTCAATCTGTTATAACCTTCCCAGGCGTGATCCCATTCACCTTGTGAAGGCCAGCCGTGTCCCTAGCCGCTCAATCGCTCGACCCGCAGCAACTCAAAACCTGGCTGCTCGCCGCCGGCAATAAGGACGCCACCGCGTTCCGTCAGCTATATCACTCCACCTCATCGAAACTGTTTGGCTTCGCGCTGCGTATATTGCATAAGCAAGAGCTCGCTGAAGAAGCCTTGCAAGAGGGGTTCGTCGCCATCTGGAACAACGCCGCCACTTACCAGAGCCATCTGGCGGCGCCGATGACCTGGATGGCCACCATCGTGCGCAACAAGGCGTTCGATGTGCTGCGGCGCAGCGACGATACCGTGGAAATCGATGCCGAACAGTTTGATAGCGAAGTCATGAATGCACTCCGAGACCCCCAGGCCACGCCGATCGAGTCACTGCAACTGAGCGGTGACGCCAAGGCGCTGGCGTTTTGCATGTCGGCCCTGGAAGGGCTGCACCGGCAGGTGGTCGCCCTGGCCTTCTATCATGACCTGTCGCACAGCGAAGTGGCGCAGCAGATGTCGCTGCCGATCGGCACCGTGAAGACGTGGATACGCCGCAGCCTGGAACGGCTGCGCACGTGCCTGGCGAAACGGGAGGCATCATGAATATCCGCGGCAATGACGTGCTGCGCCAGAAACTGGCGTCCGAATACGTGCTGGGCACGCTGAAAGGGGGCGCGCGGCGCCGTTTCGAAGGCTGGCTGCACAATGACGCCGATTTGCGCAATATCACGGCCGAATGGCGCCAGCGCCTGGAACCGATGGCCGAATTCGCCACACCCGTGGCCCCGCCCAAGCGCGTGTGGCAGCAGATCGAGCAGCGCCTGCACCTGAAGCCGCAGGGCGGCTGGTCTGTGTTCCGCGATTCGCTGTCGTTCTGGCGTGGTCTGGGCATGGCGTCGAGCGCCATCGCCGCGCTGCTGGTGATCGTCGTGGCCACGCGCGTGATGGACGCGCCGCAGATCAGCTATGTGGCCAGCCTGACGGACGAGAAGGCGCAAACGGCCCTGCTGCTGACGGCCGACAGCCGCCACGGCGCGCTCGAGGTGCGCATGGTGGGCAACGCGCCCGTGCCTGCTAACCGCGACCTGGAATTGTGGGCCGTGCCGAAGAGCGGCAACCCGCGCTCCCTCGGCTTGCTCGCCGACAAAGGCAATGTGAAACTGGCCCTGTCCCAGCGCGCCATCGGCAGCGACGTGGCCTTGCTGGCCGTTACCCTGGAGCCGAAAGGCGGTTCGCCGGATCCGAACGGACCGACGGGACCGATTCTCTACAAGGGTAACTGGGTGAAGATTTAAGCTTGTTTGGGATATAAAATCATCTGCGTGCAGCGGAACAGGGCAATCGTCTTGCCCGTTTCCTTGCTTTTCACCACGGCATCCCACACTTGCGTGTTGCGGCCCTTGTGCTCGACCTTGGCCGTGCAGGTAAGCGTGCCTTCGCGGGCCGTGCCCAGGTGGTTCGATTTCAATTCGATGGTCGTAAAATTGCTGGCGCCTTCGGGCAGGTTGACGATGCAGCCATAGCCGGACGCCGTGTCGGCCAGGGTCACCACGCTGCCCGCGTGCAGGTAGCCATTCGGCGCCAGCAAGTGCGGCAGCACGGGCAATTCCGCCGTCAGCTGGCCATCGCCCACTTCCGTGATGACGATGCCCAGGTGGCCGGGCAGGCGGCCGGTGCCGCGTTCATTCAACATTGCTACGGTGATGTCGGGATTGCTCATGCTGGTCCTTGTGCGGGTGAATCCGTGATACGCCGGAAAATACTATGATGATAGCAACTTTCCCCGCATCGGTTTGGCGGCCGCTTATTTCCGGCGACGCCGCCGTTTCCACCACACCAAACTGCCCGTCAGCAGGAACAGCAAGGGCATCAAACCGAAGACGGTAATGAAGGCGCGCCCGGCCACGCCAAACGCCTGGCCCGAATGCAGGGGAAATTGCCAGCCCAGGAATACATCGCCGGCCGGCGCCCGCAAGGGATCGCGTATGCGCAAGGGCAAGCCGCTGCGCGCGTCCAGGGTGATGCGCGTGGCGCCGTCGCCGTGGGCGATCTCGCCAGGCTGGCGCACGCGCACGTCATACGGCTGATCCGTTTTCGCCGGCAGCACGATGCGCGACACGCGCGCCTGCGGATACAGCAGCTGCGCGGCTGCCATGGCCTGGCCCGCATCAAGCACGGCGCCATCCTGGCCCACATTTTTCAATTTTGCCGTATCCGGCACCGTCGACACGAGTTCCACCAGCGGCACGATCAATTGCGGCAAATTGAAATAGATGCCGGAAAAGGCAAGCACGGCCAGCACCGGCGCGGCAAAGAAGCCGGCCGCCTTGTGAAACGTGTAATGAAAACGGGGCCAGGAACCGCAATGCGACACCGTCAGGGCGCGCTTGATCGCCATCCACTGCAGGCGCGGCCACCACAGATAGATGCCGCTCAAGGCCATCAGCAGCAGCATCACGCCCGAGATACCGGTAATGGTCTTGCCCACTTCGCCGGACAAACCATAGCGGTGCAAATGAAACATGCCCGACATCAACAGCGGGCGCGTGAGGCCGAAACGCCCCCAGTCGCGCTCGCCTTTGACTTGCAAGGTGTAGGGGTCGACCATCACCTGGCGCACGATGGCCTGGCTGAAGGCCGACGGTTTGCCAGCCTGGCGGTACGAGGCCACGTACACGTCGCGCGCATCGGCGGGCGGATTGAGCTGCGAGGGCTTGCCGTAGGCGGGATCGGCCGCGAGAGCGTCCACCACCGCTTGCACCGTGCGCGGCGTCACCTCAAATACCTGGCCGGGCGCAGGCGTGCTCGCCTGCAACAAGGTCGGATTCAGATACGCGTCGAGCTCCGGCATCCAGGCGATGGCGGACCCCGTCAAGCCCAGCAAAACAAACAGAGCGCCAAACCACAGGCCCGCATACAGGTGCAACTTGGTGAACAACCATGGGATCGGGCGTGGGGACATGGACACTTTGGGAAATTTGGGCTGCGAAACGATAGCATGAAAGCCCGGCAGTGAAAATCATGCGTGGTCAGAAAGCGGGAAACCAAGCAACACGCTCATGGCAGCGTTGGAATGAGGTAAAAACGAGCGTTTCGGCACCATCAGCGAGCACATCGGCATCGCGGGTAAATGTTGCACGGCATACACTTTCCCCTATACTGATCGAAAGGAAAACCATGACCACTTCCCGCCTCCTCGCCGCCACCTTGGGTCTCGCTCTGCACCTGGGCGCCCAGGCCGCCGATTTCACGGTATCGAGCAGCGATATCGCTCCTGGCCAGACCCTGGCGCCCGCGCAAGTGTTCCAGGGCTTCGGCTGCACGGGCGGCAACCTGTCGCCGCAATTGTCGTGGAGCAATGCCCCGGCCGGCACCAACAGCTACGCCGTCACCCTGTACGACCCGGACGCGCCCACGGGCAGCGGCTGGTGGCACTGGAGCGTGTTCAATGTGCCGACCAGCACCACGTCCTTGCCTGCGGGAACGACAACGTCCACCTTGCCGGCCGGCGCCGTGCAAGGGCGCAACGATTACGGCGACAGCGCCTACGGCGGCGCCTGCCCGCCACCGGGCGACAAGGCCCACCGCTACCAGATCACGGTCTGGGCCTTGAGCGTGGACAAGCTGCCACTGGACCAGCACGCCAGCGGCGCCATGCTCGGCTACATGCTCAACGCCAACGCGCTGGGCAAGGCACAGCTGACGGGACTGTATGGCCGATGAGATGGACGCGGTGGCCCTGAGCGAGCTGCGCATCGCCCACGGCACCATCGAGGCGCGCCGCGCGCAAACCCTGCGCCGCGTGCCCGTCTTCCAGAGCGCGCTGTGCCGCGTGCGGCAGGGCACCAAGCTGTTGGAATGGGGCGCTCGCCAGGCGCGCGCCGGCGCGCACGACGTGGTGCTGATGCCGGCGGGACAGGAATTGGGCGTGGCCAACCTGCCCGGCGCGCAAGGCTACCGGGCTGAAGTGCTGAGTTTTTCACCGGCCCTGATCGCCCGTTTCCGCGCGCGCCATGGCAGCCTCGTCGATGCCCAGCTGCGCCAGGCGACCACGGCCAGCCTGTGCGTGCCGCTCGACATGCACGCGGCGCTGGCCTGGGAGCAACTGATGGCCAGCCTGGCGAGTAGCGCGCCGCCCGCGCTGCTGGCGCACCAGGCCGAAGGCTTGCTGCTGGCCCTGGCCCTGGGCGGCCATTGCGGCCCCTTGCTGCTGGACCGCCGCGATCCACTGGCCGCGCGCGTGCAGCAAGTGCTGTTGCTGGACCCTGCCGCCGACTGGAGCGTGGCCAAGGTGGCTGCCCAGCTGCATGTGGGCGCGTCCACCCTGCGCCGCCAGCTGGCCCTGGAACAGCGCCATTTCCGCACCATCCTGGAAGACGTGCGCCTGGGACTGGCCTTGCAGGAATTGCAATCCGGCATCTTACCCATCGGCGACATCGCGGCCGCCTGCGGCTACGCCTCGCCCTCGCGCTTCGCGGCCCGTTTCCGCCAGCACTACGGCTTGTCGCCGCGCGAACTGCGCGCCACCCTGTAAGCTCGCTCTAGCGCAAATGAATTGCAACAAGCGCTGACAGCGGAGCGATTTTCTTGCTACTATGCGCCCATGTCTTCCCGCCAGCCCACCCGCAAGCTTGCTCATCACGGTGCCGCCGCCCTCGCGCGCACGCAGTGGCGGCTGTGCGTGGCACTGTTCACTGCGCTGGCCCTCGTGTTCCTGCTGTCGACGGCCGCCTCGCACCTGCACAAGACGACCCTCGACGCGGAAGAGTGCGCGCTGTGCGCCACCGTCATCGACAAGGTGGCCGATCTCGCCGTGCCGCCGGCCATCGTCGAGCCGCCCGCCCAGTTATTGCCATACCGCCTGCTGGCCCTGGCGCCCGCACCCCTGGCGCCCGTTGCCGCCCTCATCCTGCCGCCCGTGCGCGGCCCGCCTGCCGCCTCCCTGTAGTTCCCACGCTGTTTTTATCCTTTTCAGGCTGCCCCTTGCCGCATATTGATGCGCGCCGGGCCGCCTGGCGTTGACACTTTGAGGTTTATCATGCAACACACACCACGCCTGAGCGCGCTGTCGCTCGCCCTTGCCAGCCTGTTCAGTTTTTCCGCCCACGCCGCCGGGCCTGCCGAAGCCAGTACTGATGCCGCCCCGCAAGACATGCAAAAGGTCGAAGTCACGTCCGCCCATTTGAAAAGCGCACGCATCGAGCTGTCGCCGAAAGTCGGCACCACCATCTACAGCATCGACAGCCACATGGTCGACATGCTGGGCCAAGGCGACAACACGCCGTTCAATGAAGTGCTGCTGCGCCTGCCGGGCGTGTCGCAGGATTCGAAGGGTTCCGGCGCCCTGCACGTGCGCGACGACCATGCCAATGTGCAATACCGCATCAATGGCGTGCAATTGCCAGAAAGCATCACCGGCTTCGGCCAGTCGATCGACACGCGCTTGATCGACAAGACGGATTTCATGACGGGCGCCTTGCCGGCCCAGTTCGGCCTGCGCACGGCGGGCATCGTCGATATTGAAACGAAAGAGGGCGGCATGACGCCTGGCGGGCGCATCGGCATCATGGTCGGCAGCCACGACCACGTGGAGCCGAGTGCCGAATTTTTCGGCAGCGTCGGCAAATTCAATTACTACCTGTCCGGCAGCTACCTGGGCAATTCGCTGGGTGTGGAAAACCCGCAAGACACGCGCAGCGCCCTGCACGACAAGACGCGCCAGAACAAATCGTTCGGCAGCCTGTCGTATTTCCTTGATGACAACACCCGCCTGGGCGCCATGTTCGGCACGTATAACGGCCGCTTCCAGATCCCGAACAATCCGGACCAGGCGCCCGCTTTCAGCCTGAATGGCCACAGCGATGCGCAGACGGGCACGTCCACGTTACCGTCGTCGCTGCTGAATGAAAACCAGCGCGAAGTGAATCGCTTCCTCGTGCTGTCGCTGCAAAAAAGCCTGGGCGACGTCAATTACCAGGTGTCGGCCTTCCACCAGTACTCGGAACTGCATTTCACGCCCGACGCCATCGGCGACCTGATCTACAACGGCGTCGCCTCGGACTCGCGCCGCGCCAACAGCGCTTCCGGCGCCCAGTTCGATATCAGCTACAAGCTGCACCCGGACCACACCGTGCGCGCGGGCCTGGCCTACACGCGCCAGAAGACGACGAGCGACAACACGGTGGCCGTCTTCCCGAGTATTGATGGGGCGCAAACCTCCACCACGCCGATCACGGTGCTGGACAACAGCGGCAAGACGGGCACCCTGGCCAGTGTTTACCTGCAGGATGAATGGCATATCAGCAAACCCTTGACCCTGAACTATGGCGCCCGCTTCGACAAGGTCTCGGCCTACACGAGCGAGCAACAATGGAGCCCGCGCGTCAACCTGGCGTACCAGCTGGCGCCGGGCACGGCCCTCCACGCCGGCTATTCGCGCTACTTCACGCCGCCGCCGCAGGAACTGGCGGCGCAAGGCAGCATCGACCTGTACGCGAACACGACAAACGCGCCGGAAATCGGCCAGTCCGACAACGTCAAGGCCGAGCGCACGCACTACTATGACGTCGGCATCAGCCATCAGGTGAATGCGAAACTGACCGTGACGGCCGATGTGTACTATAAAAAGATCAACAACTTGCTGGATGAAGGCCAGTTCGGCCAGGCGCTGATCTTGACGCCGTTCAACTATGCGGATGGCTACGCCAAGGGCCTGGAATTGTCCGCCATCTACAGCGAGAAAAACTGGGGCCTGTTCCTCAACGCCAGCACGCAAAAGGCGCAGGGCCGCAACATCAATTCGGGGCAAGCCCTGTTTGGCGCCGATGAGTTGAACTACATCAGCAAGAACTATGTCTACCTCGATCATGACCAGAAATACACGCTGTCGGGCGGCGGCCATTATCACTTTGGCGATTCTCAAGTAAGCGCTGACTTCCTCTACGGCAGCGGCCTGCGCTTGACACCGGATGGCGGCGCACCGAATTCCGGCCATTTGCCCGGCTACTTCACCGTCAACACGGCGCTCACGCACACGTGGAAAAACACGCCGGTCGGCAAGGTCGAGGGACGGCTGGCCCTGATCAACCTGTTCGACAAGTCGTACCTGCTGCGCGACGGTTCCGGCGTGGGCGTGGGGGCACCGCAGTATGGCGCCCGCCGCAGCTTCTATGCAGGCCTCTCAACCAGCTTTTAACCGTTACGCGCGAAGACAGCGGCAGGGAGCAACGCCTGCCGCTGTCGGTTGCCGTCAGGAATCAGCCATCACCCCAGGCGATGGGCGCCTGGCCATGCGCCTGCAGATACGCATTCGCCTGGCTGAATGGCTTGCTGCCAAAGAAACCTTTACTGGCCGACAAGGGAGACGGGTGCGGCGCCGCCAGCACCAGGTGCTTGCCGGGATCGATCAGGGTGCGCTTGGCTTGCGCGTAGCCGCCCCACAGGATGAACACGAGGTGTTCTCGCTCGGCGGACAGGTGGCCGATGGCGCTGTCCGTCAATTTCTCCCATCCCTTGGCCGCGTGCGAACCGGCCGCCCCGGCGCGCACCGTCAGCACGCTGTTGAGCAGGAACACGCCTTGCCCGGCCCAATCGGACAAATCCGTGCGCGTGCGCTCGATACCCACGTCGCTGCGTAATTCCTTGAAGATGTTCTGCAGGCTAGGCTGCGGTGGCGTGCCTTCGGGAATCGAAAAGCACAGCCCCATGGCCGCACCGGGCGTGTGATACGGGTCTTGCCCCAGGATCACGACTTTCACCTGCCCGAACGGCGTCAGGTCGAATGCCCGGAAAATGAGTTTACCGGGAGGACAACCCGGTCCCGCCGCATACTCTTGCTTCACGAAGGCGGCCAGGCGTTCCCAGTAGGGCTGGGCAAACTCGCCCTCCAGCCGCGCCTTCCACGATGCGTCGATGCGTACGTCCATGGCTCCTCCGTCAATCATGTTTTTAAAGCATCATCGATCAGTATAGCGGCGTCACGTCCGGTACCGCGTTACGGTACGGCTAGGCAAAATTTATTTATCGTCGTAGTGATAACGGCACGCGGCCACATAGATGCAGCCCGCGTCGGGCAGGTACACGAGCCGGTGCTGGCGGTCGATGCGGCGCGACCAGAAACCCGTCAGATCGCCTTTCAGCGGTTCCGGCTTGCCCGTGCCCTTGAAGGGGTCGGCCAGGCATTCATCGAGCAAGTCATTGATTTTTTGCAGGATTTTCAGATCGCTCTCTTGCCAGAACAGATAATCTTCCCAGGCATGATCGGTCCAGGCCAGCACGGCGCTGCGCGCCTGCTGCTTGTTCTCAGTCTTCCTGTTTTTCATGCTGCGCCAATAATTCTCGTGGCTGCGCCTTGCCCGCCTTGATCTGCGCCACGGACGCCATCAGGCGACTGGCATTCTTGGCCGTGCCCAGCAAATACAGGGTTTCCTCGATACTGTTGTAGTCCGACAAGGACAGCATCACCACGTGCTCGCCATTCACGCGCGTGATCACCGTGGGGGTATGGTCATTGCAGACGTCGTCCATCACGCTTTTCAGGCCCGCGCGCGCCTCGCTGAAAGTCAGGATATTCATGCCGTGCCACCGCTCCCTTGAAAGTACATGCCAATAATTGTACAGGATGTTGTACATCACCTCAATTAGGCAAAAAAAACCGCCCGGCTAAAGCGGACGGTTTTTGATACAACTCAAGTGCTTAGAAATTCAGCGCCGATTCCACGCCGGCGCTGTGCGCCTGTTCATCCGCATGGTACGAGCTGCGCACCATGGCGCCCACGGCGGCGTGGGTGAAGCCCATTTTATACGCTTCTTCCTCGAACATTTTGAAGACGTCCGGGTGCACGTAACGGCGCACGGGCAGGTGGCTGTTCGATGGCGCCAGGTATTGGCCGATGGTCAGCATGTCGATATCATGCTCGCGCATGTCGCGCATCACTTGCAGGATTTCCTCGTCCGTCTCGCCCAGGCCCACCATGATGCCGGACTTGGTCTTCACGTCCGGGTACATGGCCTTGAAATCCTTCAACAGCTTCAGCGAGTGCATGTAGTCGGAGCCGGGACGGGCTTCCTTGTACAGACGCGGCGCCGTTTCCAGGTTGTGGTTCATGACGTCAGGCAAGCCATCCTTGAACAGGTTCAGGGCTTTTTCCAGGCGGCCACGGAAGTCGGGCACCAGCACTTCGATGCGGGTGTTCGGCGACAGGGCGCGCGTTTGCTGGATGCACTCGACGAAGTGGCCGGCGCCGCCGTCGCGCAAGTCATCGCGGTCGACGGAGGTGATGACGACGTAGTTCAAACGCAGCTTGGCGATGGTTTTCGACAAGTTGGCCGGCTCTTCCTTGTCCAGCGGATCAGGACGGCCATGGCCGACGTCGCAGAACGGGCAGCGGCGCGTGCACTTGTCACCCATGATCATGAAGGTGGCCGTGCCCTTGCCGAAGCATTCGCCAATGTTCGGGCAGCTGGCTTCCTCGCACACCGTGACGAGCTTGTTTTCGCGCAGGATGTCCTTGATTTCATAGAAACGGGTCGAAGCCGAGGCGGCCTTGACGCGGATCCAGTCCGGCTTTTTCAGGCGCTCGACTTGCTCGATCGGAATGATCTTGATCGGGATGCGCGACGTCTTGCTGGCGCCTTTTTGCTTTTCGCTCGGGTTGTACGCTGGAGCGGCAGTAGCGGCGGGGGCGGTGCTGGAAATGGTCTCAGAAGTCATGGCTGCAAGCCCTTGACGGGCATGTTGGTTTGTTTGCTCAGGCATCCGCTGCCTGAGGCGCGCCTGCGGCGCTGTTTACTTCGCTTACATCGAGTAATACGGTCAATTCCTGGGCCAGGGCCCGCTGCACTTCTGCCAGCGGCGCCGAAACGCCCATGCTGCGCATGTCCACCGTCTTCAGACCGGAATAGCCGCAAGGGTTAATCCAGGAAAACGGGGCCAGGTCCATCGCCACGTTGAGCGACACGCCATGGTAGGTGCAGCCGTTGCCGCGCACTTTCAAGCCCAGCGCGGCGATCTTCGCACCCTTGCTTGGTCCGCCGGCAATATAGATGCCAGGCGCGCCATCGATGCGCTCGCCAGCGAGATTATACGCCGCCAGCACGTTGATGATGGCTTGCTCGATTTTATGCACGAACTGGCGCGCATACAGCTTGCCGCCCGGCTTGTTGCGGCGCAAGTCCATCAGCAGGTAAATCACCACCTGGCCGGGACCGTGGAACGTCACTTCGCCGCCCCGGTCCGTCTGCACCACGGGAACATTCTCGGCGCCGGCCAGCAAATGGCCGCGGTCGGCCGCCAGGCCCAAAGTAAATACGGGCGGATGCTCGACGATCCACAGTTCGTCGCGCGTGTCGGTCGTGCGCGCGTCGGTAAAGGCGCGCATGGCGGCAAAGGTCGGCTCGTAATCGACGCGGCCCAGCTCGCGGATCAGCGCCGTTTCGGTGCGGGTGGTGGTCATGACAGATTCTGTAATCAGCTGCCGGCGCCCTGGGGACGCTGCGGCGAAGCCGTGATTATAAGCCAGGCCGCCATTTCATTCCGGGCCGGACTCTGGCAACCACAGCAATCTGCCCAATTTTTGTGCAGCATGGCGTATCTGGGCCCCATTCAGGGCCGTATAGCCGAGCAGCACGGCCGGCGCCAATTTTGCGCTGTGACAAAAATCGCCGAGCGGCTGCAGCGCCAGCCCCTCTTGCGCGGCGCGCGCGCAAAACGCCCGCTCGTCGCTGTCCGGCGGCAGCCACAGCACGCAATGAAAGCCCGCCTGCTGGCCGGAAATGGCGTAGCGGCCGGGGGCCGTCTGCTCGAGGCAGGCCAGCAGCAGGTCGCGCCGCTCCTTGTAGGCCAGCCGCGCCTGACGCAAATGGCGCACGAAGGCGCCATCCTCCATCCAGGCGGCCAGCGCCAGCTGCTCAGTCACCCCGACGGACCTGCCCGTCAACTGCAGCATGCGCAGCAACGGCGGGCGCAAGGCGGGTGGCAGCACCATGAAACCCACGCGCAGGCCGGCAAACAGCGTCTTGTTGAAACTGCCACAGTAAATCACGCGCTGGTACTGGTCCAGCGCCTTCAGGGCCGCCAGCGGCGCGCTCTGGTAATTGAATTCGCTGTCGTAATCGTCTTCCACCACCCAGGCGCCGCTGTCATTCGCCCACTCCAATAACGCCAGGCGGCGCGTGACGGACATGGTCACACCCAGCGGCGACTGGTGCGCCGGCGTCACATACGCGAGGCGGGCATCCGCGTGGGCGGCCAGGGCGGCGCAATCGATGCCCTCGGCATCAACGGCAATGTCGACCGGCACGGCGCCAGCGAGGGCGAACAGGGCGCGCGCGGCCGGATAGCCGGGTTCTTCCAGGCAGACTTTATCGCCATCGCGCACGATGCTGCGCGCCAGCAAGTCGATTGCGTGGCGGATGCCGGTCGTGACGACGATGTCTTGCGGGTCGCAGCGGATGCCGCGGTACTTGGCGAGGAAATCGGCGATCTGCTGACGCAGCTGGGGCAGGCCGGCCGGATCGGCGCTGCACAGCTGCTCCGGCGTGGCGGCGGCCAGCGCCCGCGTGGCGCACTTGGACCAGGCCGCCATGGGAAACAGGCTGGCGTCGGCGCGCCGCGCGACAAACGGCAAGCCGTCGCGCACGCCCGTATCGGACACGGGAACGGGCTCGGAAAATGGCCCGGCCGGGGTGGCATCTGCCAATCCTGCCATCAAGAAGCGTTCCGGCACGACGGCGCACACGCGCGTGCCGGAACCGGGCACGCGCGTCACGTAGGCTTCCGCGTGCAGTCGGTCGAACACGGTTTCGATGGTGCCGCGCGACAACTCCCACCGTTCCGCCAGGGTGCGGCTGGATGGCAAGCGGCTGCCCGCCGGCAGCATCTTCGTCAGGATGGCCGAGCGCAGCGCTTCATACGCGCCATCCTGCTTGTTGACGCCCTCCTTGTCGAGCCAGCTGGTGGGACGAGGCAAGTCCAGGGCGTGCGGTGATTTTCCTCGCGGCATAATAATCGTCCAAGTGGTCCAATGAATTTTCTGATGACTGGCACTTCGCATTACACCACAAACATCCTACTCTCACCGTTCTGGTGCGTCTGCCATTTCTTGCATATCGAAAAACATGAATCAACGAACAACACTTCCCCTGTGGGCCTGGGGCGGCATCGTGCTGCTGCTGGTCTGCCTGTCGCGCATCAGCATCGACATTTATCTGCCGTCGCTGCCGGCCATGGCCGATGCCCTGCATGCCAGCGATGCCCAGTTGCAACTGACCCTGAGCCTGTTCATGGCCGGCTCGGCCGCCTCGATGCTCGCTTGCGGGCCGCTGGCCGACCGCTACGGACGCCGTCCCGTGCTGCTGGCCGGCACGGCCATTTATGTACTCGCCAGCATCGTTTGCAGCGTGACTTCCGACGTGCACGTGCTGATCGCCGCACGCGTGCTGCAGGCGTTCGGCGGCTGCAGCGGCACCATCATCGGCCGGGTCATGGTGCGCGACCGCTTCGATCCCGCCACGCAGGCACGCATGCTGGGGAAAATATCGATGGTGATGGGTTTGTCGCCGATCCTGGCGCCGCTGGCCGGCAGCGTGCTCGACGCGGCGTTCGGCTGGCGCGCCGTGTTTGGCGTGCTGTGTGCGCTGGGCGCGCTGTCGCTGGGGTTGATCGCCGCCTGGGTGCCGGAAACCAAGCCGGCCAGCGTCGTGCCACAAGGTAATACTTTGGCGCTGTACCGCCGCCTGCTGGGCGACGCGTATTTCCTGCGCTATGCGCTGGCCATCGGCTGCGTGTATTGCACGTATTTCCCCTTCATCGCGGAATCATCCGTGCTGCTGCAAAGGGGCATGCACCTGTCGCCGCATGCATATGCGCTGGTGTTCGCGCTGACGGTCAGCGGCTATATCGCGGGATCGAGCCTGTTTCGCGCACTGGGGCCGCGCCTGGGCGCCGATCATATGCTGGGCGTGGCGGTGCTGCTGAATGTAACGGGCGCGGCCAGCCTGTTGCTGGCGGGTACGTTGGCGCCGCAGCACGTGGCGTCGCTGGTGGCGCCGATGCTGCTGGTGATGGTGTCGGTGGGCATGGCCATTCCCGCCTGCCAGCTGGCCGTGCTGCAGCCGTATGGCGACCAGGCGGGCAGCGCCTCGGGCCTGTTCTTCTTCGTGCAGATGGCCATTACGGCCGCCTGCGGCGCCGTCATCGCCGCCATCACGGACGGCAGCGAAAAGCCGCTGCTGTGGGTGACGGCGGCGGCCAGTGGCGCCTTTGCCGCCGTCTGGCTGCTCACGAAGAGCCGGGCCAGCGTGGCGGCAGCCAGCCTTACATGACGATCTTCACCATCGGGTGGCCCGACAGCGCCATGTACAGGGCGTCGAGCTGCTCGCGGCTGATGGCGCGCACGGTGACGGTCAGGCCCGTGTAATTGCCCTTGCCCGATGGACGCTCTTCCATGCGGCCCGCGTGGAAGGTCGGATCGTGGCTGATCACCAGTTCCAGCATGGTCGGCGCGAAGTCGACATGCGTCGGGCCCATGATCTTGATGGGAAAATCGCTCGGGTATTCGATCAGCGATTCGCTGGGAGGAATGATGTGTTCGCTGGGAGGGATGGTTTGCATGGGAATTCCAATCAGTGCCGGTCAGTGCCAAAGGCGTATTGTAGCCAACTTTGGCAGCGCCTGCGCCCCTTGCCATGGCGCCAGGGGCGCGGAAAAAAAAAGCCAGCTTTGTAAGCTGGCGAAAACTATTTCGTTTGGACAAAATAGCCGGAAAATCGGTGCTGTCAGCCGTGAAGGCATTGCGCTGTCTTGCAATGACGTCACTGTAGACAAAACACCGCGGCTTGACCGCTGAAATGTGACGAACTGTCGGTTTGGCGGCTTGAACGTCGATAATCCATGACCGGACGGACAGGCGGCCAGCGCCAGCGGCCCGTTCAGCGTTCCAATTCCTGCATCCGGCCACCGCGGCCGGGAGCGCCGCGCTCATTGGCCCTGTCGTTGGCCCTGTCATTGACCCTTTCTTGATTCCTGGCGCGCGCGGCTGGAGCCGGCATCGGCGGCGCTGCGGGCCGCGGCTGGGCCACCGGCGGCGGGGCAGGCATGGCCGGCAGCGGTGCCGTTTGCAGCACTTCGCGGCGGGGGCCACGTTCTGCGCGATCCGGGCGCGGCGCATCAAAGGGACGCTCGGCGCGGGGCCGGTGCTCGCCACGCCAAGCGGGATGCGCCACCTGATCTTGCACGGGTGGCAAGGCCGGCATCGCCGGTATCAGGGGCTGTTGCGGCTGGGGCGGCTGTGCCGGCACGGGCGGCCGGTTCGGCTGCATGGGACGCGGCGCCAGGTGCGTCTGGCCATCGTCCGTCTGCAGGCGACCGGGGCGGTTGACCCAATCGCGCCGGAACTCCCTGTCGCCGCGCGACGCATCGGAAGGGCGCTGCCAGTTGCCCGCCGGCGCAGGCGGCGTGCTCAAGGGCATGCTTTGCAGCACGGGCGCCGGCATGATGGTGCGGTTGCGGTGTTCGCGCTCACCAGCCACGGGACGGCGCCCCTCGGCCACGCGGTTGAGGCGGCGTTCATACTCTGCGCTGGCGCGGTAGCCGGGCACGTAACGGTCGTGCGGCGACAGGGGAAACCAGCCCACGTCGGGACGCTGGCCGCGGTTCATCCCGTGATTGCCGCCAACCCAGCCCACCAGGGCCGGCGCCCAGGGCACGCGGCCGCGCTCGCGGCCCGGCGCCCAGCCCCAGCGCTGGCCCAGCATTACCCAGCGGCCGTAATGCGAGGGCGCATAGCCCCAGGGTGCATTGTCGACCCAGGTCCAGCCCCATGGCGCGATCCACGTCCAGCGCCCGTCGCTGTACGGCGCCCAGCCGGCCGGCACCGTGCTGGGCAGCCACAGGGGGCCGTATTCCGCATCGTCCTGCCAGGCGCCGTAGCGGTCCAGCTCTTCATACCCTGTCGTATCGTCCGTGACATAGCGCAAGGCCGGCGCGGCGGCGGGCAAGGCTTCGGGCCAATTGTCGAAGGCGATCCGCTGCAAGGCGCCCGTGCGCAATTCTTCGTCCGTCAGTTCGGCGCGCTTGCCGGCACGCAAGGTCACGCTGCCCGTCGCGCCATCCACGTCGGCCGCCCCGTCGAGCACGCTGACGACGCTGGTGCCGGGCTGGCGCCCCGCCTCGATGCGCACCCAGCCCGGCTGGGTCAGGATCACGCGGGCCTGGGCCGTGGTCAGCTCGAAGCCGCGCAGCGCGTCGGGATTGCGCACGCGCACGCTGACCGTGCCATAGCTGAGGTGCAATTTGAAACTGTCGTCATCGAGTTCGCTCACTTCCAGCTCGGAATCGCCATCGAGGCGCACGGCGGCCGCGCCCACGCGCAATTCCGCCAGCGCGCCGCGCATGGTGCTCAAGCGGTTATCCGTCGTGACGGGCCAGTTCAGCAGGGCATTTTGCGCCTCGCCATCGCCGGCGCGCACCAGCACCTGCCCTTCGACGGTGGAAATGCGCCCCACGCGGGTGGGCGGATCTTCGGCCAGGGCCAGGGAGCACGCCGACGACAGCAACACGGCGCACACGGTATTGAGGAAGGGGAAAGACAGGATCGGACGCATGGCAGCGCTCCAGGCAGGACTTACAAGGATGACATGCCCGATTACATCCGCATTGGGCGGGCATCGCAAGCGGGCTTACAAATGTTTGCAACTTGATCTGCCTCAGGACGCCGCCTGGCCACCGCGCTTGACGAAGAACAATGCCGTGCCGACGGCCATCAGCAAGCCGCCAAAGAAGCGGTTCTGCTTTTTCACGGCCTTGGCATCGCGGAAAAAACGCTGCATCGAGGAAGCCAGGAAGGCGTAACTGTGCATGACGATCTGGTCGATCGTGCACATGGTGACGGCCAGGATCAGCAATTGCGGCAGCAGGGGCGAAGTTGGACTGATGAATTGCGGCAATACCGCCACCATGAAAATGATGCCCTTCGGATTCGTCACATTGGTGAGAAAGCCCGTCAGCACGCGCCGGCCCATGGGCGGCACCACGGCGTCGGCGTGCAGCTCACCCGCCACCGCCACCTTGGCGCGCCACTGCGACAGGCCCAGGTAGATCAGATACAGGGCGCCCACCGTCTTGACGATATTGAACGCCACTTCGGAAGCCAGCAGCAAGGAGCCCACGCCGGCGCCGGCGATGCCCAGCACCACCAGCAGCCCCAGCTGCAGGCCGAGAATCGTGGCGCTGGCCTTCTTCACCCCGTACGACAGGCCGTGCGACATCGACAGCACGGCGCCCGAGCCGGGCGAGACGGCGATGATGGAGGCGGCGATGACAAAGGTGATCCAGGTGGCAAAGGACATGCGGTTTCCATAAAAATGATGGTGATGAGCAATTTTAACCCGCTCAGTGCGGCCTTGCCGGCCATCCCTGGGGTAAGATCGCAGTCACGCCTTAGCCACATCGTTCCTTGCCGTACAACTAAGAATAACATCATGAAAAACAACACTTTCCTCGCTCCAATATTCCCTGCCACCACCGTGGGAGCGCGCTGAGATGGCCGGCTCCAGCCTGCTGGCCCTGCTCGACGACATCGCCAGCATCCTCGATGACGTTTCCCTGATGACCAAGGTAGCCGCCAAGAAGACGGCCGGCGTGCTCGGTGACGACCTGGCCCTGAACGCGCAGCAAGTGGCCGGCGTGCGCGCCGAGCGCGAACTGCCCGTGGTGTGGGCCGTCGCCGTCGGTTCGCTGAAGAACAAGGCCATCCTCGTGCCCGCCGCGCTGGCCATCAGCGCGTTTGCGCCGTGGGCCATCACGCCGCTCTTGATGGTAGGAGGCGCCTACCTGTGCTTCGAGGGTTTTGAGAAGATCGCGCATAAGTATTTGCACCCGGACGACAGCCACAAGGCCGAGCTGGCGCAGGCGCTGCGCGACCCGCAGGTCGACCTCGTCGCGCTGGAAAAAGACAAGATCAAGGGCGCCATCCGCACCGATTTCATCTTGTCGGCGGAAATCATCGTCATCGCCCTGGGCACGGTGGCCGCGGCCACCTTCGCCGAGCAGGTGGCCGTCGTCGTCGGCATCGCCCTGCTCATGACGGTGGGCGTGTATGGCCTGGTGGCCGGCATCGTCAAGCTCGATGATGCGGGCTTTTACCTGGCCGCGCGCAAGGGTGCGGGCGCGCTGATGGATGGCGTGCGTGGCTTTGGCCGCATGCTCGTGTCGGCGGCGCCGAAACTGATGAAATTTCTGTCCGTGGTGGGCACCCTGGCCATGTTCATGGTCGGCGGCGGCATCCTGACGCACGGCTGGCCATGGGCCAGCGGCATGCTGCACCATGTGGAAGCCGCCGTCGGCGGCGTGGCCGGCATCGGCCCCGTGCTGGCCGCCGTCACGCCCAGCCTGATCAACGCGGTGGCAGGCCTCATCGCCGGTGGCCTGGTGCTGGCCGGCGTCACGGCCGTGTCGGCTTTGTTGCGCATGATCAAGCCAAGCAAATAGACTTTCTGGTCTGATGGGGCGGCAGGCGCATCCGTGTCTGCCGCCCCGGCCATGCCGGCGGCGCCCGCTACCCATGGAGACCCTATGCATGCTTCCCCTGCCCCACGCCCCAGCAGCGCCTTTATCGGCGCCTCCTGGGCGGCATTGCTGATCGGCATCGTCACCTACCTGTCCGGCCTGTGGAACGCCGGCATGGCCCTCAACGAGAAGGGCTATTACTTCACCATCCTCATGTATGGCCTGTTCGCCGCCATCTCGCTGCAAAAATCCGTACGCGACCGTAACGAAGGCATCGCCGTGACGGGGATATACTTTGGCCTGTGCTGGATTTCCGTGCTGCTGGCCTTGCTGTTATTGACTGTGGGCCTGTGGAACGCTAATCTGCAAAATAGCGAGAAAGGGTTTTATGCGATGGCATTCCTGCTGAGCCTGTTTGCAGCCGTGGCAGTGCAAAAGAATGTGCGCGACGTGGCACGGGCCGCGCCAGCCACCTCTGCCGAGGCGCCGGGAACTTAAACACCAGCGGGGCATCTATTCCTGTATCCATGTCGGGAGAGGATGATGAGCGACCAGCAGAAACGTTTGCAAATGGCACTGGAGGCGGCGCACATGGCGATCTGGGATTCGCGCATCGTCGCTGGCCAGGTCATCGACGGCACGGTCAGCTGGTCGGCCAAGGGCGCCACCTTGCTGGGCCTGGAAGAGCGGGCGCTGACGCAGCCATTCCGCAGCTTTCTCGACTGCGTGCACGCCGGCGACCGCGACAAGGTGATCAAAGTGCTGCAGGACGGCGTGCGCCGGCGTGGCGGCTACGCCCTGCAATACCGCGTCGTCTGGCCCGATGGCAGCGAACACTGGCTGGCGGCCAAGGCGCACATCTTCATGGATGCCGGCGGCCAGCCCGAACGCACCCTGGGCATCATCTGGGATATCACCGAGCACATGGCGCGCGAACTGATGATCGCCGAACGCAAGGAACTGGCCGAAGTGACGCTCAGTTCCATCGGCGACGGCGTCATCACCACCGATCCGTTCGGCAAGACGCGCTACCTGAACCGGGTGGCCGAGCAATTGACGGGCTGGAGCAACGAGCTGGCCCAGGGCCTGGATATCTGGGAAACCCTGAACCTCGTCGATGAACACACGGGAGAGCCGCTCGAACACGTGGCCATCAAATGCTTGCGCCAGCGCCAGGCCATCGGCATTTCCACGCACGCGCAGCTGGTCACGCGCGACGGGCGGCGCATCGCTGTGGAAGAATCCGCCGCGCCCATCTGGTCGCGCAATGGCGACATCCTCGGCGCCGTCGTCGTGTTCCGCGACGTCAGCCACGAGCGCAAGCTGAGCCAGCAATTGTCGTGGCACGCCACGCACGACACCCTGACAGGCCTGATCAACCGGCGCGAATTCGAGCACTTGGTGGCTGGCGCCCTGCACACGGCCAAGCAGGATGGCCACGTGCATGCGCTGCTGTACCTGGACCTGGACCAGTTCAAGGTCATCAACGATACCTGCGGCCATGGCGCCGGCGACGTGCTGCTGCAGCTGCTGGCGAAGATGCTGCAGGCACAAATGCGCGACAGCGACATCCTGGCGCGCCTGGGCGGCGACGAACTGGGCGTGCTGCTGCCGCACTGTCCGCTCGACCACGCGCGCGTCATCGGCGAACAGCTGCGCCAGTCCATCCGCGATTTCCGTTTCGCCTGGGATAGCCGCAGCTTCGAGCTGGGCGTGAGCATCGGCATGGTGGAAATCAGCCAGGACAGCAAGTCCATGAGCGAGCTGCTGAGCGCGGCCGACCAGGCTTGCTACCTGGCCAAGGAGCAGGGCCGCAACCGCATCCATATCTACCAGGAGTCCGACGTCATGCTGGCCCAGCGGCATGGCGAAATGCTGTGGATCTCGCGCCTGAACGAAGCGTTCGCCCACGATTATTTCCGCCTGTACGCCATGCCCATCGTGCACCTGCACGACAGCCAGGAACACCACGACGAAGTGCTGATCCGCATCCGCAACAGCAAGGGCGATTTGATACTGCCCGGCGCCTTCATCCCGGCTGCAGAACGCTACGACATGATGCTGTCCATCGACCGCTGGGTCATCCGTGCCGTCTGTGCGCATATCGAGAGCGTGCGCGACAGCCTGCCGCCTTTGGCCGCGCTGGCGGAAAGCCGGCGCCGCGCACCGGCCCTGTATTCCGTCAACCTGTCGGGCATGTCGCTGGCCGATGCCGGCTTGCACGATTACATCACCGAGCAGTTCGTGCAGTTCGCCATCGCGCCCGAGCAGATCTGCTTTGAAATCACGGAAACGGCCGTCATCGCCAACCTGCCCAAGGCGCAAGTGTTCATGCGCCAGCTCAAGGCCCTGGGCTGCCGCTTCTCGCTCGATGACTTCGGCAGCGGCTTTTCCTCGTTCGGCTACCTGAAAGCGCTGCCCGTCGACTATCTCAAGATCGACGGCGTTTTCGTGCGCGACATCGCCACCAACGCCATCAACCGCGCCATGGTCAAGGCCATCAACGAAGTGGGGCACGTGATGGGCCTCAAAACAGTGGCCGAATACGTGGAAGACGCGGCCACCCTGGCCGTCATCCGCGAACTGGGCATCGACTACGCGCAAGGCTACGCCGTGGGCAACCTGCGGCCGCTGACGGCGGGCGTGGATTAGCCGCCAGCGGCAACCAGTATCTTTAAAGCAATGCCGCATTGCTATCGCTAAATGCGTGCAAGCACGACCAATCTTGAGGATTTTGATCTACATCAATAAATTTGCGCAGGCGACTCCTTACACTGATCTCCATTCTTGCAATCGTGCAAGTCTTACTCACCAATTGCCTATTTAACTGATCAGGAAGCCGCGACCATGCGACAAAATTTGCCAGTGACTAACCGTGAAGTCCTCGTCCTGGACGATCAGGCCATCGTGTCGAAAACGGATATGAACGGCAATATCGTCTATGTGAACCCCTACTTCAGCCAGGTCAGCGGCTTCAGCGAGGCCGAGCTGCTCGGTTCGCCCCAGAACATCGTGCGCCACCCGGACATGCCGGCCGAAGCGTTTGCCGACCTGTGGACCTCGATCCAGGCCGGCACGCCATGGACGGGCCTGGTCAAGAACCGCTGCAAGAACGGCGATTTTTACTGGGTGCGCGCCAACGTCACACCCATCCGCGAAGCGGGCAAGACCATCGGCTACATGTCCGTGCGCGTGAAAGCGGACAAGGACCAGGTCAAGGCAGCCGAAGAAGCCTATGCGGCCATCCGCAACAAGGAAGGCGGCAACATCGTCATCAAGAACGGGCAAATCGTGCGCCCTGGTCTGGCACACCTGCTGCATAACCTGACGCACATGTCGCTCAACCTGCGCATCTGGGCCGCCACCTCCATCGTCAACTGTTTGCAATTGCTGGTGTGCGTCATCAGCCTGTTCGCCAGCGGCGGCAAGATCACCAATTACGCCATCTTCGGCGCCACCCTGTTCGGCTTCCTGATCAACGTTTTCCTCTGGTACACCTTGCGCATGTCCGTGCTCAAGCCGCTGGGCAAGGCCCTGAACGGCGCACGGGCGATTGCCGCCGGCGACCTGTCGGGCAGTTTTGAAACGGAAAGCACGGATGAAGTGGGGCAATTGCTGCGCGCGCTGCAACAGATGAACAGCAATCTGATCGCCACCATCCGCGACGTGCGCATCAACGTGGAAACCATGGCCGTGGCCACCAAGCAAATCGCCGTCGGCAATATGGACCTGTCGGGCCGCACGGAATCGCAGGCCGCCAGCCTGGAAGAGACGGCCTCGAGCATCGAGGAATTCTCGTCGACCGTGAAACAGAATGCGGACAACTCGGTGCAAGCAAATGAACTGGCCGTGGCCGCCTCGAAAGTGGCCGTACAGGGCGGCGAGATCGTTGCCGAAGTGATCACCACCATGGACGAGATCAACACCTCGTCGAAGAAAATCGTCGACATCATCGCCTTGATCGAAGGCATCGCCTTCCAGACCAACATCCTGGCCCTGAATGCGGCCGTGGAAGCGGCGCGCGCCGGCGAGCAGGGCAGGGGCTTCGCCGTCGTGGCAGGCGAAGTACGCAACCTGGCGCAGCGCTCGTCCGTGGCGGCCAAGGATATCAAGCAACTCATTGAAATTTCCGTCGGCAAGGTGGGCGCCGGCATGCTGCAGGTGAACCGCGCCGGCGCCACCATGGAGCAGGTGGTCAGCTCCGTCAAGCAGGTGACGGCCATCATGCAGGAAATTTCCATCGCTTCGCGCGAACAGAGCATCGGCGTCGACCAGGTCAACCAGGCCATCGCCCACATGGACCAGGTGACGCAGCAGAACGCGGCCCTGGTGGAAGAAGCCGCCGCGGCCGCCACACGCCTGGCGGAAGAAGCTGCCAGCCTGTCGCAAGCCGTAAGCCTGTTCAATTTCGGCAAGATGCCGCCACCGCGCCGCGTCGCCATGCCTGGCGGCAAGTCGGGCGCCGCAGGCGCCGCGAACGCCGGCAAACCCGCCATGAAACGCCTGGCCGCCTAAACCTTTCAAGACTTTACACACATCATGCCTACACTACTCAGCAGTGCTTCCGCCGACCTGGACGCCGTCGTCGAATTCGACCCGGTCATCATCGGCAAGATGAGCCAGTCCGGCCCCCGCTACACGTCCTACCCGACCGCCGACCGTTTCAATGCGGAATTTGGCTACGGCAACTTCCTCGAAGCGCTGGCCGCCCTGCGCATGCGCGGCGGCCGCCGTCCGCTGTCGCTGTACGTGCACGTGCCGTTCTGCGACACCCTGTGCTACTACTGCGCCTGCAACAAGATCATCACGAAAGACCGCAGCAAGGCGGCCACCTATCTCAGCTATTTAAAACAGGAAATCGCCATGCAGGGCAAGCTGTTTGCCGGCATGAACCAAATCGAGCAATTGCACTTCGGCGGCGGCACACCGACTTACCTGAGCGAAAAGCAGATGGATGAACTGATGGCGCATTTGCGCCAGCATTTCGAGTTTGCTTCCGATGAAGACGGCGAATATTCGATCGAGATCGACCCGCGCACCGTCTCGCGCGAGCGCGTGTTTTCGCTGCGCGCGCAAGGTTTTAATCGCATCAGCCTGGGCGTGCAGGATTTCGATGCCGACGTGCAAAAGGCCGTCAACCGCATCCAGCCGGAAGCGGAAACGGTGGCCATCATGCAGGCGGCGCGCGACGCCGGTTTCCGCTCGATCAGCATCGACCTGATCTATGGCTTGCCGAAACAGAACCTGGAAACGATGACGGAAACCCTGCGCAAGGTGATCAACGCCAGCCCCGACCGCATCGCCCTGTACCACTACGCGCACATGCCGCATTTGTTCAAGCCGCAGCGCCGCATCCTCGACGCCGACATGCCCGACAGCGCCACCAAGCTGGCCATGCTGGGCCTGTGCATCGCGCGCCTGACGGCCGCCGGCTATGTCTACATCGGCATGGACCATTTCGCCAAGCCGACGGACGATCTGGCCGTGGCACAGCGCCAGGGCCGTTTGCACCGCAACTTCCAGGGCTATTCGACGCGCGCGGAGGCGGACCTGATCGCCTGCGGCGTATCGGCCATCAGTTCCGTCGGCGCCGTCTACAGCCAGAATGAAAAGACGCTGGACGCATACTACGAAAAACTCGACGAAGGCGTGCTGCCGATCGCGCGCGGCATCAAGCTCGATACGGACGATTTATTGCGCCGTATCATCATCCAGATGCTGATGTGCAATTTCGAATTGTCGATCGCCACCATCGAGCAAGCGCACCCCGTGAAATTCCGCAGCTATTTCGCCGCCGAACTGGACAAGCTGCGCGAACTGGCGCGCGACGGTTTGCTCGTCATCGAGGAAGACTGGCTGACGGTGACGCCGAAAGGGCGCTTGTTGATCCGCAATATCTGCATGGTCTTCGACCGCTACCTGACCCTGGCGCGCGCCAACACGGCGCCGGACGCGGTGCAGCCGCTGCGCTACTCGAAAACGGTGTAGCGCAGCGCGATGAATGCCCTCAGCCTCGTGCCCATGTTCCTGGTCGGTCTGGCCGGCAGCGTGCACTGTATCGGCATGTGCGGCGGCATCGTCGGCGCCCTGTCGCTGGGCGGCGGCGCAGCGGCGGCGCCCACGCGTCCCGTGATCGCCATCGCCGTGGCGCGCCCGGCATTGCAGACAAGCTTGCAGACGAATGTGCTGCGCGTGCTGGCCTACAACGGCGGGCGCATACTCAGCTACATGCTGGCCGGCGCCATGGCCGGCAGCCTGGCGGGCGCGGGCATGCTGCACCTGGCGTCACTGCAAGTGGCCGGCTACTGGCTGGCCAACCTGATGCTCGTCGCCCTGGGCCTGTACCTGATGGATGCCTGGCGCGGCCTGGCGCATCTGGAAGCGGCCGGCAACGTCGTCTGGCGCCGCGTGCGGCCCCTGTTGAAACCGCTGATGCCGATGGATACGCCGTTAAAAGCGCTGGCCGTGGGCGGGCTGTGGGGCTGGGTGCCGTGCGGCATGGTCTACAGCGCGCTGCTGACGGCCATGCTGCAAGGCTCGGCGCTGAACGGCGCGGCCACGATGGCCGCCTTCGGCCTGGGCACCCTGCCCACCCTGCTGGGCATGGGCTTGCTGGGTACGCGGCTGCGCGCGCAGATGCAGCGCCGTCCCGTGCGCATCGCCAGCGGCTTGCTGGTGCTGGGCTTTGGCCTGCTGGGCCTGCTGCGCGCCGCGCATGGCGTGTCGCTGGGCTGGCTCGACGCCCTGTGCGTCACGGGCCATCCATGAAAAGACGCATGAAAACAAACCTATGAATGCTGTTTTACAACCCTCCGCCTGCTTCCATTGCGGCTTGCCCGTCCCGAGCGGTTCCAGCTGGAACGTCACCATCGACGACGTGCCGCGCGCCATGTGCTGCCCCGGCTGCGAAGCGGTGGCGCAAACCATCGTCGACATCGGCCAGAGCGCATACTACCGCGACCGCGACGAATATGCCGTCAACGCGGCTGATGCGACCATGGTGCCGCCCGAGCTGCGCCTGTACAGCAATGATGACGCGCAATTCGCGCGCGACGCCAGCAGCTGCGAAGCGACCCTGTCCGTCGAAGGCATCCGCTGCGCCGCCTGCGTCTGGCTGATCGAGCGCCAGCTGACGCGTCTGCCCGGCGTACAGGCGGCCAGCCTGAACGTCGCCACGGAGCGCCTGTACGTGCGCTGGAGCCGCGCCGAATGCGAACCGGGCGACATCCTGCAAGCCGTGCGGCAAGTCGGCTACACGGCCTATCCGTATGATGCCGTGCGCCATGGCGAGCGCCTGCAAAAGGCCAGCAAGACCCTGGGCCGCCAGCTGTTCGTGGCCGGTCTGTCGATGATGCAGGTCATGATGTACGTGGCGCCCGCCTACCTGGCCGAGGATGGCACCCTGGATGACAATATGGCCAGCCTGATGCGCTGGGCCAGTTTGCTGCTCACCTTGCCCGCCATCTGTTACTCCGCCATGCCCTTCTTCCAGGGCGCCTGGGCCAGCTTGCGCGCGCGCACCCTGGGCATGGACGTGCCCGTGGCGCTGGGCATCCTGGCAGCCTTCTTCGGCAGCGTGGTGGCGACCTTTACGGGCCGCGGCGAGGTGTATTACGACTCGGCCACGATGTTTATCTTCCTGCTGCTGTGCAGCCGCTATTTCGAGCTGCAGGCGCGCCGCAAGGCCGCCTCGGCCCTTGAGCTCCTGCAGCACGCCTTGCCCGCCTCCGCCTCGCTGATGGCGGGCTTCCCGGACCACCGCGCCACCACCCTGGTGCCGGCCGGCAGCCTGACCGTCGGTGACATCATCCTGGTCAAACCGGGCGAGGCGATCGCCGCCGACAGCGTCATCGTCGAGGGGAGCAGTGCGCTGGACCTGTCGCTGCTGACGGGCGAAAGCGCGGCGCAGCGCAGGAAAATGGGCGAACAGGTGCCGGGCGGGGCGATCAACGCCAGTGCGGCGCTCATCTTGCGCGTATTGAAACCGGCGCGCGAAAGCACCCTGTCCGATTTATTGAAACTGATCGAGCGGGCCGGCAGCGGCAAGCCGCAGATCGCGCAGTGGGCCGACAAGGTCGCCGCCTGGTTCGTGCTGGGCCTGCTGCTGTTTGCCATCGCCGTGTTCGCCTTCTGGAGCTGGCATGACCCAGCCCAAGCCTGGCCCGTGGCCATTGCCGTGCTGGTCGTGTCGTGCCCGTGTGCGCTTTCTCTGGCCACACCGACGGCGCTGGCGGCCGCCACCGACAGCCTGTTGCGGCGCGGCGTGCTGATCGTCCAGCCACACGTACTGGAAACCTTGCACCGCGCCACCCACATCGTCTTCGACAAGACGGGCACCCTGACCCTGGGCCGGCCCGTGCTGCGGCAAATCGAGGGACTCGGCAGCATGGGCGAGGACGCGTGCCTGCAGGTGGCCGCCGCGCTGGAAGCGGGCAGCGCCCATCCGCTGGCGCAGGCGATACTGGCAGCAGCCAAGGAACAGCCACGCACGCACGCGGAACAGTTGCAGGAAGTACAGGGCCAGGGCCTCGAAGGCAGCGTCGATGGTGTGCGCTACCGCCTGGGCAATGCGGCCTTTGTCGCCGCCATCGCCGGCCCGCCGCTGGGCGATACGGCCGTCGGCATGCAGGGCATGACGCCGCTGTACCTGGGCACGCAGGGGCGCTGGCTGACGCGCTTCCTGCTCAGTGACGCACTGCGCCCGGAAGCGCGCGAAGTGGTCGCGTATTTCCACCGGCGCGGCAAGCAAGTCGTGCTGCTCAGTGGCGACCAGGAAGCGCTGACGCAAAGCGTGGCGACGGAACTGGGCATCAACACGGCCTGCGGCGAATGCCTGCCCGATGAAAAGCTCGATTTCGTGCAGCAACTGCAGGCCACGGGCGCCGTGGTGGCGATGGTGGGCGACGGCATCAACGACGCCGCCGTGCTGAGCGGCGCCGACGTGTCCTTCGCCATGGGTTCCGGCGCCGCGCTGGCGCAGGCCCATGCGGACACGGTGCTGCTGTCGAGCCAACTGGTTTCCGTGCTCGACACGGCGAAAACGGCGGCGCGCAGCATGCGCATCATCCGCGAAAACCTCGCTTGGGCAACCCTGTACAATCTGACGGCCATCCCGGCCGCCGCGCTGGGTTTTTTGAACCCCTGGCTGTCCGGCGTCGGCATGGCTGCCAGCTCGGCCGTCGTCATCGCCAACGCCCTGCGCCTGCGGAAAGTCTAATGGAAGCTCTTTACCTCCTGATCCCCTTGAGCGTCGTGGTCGTCTTCATCGCCCTGTGGGTGTATTTCACGGCGTCCGACAGCGGCCAGTTCGACGACCTCGTCGGACCGGGCCTGCGCGTGTTGCAGGACGACGATACGATGGCCAAGCCGCCGACGCCCGGCGAACCGCATCCCTGACCCCACCAGCCCGGCTGGCGTCCCGCACGCCATGCCGGCGCGTCTGCCCCTCATCCCTCCTGATTGCAGGGATCTTGCATGGCTTTTTTGACGGGAATTTGATCGAGATATCACTTTATTTCGATGCCAGTTCGCTACGCTTATTTCATCCGGGGAATTTTGATCCACATCAAAGTTTTTTCGCGGTCAAACACTTACTCTCTGGCCACCATCATAAATAGTAATTCCAGGGAGAGTCTTTGTGGATCAATCGCTGAACTATAACTACAAGATCGTGAAGCAATTCGCGGTCGCTACTGTGGTATGGGGCATCATCGGCATGCTGGTTGGCGTTATCATCGCCGCTCAGCTGGCCTGGCCTGCCCTGAACCTCGATATACCATGGCTGACATACGGACGCTTGCGTCCGCTGCACACGAATGCGGTGATTTTCGCCTTCGGCATCTGCGGCCTGTTCGCTACCTCGTACTACGTTGTCCAACGCACCTGCCAGGTGCGCCTGTTTTCCGACAAACTGGCCGCCTTCACCTTCTGGGGCTGGCAAGCGGTGATCCTGTGCGCCGTCGTCACCCTGCCCATGGGCATGACACGCGGCAAGGAATACGCGGAACTGGAATGGCCTATCGCCATCCTCATCGCCATCGTCTGGATCGCCTACGCCATCGTGTTCTTCGGCACCCTGATCAAGCGCAAGGTAAAACACATCTACGTGGCCAACTGGTTCTTCGGTGCCTACATCCTGGCCGTGACGATTTTGCACGTGGTCAATGGCGCCGTCATGCCAGCCTCGTTCACCAAGTCGTATTCCGCGTATGCGGGCGTGCAGGACGCCATGATCCAGTGGTGGTACGGCCATAATGCGGTGGGTTTCATCCTGACCGCCGGCTACCTGGGCATGGTTTACTACTTCATCCCGAAACAGGCCGAGCGCCCCGTGTACTCGTACCGTTTGTCGATCGTCCACTTCTGGGCGCTGATCTTCACCTACATGTGGGCGGGCCCGCATCACCTGCACTACACGGCATTGCCTGACTGGACGCAATCGATCGGCATGGTCTTCTCGCTGGTCCTGCTGGCACCAAGCTGGGGCGGCATGATCAACGGCATCATGACCCTGTCGGGCGCCTGGCACAAGCTGCGCACCGATCCGATCCTGAAATTCATGATCGTCTCGCTGTCGTTCTACGGCATCGCCACCTTCGAAGGTCCGATGATGTCGATCAAGACCATCAACTCGCTGTCGCACTACACCGACTGGACCGTTGCCCACGTGCATGCGGGCGCTCTGGGCTGGGTGGGCTTCATCACCATGGGTTCGATCTACTATCTGCTGCCACGCCTGGCGGGCCGCACGCAGATGCACAGCACGCGCCTGGTCGACGTGCACTTCTGGGTGGCCACCATCGGCATCGTGCTGTACATCGCCGCCATGTGGATCGCCGGCGTGATGCAGGGTCTGATGTGGCGCGCGGTCAATCCGGACGGCACCCTGACCTACACCTTTGTCGAGAGCGTGAAAGCGACGTATCCGTACTACGTGGTGCGCGTGGCCGGTGGCCTGCTGTACCTGTCGGGTATGTGCATCATGGGCTACAACACCTGGATGACCTTGCGCGGCAGCAAACTCCCCGTCGCCCGCATTCCGGAACTGAACGCGGCGCACGCCTGATAGGAGCATAAGCAAATGAAATTTTCACATGCATGGATTGAGAGAAACCCCTGGCTGCTGATCGCCCTGGTCACGGTAGTGATCAGCATCGGCGGCGCCGTCGAGATCGTTCCCCTGTTCTTCCAGAAGAGCACGACGGAGCCGGTCGCCGGCCTGAAGCCGTATTCGCCGCTGCGCCTGGCGGGCCGCGACATTTACGTGCGCGAAGGCTGCTACAACTGCCACTCGCAGATGGTGCGTCCGCTGCGCGCGGAAACGGAACGCTATGGCCACTATTCGGTCGCTGGCGAATTCGTCTACGACCATCCGTTCCAGTGGGGTTCCAAGCGCACGGGGCCCGACCTGGCCCGCGTGGGCGCGCGCTACAGCGACGAATGGCACCGCACGCACTTGAACAACCCGCGCGACGTGGTGCCCGAGTCGAACATGCCGTCCTACCCCTGGCTGGCGAAGACCAAGCTGGTGCCTGACGAAATCATGCCGAAGATGCGCGCCCTGCAACGCCTGGGCCAGCCGTACAGCGATGCAGAAATCACCGCCGGCCCCGCGCAGCTGCAGGACAAGACGGAAGAAGACGCCCTGGTCGCCTATCTGCAAGGCCTCGGTACATTAATCAAAACAAGGAATTAGCATGGCAATCGAAAACCTGTTTGACAGCGCCAGCAGCGTCATGACGGTGGTTTCCTTTACGACGTTCGTGGGCATCCTGTGGTGGACGTTCAGCCGCAGCAACAGCGACTTCGACGCGGCGGCACGCCTGCCGTTCGCCGACGACGCGCTCGATTATCCGGCTGAGGCCGAGATGAACCTGGCGAAGGAGCATCACCATGGCTGACTTTACCAATGGCTTCTGGAATATCTACATCATCGTGCTGTCTCTGCTGGGCATCATCGGCTGCGGCGTGCTGCTGTACTCGCAGTCGAAAATCAAAGTGGTCGAGGGCGCCCCTGCCGATGGCACCACGGGCCACGTCTGGGACGAGGACTTGAAGGAACTCAACACGCCGATGCCGCGCTGGTGGATGTGGTTGTTCTACATCACCATCGTCTTCGCGCTGGCGTACCTGTTCCTGTATCCGGGCCTGGGCAACTATGCCGGCAGCCTGGGCTGGAAATCGACGGGCCAGTACGAGGAAGAGCTGAAGAAGGCGGAAGCCGACTACGGTCCCCTGTTCAACAAGTACCTGAGCCAGGACTTGAAGACGGTGGCGGCCGATCCGCAGGCACTGGCCATCGGCCAGCGCCTGTTCCTGACCTACTGCGCGCAATGCCACGGTTCGGATGCGCGCGGCAACAAGGGCTTCCCCAACCTGACGGACAAGGACTGGCTGTATGGCGGCGAACCCGACATCATCAAGACCACCATCCTGCACGGCCGCAATGGGCAGATGCCACCGATGGGCGCCGCCCTCGGCTCCGAAAAGGATGTCGAGAACGTGGCCCATTATGTGCTGAGCCTGTCCGGCTCGACCTCGGATCCCGTCAAGTCGGTGCTGGGCAAGGCCAAATTTGGCGCCTGCATGGCCTGTCATGGCGCCGATGCCAAGGGTAACCAGATGCTCGGCGCGCCGAACCTGACGGACAAGACCTGGCTGTACGGCGGCAGCGCCGATACCATCATGGAAACCGTACGCAAGGGACGCAACAACACCATGCCGGCCTTCAGTGATTTCCTCGGCGAATCCAAGGTACACGTGCTGTCGGCGTATGTCTGGAGCCTGTCGAATCCGCAGGCACCCGCAAAGTAAAAATGGAACCTCAAGTCATCAAGATGTATGCGGCCCGCGAGCAAATCTACCCTCGCGAGGCCAAAGGACGCTACGCTACCTGGCGATGGGTATGCGTATGGCTTACCCAGCTCGCGTTCTACGGCTTGCCGTGGTTGACCTGGAATGGCAGGCAAGCCCTGCTGTTCGATTTGACCACGCGCAAGTTCTACATTTTCGGCGTCGTGCTGTGGCCCCAGGATTTCATCTATCTGGCGGCCCTGCTGATCATCTGTGCGTATTTGTTGTTCCTCGTCACGGCCATTGCCGGGCGGGTGTGGTGCGGGTTCTCTTGCCCGCAAACGGTATACACGGAAATTTTCCTGTGGGTCGAACGCCACATCGAGGGCACGCGCAGCGCGCGCATGGCCCTCGACAAGCAGGGCCCCTCCGTGCGCAAGGCGTTCAAGAAGACGGCCAAGCACCTGGCATGGGGCGCCATCGCCCTGTGGACGGGCTTTACCTTTGTCGGCTACTTCACGCCGATCAAGGAACTGGCGCAGTCGGTGACCACCCTGAACTTCGGTCCCTGGGAATGGTTCTGGGTCTTGTTCTACAGCCTGGCAACCTACGGCAACGCGGGCTGGCTGCGCGAGCAGGTGTGCAAATACATGTGCCCCTACGCGCGCTTTCAGAGCGCCATGTTCGACCAGGACACCCTGATCATCACCTATGATGCCAAGCGCGGCGAACCACGCGGCGCCATGAGCAAGAAGGCCGGCAACAACGACAAGCTGGGCGATTGCATCGACTGTACCCTGTGCGTGCAGGTGTGTCCGACCGGTATCGATATCCGCAACGGCCTGCAGTATGAATGCATCGGTTGCGCCGCTTGCGTCGATGCCTGCAACAGCGTGATGGACAAGGTTGACCGGCCACGGGGACTGGTACGCTACAGTACCGACCATGCGATGGAAAACAACTTCAATTCGAAGCAGATACGCCAGCGCGCCATGCGCCCGCGCGTCCTGATCTACACTTCCATCCTGGCCCTGATCATCATCGCCGTATGTACGTCGCTGGCCCTGCGCACGCCCCTGAAAATGGACGTGATCCGCGACCGCGGTTCGATGGGACGCGAAGTGGAAGACGGCATGATTGAAAACGTCTACCGTCTGCAGATCATGAACACGTCGGAGCAAACCCAGCATTTCAAGATCAGCGCTTCCGGCCTGCCGGGCCTGACCTTGCTGACGCGCGAAGAAGTGACCTTGCAGCCGACGGAAACGCTGGGTTGGCCGATCCGCCTGCGCGTGCCGCACGGCGTGGGAGAGAAGGGTTCGAACAAGATTGCGATCGAATTGCACTCGCTGGACAACCCGTCGCTGCATGTGCGTGAAAGCGCGGTATTCATCGTGCCACGTTAACAAGGAAAGGCGGAAGGGGACCGGGTGCCCTCGCCGCCGCCACGAAGTTGCAGGAAGGCCGGTCCCCATGCGGGGACTGGCTGATTAAACAGGAGAAATATCATGTCCGACAGTCTGAAACTGCAAGCCCCCGTTGCACCGTGGTACAAGCATCGCTGGCCATGGCTGCTGATGATCGGCCCCGGCCTGTCCGTGGTCGTCGGCAGCTTCATGGGCTATATCGCGTTTACGCAGCCCGATGCGCTGGTGGTGGGCGATTATTACAAGCAGGGCAAGGCGATCAACCAGGATTTGAAGCGCGACACGATCGCCAGCGACCTGGCCATGGATACGAGCCTGTCGTATGACGTGGCGCAAGCACGCCTGACCGGTTCCGTGCACAGCTTCGGCAAGGCTTACCAGGGTCCGCTGCAGCTGCACCTGGCGCATGCGACCCTGCCGGAAAAGGATATCAAGGTGCTGGTGCAGCCCGATGCGGCCGGCAATTTTTCCGTGGCGCTGCCGATGCTCGAGCGCAGCCGCTGGCAAGTGCTGGTGGAAAACGACAAACGCGAGTGGCGCCTGTCCGGCATCTGGACCTGGCCGCTGCAACGCAGCATCGCGCTGCATGCGGACGAAGAGCTGTAAGCCTTATTTGCAGATGTCGGTTCCGGCCGTAATGGCCTTCAGCTTGGCCGGCTGCAATATCTCGATCTCGCGGTTCGACACGCGCAGCCAGCCTTCCTTCTTGAATTTGGATAGCAGGCGGCTGACGCTCTCGATGGTCAGGCCCAGGTAGTTGCCGATTTCCTCGCGCGACATGCGCAGCTGGAAATTGCTGCCCGAATAGCCGCGCGCTTCATAGCGCGACGCCAGGTTGACGATGAAGGCGGCAAACCGCTGCGTCGCCTGCATATTGCCCAGCAACAGCATCACGCTTTGCTCGCGCGTGATTTCCTGGCTCATCATGCGGTGGAAATGGCGCAGCAGGGTCGGCATATTGCCCAGCAATTGTTCCAGGCTGGAAAACGGGATTTCACACACTTCGCTGTCTTCCAGCGCCACTGCATTACAGTGGTGGCGGTCGGCGCTGATGGCATCCATGCCCAGCAGTTCGCCCGCCATCTGGAAACCCGTCACCTGCTCTTCGCCACCGGGATTGATCTGGTACGTCTTGAAGTGCCCCAGGCGGATCGCATACAGGTTCTGGAACGAGTCACCGATGCGGAACAGCGAGGCGCCGCGCACGATCTTGCGGCGGCGGCCGATGATCTGGTCCAGCCTGTCCATGTCGCCCACATCGAGGCCCATCGGCAGGCACAATTGATGCATGCTGCAGGTCGAGCATCGCGCACGCAACGCCTCCACGTTCACGGTGGGCAAGGTGGGAGTGAGTAGCGCTTCAGTCATGTCGGTACCTTTTAGAAAATGCAACAACAAGTTTACTGCATACAGCTGCATACAGGGTTGCCGTATACCAATTTCACCGTAATTTCGGCGAATAAACGACGTCCAGCCTTTAATTATATGGCAACATCGTCAAAAGCCCGTACGGGGCGGGCAATTTGCGCGGTGGCGCTTGCCAAGCTGGGGTATTGATAGGAAAATTCCTGACAGCATTATCTGCCGCCTGTGCCGCCCGGTACTGAAAAGGAAATCATGAAGCCTCTCGGCATCAAAGCAAAAGTCGCGCTGGCCACCAGCCTGACCTCGATCGCCATGATCGCGCTGGTCACCATGATCCAGGTGCAGCACATGCGCGACGACTTCACCCGAGTACTGCTGAGCCAGCAATCGTCCCTGATCACCCGCACCGCTGCCGAGCTCGACGACAAGCTGGGCATGCTGCTGCAGATCGTCACCCTGACGGCCCGGCAACAGCCGCCGGAATTGATCGCCCGGCCCGCCCAATTGCGCGAATACTATTCGCGCCGCTCGATGCTGGTGCTGTTCGATGACGTGCTGGTGCTCGACGCGCAGGGCGCCATCGTGGCCGACATGCCGGAAGTGGCGGGGCGCGCCGGCATCAACGTTGCCGAGCGCGAGTATTTCCAGACCGTCCTGCGCACGCGCCAGCCCATGATCACCGAACCGATGCTTGGTAAATCGAGCGGCATGCCCATCGTGCAGATGGTGGCGCCCGTGCTGGCCGCCGATGGCCGGGTGGCCGGCGTGGTGATCGGCGTGCTGCGCCTGTACAAGGACAACCTGCTGGGCCGCCTGCGCTCGGAAAAGATCGGCAAGAGCGGCTATTACTTCATCCTCACGCGCGGCGCCGTGCCGCGCTATGTGCTGCACCCCGATACGAGCCGCTTGCTGCAACCGCGCAAGCCGAACGCCAACCTGACGACGACCCAGTTGCTGAAGGAAGATGGCGAAGGCAGCATGGTCAGCACCAACAGCCGCGGCATCACGGCCGTCAACAGCTTCAAGCGCCTGAAATCCGTGAACTGGCTGCTGGCCGCCTCGCTGCCCGTCGAGGATGCCTTTGAACCGTTCGATGGCGTGCTGTACCGGCTGGTGCTGTGGAGCATCCTCGCTTCGCTGCTGGCCGCTGCCGTTCTGGGCTGGGTCACCGTGCGCCTGCTGTCGCCGCTGGTGCGCCTGCGCGACACCTTGCTGGCCCTGCGCACCAGCGGCAGCCGCTTCACCCCCGTGCCGGTACAGCAGCGCGACGAGATCGGCGAACTGACGGAAGCGTTCAACGGCCTGATGAGCGAACGCGACCGCCTGCAGCAGGAACTCGAAGCGCGCGCGGCGGAGCTGGAACAGGAACGCGACCGCGCCGAAGCGGCCAACCGCGCGAAGAGCGATTTCGTGGCCAACATGAGCCATGAAATCCGCACGCCCCTCAATGCCGTGCTGGGCATGGTGTATTTGCTGGGCAATACCAGGCTCGATACGGAACAACGCAAGTATCTGACCATGGTGCGCGTGGCGGGCCAGTCGCTGCTGGGCATCCTCAACGACGTGCTCGACTATTCGAAGATCGAGGCGCGCCGCATGGAATTGTCGCCTGTCGAATTCGACCTCGACGAAGTCATGAATACCCTGGCCACGACGATGACGATGAATGCGGGCGAAAAGGAACTGGAACTGGCCATCGCCGTCGAACCCGACGTACCGCGGCGCCTCGTCGGCGACGCCCAGCGCCTGCAGCAAATCCTCGTCAACCTGGCCGGCAACGCCATCAAGTTCACGGAGAGCGGCGAAGTGGTGGTGGCCGTCAGCCTGGCCGAGAGCGAGAGCGGCCGCGCCTGGCTGCGCTTCGAAGTGCGCGACACGGGCATCGGCATGACGGAACTGCAGCAACAACAGCTGTTTTCCGCGTTTTCCCAGGGCGACCAGAGCATCACGCGGCGCTTCGGCGGCACGGGCCTGGGCCTGGCCATCAGCAAGCAGCTGATCCACATGATGGGCGGCGACATCGCCGTCGCCAGCAGCGAAGGCAAGGGCAGCCGCTTCTGGTTCAGCGTGCCCTTCGAGATGCTGGCGCAACCGGCCGAAACGCGGCGCACGCCCGCGCTGGGCCAGCTGCGCCTGCTGGTGGCCGACGATAACCGCACCACGCGCGAACTGATCGTCAAGCTGATCGAGGCGTGGGGCTGGCTGGCCGACGAAGTGGACTCCGGCTTTGCCGCCATCGAACTGTACCGCGAACGCCTGGCGCAGCAGCAACCATACGACGTGGTGCTGGCCGACTGGCACATGCCCGTCATGGACGGCCTGGCCACAGCCAAGGCCATCCGCCAGGCGGCCAGCGGCCAGCGCCAGCCCATCGTGGTGATGGTCAACGCCTTCGCCCGCAACCACCTGGAGGAAATTTCCAGCGCGGCCGAGGCCGACGTTGTGCTGATGAAGCCGATCACGGGCTCCAGCCTGTTCGATGCCCTGCACCAGGCGCTGATTACCAAGAACGACGGCGGCGAGCCACGCATGCTGCACCAGCCGCTGGGCACGGAACTGGCCGGCGTGCATTTCCTGCTGGTGGAAGACAATCATTTGAACCAGGCCGTGGCGCGCGGCATCCTCGAACACATGGGCGCCACCCTGGACGTGGTGGGCGACGGCTTGCAAGCCGTGGAACGGCTGCGCACGGAAGCGTTGCGCTACGACATCGTGCTGATGGACATGCAGATGCCCGTCATGGACGGTTTCAGCGCCACCCACATCATCCGCACGGAACTGCGCCTGAACCTGCCCGTGATCGCCATGACGGCCGGCGTGCTGGCGTCCGAGCGCGAGCGCTGCATGACGGCCGGCATCAGCGACTTCATCGCCAAGCCCGTGGTGGTGGAAGAGATGATGGAAGTCATCCTGCGCCACCTGCCCAAGCGCCCGCAAGTGCAGACGGCCGAGCCGGCACGCGTCGCCGATGAGGAAGTGTTTTCCATGGCGCCGCTGATGCGCGTGATGGGGCGCGATGCGAAGGGGCGCGGCGTGCTGCGGCGCATGGTGGAAGACGCGCTGAACAAGGGCATGACGCCCGTGCGCGACGCCGAAACAGCGTTGCAGGCGGGCCGCCACAGCGACGTGGCGCGCATCCTGCACAGCGTGCGCGGCTCCGTCGGCACCCTGGGCACGAAACGCCTGATCCGCGCCGCCTTCGCCACCGAGGAAGCCATCGATGCGGGCCGTCTGGACGAGGTGCCGGCGCTGCTGGCGCACACGGCGCAGGAACTGGAACTGGCGCTGGCGGCGGCAGCGGATTGGTTGTCCAGGCTGAAGGATTAGCACCCAAACGCCTAAGAAAACCGTAGCGAGCGGCAGTGAGTTGTGGCTAAGAAGCGCAACCGTGCTAGAGCACGGTGAGCATCGCAGGCCGCAAATCGCGACGCGCAGTAGATTTGCTTTGGCGTTTTATGCGGGCACGCCCAGAATCACGCTGGACGCCTTGAACATCGCCGTCACATTGCTGCCCGGTTCGATGCCCAGATCGGTGCTGCTCTGATTCGTGATGATGGCGGCGATCGTGCCGCCGCGCGGCAGGTCCAGCACCACTTCCGTGTTGACGGCGCCCGTCTGCACGCGCGTCACCACCCCGGCCAGCTGGTTGCGCGCGGAAAAGCGCGCGCCATGGCTGTCCGTCACAAGGATGATCGACGAAGCCTTGATCAGCGCGAACGCTTCCGCGCCCGGCACCAGGCCCAGGCTGGCGCTGCTGCCCTGCGTGACGATGGCCACGATATGCTGTCCGCCCGGCAATTCCAGCGTGACTTCGTCGTTGACGGCGCCCTGTTTCAGTTCGGCCACCTTGCCCAGGAATTGATTGCGTGCCGTGGTTTTCATGGCCATTCTCCGTATGAGTAAAAGGTCGTCGGCGATGCCTTCCGCCTGGCTGCCCAGCTGGCGCAGGTAACGGGCATGCTCGCGCTCGATGATGCGGAAATTGTCGACCAGCTGGCGTCCCCGTGGCGTCAGCCGCGTGCCGCCGCCGCCCTTGCCGCCCGTCAGGCGCTCGACCAGCGGTTCGCCAGCCAGGTTGTTCATCGCGTCGATGGCATCCCAGGCCGCCTTGTAGCTCATCTTCACAAGCTTGGCCGCCTGCGTGATGGAGCCGCACTCGGCGATGGCACCCAGCAATTCCACCCGGCCGGCGCCGCCCAGGTTTTCTCCGCCCACCGTCATCCATACCGAGCCTTGCAGGCCGATGGCCGCTGATTTATCCAATGCGTTCACCCAATGCCATGTGTTCTTCCCTGTTATCGATCTGCCCGTCGCGCAAGTACAGCACATGCTCGCCCAGGATGCGCGCATCTTCCGGATCATGTGTGATCAGGATCATGGGCACGTCCAGGCGCTGCTGCCACTGGCTCAGTTCCAGCCGCATTTTGACACGCAGGGCCGGATCGAGGGCGGCAAACGGCTCGTCGAGCAGCAGCGCAGCCGGCTCGGCCACGAGCGCCCTCGCCAGCGCCACCCTTTGGCGCTGGCCACCGGACAACTCGTCGGGGAACTGCTGCGCCAGTTCCTGCAAGTGGAATGCGTCCAGCCAATGCTCGACCTTCTGCAATTTTTCGCGCGCGCGCGGGTTGAACCAGCCGCGGCTCAGGCCAAAACCCACGTTCTGGCGCACCGTCAGGTGCGGGAACAGCGCGTAATCCTGGAACAGATAGGCGACATTGCGCTGCTGCGGCGGCAAATTGATGCCGGCGGCGGAGTCGAACAGGGTGCGCCCGTTCAGGCGGATATGTCCTGCATCCGGTGTAAACAGTCCGGCAATGGCTTTCAGGGTCATGCTCTTGCCGGCGCCGGACGGGCCATACATGGCGATGCGCTGGCTGCTGGAGGTGCATTGCACCTGCAGGTCGAAGCGGCGTTTGCCGGAGCGCAAGGTGGCGCGGAGGTCGAGGTCGAGTTGCATAGGCATCATCATAGGCGTCATTTGTGCGCGATGCGCCCGGGTGCCAGGCGGCCAGCCGACAACAGCACCACGATGCAGACAACAGAGATAATCAGGACCAGCGTATTGGCCACTTCATCCTGACCCGCCTGCACGGCTTCAAACACGGCCACCGACAGGGTCTGCGTCTTGCCGGGGATGCTGCCGGCCACCATCAGGGTGGCGCCGAACTCGCCCAGCGCGCGTACAAAACCCAGCAGCACGCCGGCGAGGATGCCGCGCCAGGCCAGCGGTAACGTGACGCGGAAAAAGATCGCCATTTCCGAAATGCCCAGCACGCGGGCCGCCTGCTCCAGCTGGCCGTCGACGGCCTCGAAGGCGGCGCGGGCGGGCTTGAAGACGAGGGGAAAGGCGACCACGGTGGAGGCGATCACGGCGCCCTGCCACGTAAAGATGAGGTTGATGCCGAAGTTATCCTGCAGCCAGATGCCCAGCGTGCCGCGCCGGCCCAGCAGCACCAGCAGGTAATAGCCGAGCACGGTGGGCGGCATCACCATCGGCAGGGTCAACAGGGCGTCGAGCAGTTCGCGCCCGGGAAAACGCGTGCGCGCCAGCAGGTAGCCCGTACCGATGCCAAGCAACAAATTGAGCGCCGTGGCCCATGCCGCTACCTTGAGCGACAGGGCCAGCGCGGTCCAGGCGATATCCATGCAGGTGCGTACCTAAATTATGGCTTTTTGAAACCGTACTTGGCGAGAATGGCTTGTGCCGGCGCCGTCTGCAGGTAGCTGACGAAGCGCTTCGCTTCGGCGGCATTGCCGCTGCCCTTGATGGTGGCGATCGGGTACAGCACGGGCGCGTCCAATGGCACCTCCAGCACCACGTTGACCTTGTCTTTCATGATGGCCGCGTCGGTGGCGTAGACAAAGCCCGCATCGACTTCGCCGCGCGCCACGTAGTCGAGCGACTGGCGCACGTTCTGCGTGCCGATGGCCTTGGCTTGCACGGCATCCCACAGCTTCGCCTTCTTCAGCGCGCCTTCGGAGTAGCGGCCGACGGGCACGCTGGCCGGGTTGGCGATGGCCACGCGCGTCACATCTTTATGCGTCAGGTCCGTCAAGCTCTTGATGCCCAGCTTACTATCGTGCGGCACGATCAGCACCAGGCTGTTGCCGACGAAATCCATGCGGTCAGCCGGCAAGACGAAGCCCTGTTTTTGCGCCGCATCCATGGTTTCCTGGTCGGCTGAGGCAAACACGTCCACGGGCGCGCCCTTGACGATCTGTTGCAGCAGCACGCCCGAGGCAGCGAAGTTCAGGGATACCTTGCTGCCTGGATACTGCGCCTCGTAGCTTTGCGCCGCATCCTTGAACGCATTCGTCAGGCTGGCCGCGGCCGACACCACCACTTCGCCGGCAAGGGCGGAGGTGGCGGCGGTGGCCAGCAGAGCGGTGCCAAGCAGGCGGGCGAGGGAGGTGAGGCGCATGATCGTATCCTTGTAAAGTGAACGGTGAACAAGGAGCGTAATATACACTTATATATAGCGTTCTGCCATTGCATGGGTCAAGACAATGCCAATGGCATTGACAGATGCAGATGGCCGGACTATTTTTAAGAATAGAAGAATATCCACTACTTTCCAGGGTTAAACGATGGGATACGCAGCGGTACTGCTTGGCCCCTCGATGCTCCTGGCGGTCATTCTTCTGGCACTGCTCATCGAGAAGCGCCATCCCCTGCAGCAACAGCCTTCGGGTGCGTCACGCTTCAATCTGGCGTATATGGTCATCTATGCCGCCAGCGGCGCCATGCTTGCCCCGCTCACGGCCATCGTCACGGTGCAGCTTGTCAATGCAGCCGGTGGCGGGCTCATCGATCTCGACGCATCCGGCTCGATGCTGGCGCCGGCATTCATCGTGTATGCCCTCAGCATGGATTTTCTGGAATACGCCTTTCATCGCGTGCAACACCGCGTACCCGCCATGTGGGCCATGCATTCCTTCCATCACAGCGATACGGCCATGAATGCCAGCACCACGACCAGGCACTATTGGGCCGAAGCGGGCATCAAGGCACTGAGTATCTATCTGCTTGCGGGGATCTTGTTCAAGACCAACATGGTGATTTTAGGAATGTACGGAATCCTGGGCTTGTATCATGTTTTTCCGCATATGAATGTCCGGGTCGGCTTTGGCCGTTACTGGATGTTGTTCAATTCACCGCAGTACCATCGCGTTCATCATTCGGCGCAAGCTGAACATTTCAACCGTAATTTCGCCGGGCTGTTCCCCGTCTTCGACCGGTTGTTCGGCACCCACCATATTCCCCGCGCGGAAGAGTATCCGCCGACGGGTCTGGACACGGGCAAGGCGCCGGGAACCTTGCTTGACGCGCTGACGTGGCCAGTGCGCAGCAAGGCCCCGTCCGCGCCCTAGACGCGCGCCACCGCCGCCTCGTCGCGCCGCGCATACCGTTGCGCGATCACGGCGCAGATCATCAGCTGAATCTGGTGGAACAGCATTAGCGGCAAGATCACCATGCCCAGCGAACGCGTGGAAAACAACACCTTGGCCATGGGCACGCCGCTGGCCAGGCTTTTCTTCGAGGCGCAAAAGACGATGGCGATTTCATCTTCCTTGTTGAACCCCAGGCGGCGGCTGACAAAAGTGGAAATACCCAGCACCAGCGCCAGCAGCAGCAGGCTGATCAGCCCCAGGGCCACCAGCGTTTCCACCGAAATCGTATGCCACAGGCCTTCGCTGACGGCTTCGCTGAAGGCCGTGTAGACCACCAGCAAGATCGAACCCTGGTCGACGTATTTCAAGGTGGCTTTATGGCGGTCGACCCAGCGGCCGATCCAGCGGCGCAGGAACTGGCCGGCCAGGAAGGGCAGCAGCAGCTGCATGACAATCGACAATACCGCGTCCACCGACGACTTGCTTTCCGCGCCCTTGGCCACCAGCAAGCCCACCAGGATGGGGGCGAGGAAAATGCCGATGAAGTTCGAGGCCGAGGCGCTGCAGATGGCGGCCGGCACGTTGCCGCGCGCCATGGCCGTCATGGCGATCGACGATTGCACGGTCGATGGCAAGGCGCACAGGAATAAGATGCCCATGTACAGGTCGGGCGTGAGGAAGGTCAGCGCCAGCGGACGCAAGGCCAGGCCCAGCAGCGGAAACAGGACAAAGGTGCTGGCCAGCACCAGCAAGTGCAGGCGCCAGTGCATGGCGCCGGCCACCACGGCTTCGCGCGACAGCTTGGCGCCGTGCAGGAAGAACAGGGCGCCGATGGCCACCGTGGTGATGTTGCCGAAGACCACGGCCGTCTGGCCCGTGCAAGGCAGGAAAGTGGCCAGCGCCACGGTGACGAGCAGGGCGAGGGTGAAGTTATCGGGTTGCAGATTGCGCAGCAGGGCGCGTGGAGAGAAAGAAGACATGCGTGGACCTGGTAGCGGCGCAGGACAGCGCCAGTGCCTGGCATTCTACCTGCTTGCTTGGCGGCATGCCGGGAAGATGCATGCCGCCCTGTTCGCTGCTTTAAACAATACCGCTGCTGCTCGCCCCTGCCTTCGGTGGACGCGCGACGCCACGCGCTTCGCGGTAACCGCTGCTGCGGTAGCAGGCGACCGGATCGATGGCCGCGCCCGAACGCAGGCGCGCCATGGCCAAAATCGCGCTGACATCGGTACGGAATGCCTGCTTCAAGGCCTGCGCGGACGCATGCACGTCATTGCTTTCCTGCAGGTGGCGCAATCCGGCGCGGTCGACCAGCGCGGACTGGATAAAGGCGCGCTGTACCTCGACGGCGCTGCTCATCAGGCTTTCGATCGGGTCGGTCACATTGTGCGACTGGTCCAGCATGTAGGCGGGGTTAAAGGTGCTGCCTTCGCGCTCGGCCGCATCGGCCAGTTCATTGAATACCAGGAACAACTGGAACGGGTTGATGCTGCCCGAATCGAGGTCGTCGTCGCCGTATTTGCTGTCGTTGAAGTGGAAGCCGCCCAACTTGCCGAACTGCGCCAGGCGCGCGACGATCATTTCAATATTCGTGTTTGGCGCATGGTGGCCCAGGTCGACCAGGCATTTGGCTTTCGGGCCCAGGGTGGTGGCGCAGGCAAAGCTGGTGCCCCAGTCGGCGATGGTGGTGGCGTAGAAGGCCGGCTCGAACAGCTTGTGTTCGATGAAGATATTCCAGTCGGCAGGCAGGGCGCCGTAGATATCGCGCATGCTGTCCAGGTAGCGCTCCAGCGCACCACGCAGATTGTGTTGGCCGGGGAAGTTGGCGCCGTCGCCGACCCACACCGTCAGCGCTTTCGAACCGAGCGCGCGGCCCAGTGCTATGCATTCGATGTTGTGCTCGACCGCCTGCGCGCGCACGCTGGCGCTTTGCGAGGTCAGACTGCCGTGCTTGTAGGTGTGCTCCTGGCCCAGCTGGTCCTGGAAGGTGTTCGAATTGACGGCGTCAAAGCCCAGGCCATAGCCTTCGGCGACTTCACGCAGGGCTGCCGTGTCGCTCACTTTGTCCCATGGAAAATGCGGCGAGACGGCGGGCGTGGCTTGCGTCAGTTGATGGATGACGGCGCAGTCTTCCAGCTTTTCAAATATATTGCGCGGTTCGCCCACGCCGGGGAAACGGGCAAAGCGGGTGCCGCCGGTGCCGGCGCCCCAGGTTGGCACGGCCACGGCAAAGGTCTGCGCCAGCGCCGTCAGTTTTTCAATGTCCTGGCCGCGCCGTTCCAGCACGCCGGCCAGCGCCGCATAGTCGGCGTCGAGGTCGGACTGCAGCTTGGCATTGTGTTCGGCCACCAGGCCTTCGTTGATCATGGTGTTCATGCTTCGTCTCCTTGTGCACAGCGCGGCGCGTTGGCCGGCTGCTTTTTTATAGGACTTGATTATCGTGTAAATGCGGCCGCGTTGCCGGCATCGACATTGATGATATTGCCGGTACTCTTGGCGGCTTTTTCGCTGGACAGGAAATACACGGCTTCGGCGATGTCTTCCGGCAGCACGCTGCGTTTGAGCATGCTGCGCTGGCGGTAGAATTCCTCGATATCGTCCGAATCGATCTTGTTCGAGGCGGCCCGCTCTTCCTTCCACTTGCCATCCCAGATGCGCGAACCGCGGATCACGGCGTCGGGGTTGACGACATTGACGCGGATGCCGTGCGGCGCGCCTTCCAGCGCCAGGCAACGGGCCAGGTGAATCTCGGCCGCCTTGGCGGTGCAATAAGCCGAGGCGCCACCGGAGGCCACCAGGCCATTCTTGCTGGCCACATACACCATGCTGCCGCCCAACTGCTGCTGCTTCATGATGCGGAAGGCGGCGCGGCTGACCAGGAAGTAGCCGGTGACCAGAATCGACTGGTTGCGCTCCCACATTTCCAGGGTCGTGTCTTCCACAGGCGCCGACGAGGCGATACCCGCGTTCGACACCAGCAGGTCGACGCCGCCAAAGCGCAGCGCGGCCGCGTTCAGGATGGCCTCTACTTCATGCTCGGCCGTGATATTGGCGCGCACCGTGGCGATATTGTCGCGGCCCGCCACCTTCAGCAGCGCCTGCTCGGCTTCTTCGAGGGCGCCGCCATCGATATCTGTCAGCATCACGCACGCGCCTTCCTGCAGCAGCTGGCGCGCCACGGCCTGACCGATGCCGCCGGCGCCACCGGTTATCAGCGCGATGCGGCCAGCCAGGCTTTTCGGTTTCGGCATGCGCTGCAGCTTGGCTTCTTCCAGCAGCCAGTATTCGATATCGAAGGCTTCCTGTTCCGGCAGGCCGACATAGGTGTCGACGCCATTGGCGCCGCGCATCACGTTGATGGCGTTGACATAGAACTCGCCGGCGATGCGCGCCGTCGCCTTGTCCTTGGCGAACGACAGCATGCCCACGCCAGGGATCAGATAGATGATCGGGTTGGCGTCGCGCACGGCCGGGCTGTTGTCGTGCTTGCAGCGCGTATAGTAGGCGAGGTAGTCCGCGCGGTAGGCTGCCAGCGCATCGTCGAGGCCCGCCACCAGCTTGTCGAAGTCTGGGCTGGCGGGCTCGAAGTCGATCACGAACGGGCGGATCTTGGTGCGCAGGAAGTGGTCGGGGCAGGAAGTGCCGAGCGCGGCCAGCGGCAGCAAATCGTTGCTGCAAACAAAATCGAGCACATTGGCGCTGTCGTCGAAGTGGCCCAGCTTGTATTCGTCCTGGCTGATCTTGCCGCGCAGCAGGGGCATCAGCCGCTGCGCCAGCGCGGCGCGTTCTTCCGACGGCAGCGGTGCGACCTTGGCGCCGCCAAACGCCGGTTGTCTGGTATTGGCGGCCAGCCAGTCTTCGGCGCGCTTGATGATGGCCAGCGTGACTTCATAGCAGGACTTGGCCGTATCGCCCCAGGTAAACAGGCCGTGGCCTTCGAGGATGATGCCCTTCAGGTTCGGCTGCGCCTGCGATACGGCTTCCAATTTCAGGCCCAGGTCGTAGCCGGGGCGCTGCCATGGCAGCCAGCCCAGTTCGCCTTCAAAAATCTTTTGCGTCAAAGCCTTGCTGTTGGCGCAGGCGGCAATCGCGATCACCGCATCCGGATGCATATGGTCGACATGCTTGCGCGCGATATACGCATGCAGCGGGGTATCGATACTGGCCGCGCGCGGGTTCAGGTTGAAGGTGCAATGGGGCAAATAGGCCACCATTTCGTCTTCCAGCGCCAGGCCACGGTAGCGGCCTTTCAGGGCATTGAGCTTGTCCATATACAAGGTGGAAAAGCCATCGAGCTTGATGCTGCCCAGGTCGCCACCGGAGCCTTTGACCCACAGCACTTCGGCTTGGTCGCCCGTCAGCGGATCGGTCATGGTGATCTTGGCCGAGGTATTGCCGCCGCCAAAATTGGTGATGCGCATATCCGAACCGAGCAGGTTCGAGCGGTACAGCAGCAGTTCCGGTTCGCTCAAGGTTGCGGCGTGCGCGTCGTCCCACAGCGAGGCCATGGGCGCGGGCGATTTGGTGTCCATCGTGGCGGTCATACAGTGTCTCCATTATTGGTTATGTGTGCGATTGCCATGACCGCATCTGTGTGCGGAGCAGCTGGCGGCAGCAGCGCTCAGTAGAAATCAGCGGCCTGGCCATGTCAATCAACAAGCAATCAAAACGGTGAGAGAAACGCAAATAATCATCATGTTGATCGGAACCCCGATCAGCCATTTGCGCAATGGGCAAATAATCACCATGTTGATTGATTGATTGTTGACATGGACTGCTCAACTGCTTAGGCTGGCTCACCGATAAAGAAGTCGTCCCTGGCCATTGCGCACCGCGCCGCAGCCTCCAAGGAGATGACTCAAGAGGAGACAACGTGATCAATCACAAACGCCGCAAAGGGCTGTTGAAGTTACTCGCCGAACACACCACGGCGAGCGTCGATCAATTGGTCAACTGGCTCAATTCGTCGCCGGCCACGGTGCGGCGCGATATCGCCTGGCTGGCCGAGCGCAATCTGCTGGTGCGCACCCGTGGCGGAGCGGAAAGCCTGCCGCAAAAAAAACAGCGTACGTTTGCGCTGTCGGGCGAGACATTCCAGAACAATATCGACCGCTGCGCCGCGCAGAAACGCGCGATTGCCCGCCATGCCTGCGGCCTGTGCGCGGACGGTGACACCATCATCATCAATGGCGGCACCACCACCTATCGCATGGTGGAATTCTTGGTCGACAAGCGCCTGAAAATCCTCACCAATTCCTTCATGATGGCCGAGCGCCTGTTGATGACCAGCGAGAACGAAATCATCCTGCCAGGCGGCAAGGTCTATCGCGAGCAGAACGTCATTTTGAGCCCGTTCGACAACGACATCAGCCAGCACCATTACGCCGGGAAAATGTTCATGGGCGTGTACGGCCTGTCGATGCTGGGCCTGATGGAAGCGGACCCGATGCTGATCCAGGCCGAAAAGCGCCTGATCAGCCAGGCCGAGGAACTGATCGTGCTGGCCGACAGCAGCAAGTTCGCGCGCAAGGCCGGGCTAATCCTGTGCGGCCTGAACCGCGTGTCCTGCGTGATCACTGATACGGGCGCGTCCGATGCAGCCGTGCAGATGCTGGAGCAATCGGGCGTGAAAGTACTGGCGGTGGCGCCCGAGCAAGCCGCTGAAGCGAGTCTGCTGCAGACGGAAAAGGAATGGCAAGTCCACTAAAAAATAATAAGAACAAGATGGCAGGGGACATGGTGTCTACCGCCACATCAATAATAAAAGGAGACGTGGCATGAAAATGAACAAAATGATGGTGGCGGTCCTGAGCACCTGCATGATGGCCTGCCTGGCCACCGGTGCCCAGGCGGCGGAAAAAATGAAGATCGCGATGGTCGTGAAGAACCTCGGCAACGGCTTTTTTGACGCCGCCCACGAAGGCGCGAACGAAGCGGCCAAGCAACTGGGCGACGTGGAAATCATTTACACGGGCCCAACCACGGCCACCGCCGAAGGCCAGATCGAAATCATCAGTTCCCTGATCAGCCAGAAGGTCAAGGCCATCGTCATTTCCGCCAACGATGCCAATGCGCTGGTGCCGATCACCAAGAAAGCCATGCAGCGCGGCATCAAGGTCATTTCCTTTGACAGCGGCATCGCCAAGGACGGCCGCCTGATGCAATTGAATCCATCGAGCCCGGCCCTGATCGGCCAGAAGCAAATTGAAATGGCGTCTGACGCCATCGGCGGCGCCGGCGAGATCGCCATCCTGTCGGCCACCGCGCAAGCGACCAACCAGAATATCTGGATCGGCGAAATGAAGAAAACGCTGGCCCAGCCCGCGTATTCGAAAATCAAGCTGGTGTCGACCGTGTATGGCGACGACCAGTCCGACAAAAGCTACCGCGAAGCGATTGGTTTGCTGCGCAGCAACCCGAACCTGAAAGCCATCATCGCCCCGACTACGGTTGGCATCAATGCGGCCGGCAAGGCCGTGGTCGATGAAAAGCTGGTCGGCAAAGTGTATGTGACGGGCCTGGGCCTGCCATCGGAAATGGCCGGCCACGTGAAGAGCGGCGCCGTGAAAAGCTTTGCGATCTGGAATCCGATCGACCTGGGCTACGCCGCCACCTATGCCGCGCACCAGTTCGTGACCGGCAAGGCGACCGGCAAGGCCGGCGAATCGATTGCGGTCGGCCGCATGGGCAAGCTGACCGTCGACGCGGCAGGCGAAGCGGCGCTGGCACCACCGTTCACGTACGACAAGGATAACGTCGACAAGTTCTCGAAGATTTTCTAATACGTCGGCGGCTGTTGTCGGGTTACGCGTTCCGCTAACCCGACCTACGAAATCCTTAACTTGTGAATGGCTATGTCACAGAATCCCCCTATTTCGCAGGCCGAGGCGCCGGTATTGCGCCTGCAAGGCATCTGCAAGCATTTCCATGGCGTCACCGCGCTGAAAGACGTGGCGCTGACGGTGCGCGCCGGCGAAGTGATGGCGCTGATCGGCGAAAACGGCGCCGGCAAGTCGACCCTGGTCAAGACGCTGACCGGCATTTATCAACCGGACGCCGGCCATATCGAAGTGAACGGCCAGCGCGTGCTGTTTGCCAGCCCGCAAGACGCGATGGATGCCGGCATGACCGCCGTGCACCAGGAAACCGTGATGTTCGATGAACTGACGGTGGCCGAAAATATCTATATCGGCCGCCAGCCGCAGACCGGCTATCCGGCCCGCATCGACTGGGCGCTGATGGCCAGCCAGGCCGAAGCGATCTTCGCGCGGCTGGAAGTGCAGTTGCCGGTCTTGGCCAAGGTCAAGGACCTGAGCGTGGCGCAGCGTCACTTCGTCGAGATCGCCCGCGCCCTGTCGCAGGATGCGCGTGTGGTGATCATGGACGAGCCGACGGCCTCGCTGTCGCAGCGCGAAATCCACGAGCTGTACCGCATCATCGGCCAGCTGCGCGCGGCCGGCACGGCGGTCATTTTCATCTCGCACAAATTCGATGAAATCTTTGCCGTCGCCGACAGCTATACGGTGCTGCGCGACGGCCATTTTGTCGCTGCCGGTTTGCTGGCCGAAATCACCGAACCGCAGCTGGTGTCGCTGATGGTGGGCCGCGCGATCCACCAGGTATTTCCCAAGGTCGAGGTGCCACTGGGAGCGACCCTGCTGGAAGTGTCGCAGTTCTGTCATCCGACCGAATTTCGCGATATTCATTTTTCGGTGCAGCAAGGTGAGATCGTCGGCTTCTATGGCCTGGTGGGCGCCGGCCGCTCCGAGGTGATGCAGGCGCTGTTCGGCCTCACGCAAGGCGTGACGGGCACGGTCAAGATTGCCGGCAAGGAAGTGGCGATCCGCAGCGCCAGCGACGCCATCAAGCACGGCATCGCCTATGTGCCGGAAGACCGTCAGCACCAGGGCGCGCACCTGTCGCTGTCGATCGTACAGAACATTACCTTGCCGATTCTGGATGGTATCGGTTTTTTTCTCCGCAGCAAGCGTTCGCGTGAAACCGCGATTGCGCGCCAGTTCAGCGAACAGCTGGAACTGAAAGCCAGCCATTTTACGCAAATGGTGTCGGAACTGTCCGGTGGCAACCAGCAAAAAGTGGTGCTGGCCAAATGGCTGGCCACCAAGCCGAAAGTCATTATTCTCGATGAACCCACCAAGGGCATCGATATCGGCTCGAAAGCGGCCGTGCACCGCTTTATCAGCGAGCTGGTGACGCAGGGCCTGTCGGTAATTTTGGTGTCGTCGGAATTGCCGGAAGTACTGGGCATGGCCGACCGCGTGGTGGTGATGCACCAGGGACATATCAATTGCGTGTTGCCGCGTGCCCAGGCGACACCGGAAAAAGTGGTTGCCGCCGCCTCCGGCAGCGCGTACTCGAACGAGGAACTCACATGCACTACCTGAAACAACGCGAAGTCCAGCTGGCGCTGCTGATCGTGCTGCTGGCCGGCGCCGTGGGCCTGCGCGCCCCCGTCTTCCTGACCCCGGGCAGCCTGGGCAACCTGCTGACCGACAGCACTTTATTGATCATGCTGGCGCTGACGCAAATGTTCGTCATCGTCACGCGCGGCATCGATCTGTCGGTGGCCTCGAACCTGGCCTTGTCGGGCATGATGGCGGCGCTGCTGGCCGTCAACTATCCCGACCTGCCCTTGGCGCTGGTGATGCTGGTGGCAGTGCTGATCGGCCTGCTGCTAGGCCTGGTCAATGGCTATCTGATCGGCTACCTGGACCTGCCGCCCATCGTGGTGACGTTGGGCACCATGAGCGTGTACCGCGGCCTGGTGTTCGTGCTGTCCGGCGGCGCCTGGGTCTCGTCGCACCAGATGCCGGCCAACTTTATCGCCTTTCCATTGAGTCATTTGTTTGGCGTGACGCACCTGGTGTGGATCGCGGCCGCCGCCATTCTCGCCACCTGGCTGCTGGCGCGGTATACGCGCTTCGGGCGCGACCTGTATGCAATCGGCAACCAGCCGCTGGCGGCGCGCTATGTCGGCATCTCGACGGCACGGCGCCTGTTCTGGACGTATGGCCTGTCAGGCATGATGGCGGGCCTGTGCGGCTATCTGTGGGTGGCCCGTTACGCGGTCGCGTATTCGGAAATTGCCTACGGTTTTGAATTTACCGTGATCGCCGCCTGCGTGATCGGCGGCATCAGCATCGCCGGCGGCGCCGGCACCGTGGCCGGCGCCGTGCTCGGCGCGCTGTTCCTGTCGGTGATCAACAACGCCTTGCCGATCATCAAAGTGTCACCGTTCTGGCAAAGCGCGCTGACGGGCATCGTGATCCTGACAGCCGTCCTGATCAATGCACGCGGCAACAAGAAAGCCGGGCGCCAGATCCTGCCGCTGGCCATGCTACAACCCTCATCAAGGAGCGCCGCGTGAACGCGATCTCGACTTCCCTGCACCAGCCTGACGCGGCCAAAACGTCATCCGACAAGGCACCCGGTTCGCGCTACACCATCCTCGACCGCAAGGCGCCGCGACTGTCGCATTACCTGGCGCACTGGGAAGCGCTGCTGGCGCTGCTGCTGGTCGCGGTATTCATCGGCAACAGCGTGTTCCTGCCGAACTTTTTCGACACCTATAATCTCGCCGACAGCACCTTCAATTTCAGCGAAAAAGCGCTGATTGCATTGCCGATGGCCTTGCTGATCATCTGCCGCGAAATCGATATTTCCGTCTCGGGCACCCTGGCGCTGTCATCGGTGGCGATGGGCTTTGCGCACCACCACGGCGTGCCGCCCGAAGGCCTGCTGTTCGTGGCGCTGGCCATGGGCGCCGTCTGCGGCAGCCTGAACGGCGTGCTGGTGACGCGCTTTGCCTTGCCGTCCATCGTCGTGACGATCGGCACGGTGGCGCTGTTTCGCGGCCTGGCCAGCGTGATCCTGGGCGACCAGGCCTACACCGGTTACCCGCAACTGCTGATCGACTGGGGCCAGGGCTATTTCTTCGACATCATTCCGCGCCCCTTTGTGATCCTGCTGGCATTCGCCGTGCTGTTTGCGGTGCTGCTGCATGCGACGAGCTGGGGTCGGCGCATCTTTGCCATCGGCAGCAATCCGATGGCGGCGCGTTTCTCGGGCGTGGCGGTGGACCGCTACCGCTTTGCCCTGTTCGTGCTGACGGGCGCCATGGCCGGTCTGGCCGCCTGGTTGCTGACCGGACGCATCGGCAGCACGCGGCCGAATATCGCCATGGGCTGGGAACTGGAAGTGATCACCATGGTCATCCTCGGCGGCGTCAGCATCGCCGGCGGCAAGGGCAGCATCGGCGGCGTGATGCTGGCCGTGTTGCTGCTGGGCATGGTCACCTATGGCCTTGCGCTGCTGAATATTCCTGGCGTGATCATGACGATCGTGGTCGGCATCTTGTTGCTGATTACGATCGCCCTGCCGCGCCTGTTGACCCGCACATCGACGAAAAAATAATCATGGAACAAATTGCTTTCAAGATGCAACTGAAACCCGGCAATGCCGCAGAATATCAACGCCGCCACGATACCATATGGCCCGAGCTGGCGGCCTTGCTGCACGAGTCCGGCGTGCGCGACTACAGCATCTTTCTCGATGAAGCGACGGGTGCGCTGTTCGCCGTGCTGCGCCGCATGGACGGCCACGCGATGGAGTCGCTGCCGCAGCATCCGGTGATGCGCCGCTGGTGGGATTACATGGCCGACCTGATGGACACGCAGAGCGATGCCTCGCCCGTCGTCGTGCCGCTGGCACCCGTGTTTCACCTCGCCTAAGGACTGCCGTGACCATCGACGCCACCGTTGTACTCGATATCGGCAAGACCAATGCCAAGCTGACCTTGCTGGATGCCGCCGGCGCCATCCTGGCCGAACAGCGCTGCCCGAACAACATCATTCAAACAGGACTGTATCCGCACCACGATACGGAGCGCCTGTGGCACTGGCTGCAAACCACCCTGGCCGCGTTTTCACGCCTGGCCCGCATCAGCGCCATCGTGCCCGTCACCCATGGCGCCACGGCGGCGCTGGTCGACGATACGGGCCTGGTGCTGCCCATCCTCGACTATGAGTCGACCTTGCCGCAGGCGCTGGCGGCCGAGTACGCGGCGCTCAGGCCAGCCTTTGGCGACGGCCTGTCGCCGCAACTGCCGTGCGGCCTGAACCTGGGCTTACAGCTGTACTGGCTGGCCAAAACGTATCCGCAGGAATTCGCCCGCGCGCGCCATATCCTGACCTACCCGCAATACTGGGCCTGGAGACTGTGCGGCGTGGCGGCCAGCGAAGTGACGTCACTCGGTTGCCATACGGATTTATGGCAACCGCAGCTGGGCACCTTTTCCTCGCTGGTGCATCGCATGGAATGGACGCAGCTGTTTCCGCCGCTGCAAGCGGCATGGACGGCGCTGGGGCCGGTGCGAGCCAACCCAGCGCTGCCCGATTGCCAGGTACTGTGCGGCATCCATGACAGCAATGCTTCGCTGCTGCGCTATCTGGAGACGGAGGCGAACGACCAGCCGCGCACGATATTGTCGACCGGTACCTGGGCGATTGCCGCCGCGTTTGGCGCGCGACTGGACCGGCTCGATGAAACGGCCGACATGCTGGCCAATGTCAACGCGCTTGGGCAACCCGTGGCCTGCATGCGCTTTATGGGCGGACGCGAGTTTTCGGTGCTGGCAGGAGGATCTCCGCAAGTATGCGATGTGGCCGATATCGAACGGTTGGTGCGGCAGGGCAGCCTCGCGCTGCCGTGTTTTGCCGAGTCCGGCGGGCCGTTCGTCGGGCAGGCGGGACGCATCGTGGGGCCGGCGCCACAGACGGCGCAGGAATACTACGCGCTGGCCACCCTGTATTGCGCGTTGATGAGCGACTATTGCCTCGATGCCCTGGGCGCCGGCGGGCCGGTGATGGTGGAAGGCAGCTTTACCGACAACCCGCATTTCGCCTCCGTGCTGGCAGCGCTGCGGCCAGGCCAGGACGTGGCCGTATCGCAGGACGCCAGCGGCACCACCTGCGGCGGCTGGATGTTGCACCGCTGGGGCGAGGTGCCGGCGCTGGAGTCGACGGTGATGGCGGCGCTGGCCTTGGACGGCCTGACTGCTTATCGAGAACAATGGCGGGCACTCGCAACCGAACCGGCCTTGAAAATACGGGCGTAAACGAAAAATGCCCTGTCCGCAGACAGGGCAACCCGGAGTAAAGTACAGCGCGAGGGGGATTAGCCGGCGGCTTTGACTTTCAGCTCGTTCTTGATTTCTTTCACGCCGCTCACGGAAGCGACGATCTGCACGACGCGGTCACCCGCTTCGGCGCTCGGCACGTCGCCCGACAGGACGACCACGCCTTGCTGGGTTGCTACCTTGACTGGCAGGGCAGCGGCTTGCGCATCGGCGCTCAGGGCGGCCTTGGCCGAGGAAGTGATGGTTTCATCAGGGACGGCAGCGGCGGCGTTGGCGGCCACGACGGTGTCAGCAGGAGCTTGTGCTTTTGGTGCGGAGTCAGCGGCATGCGAAGCGGTGATCGAGGCGCCCGACAGTACGATAGCGGCAACCAGGGTATTGAACAGTTTCGATGTTTGCATGGTAGTTCCTCTCAATGAAGTTAAAAGCTTCTTACTTGGATAAAGCAACACTTTGAAGCGTCACATCTACCCATACAGCAAGCACCGTGCCAGCTTTTAAATTACATTCAAAATCAACGACTTACATGCAAACGCAATTTTTCCAGCGCATTTCGCAGCGATCTGGCCCGAAAAACGGGGGGTTTTGTCGCCTGACAGCGACAGCTTATGGCAACAATATCAATGTTTTAAAATAAGTCGTTGATTATTAAGGTTTTATTTTTGTCGCTATTCAGCGACAGGGTCGCCATCCGTGCGGAACAGGGCCGGCGTCAGCTCGTATTTCTGTAATAAACGGTAGAACTCCGTGCGGTTGCGGTCGGCCAGGCGGGCCGCATCGGCCACGTTGCCATCCGTCAGGCGCAGCAATTGGATCAGGTAGTCGCGCTCGAAGCGCTGCTTGGCTTCGTTGTAGCTGAGTGCTTCCAGCGACGGCACGCGCAGGGCCCGCTGCACCAGGGACAGGGGCACCAGCGGTGCCGTGGCCAGCGCACACACTTGCTCGACCACATTGACCAGCTGGCGCACATTGCCGGGCCATGGCGCCGCCACCAGGGCCGTGAGGGCGTCGGGCGCGAAGCCATTCAACGGTTTCTGGTACTTGGCCGCCAGCTTCTGCAGGAAATGGTTCGCCAGCAGGGCGATATCTTCGCGGCGCTCGGCCAGCGGCGGCAGGGTCAAGGTCACCACGTTCAGGCGGTAATACAGGTCTTCGCGGAACTGGCCTTCCGCCATGGCCACGTCCAGGTCGCGGTGCGTGGCGGACAGCAAGCGCACGTCGACCGGACGCGTCTGGTCGGCGCCGACGGGGCGCACGGCCCGCTCCTGCAGCACGCGCAGCAGTTTCACCTGCAGCGGCAGCGGCATGTCGCCGATCTCGTCCAAAAACAGGGTGCCGCCATCGGCCGCCTGAAATAGCCCTTCGCGGTTGCCGACGGCGCCCGTAAACGAACCTTTCACGTGGCCGAACAATTCCGATTCCAGCAACTGCTCGGGAATGGCGCCGCAGTTGACGGCGATGAACGGCGCCTTGGCGCGGCGGCTGGCGTTGTGCAGCGCGCGCGCCAGCAACTCCTTGCCCGTGCCGCTGGGGCCGCGTATCAAAATGCTGGCATCGGATCCGGCCACCAGCTTGGCTTCGGCCAGCAACTCGGCCATCTGCGAACTACGGCTGATCAACTCGGCACGCCAGCTCTCGTCGCCCGATGCTGGAGCCGGCATGACGGTGGACAAGTTGATGGCATACGCCACTTTTTCCATGAGCAGCTTGCCATCGAACGGTTTCGTCAGATACGCAAACGCGCCGCGCGCCGTCGCGTCGACGGCGTCGGGGATGGTGCCGTGGGCCGTCAGCAAGATGACGGGCAGGGCTGCATGCTGGCGGCGGATTTCATCGAATAGGGCCAGGCCGTCGCGGCCCGGCAATTGCACGTCGGTAATGACCAGGGCCGGCAGCTCCACGGCCAGGCGCGCCAGTGCCGCTTCCGCGCTGCCCACGGCCGTCACGCGATAGTTGCCCGCTTTCAAGCGGATGGTCAGCAGGCGCAGCAGGTCGGGGTCGTCGTCGACCAATAAGATGTGGGCGTGCTCGCTCATTTCGGCGCTCCCGCGGCAGGACGCACGGACAGGCTGCGCTCGATGTTTTTCAGCGCCTCGAGTTTTTCATTGAGCAAGTCGATGCGGCGCTGGGCGTCGCGCAACTGCGTGTTGAGCTTGTCGATGCTCTCGTCCTGGCGGCGCAGTTCCGCGTATTGGCTGCCCAGCAATTGCGCCAGCGGCGCCAGCAGTTGCGCGTCCTTGCCCGTGGCCGTGGCCAGCGGTTCCAGCAACGCTTGCGCGCGGGCCAGGTCGCCGGGACCGCGCAAGGCCGCTTGCAGCATGGCGCGGCGCAGCGTGTTGTGCGGCGCGTGATCGGCTTTCGCCAGGTCCAGCTGCGCCTTCACCAGTTCCGACGGCGTCATCAGGCGCAAGGCGCCTTGATATGCGAGCAATTCCGTCAGCTGGGGGTCCGTCACCACCACCACGCGCGGCGGCGTTTGCACCAGCACGGGCGTCTGGATAGGGGGCTTGGCGGCGCAAGCGCCCAAGAGCAGCGCGCAGGCGGCCATGGCGGCCAGGGGAATTCTCGTCATCATAAGGGCAGTTCTATCCGAAAATGCGCGCCGGCGGAGCGCGGTAAAAGAGTGACGCTGCCATCGTGGGCGGCGATATATTCACGCACGATGGACAGGCCAATGCCATTGCCGTTGCGCGCGCCGGCCGCCTGGCGCACGCCCTGGTAAAACGGCTCGAAGATGCGCGCGGCATCCTCGGGCGCCACGCCGGCACCTTCGTCGATGCAATCGATGCGTACACGGCCGCCTTCGCAAGACAGGGTGAAACGCACGGTGCCGCCTTCCGGACTGAAGCGCACGGCATTCGACAGCAGGTTCGCCAGGGCCGTCGCCAGCTTGTCGCGATCGGCCTGCACGATCAGGGATTCTCCCTGCACCTCGACCGTCAAACGGCGCGCCAGCCATTGCAGACGCTGCCCGGCCACCACATCTTGCAGCAAGACCAGCAAATCGACCTTGTTGTGCGCCAGGTGCTGGGCGTCAAAAGCGGCGGTATTGTAGCGCAGCAAGTCCTCGATCTGGGTTTGCAGGGACGCCGTGTTTTGCTGCAGGATGCCGGCGATTTCGCGCTGGCTGTCGCTGAGCTTGCCCGCCACCTCGTCTTCCAGCAAGGCCACGCCTTCGCGCAGGGCCGCCAGCGGGGTTTTCAGCTCGTGCGAAATGTGGCGCAGAAAACGTTCCTTGTCGGCATCGAGGTCGGCCAGGCGCTGGCGCAGCCAGTCGAGCTGCTGGCCCAGGCGGCGCGTGTCGGCCGGTCCGCCGACGACGATGGGCTGGTCGTAGCGCTTGTCGCCCAGGCGCTCGATGGCCGTCTCGATGCGGCGTAGCGGGCGCGACAACAGAAAGCCGAAGCAGGTGGCCAGCACGGCCGCCAGCAGCACGGCGCCACCGACCAGCACGCCCAGCACGCGGCGCTGGCGTTCCAGCTCGGCCAGCAGGGCGTCGTTGCGGCTGCCGATTTCCGTCTTGCTTTCGCGCGCCAGGCTGTCATTGATCTGCGTCATGCGGGCAAACGCGCGGTACACGACGGCATGGCCATCGCGCTTGCGGCGCTTACCCGCCTGCAAGACTTCCCACGCCGCTTGCGCCTGCACCGTCCATTCGTCAGCCAGCTGGGAAGCGAACTCGGGCGTGGCCCGGTTCAGCACTTGCAGCGCCGCCGTCGCTTCATCGCGGGCGGCCGCGTAGCGCTCGCGGAAGACGGGATCGTCGAGCACGAGGAATTGGCGCGCGCTGCGCTCCATGGCCAGGGTGCGCTCGGACAGCCGCTGCGACTGTTCCGTCAGGGCAATCGCCTGCGCCGCCGTCTCGCGCCCCAGCCGCGCCAGGTGCTCCAGGGTCAGCAGGGCTTGCACGGAGGTGGCCGTCAAAATGCCCGTCGTCAAAATGAAGGCGGCAAATAACAGTTGGCGAAAGGAAAGTCGGGACAAGGTAGGCGCCTTCGGTTCAGTCTGGACAGTAAAAGGCGCATGGTACGCTAAGCCTCCATCGCGGGGCGCCACCCGTCAAAAAATAGCTGATCTGGCAACGTTGTTGCTTTTGCGGCCGGCAAGCAAGCCACGGCGGCGGCGCGCAGATACTCCTAGTACAATAGGGAAAAGCTTCATACAGGCATCAAAGTGGCCCCGGCCCTGGCATTACGCCACTTTGCCCCCACATGTGATGCAGCCCCACCGACACTCCGAATCACCTACCGCAGAGATCCCATACCGCATGAGCACATTTGAAAAAGTCAGCAGCAACTTCATTCCAGTCTTGCAGGCAACCATCGAGCAATATGTCGAGCCAGCAACGGGCATGCGTCATATCCACATGCATACCGAGCAGGCTGAGATGGTGTTCCTGGTGGCCTTTCCCACTGTGCCGGAAGTGAGCGACGGGCGCGCCCACATCCTGGAACACCTGGCCTTGTGCGGCTCGTCCCGCTACCCGGTGCGCGACCCCTTCTTTTCGATGCTGCGCCGCTCGACGGCCACCTTCATGAATGCGATGACCTATCCGGACCGCACCGTGTATCCGTTCGCCAGCACCGACCGCAAGGATTTCTTCAACCTGCTCGACGTGTACCTGGACGCGGCTTTCTTCCCGAACCTCGATTACCTGAACTTCCGCCAGGAAGGCTGGCGCCATGCGTTCGAAGGCGACAAACTGGTGTACCAGGGCATCGTCTTCAATGAAATGAAGGGCGCTTTCAACAGCCCCATGCGCGCGCTCGACAGCGGCATCGCCAGCACCTTGCTCAAGGGCACGACCTACGAAGTGGAATCGGGCGGCGATCCGCTGGTAATCCCGGAACTGACGCATGACATGCTGAAAGAATTCCACGCCAGCCATTACCACCCGTCGCAAGCCGTGATCATGACCGCCGGCAATATCGAAGCGTCGGCCGTGCAAGAACAAGTGGCCGAACGCGTGCTGTCCAAGCTCAGCGGTTTCTCCGAACGCCGCCTGCCGCAGCTGGCCCCCGCCTGGACGGCGCCGCAGGAAAACATCGTGAAGATTCCGTCGCAGGAAGCGCGCGACGATGAATTCGGCCTGCAATTCGCCTGGCTGATGGGCGAGTCGAGCGACCCCATCGCCTACTACCACGCGCATTTGCTGTCGCACGGCTTGCTGGGCGAATCGTCGGCGCCCGTCATGCGCGCCATGGAATCGGCCGGCTATGGCCGCCCATCGGACATGAATGGCCGCGACGCGGGCATCCGCCAGATGGTGTTCCACATCGGCATGGAAGGTTTAACCAAAGAACAGATCGCCGATGCGCACCAGCGCATCTGGACGGCCCTGGAAAAGACGGCGGAAGAGGGCATTCCCGCCGCCGTGCTGCACGCGGCCTTGCGTGACATCAAATACAGCCAGCGCGAAATCAGCAGCGGCCGCATGCCTTACGGCCTGGGCCGCTTGCTGCACGCCTTGCCGCTGGCCATGTATGGCGGCGACGTCATGGACGCCTTCGACAATGCGGCCATCCTGGAAACGCTGGAACAGCAGATCGAAGACCCGGCCTTCTTCAAGCAGCTTGTGCGCGAACTGATCGCCAACCCGACCCGCCTGACGACGCACGTGGTGCCCGACAGCGCCTACTTCACGGACCGCGCGGCCCAGGAAGACGCCAAGCTGGCGGCCCTGCAAGCGCGCCTGACGGATGCCGAGCGCGAGCACATCGTGGCCGAGTCCGCCGCGCTGGAAGCGCATCAGCAACTGCCATCGAATTCGGAAGTGCTGCCGCGCATCCGCCCTGGCGACGTCAGCGCGCTGCCGCGTCCGGCATTGCCGATTCCCCCTGCCGTCAACGGCGCCGTGGCGTTCAGCATCGCCTCGAACGGCATCAGCTATGCCAACGTACTGTACGACGTGTCGGGCTTGCCGGAAGCGTCGTGGCCATGGCTGCGCCTGTACACGGACCTGGCGCCGGAACTGGGCGTGGGCGACATGTCGTTCGACGACGCCAGCGCCTGGCGCCAGAGCATGGTCCCATCGTTCCACATCGGCCTGGAAGCCATTCCCCGCCCACAACAGGCGATGCGCGTGGAATTGTCGTTCTCGGCCAGCGGCTTGCGCGAAGAACACGCGGCCATCGCCGCCGTGCTGTCGGCCTGGATCGCCAAACCCCGCTTCGATGAAGAAGAGCGCCTGGCCTTCCTGATCGAAAGCCTGGTGCAAGACAAACTCTCCAGCCTGGCCGAGTCCGGCAACCGCTACGCCATGCTGGCCTCGGCGGCTCCCCTGTCGCCGACGCGCCGCTTCGACGACATCGTCGGCGGCCCGGCGGCACTGCCGTTCTACCGCCGTTTGCAGCAGCTGAGCAAGACGTCGGCAGGCTTGCAGGAAATCGCGCGCGAGCTCGACACCCTGCACGCGCACATCATCGCCCAGCAGCCAACCGTGCTGTGCGCGGGCCTGGAGCAGGATGGCATCGCCCTGGCTCGCTTGCTGGCATTGCCGGTAGCCAGCACGGATGCCACGACGCCTGGCGACACGGCAGCGCCAGCAGCCTTGCCGCTGGCCAACACGGCCCTGCATGCGACGAGCCAGATCAACCATTGCTTCGTTTCCTGGGCCGTACCCGGCGTACACAATCCGGACGCCTCGGCCCTGGCCGTGGCCGCTGAACTGATGACCAACCAGGTGCTGCATACGGCCCTGCGCGAAAAAGGCGGCGCGTATGGCGGCAGCGCCAGCTATGCGGCCGGCGCCGGCACGTTTACCTTGAGTTCCTACCGCGACCCGCGCCTGGCCGGCACGTTTGCCGACTTCGGCACGACGCTGGATCAAATCCTCGACGGCGATTTTTCGCAAGAGCAGGTGGAAGAAGCCATCATCTGCGTCATCAAGGGCCTTGACAAGCCGCACTCGCCATACGCGGAAGCGCTGACGGCGTGGAACATGCAGCAGCGCGGCACGACGGAAGCCGTGCGCCAGCAGTTCCGCACCGGCGTATTGACCTGCACCCTGGCGCAGATCAAGGACGTCACGCGCACCTGGCTGAAAAACGGCCAGCCGAGCCGCGCCGCGTTTGCGGGCAACACGACGCAAGACCTGGCCGGGCTGGAAGTGGTGGATTTGCTGGCGCTGGCTTCTTAAACGGCCGTTACGACGCGGTAGCCATCACTTGGGTACCGCGTCAGGTTCCATGAACATCAGTTCCCACTGATGCCCATCGGGATCCTGAAAACTGTGGCCATACATGAAGCCGAAATCCATCGGCTCCTTGTAGATGCTGCCGCCCGCCTGGACGGCCTTCGCCACCAGCGCATCGACTTCGCCGCGGCTCTCGGCCGACAGGCACACGAGCACTTCCGTCGCCACGGTGGTGTCGCACAGCTGCTTGGGCGTAAATTGCTGGAATTTTTCGTGCGTCAACAGCATCACGAAGATGTCGTCGGCAACGATCATGCATGTTGCCGTTTCATCGGTGAAATGGGCATTGAAACTGAAGCCCAGCGCCGTGAAAAACGCCACGGAGCGTTCCAGCGACTGGACAGGCAGATTGACAAATATTTTGCGGGCCATCATGTCTCCTTGAGGTGAGATGAAAAATGCTGCCCGCCGATTCTACACCGGCTTGTTACGTGCCAGCGCGTCCCACGGTCTTGGCCGCGTAGCCGAAATAACGGCTGAACGCGGCGCTGAAATTGGACGGATGGCGATAGCCCGTTTGCCAGCCCGCCTGCGCCACCTGACATCCATTTTCCAGCAGTAACTTTGCCCGCTGCATGCGCAGCGCCAGCAGGGTGCGCTGCGGACTGTCGTGGTAGCGGTAGCGCCACCCCTGCTTGAGCTTGAACAAGCTCAGCCCCGCTTGCGCACACAGGTAATCGAGCGTCAGGTCTTGCGCCATCTGCTCCTGCATCAGCGCGTGGACGCGTTCCAGTTTGGCGATATCAGTCTCGGACCAGCGCGGCAAGGCAGCGGGTGCGGGCGCCGGACGCAGCGCCCGCAACTGTTCCGCCAGGATACTGAGCACGCCGATATGCACGGCCAGCGGATCCGTCGCGCGCAGCAGCGAGCGCGCGTGCAGAGCGCTGCTGCGCGTCGTGGCCGCATGCGCCAGCTGGCGCGCACCACCGTTCGGTAACAATGAAGTCAGGCCTTCCGGCCAGTAGCGCGCCAGCGCGTCTTCGCCGACCAGCACGCGCAATTGCACCGCCCGTTGATCCGCCTCGAAACGGCGCTCGCCGCTGACGTGGTGAAACGCCGTCACCGTCGTATGGCCGCCCTGGAAACGCAATTGCCCGCCATCGCGCGTCGTGTAACCGGACGCGCCTTCCAGGCCGATGGTAATGACCATGCCGCCCGCATCGTCATGCTGCGATGGCTCGACGAGGGCAAGGCGCGGGCGGTAATCGGAATGCACGAGCAGCAAGCCCTGGTCGACCTGGCGCTGGTCCGCGCGGCACGCGCCCATTCCGGGGTCCAGCTGGCGCCGCGTCCAGCCTGCCGCTTCCCTGTCCTGTTCCCTCATCGCTCCCCCTGTTTTCCACGCGCCGTCGCGCATACGAAATGCGCCGCGTCGCATACAAATGCAAATGATAATTATTCTCATTGTTGCATAAAATAGGCTTTCTTGCCTACCTCGCCGAAAGGAAATGCCATGCCGTTTACCACGCAACATGCCTTGCAACCCTACTGGGACCTGGCCGTCGCGCCCGTCCAGGCCGATGGGCTGGCCGCCGCCCTGGAACTGGGCATATTCGAGGTGCTGGCCACGCCGCACACGCCGGTGCAGCTGGCCGAAGCCCTGTCGCTGCACGCGCCGCACACGGCCCTGCTGCTGGAACTGCTCTGGAGCATGCAGGTGCTGGAACGCGATGGAGCCGCTGCGGATGCCGATACGCAGCGCTACCGCTGCACGGCCACCACCTTGCAGTATTTCTGCCGCAATTCTGTTGCCTTTTGCGGCGACGCCTGGCTGTACCGGCTGCATGCGCTGCGCCACTTCGCCACCCAGCTCAGTACGCTGGTGCGCGAAGGCGGCAAGGCCGCGCCCTACCGCACGGCAAATGGAGTCAACTGGGCCGTTGCCGCGCAGCAGCAGATCGGCCAGGAACAACGCGCCGTCACCATGCGCGCAGCCCTGTCCGTGATGCAACGGATCGCCCCGTTTGCAGACGGCAGCACGCCGCTGCGCCTGCTCGACCTGGGCGGCGGTCCGGGCTGGGTTGCCATTGCGCTAGCGCAAGCCCATGCGGGCTTGCATGGCTGCGTCTTCGACTGGCCGGAAACAGCGGCCGTGGCGGCCGCCAACATCGCCCATGCGCAACTCTCTGACCGCCTGGAGACGGTGGGCGGCGACCTGGACAGCGACGATATCGGCAGCGGTTACGACCTCATCTGGTGCTCGTCCGTGCTGCACTTCGTGCCCGACATGGCGGCGGCCTTGCGCAAGATCCATGCGGCCTTGAAACCGGGTGGCGTCTTCGTCTGCGTGCAGGCGGAAATCGCTCCGGCAGCCGTTGACGCGGCGCGCGTGCTGCCGTATTACTTGCCGATGCGCATGTTGGGCCGCACGGTAACGCGCCAGGGGGAATTGGCACAATTGCTGCGCGACACGGGCTGGCGGCAAGTGGAGCAGTACGGCGCCAGCGATTTCCCCATGGCGCCCGTGCAAGTGCTGATTGCGCGCACTTGAATGGCAGGCGTTTTACGCCGCATCTTGTTGCAGCGACTCGATGATCAGGCCGGCCAGCCGCTCGACGGGCGGCCTGGACACGCCGGAGGCGCGCAGCAATTCCAGCGACAACGGGGGCAGGGCGGGCAAGCCCGCCGCCACGTGATCGAGCGCGCACACGGTTGAGGGCAAGCCCAGGCTGGTGCGCACCGTCACGCCCAGCCCGGCGGCGGCCGCCGCCCACAGTCCCGCCAGGCTGGGGCTGGTAAACGCCGTGCGCCAGGCGATGCCGGCATGGTCCAGCGCCTGCGTGGCGCAGCGCTGGAACAGGCAGTCGCGGTCGAACGTAATGAGCGGTAAAGGTTCGCCCGATTCGGGCCGCCAGGCCAGGCTGGACGAGGCGATCCAGCGCATGGCCGGTTCGGCGATATGCTGGCGCTGCTGCGGCGGATACTCGGCCACATCGGCGATGCACGCGCCGCCCCACAGCAGGGCCAGGTCCAGCTGTCCCATGGCCAGCCCTTGCATCAAGGCCGTGTTGCGCGCCACGTGCGCTTCGATGCGCACTTTCGGATGCGCGCGGGCAAAGCGCCCCAGCACGTCCGGCAGCAAGGCTTCGCCAAAATCCTCCTGCAAACCGAGCCTGATCCAGCCTTCCAGTTCCGCGCCGCGCAAGGCGACGGCCGCCTCGTCGTTGAGTTCCAGCAGGCGGCGCGCATAGCCGAGCAGGACTTCGCCGGCCGGCGTCAGCGCCAGTCCCCGGCCATCCTTGCGGAACAGGGGCATGCCAGCCTGCTCCTCGAGTTTTTTCAGCTGCGCGCTGACGGCCGAGGTCGAGCGGCCCACCTTGTCGGCCGCGCGGGCAAAGCTGCCCAGCTCGATGCCAGCCACATAGCTGCGCAAAAAGGCGATGTCGAAATTCAGCAGGTTCATGGCATCAATACAATCGTCCTGTTTTATGGGATGGTGACTAGTAAATTATCTGATATTCAGAACGATCGTACTGCGCAACACTGTCAGGGTCAACCACTTTCCCCTCCCTGCCATGACCATCAACTGCCCTGCCGTTTCCCTTCCTGTCACTGCGCCCGCACTGGGCGATGCCCACCGCTGGAAAGTGCTGGCCGTCGGCGTGGCGGCCAACGCCAGCTTTTCCGCCGCCGCCAACGGCATGCCCACCACGGCCATCTGGCTGCGCAGCGGCTATCACCTGAGCAATACGCAACTGGGGGTGGCGCTGGGCGCCATGGGCCTGGGCGTGGCCCTGACCGAATTGCCATGGGGCATGGCTACCGACCGCTGGGGCGACCGGCCCGTGCTGCTGACCGGCTTGCTGGGCACCATGCTCGCGCTGTTGACCTTGCTGCTGTGGATCACGCCGGCTGACGGTTCCGTGCCGCCCTTATGGGCGCTGGCGGCCGGGCTGGCGCTGGTCGGCGTGCTGGGCGGCAGCGTGAATGGCGCCAGCGGCCGCGCCGTGATGCGCTGGTTTGGCGCCGGCGAACGCGGTTTCGCCATGAGCATCCGTCAGACAGCCGTGCCCATGGGCGGCGGCCTCGGCGCCCTCGTCCTGCCCAGCCTGGCATCGCGCTACGGCTTCATGCCCGTGTTTGGCGCCCTGGCCATCGCATGCGGCCTGTCGGCGTTTTTTACGTGGCGCTGGATGCATGAGCCCGACTTGTCTGCCGAGGCCGCCACGGGGCCGCACAACGCGTCCACGGGCCTATCTGCAGTGAAGCAGCCGCTGCCATTAAAAAACCGTAAAGTCTGGCGCATGGTGGCCGCCATCGGCTTGCTGTGCGTGCCGCAGTTTGCCGTGCTCAGCTACGCCACCGTCTTCCTGCATGACCATGGCCACCTGGGCCTGGCAGCCATCACGGCCGTGATGGTGGCCCTGCAGGCGGGCGCCATGGTGATGCGCATCTGGAGCGGGCGCCATACGGACCGCCACGCGAACCGGCCGGCCTACCTGCGCGGCTCGGCCCTGGTAGCGCTGGCCTCGTTCATTTTGCTGGGATGCATCGCCTGGCTGCAGGCACCGGGCTGGCTGTTGATGGCCGCCGTGGTGCTCGCCGGCATCGCCGTGTCCGCCTGGCATGGCGTGGCCTACACGGAGCTGGCCACGGAAGCGGGCGGCGCCAACGCGGGCACGGCCCTGGGCATGGCGAACACGGCCGTATATGCGGGCCTGTTCCTCACGCCGATTGCCATCCCGCATTTGCTGGCGGCCAGCAACTGGTCCGTCGTGTGGTGGCTGGCGGGGCTGGTGGCGCTTGCTACCCGCCCCCTGTTTCCGAAAGACTAGGGCAGCGCCCTGATCCGATACACGCAGCGCATGGCGTTGGCCAGCACATGCTGCTCGCGCACGATGCTGGCGTGCGGTCCCACCACTTCCTGGAACAGCTGCAGTTCCGAGCGGCAAAAGCCCTGGCAAGTGCGTGCGGCGGCGCAAATGGGGCAGTGGTCTTCGATCAGCAGCCAGTCGTCGCCGTCCGCTTCCACGCGCGCCATATAGCCCTCTTCATCGCGCACGGCCGCCAGTTGCTGCAAGCGCGTGGGCAAATCCGGCGCCGAGCACGCCAGCGCATACGCGCTACGGCTTTCCTCTTCGCGCTGGGTGATCAATTTATCGAGTCCCGCCTCGCCGAACAGCTGGCGCACGGATCCGATCAGCTTGATCGTCAGCTGCGCATGCGTGTCGGGAAAACGCGCATTGCCCGTTTCCGTCAAGACCCAGTTCTGGCGCGGCCGGCCAGCGCCTGCCTGCGCTTCCTGGCGTCCCTCGATGAGGCCCGCCGCCACCAGCTTTTGCACTTGCTGGCGCGCCGCCTCGCCCGTCATGTCCAGGGTCTTGGCCAGGGTCGCCGTGGAGACGGGTCCCTTGGTCTTGATGAAATACAGGATGCGCTCCGTCGTTTGCGGCGCTTCGCTATTATCCAAACGTTTACTTGTGTAATTCATTTCGCTCAACTATCATGGGGCCAGTTAACCAACTAATTGCTTGCATAATAGGCCGGTAGCTCCCTGCTGTCGAGGAGTTTCCACGTCCGCGTGCCGGCAAGACACTTTCTTGGACTGGATTTTCCATGCAGCTGCAGCACTCCATCTGGCTGTTTCACGCCATTCTCGCCACCGGCCTGGCCACCTGGCTGACCCTGGCCTCCCTCAACAATCTGCATGCCTTCCACGGCTCCGTCTGGGCCATCGGCAACACCATGCGCATGGATCCATTGCGCCAGGACCCGACCATCCAGACCCCGCTGCTGCGCCGCGCGCTCACGTCCTTGACCCTGCACCGGCTGTCGCTGGGGGTGGTGCTGGCCTTGCAGCTGCTGGCGGCCATTGCCGCCTGGACGGGCGTGACGCTGTTCTTTGGCGCCTCCCTGACGGCGGCGCTGCCCTGGCTGAACCTGGCCTTGTGCGCCATGGCCGCCTTTTTGCTGCTGATGCACCTGGGCGGCCTGTGGTTCGGCTACTGGATCGCGCAGGAAGGCTTGCAGACGACGCACCTGGTGCTGCTGCTGTGGACCATCGCGCTGTTTGTACTTTTCAACGCGCAGCGGACCTGATCAGCCTCCGCTGCGCCTCTTCTTCCCCGCTGTAAAAAGGACTTCATCATGCATACGAAACTCGTCGGCGCTTCCGCGCTGGCCATCACCCTTGCCGTCGCCGGCGCCGCGCTGTATCCGCGCGCGGACTCCCATGCGGCCGATGCCGCCGCCACTCCCGCCACCAAGGTGGCGCTGGTGCCCGTCGTGCTGGGCACGCAGGAACGCTACTTTGCCGGCGTGGGCGAACTGGAAGCGGCGCGCCAGGTGCAGGTGGCGGCCGAGACGGGCGGACGCGTCACGCAGATCCGCTTCGAGTCGGGGCAGACCGTGCCCGCCGGCGCCGTGCTGGTGCAACTGAATGACGCGCAGGAACAGGCAATGCTGCTGCGCCAGCGCGCACAGCTGAAAAACGCGGAAAGCAGCCATGCCCGCACGGTGCAGATGGTGAAGGAAAAGGCGGCCACGCAGGAGCAATTGGATAGCGCCCTGGCCGCGCGCGACGCAGCCCTGGGCGACGTGCGCCAGACGGAAGCGCTGATCGAGCAAAAGACCATCCGCGCGCCGTTCGCCGGGCAGCTGGGCATCCGCAAGGTGCACGCGGGCCAGTACCTGAACGCGGCCGACACGGTGGCCAGCCTGATCGACACGAAGTCGCTGATGGTGAACTTCGCCCTCGATGAACAGAGCAGCGCGAAGCTGGCGCCAGGCCAGGCCGTGCAAGTGCTGGTGGACGCCTATCCCGATGACATCTTCACGGCGAAAATCAACGCCATCGACCCGCTGATCGCCCGCTCGCGCATGGTGCAGGTACAGGCTGCATTGAGCAATCCCCGCGGCGCGCTGAAAGCGGGCATGTATGCGAATGTGCGCGTGGCGCGCGTGGCAGGCCAGCAACTGACGGTGCCGGAAACGGCGGTGACCTACAGCGCGTATGGCGACACCGTGTTCGTCGCGCAGCAGGAAGGAAAACAGCCGCTCACCGTCAAGCGCGTGGGCGTGAAACTGGGCGAGCGGGCAGGGGGCCGCGTGGCCATCATCGACGGCTTGCGCGAAGGCCAGCGGGTGGTCGCCTCGGGCCAGCTGAAACTGGCCGACGGCATGGCCGTGCAAGCCGTGGCCAATACCCTGGACGAGGCCAAGCGCGCCGCGCCCAAGGCCGGCTCGTAAGGGAAGGCCACCACCATGAAATTTACCGATTTATTCGTACGCCGCCCCGTGCTGGCGCTGGTGATCAGCACCTTGATTCTGATGCTGGGCGTGATCGCCCTCCTGCAGCTGCCGATCCGCCAGTATCCGATGCTCGAATCGTCCACCATCACGGTCAAAACCACGTATCCGGGCGCCTCGGCGGAACTGATGCAGGGTTTTGTCACGCAGCCGATCGCGCAAGCCGTCTCGTCGGTGGAAGGCATCGATTACCTGACCTCGTCGTCGGTGCAGGGCAGCAGCACGGTGACCGTGCGCATGGAACTGAACCGCGATTCCACGCAGGCGCTGACGGAAGTCATGGCCAAGGTCAACCAGGTGCGCTATAAATTGCCGGAGGGCGCGTTTGACCCCGTCATCGAGCGCTCGGCCGGCGACTCCTCGGCCGTCGCCTATGTCGGTTTTGCCAGCGAGAGCGTGTCCGCGCCCGCGTTGACGGACTATCTGGCGCGCGTGGTGCAACCGATGTTCGCCACCATCGATGGCGTGGCGAAAGTCGACGTGTACGGCGGCCAGCAACTGGCCATGCGTTTGTGGATCGACCCCGCGAAACTGGCGGCGCGCGGGCTGACGGCAGCCGACGTGGCCGACGCCGTGCGGCGCAATAACTACCAGGCGGCGCCCGGCAAGGTGAAGGGACAATTCGTCGTCTCGAACATCAGCGTCAACACGGATCTGACCAGCGTGGCGGAGTTCCGCGACATGGTCGTCAAGCAGGGCGGCGATGACAGCGCCACCCTCGTGCGTTTGAAAGACGTGGGCACGGTGGAACTGGGCGCGGCCGCCACGGAGACGAGCGGCATCATGGACGGCGTGCCGGCCGTGTATCTGGGCCTGTCGCCCACGCCCGGCGGCAACCCGCTGGTGATCGTCGACGGCATCAGGAAGCTGCTGCCCGAGATCCAGAAAACCCTGCCGCCCGGCGTGAAAGTCGAGCTGGCGTTCGAGACGGCGCGCTTCATCCAGTCGTCCATCGACGAAGTGGCGCATACGCTGCTCGAAGCGCTGCTCATCGTCGTCATCGTCATCTACCTGTGCATGGGTTCCCTGCGCTCCGTGCTGATACCCGTCGTGACCATCCCGCTGTCGATGCTGGGCGCGGCGGCGCTGATGCTGGCCTTCGGCTTCAGCATCAATTTACTGACCTTGCTGGCGATGGTGCTGGCCGTGGGCCTGGTGGTCGATGACGCCATCGTCGTGGTGGAAAATGTGCACCGGCATATCGAGGAAGGCAAGACGCCCGTGGCAGCCGCCCTGGTGGGCGCGCGCGAAGTGGCCGGCCCCGTGATCGCCATGACGATCACCCTGGCCGCCGTGTATGCGCCCATCGGCATGATGGGGGGACTCACGGGCGCGCTGTTCAAGGAGTTCGCGCTGACGCTGGCGGGCGCCGTGGTGGTGTCGGGCGTGGTGGCGCTGACCTTGTCGCCCGTGATGAGCTCCTTGCTGCTGCAGCCCAAACAATCGGAAGGGCGCATGGCGCGCGCCGCCGAGCATTTCTTCGAGGGTCTCACCAGCCGCTATGCGCGCCTGCTGGACCGCTCCCTGCACCACCGCTGGCTCAGTGCCGGTTTCGCCGCGCTGGTGATGGTCAGTTTGCCGTTTTTATACCTGCTGCCGCAGCGCGAACTGGCGCCGGCGGAAGACCAGGCCAGCGTGCTGACGGCGATCAAGGCGCCGCAGCATGCCAATCTCGATTACGTCGAACGCTTCTCGTACAAGCTCGATGACATCTATAAAAACGTGCCGGAGACGGCGTCGCGCTGGATCATCAATGGCGGCGAAGGCCCGGCATCGAGCATCGGCGGCATCAACCTGACGCCGTGGGCCGAACGCTCGCGCAATGCGGCCGTCATCCAGGCCGAATTGCAGCACGCCGTGGGCGACGTGGAAGGCACCAGCATCTTCGCCTTCCAGCTGGCGCCCTTGCCGGGATCGAGCGGCGGCTTGCCCGTGCAGATGGTGCTGCGCAGCGCACAGGATTACGCCACCCTGTTCCGCACCATGGAAGACGTCAAGCAGCGCGCGCGCGATAGCGGCCTGTTTGCCGTCGTCGACAGCGACCTCGATTACAACAACCCGGTGGTAAAAGTGCGCGTGGACCGCTCGAAGGCGAACAGCCTGGGCATCCGCATGCAGGACATCGCCGAATCGCTGGCCGTGCTGGTGGGTGAAAATTATCTGAACCGCTTCGGCATGGATGGCCGCGCCTACGACGTCATCGCGCAAAGCCCGCGCGAACAGAGACTCACGGCGCAAGCCCTGACGCAGCAATACGTGCGCGCCGACGACGGCAGCCTGCTGCCCCTGTCCGCCGTCGTCTCGGTGACGGAACAGATCGAGCCTAACATGCTGACCCAGTTCAACCAGCAGAATGCAGCCACCTTCCAGGGCGTGCCCGCGCCCGGCGTGACCCTGGGCGACGCCGTGGCGTTTCTCGATGGCGTCGCCAAGACCCTGCCACCGGGCTTCAGCTACGACTGGCAATCGGACGCGCGCCAGTTCGCCACGGAAGGCAATGCGCTGCTGCTGGCTTTCCTCGCGGCCGTCGTCGTCATCTACCTGGTACTGGCGGCCCAGTATGAGAGCCTGACGGACCCTTTGATCATCCTGATCACCGTGCCCCTGTCGATTTGCGGCGCGCTGATTCCGCTGGCCCTGGGCTACGCCACCGTCAATATCTACACGCAGATCGGTCTCGTGACCCTGATCGGCTTGATCAGCAAGCACGGCATCCTGATGGTGGAATTTGCCAACGAATTGCAGGTGCATGAACAGCTCGACCGCATCACGGCCATCCGCAAGGCGGCGCAGATCCGCTTGCGCCCGATTTTGATGACGACGGCCGCCATGGTGGTGGGCCTGGTGCCGCTGCTGTTCGCTTCCGGCGCGGGTGCCAACAGCCGCTTCGGCCTGGGCGTGGTGATCGTCTCGGGCATGTTGATCGGCACCTTCTTTACCCTGTTCGTGCTGCCCACCGTGTACACCTTTCTGGCCCGCCGCCACACGGCCGACCATGCCACGCCGCGCGCACGCGATCTGTCGCAGGCGCTGAAGGAATCCATATGAAAAATTACCGCTATCTAGCTTCCCTTTTTGCTGCCCTTTTCCCCATGCTGGCTGGCTGCGCCATCAGCCCCGCCTACGTCACGCCGGGCACGCCCGCCATCCATTTGGCCAGCCCACAGCAAGCGCAATTCGCACCCGACGCGAGTACCGTCAGCGAGGCCGCCTGGTGGACATTTTTCGACGATGCGCGCCTGTCGCAACTGATCGCCAGCGCGCTCGAACACAACCTTGATATCGCGCAGGCGCAAGCCAATTTGCTGGCCGCACGCGCCATCTTCGACGAACGCCGGCTCGATGAACTGCCCGCCGTCACAGGCCAGGCAGGATGGCAGCGCAAGGTGCAACAGGACATGCCAGACAGGCGTGCCGCCAGTACCAGCACGCGCGTGGGCTTCGATGCGCAATGGGAAATCGACCTGTTCGGCCGCCTCGCGCATATTTCCCGCTCGGCGCAGGCACGCGCCGACGCGGCGCAGGCCGATTTGCGGCAAGTGCAACTGACGATCGCCGCCGACGTGGCGCGCAATTATTACGAGGCCCTGGGCTACCAGCAAAACCTGGCGCTGACGCAGGCGCAGGTGCAAAGCTGGCGCGACACCGTCGCCCTGATCGACGCGCGCATCCGCGCTGGCAGCGGCTTGCCGGAAGAGCGCTACAACGCGCTGGCCAACCTGGCGCGCAGCGAGGCGATGCTGCCGCCCTTGCAGGCTGGCTTGCGCCAGGCGCAGTACCGGCTCGACGTCTTGAGCGGACAAGCACCAGGCGCCATCGCGCTGGCCACCACGCCGCGCCAGCAGGCGCCGCTGGCGGGCCAGCTTCCCTTGGGCGACGTGAACCGCCTGATCAAGCAGCGCCCCGACGTGGTACACGCCGAGCGCCTGCTGGCCGCCTCCAGCGAAGACGTGGGCGCCGCCACGGCCGACCTGTATCCGCGCCTCAGTCTCGGTGGTTTCCTTGGCTTTTTCGCCCTGCGCGGCAGCGGCGTGTTCGACGGCGGCGCGCGCGCGGTCGAGGTGGCGCCATCCGTCAGCTATCCCGCCTTCCGCCTGGGCAGCGTCAAGGCGCGCTTGCGCGGCACGCAGGCCGAAGCGCAGGGCGCGCTGGCGCGCTATGCGCAAGCCATCCTGGTCGCGCAGGAAGACGTGGAAAACGCCATCACGCAACTGGCGGAAAACCAGACGCGATTGGCCTCATTGCTGCAGTCGGCGCGCCACGGCAACGCGGCCCTCGGCATCGCCAGCACGCGCTATGCGGGTGGCTCCGGCAGCTACCAGGCCGTGCTGGAAAACCAGCGCGCCTTGTACGATATCCGGCGCGAAGCGCTCCTGGCGGAAACGGCGTCCTACATCGATGCGATTGCCCTGTACAAGGCGCTGGGATGGGGGCAAACTATGTAGCATTTTCATGCATGAGGAGATGCGATGTTCACGCAAGGCAGCTGGCTCAATCCACCGGAAAACTGGTCCGCCGACGGCGCGCAATTGCGCGTGACGACGGATGCCAGTACGGATTTCTGGCGCAAGACTCAATATGGGTTTATCCGCGACAGCGGCCATTTTTTCGGCACGCAAATCGATGGCGATTTTACGGCGCAGTTGCACGTGGCGGCGCAGTATTCTGCGTTGTACGACCAGGCCGGTTTGATGGTGCGCATCGACGAACAAAACTGGATCAAATGCGGCGTCGAATTTTCCGACGGCCAGCTGTTGTTGAGCAGCGTATTGACCTTGGACAAATCGGATTGGGCCGTCAGCATCGCGCCCGCCATGCCGGACGGTTTCTGGCTGCGTGTGACGGTGGCGCAAGGCGTGATCCGGGTGCAGTATTCGACCGATGGCCTTCGCTGGCCGCTGCTGCGCCTGGCGCCGTTTCCCGTCGCCGCGCGCTACCTGGCGGGCCCCATGTGCTGCACACCGGAACGTGGTGGCCTGGAAGTGGCTTTTTCGCAGTTTTCCATCGCTCCGGCGCAGCAAAAAGACTTGCATGATTTAAGTTAAATTAAACCACCCACGTCTCGTGCAAATGGCGCCACAACAGGCTACCATCCGGTGTTTTGTCATACACGACGGTCGACAGCCGCTCGGTGTTTTCTGCGCCCGGCAGTGACTGGCATTCGCGGTAGGACACGATGGCGCCAGCCGTGCTTTCCTGGATCATTACCAGGTCCGTGATGCGCATGACGAGGCCCGGGCGGCTGCCGGCGGCGGCGCAAAAAAACGCCGCCAATCCGGCGCCATCGAGCTGCTTGCCACCGGGTGACACCATCGTGAAACCGGGCGAAAACCGCGCCAGCAAATCAGCGCAATGTTCCGGCGCCGTGGCTTCGCCAGAGAGCCACTCGCGGATCAGCACATGCGTGGATAAAACGTCGTCAAAATACGGGTTCGTCGCAGTCATTTTTTGCTTGCTCCATGGTTTAGTAAAAGGTCGAGAACGGCGCGGTTGTCGATACGCAGGCACAGTGCCAGCGGCAGTACGCACGAGGCGGCGGCGAGGGCAAAGCACCAGTGAAATACCTGCGCCGCACGCAGGTGCTGGGCAGGGTCATCGAGCGATGCGATGCCCTGCGTCGCCAGCAAGCCATTGAGCAGTACGCTGAGCAGCGCCACGCCCAGGCAAAAGCCCAGTTGGCGGTTGATATTCCACACGGCGCTGGCCTGGCTCAATTGTCCATCCGGCGTGCGCAAGAATGCCGTGCTTTGCGCCGTGCTGCTGCACAAACCACCGCCAAAGCCCATCACGGCATACGCACCGGCCAGCCAGAATAACTGGCCCGCCGCATCCACGCGCAGCAGCATCAGCATGCCCGTCGCCTGCAGCAGCGCACCAAAGATAAACAGCGGTTGCGGACCCACGCGGCGATAGCTTTTGCCGGTCAGCGAAATGGCCGCAAACGAGGCCAGCGCCCACGGCAGCATCAGCGCGCCCGCCGTCGATGCGGACATGCCCAGCACGCCCTGCAGATACAGCATGGCCAGCAGGCTCACGCCCATGAAGACACCGGGCACCAGCAGATACATCAGCATGGCAATGCGCAGCAGCGGCTCACTGGCCAGGCGCAGGTTCAGCAGCGGCGTGGATTTGCGCAGCGCGCCGCGCACATAGCCCCAGGCGCAGGCGGCGCCCAGCGCCAGCACGGCGGCGCCGGCCGGCACGTCGCCCGGCGTGCCCAGCATGGTCAGGCCCAGCAACAGCAGCAAAATCGCCGTGCTGCCCGCCAGCAGGCCGCCCACGTCGAGACGGGGCACGGCCGCGCGTGGCGGGTCGGCGCGCAGCCAGCAGGCGGCCAGCAGCAGCGCCAGCGCGGCAAATGGCACGTTCAGGTAAAAAATCCAGCGCCACGACAGGCTGTCGACGATGACGCCACCCAGCGCGGGCGACAGGGCGGGCGCCAGCAAGCCCACCAGCATGATGACGGAGGACAGGCCAGGGCGCTCGGCAGGCTGATACAGCTGGTAGGTCATGCTTTGCCCCAGCGGAATGAGCAAGCCGCCGCCCAGGCCCTGCACGCAGCGCCAGGCGATCAGCGCCTCGATCGATGGCGCCAGGCCGGCGCCGATGCTGGCGCATAAAAAAGTTAGCAACGATGCCATGAACACGGTTTTGCTGCCATAATAGGCAGCCAGCCAGGCGCTGGCGGGGATGACGATGGTCAGGCCGAGGATGTAGGCGGTGCTGATCCAGGCCAGCTGCGCCACCGAAGCGTGCAGGGCATGGCCGATGTCGGGATAGGCGACGCTGGTGATGAACATGTTGATCAGGTCGACGAAAAACCCCAGCAGATAGATGGCCGCCACCTTTTTGCGATAGTCCATGGTGCTCCGAATGGCAAACGGCCAGCTTAAGCGCTCAGCGTCATTTGCGTAACGGGCCAGCCCCGATTACACTGTCAAACAAATTTTGACAAACCTCTACAACCCGCATGCCTCCTCATTCTTATTTATGATCAGTCTTGACCGTTTGGGTATTTTCATCGCCATCGTCGACGCCGGTTCGCTGACGGCGGCCGCCGTCGTGCTGGGCCAGAGCAAGGCCGTCGTCAGTTTTAACTTGAAACAGCTGGAGGCGGAGCTGGGCGTGTCGCTGCTGACGCGCAGCACGCGCAGCCTGGCGCTGACCGACGTGGGGCGGCGCTTTTACGAGGATTGCCAGCGCGTGCTGAGCGAAGCGCAAGGCGCCATCGAGACGGCGCGCCAGGGCCACCTGGGCTTGCGCGGCACCTTGCGCCTGACCACCACCGTCGAGTACGGCAGCCGCACGGTGATCCCCGCGCTGATCGCCTTTGCCGCCGCCCATCCGCAGCTGCAGATCCAGCATTCGTCGTCGTCCTCGCATGAAGACCTGATCTCGGGCCGCTACGACCTGGCCATCCGCATGGGTTCCCTCACCGATTCGAGCTACCGCGCCGCGCTGATCGAGCCGTATGCGATCTGGCCCGTCGCCTCGCCCGCCTACCTGGCCAGCCTGCCCGGCCGGGACATCGCCACCTTGGACGACTTGCAGCGCGCGCGCTGGCTGGCGCACAGCCGCCTGACCACGCCGCTGCGCTGGGACGTGCACACGCCGGACGGCCCCGCCGCCTTTGCCGTGCAGGACGACGCCGCCATCCATTCCGACTCCGCCTCGGCCCTGCTGGGCTTTGCCCTGGGCGGCTGCGGCGTGGCCCTGCTGCCGCAATGGCAGGTGGAGGCGGAAGTGCGCGCGGGACGCCTGCGCCGCCTGCTGCCCGACGTCGCCTTCCCGCAGCAGGGCGTGTATGCCGTGTATCCGAACACGCAGCACATCGCGGAAAAGGTGCGCGCCTTTATCGACTTTTTGCGCGCGTTCGTGGGCACGCCGGATTGAAATTTCACTTCGTCAATATTTGATCACTACAACGGTTTCCAAGGGGCAAACGGGCGCCCCTTTCGTTTTGCACGGCCTACACTGGAAGGACGTTGTTCACCGATTGGAGACCATCATGGCACATACATTGGCAGCAGTTTTCGCCGTCCGCGATATGGCCGAGCGCGCCCGGCACGACCTGATCACGGCGGGATTTCCCGGCGCCAACATCCGCCTGCACGATGCGGGCAGTGACGAATTTTCCGCCACGGAAAACATCCGCCGCGACGACAGCGACAGCCTGCTCGACAATATCAAGCATTTCTTTACGGACCTGTTCGGCAGCCACGCCGATCGCCACATCTATGCGGAAGCCGTGCGGCGCGGGCATGTCGTGCTGACACTGGAAGGCGCAAGCGACGCCGATATCCAGCGCGCCACCGACATCGTCGAGCGCTATGCGCCGCTCGACATCGATGCGCACGCCGAGCACTGGCGCGCCGGCGGCTGGCAAGGCGCGCCGCACGACGACAGCGGGCGGCGCCAGGGCGCCAGCATGCTGTCAAGCGCGCCATCGCGGCAGGGCATGTCCGCCAGCAATATGAACGAGGCGCCAGGGTCGCAACAATTTGCCAGCGACATGGCGCCACCACCGTCCAGCGCGGGCGCCAACGCACGCCGCTACCCCAGCGCCGACAACTTGCCAGGCACCAGCTACGATGACGAGCAGTACTACCGTAGCCACTGGAGCGCCACCTATGTCGCCACCGGCGCGCGCTTCGAGGACTACGATCCCGCCTACCGCTATGGCCATTCGATGGCGAACAGCGACAGCTACCGGGGCCGCCCGTGGGACGACGTGGAAGCGGACCTGCGTTCCACGTGGGAGCATACGTATCCGCAATCGGCATGGGACAACTTCAAGGCGGCCGTCCGGCACGGCTGGGAACGCATCACGTCCTGATGCGCGAGGAGGGGGACAGCCCCCTCAGCGCCCCTCGTGCGTGAGCTTGAGGAAGTGGTTCAGGATGTGAAAATGGTCTTCGAAGAATTGCTCCTCCATGGCCGGCAGCGACGCCACGGGTACCCACTGCGCCAGCGCCGCATCGTCGGCCGCCGTCACGGCCGGCAACTGGCGCGTCTTCAAGTCAAAGTAATGCGCATGCGTGATGGTGCGCCCGCGCTGGCTGCGGTCCGGATGGTCGAACACGGCCACGCCGACCAGCGCCTCGACGAGGGTGGGCGCCAGCACGCCCAGCTGGGTTTCTTCCGCCAGTTCGCGCAAGGCGCCCTGCAGCAGGCGTTCGCGCGGCTCCAGGAAGCCGCCGGGCAGCGCCCACAGGCCCTTGCCAGGATAGCCGCCGCGGCGCACCAGCAGCACGTGGCCGCCCGTCTGCACCAGCGCGTCGACCGTAGTGAAGATGGGCGGATACGGCGCCGCGCGCCAGCGCGCCTTGTACGCTTCGATGGCGCGGTATTCCTGCACCAGCGGCGCGTACCACGGCAACAAGGTCCACGCCTTCACATACTGGCCGATGGCCGCCGGCAGCAGCTGCGCCACGGCGCTCAGCGACACGTCCACGTCTTGCGCCTCGAACAGCACGTTGCGAATCGCCGTCGCGCCGATGGGGGCACCGGGATCGATCTCCAGATTGAGCAGCTGCCAGTGCGGGAAGTGGTGCAGGTAATAACTGGTGGCATCCTTGAAACAGGCCACCAGGGCGACGCTCTGCGCCGCGGGCACGGCGCCCGTCACGGCGCGCCGCACGGCATCGGCCCACAGGCCATCGTCGTAGTAATCGCGCACGGCCACGTAATGCACGCGCGCGCGCTGCGCCTCGGGTAAGGTCGCGGCGATCATGGCGGCCCGTTCCTGCCACGTAAACGGGTTTTTCGGGCTGCGCGCATGGAAGGCGGAGCCGAGCACCACCACCACTTGCGCGGCCGTCGCCAGCGCCTTTTGCAGCAAGCCCGCATGGCCATTGTGAAAAGGCTGGAAGCGGCCGATCAGGATGGCCGCGTCGGCGGAATAGGATGGGGTCATGCGTCGTCTCCGGTGGGGTAGTGGGCGGCGATCGGCAATTGACGCCCGCTGCCAAAGGCGCGCGAACGCACGCGGATGATGGGCGCCGCCTGGCGCCGTTTGTACTCATTGCGGGCGACCATGCCGAGGATACGCGTGACGAGAGCCCGCCCCTCGTCCGTCTCGCGCAGCTGGTCGACCAGGGTCAACGCTTGCGCGCTTTCGGCCGCGGGCAAACCGCGTCCCTCGATATGCCATTTGAGGATTTCATCGAGCACGGGATATGGCGGCAAGCTATCCGTGTCGCGCTGGCCCGGCGCCAGTTCCGCCGACGGCGGTTTATCGAGCACGGCGACGGGAATCAGTTCGCGCCCGGCGCTGGCGTTGAGGTGGCGCGACAGGGCGAACACCTCCGTTTTATACAAGTCGCCGATCAGTCCCAGTCCCCCATTCGTGTCGCCATACAGGGTGCAGTAACCCACCGAGATTTCGCTCTTGTTGCCGGTGGTGAGCAGCAGGGCGCCGAAGGCATTCGAGTACTCCATCAATATCGTGCCGCGCACGCGCGCCTGCAGGTTTTCCAGCGGCAGCCCTTGCAGCTTGCCGTCGAAAGCTGCCGCATAGCCGGCTGCGTATTGCGCCACGATGTCGCGGATCGCATGCGTGTGCAGGGTGATGCCCAGGTTGGCGCACAGGGCGACGGAATCGGTGACGGAGCCGGCGCTGGAAAACACGGACGGCATGGTGATGCCCACGACGTTGTCGGCGCCCAGCGCCTCGACGGCCAGGGCCAGGGTCAGCGCCGAGTCGATGCCGCCCGAGCAGCCGACGACGACTTTCGTAAAGCGGCAGCGGCGCGCGTAGTCGCGCAAACCGAGCACGATCTGGCGCCGCGCAAACTCCACGGCAGGGATGCCTTCCGGGTCGGGCACGGGGAAAGGCTGACCATCGGGCCGCGTAAAACGGCCGCCGGCAAAGCGCAGCAACTGAAAATCTTCGACGAAGCGGGCCGCCTCGAATTGCACGCCCAAGGTCGGCGACATGGCGAACGAGGCGCCGTCGAACACGAGCTGGTCCTGGCCGCCCACCTGGTTGACGAAGAGCAAAGGCAAGTTCACGCGCGTGCAGGCGGTGCCAAACACGGCATGGCGCTGCGCCCGTTTGCCGATGTCGGACGGGCTGGCGTTGATGCTGACGACGAGGTCGGGCCGCGCCGCGTGCAGAGCGTCGAAGGGGTTGACGGCGTAGGCGCGGCCATCGTCGTTCCAGCCATCCTCGCAAATCATGAAGCCCACCTTGCAGCCAGCGATAGCGAGGGTGCAGGCGCCGGGCGGCCCCGGCTCGAAATGGCGACCCTCGTCAAAGATGCCGTAAGTGGGCAGCAGCTGCTTGTAGTATTCGGCCACGATGCGCCCGTCGCGGATGGCCAGCAAGGCGTTGTACAGGGGCTTGCCGACGCCGGGGTTCGGCCGCGCCGTGCCGATGACGGTGACCAGCGCCGGCCAGCGCGTGGACGCTTCCAGCAGCTGATTCAGCGCCTGCTGCATGTCGCGCAGGAAGGCGGCATCTTCGAACAGGTCGCCCGGGTAATACGCGCACAGCGACAATTCGGGGCACACGAGCAGGTCCGCGCCTTCCTCGCTGGCGCGCCCCATGCGCGCGATGATGGCGGCACAATTGGCGTCGAAGTCGCCCACGGTGGGATTCATCTGGGCGAGGGCGATGGTCAGCATGGCGATCCTTCATTGGTTACGCTTGAAACCACTATCCTGCCTGAAATTTTACTGAGCGTACTGATGCAATCGTGCAAGCCAGCCGATCCTGCCGCTACAAGGTCTTGAGCCAGGCCCGCAAGCGCGTGCGCGCATTCGCATACGGCGACGCCGTATTGAACTGGATCATGCGCCCCATCGTGTAATGCGTGTACCAGGGCTGGCCATACAATTGCGCGTCGTCATGGCTTTCGATCAGCGCCAGCAACTGCTTCTTCGCCTGTGCCAGGCGCTGCAGCAAGTCGTCCATGCTGAGTTCAGCATAGTCCGCATAGAAGCGCTGCGCCAATTTCCCCAGAGCGTTCCACGTGAAACCTTCAGCGGGAAAGGCGATGTCCTCGATGCGTTTGCCGTCACGCAGCTGAGCGTGCCAGTGCAAGACCAGCTCATTCCAGCCCACCAGATAGGCGAGCAGGTCGCACACGCTCATGCGCGTGCCCGCCACTTGTCCTTCCAGCACGGGTTCCCGCGCCAGCGCCGGTGGAACGCGCGCCAGCTCCTGTATCAACTTCGCATACGTGCTGTTGATGGCGTCGAGCAGTTCCTGCTTGCTGTCGGGAATAGCCATCACGCCGCCTTCACGACCGGCAAGCCGGCCGTCTGCCAGTCGTCGTAACCGCTGCCGAGGCGACGCGCATGCAAGCCGTGCTGGCGCAGGGCCGCCACCGCCTGCACGGACAGCACGCAATACGGGCCGCGGCAATACGCGGCGATCTCGGCGTGCGCGGGCAATTCGCCCAAGCGACGCTGCAAGTCATCAAAAGGAATATTGATCGCACCGGGCAAGTGGCCGGCGGCAAATTCCTGCGCGGGCCGCACGTCGAGCACGGTGATGCTGGCCTCGCGCATGCGCTCCAGCAACTCATCGCCCGTGATCGCTTCCACATGGTCGCCCCGTCCCAGCGCCTGCAACTCGCTGCGCTGGTGCTGCGCATACACGTCCAGCGCGGCCAGCAGTTGCATGATGGGACCGCTGCCGAGCCGGTACAGCACGCGCTTGCCGTCGCGCCGCGCCAGCACGAAACCGGCGCGCCGCAACTGCTGCAAATGCTGCGAGGTATTCGCCACGGACAGGCCCGTCAACTCCACCAGCTGCTCCACTGCATACTCGCCGTGCACGATCTGCTCGAGCAGGCGCAAACGCGGCGCGCTGCCTAAAATATGGGCAAACCCGGCGGAACCGGTCAGCAATTCGATATCAGCATTTTTCATTGACACGATGCTAGCACCCTTATAACATTCAAGCAATCAATTGAATGTTAGGAACGGTAATGCAAATACTCTGGCTCGATGCGCTGGCGATCGGCGTGGGCGCGACGGCGGTGATGGATGTGTGGGCGGTGGCCTTGAAACGCTACTGGTGCATCCCCTCGCTGAACTTTGCGATGGTGGGGCGCTGGCTCGGTCATTTGCCGCGCGGCACCTTCATCCACGCCAACATCGCCCAGGCGGCGCCCGTGCGCGATGAAGCCATCCTGGGCTGGACGGCCCATTACGTCATCGGCGTGCTGTTTGCGGCCATGCTGCTGGCGCTGGTGGGGCAGGAGTGGGTGCAAGGGCCGACCTTCGCGCCGGCGCTGCTGGCGGGCCTGGTGAGCGTGGCCGCGCCGTTTTGCATCTTGCAACCGGGCATGGGCGCCGGTCTGGCCGCCAGCAAGACGCCGCACCCAAACGCCGCCCGCCTGCGCAGCCTGATGGCCCACACGGCGTTCGGCATCGGCCTGTACCTGGCGGCCCTGCTGTGGTCGACTATCCGCTGATCAGCTCGTCAGCGGCGGCACGGGTGCCGGTGCGGCTGCCACCGCTGACATGGCCGGCGCCTCGGGCTGCGCCGGCACAGTGCTCAGCACCATCGTGCTGGGCTTGGCAATCGCGATGTGCGCCTCGTCCAGGCGCTTGAGCAGCTCGAACAGCAGGGCGCTGCGGATGCCCGACGTCAGGCGCGGCGACGAGGCATAACCGGTGGCGTTGAACAGCAACAAGCCATTGTCGATGCCGTCGAGCTGCACGTTGGGCGCCGGCGTGTCGAGCACGTCGGGATTGTCGACAAAGGTGGACAGGATCAGCGCGCGCGCCGCTTGCGCATCCGTGCCCAGCGGCAATGGCAGCTTGACCTGCACCAGGCCCAGCGGATTGGCCAGGGTGACGTTGCGCACCGTCTTGGTAATGAATTCCGAGTTCGGCACGATCACCGTCGAGCGGTCGCCCAATTGAATTTCCGTGGCGCGCACATTGATGCGGCGAATGTCGCCTTCCACGCCGCCCAGCGAGACCCAGTCGCCCACCTTCACAGGTCGCTCGGCCAGAAGGATCAGGCCGGAAACAAAGTTCTGCACCACGGCCTGCAAGCCAAAACCGATACCCACCGACAAGGCCGACGCCACCCATGCGATGCGTTCCAGGCCGATGCCAGCCGCCGACAGGGCCAGCGCCACGGCCAGCACGCCGCCGATGTAGCCGAACAGGGTGATGAACGACACTTGCATGCCCGTGTCGAGATTGGTGGTCGGCAAATAGCTGTTTTGCAACCAGCGCTTGAACAAGCCCAGCGCGACAAAGCCGACGAGCAGCACCAGCAGGGCCTGGATCAGCGCGGCAGGGCGGATCGCCACCTCGCCGATAGCCAGGCCATCCTGCAGCTTGCCGACACGCTGGAACAGCTCGCCCGGACCTTCGCCGAACGGTGCCAGCAGCAGCATCAGGGCCAGCAGCACGACGATGGCGCGGCCAATGCCCGACAGCAGCACGGCCGCCTGGTCGCGCGCCTTGGGCGTGGCCAGCACAGGATGGGCCGCGTCCGGCGGCGGCGGCGTGGACGCCAGCAGCATGCAGATATCGTCCACCAGCACCGTCAGCAAATACGTGCTGCACAGCACGACGATGACCCAGGCGATTTGCTTGGCGACAAAGCTGCCGAACGCCACATAGCCGACCAGCAGACTGATGACGCTGGACGCCAGCGCCAGCCACAGCAGCACCGTGACGCAGCGCAGCCACAGGGGCGTGACCAGGGTGGCGGGATCGGCCTCGCGCAACTGGCGCCAGCAGCGCTCGGCCCGCATCAGGCCGTAGGCGATGGTCGTGCTCATCACGAGGGCGACGATGCAATTGACGGCCACGGCCGTCGACAAGCCCGCATTGATGACGATGGTGACTCTTTCCGTCGCCCACACGAGCACGACGATGAAGGAAAACATCGATGGAAAATTGCGCATGCGGTGCGCCAGCGCGTCCGGCAAGGGCAGCAAACGCCACGACACGCGGCGCGGCGACAGCAGCGCGTGGCCGAGTCCCGCCGTAAAACCGGCAAAACAGATGATGCCGATCAAGCTGCTGAGAAAAGTCGAGGTCTTTTCGGACAGGCCGCCGTCCCAGCGCAAGCCCATGGCCAGCAATTCCGCCACCAGGCCCGGCGTGGCCAGCGCCAGCACCAGCACGGCCAGCGCATGCAGGGAACGGCGCAAGCGGCCATGCGGCACGCGCGTGGACGTCACCACCAGCAAATAGCGCGAAGCCCAGACGCTGGCGCCGATCACGGCCACGATGGCGGCCAGCAAGCCGCCCCAGGCCGACCACGGCGTGGCGCTTGCCGCGTTCGCCAATTCCAGCTCCAGCGCCCGCAGGCGCTGCAAATTCTGCGGCAATTCCGCATGCAGCTGTTTCCAGAACGAGCCGGCGAGTATCGAGGCCGTGCGTTCGCCCAGGCGCGCCTGCAACTGCGCGCGGCGCACCGTCGACACCTGCTCCGACGCCTGCGTCGCTTCCACGGCCAGCAGGCGCGCCAGTTTTACTTGCGCATCGAGAGCGCTGCTGGTGCGGTCCAGCTGGCTGCGCTGCGCCGCCACGTCGGGGGCATCCTTCGTCCCCGCCGCCGGCTTGCCCAGCTCGGCCAGCCGCGCCTGCACGCTCGAGAGCGTGGGCGTGAGCGCGTCGGCCACCTTGTCCGCCTCGGCGCTGGCCGCCAGCGCATCAGCCCGCATCTGCGACAGGGTCGCATCATCGAGCTCCGCCTCGCCATCGAGCGCTTTCTGGATGCCGGTGATCTGCTTGCGCAAGCCATCGAGACGCTGGTCGGCCGTGGCGGCGTCATCGACGGGCTGCGACCAGGCGGGCGGCGCGGCCAGCGAGCACGCCAGCAGTAACGCCAGCAGGAAGGGGAAGAAACGGAGACGGAAAGAAGTCATGCGGACCTATGGCTGAAAATGAGAAAAACGGCCGGATTGGCGGCGGCGCCGGTCATGGCGTGCCGCCCGGCGGGTGCCTGCCAATATAGCTGAAAACGCCGGCAAGCCGCAGGATAAGCGGAACTGGCGTGTGCTGCGGAGGGAAACTAGGCATATTGCCCTATGGAAATATCATTCGAAAAGGTCTAGGATCGTCGTCCGCTTGGCGGCGCGGCAGCCATCTGCACGCCGCCGACCTTTTCACCATTCCCTCCGTATTGAGACAGCCATGAAGTTTTTATCCCACCTGACCATCGGAACACGCCTTGCCACAGGCTTTGGCACCATCGGCGCCATGCTGATCATCATCTCTTGCCTGGGCATTGCCATGCTGGGCAAGATCAACCAGGGCACCGGCCATATCGTGCATGACAGCATGCCCAAGATCGAGCTCGCCAACAGCGTGTCGGCCAACATCAACGATATCGCCATTGCCCTGCGCAACATGATGCTCAGCGCCGATCCCGCCGACCAGCGCAAACAAACGGACGCCATCCTGGCTGCGCGCCAGGCAGCGGCCGGCAATCTCGGCAAGCTCGCGGGCATGCTCGATTCCGACCGCGAACGTGCGCTGCTGGCCAAGATGAACGACGCCAACACGCGCTACGCACAGGGGCAGGAAGCCTTGCTTGAACTGATCAGGAACGGCACGCCGGACGACAGCAGCGCCTACCTGTACGGCCAGCTGCGCCCCGTCTTGCTGGTCTACAAGCAATTGATCGCTGAACAGATCAGCTTGCAAAACACCCTGGCCGCCACGGCGGGCGACAATGCCAATGCCACGTATGCCAACACGCGCACCTTGCTGATCGGCATGTCGCTGGCTGCCTTGGCCATCGCGGCGGCCTTGGCGTATGGCATCACACGCTCGATCACCGGTCCCGTCGCGACGGCGCTGCAGGTGGCCAACACGGTGGCCGCAGGCGATTTGCGCAGCCAGATCACGGTGCAGTCGCGCGATGAAATGGGGCAACTGTTGCAGGCACTGAAGCGCATGAACGACAGCCTGGCGCACACGGTGGGCACGGTGCGCGCCGGCACGGAAACGATCGCCTCGGCCTCGTCCGAAGTGGCGGCAGGCAGCCTGGACCTGTCTGCGCGCACGGAGCAGCAAGCCAGCTCGCTGGAAGAAACCGCCTCGTCCATGGAAGAGCTGACCTCGACCGTCAAGCAGAATGCCGACAATGCACGCCAGGCGCATGTGCTGGCCGACACGGCCTCCGGCGTGGCGCAGCGCGGCGGCGCCGTCATCGCCCAAGTGGTGGCGACCATGCGGCAAATCGACGCCTCCTCGAGCAAGATCGCCGACATCATCGGCGTCATCGACGGCATCGCCTTCCAGACCAACATTCTGGCCTTGAACGCGGCCGTGGAAGCGGCGCGCGCGGGCGAACAGGGCCGCGGCTTTGCCGTCGTGGCCACGGAAGTGCGCAGCCTGGCGCACCGCTCCGCTGCCGCGGCCAAGGAAATCAAGACCCTGATCGACGACTCGACCCGGAGCGTGGCGGCCGGCAGCGAGCTCGTGCACCAAGCCGGCGACACCATGACCGACCTGGTCGACAGCGTGCGCCGCGTGACCGACATCATGGAAGACATCACCTCGGCCAGCGCGGAACAGACGGCCGGCATCGAGCAAATCAACCAGGCAATCAGCGAGATGGACAACGTCACCCAGCAAAATGCGGCCCTGGTGGAAGAGTCGGCCGCTGCGGCCGCTGCCATGCAGGAGCAGGCGGCGACCCTGGCGCAGGTGGTGAGCGTATTTAAACTGGACGGCGCGGCAGCGACGACCTTGCCGACGGCTGCCGCGCGGCCAGCGACCGGCACGGCAATGCGCGTGAGCGTGACAGCGGCGCCGCAACGCGCCAGCGCACCGGCGCAGTGGGAGGAATTTTAGAATAGCGCGACGGCCTGTACCATAAACATAAGATTGAATTTAGTCGTATTAAATTCAATTTTATGTTTACCTTAAAGCTCAACTGCTAGCTCAACTGCTGCGTACATATTCTTGCAATTAAGGACTACAATATAAAAAATATGTTCACTTCCATGTTTACTTCCTGATTATGACAAAACGTGCCCGCCCGGAAGATGCCATGCCGACGCTCGTCAACGAGCGGCTCAGGATATGGGGCCAGTGCGTGCGCAAGCAGCGGGTGCAGCAAAACATCACGGCACGCGACCTGTGCGCGCGCCTCGATATTTCGCATCCCACCCTGCAACGCATGGAACGGGGCGAGGCATCCGTCAACGTGGGTCTGTTCCTGGCCGCCTTCCACGTGCTCGGCATCCTTGCCATCACGGCGCCGGAACCGGACGCGTCGCTGTGGCAAATGGACAGCGCCAACATCCGCAGCCGCCCCGCCGTAAACGAGCACGGCGATGGCTACTTCTAGCCGCCCTTTGTTTGTCTATCTGCAGCGGCCCGACAACGGCGAGTGGGTGGTGGCCGGCCGCTATGTGCTCGATGCGCGCACCGGCATCGGCAGCTTTCTGTACGCGCCCAGCTATGCCGATGCAGGCTTGTCCTGGGCCATCGATCCCGTCAATCTGCCCTTCATTCCCGGCATGGAACACCTGGCGCGCCGCTATGGCGGCCTGCATGACGTGCTGCGCGACGCCAGTCCGGATTCCTGGGGACAGATGCTGATACGCCGCGAACACCAGTTGGGCGAAAAAGCCACAGCGATCCAGTTCTTGCGCCTGTCGGGCAATGGTGACCGCTGGGGTGCGCTGGCCGTGGGCGACACGCCCAAACCGAACATAGCGCAACTGGCCAGTCCCAGGCTGCATCGCCTGGACGCGCTGGTGCAAGAACTGTTGGCCATCGCGGAAAGCCGGCCAACACTCAATGCGCCCCTGCGCAAACGCCTGTTCGCCACCCCCAGCATGGGCGGCGCGCGCCCCAAGGCCACGGTGCAGGACGGCGAAGACTATTGGCTAGTGAAGCCGGGCCTGATGACCGATACGGTCGACCTGGCACTGCTGGAACACGCGACCATGCAATGGGGCAGGGCGGCCGGCCTGCGTTTCGCCGACACGCGCCACCATGCATTGACGGCCGAGCGCAGCGTGGTGCGCATCCTGCGCTACGACCGGCGCGGCGCGCGGCGCATCATGACCGTCAGCGCCGCCTCGCTGCTGCAAGTGCAATATCCACCGGTGGAAGCGGCTGACAGCGATGGCGCCAGCTACCCCCGCCTGGCCGAAGAACTGCGGCGCATCGGCGCACCGGCAGAAGACGGCATCGAACTGTTTGGCCGCATGGTCTTCAACGGCGTCGTCGGCAACAACGACGACCATCCGCGCAACCACGCCGTGCTGTTCGATCTGGACGAGCAACGCTGGCGCCTCTCGCCCGCCTTCGATGTCGTACCGGATACGGAAGACGAGCCGCAATCACTGGTCATGCAAGTGAGCGCCGGCCGCCGCGACATCACGCGCGACGCCATGCTGCGCGATGTGACCCGTTTCGGCTTCGCCACACGCGGGCAGGCGGAAGAGTATCTCGATGCCTTGCTGGTGCGCATCGCGAACGCTTTTGCGCAGGTGGCGCCGCTGCTGAACGCAGCCTTGCGGGCACGGATGGCGGAGCGCTTGCGGACAATGCTGCTGCGCCTGGCTTAGGCGCAGGTGTAACGTCACCAGCCGACTAGGAAAGTTCTCTCCGGATAATTTCCGCGCCAGCGCTGAGCGCATTCAACTTGCCTCGTGCTACCTGACGCGACAAGGGCGCCATGCCGCAGTTGGTGCTCGGATAAAGTTTGTCGGCATCGACAAAGCGCAGCGCCTTGCGCAGGGTGTTGGCCACTTCCTCCGGCGTTTCAATGGTATTGGATGCCACGTCGATGGCGCCGACCATCACTTTTTTGCCGCGAATGAGTTCAATCAGGTCGATGGGGACACGCGAGTTGTGGCATTCCAGCGAGATGATGTCGATATTCGATTTCTGCAGCTTGGGGAAAGACTCTTCATATTGGCGCCACTCGGAGCCCAGCGTATTTTTCCAGTCCGTATTGGCCTTGATGCCGTAGCCATAGCAAATATGCACGGCCGTTTCGCATTTCAGTCCTTCAATTGCCCGCTCCAGGGTGGCGATACCCCAGTCATTGACCTCATCAAAGAAAACATTGAATGCGGGTTCGTCAAACTGGATGATGTCGACGCCGGCCGCCTCCAATTCGCGGGCTTCCTGATTGAGGATCTTGGCGAATTCCCAGGCCAGTTTTTCGCGGCTCTTGTAGTGGCTGTCGTACAGCGTATCGATCATCGTCATCGGGCCTGGCAGCGCCCATTTGATCGGCTGCGTGGTTTGCTGACGCAGAAATTTGGCGTCTTCCACAAAAACCGGCTTCGGACGGCTCACCGCACCAACGACGGTCGGCACGCTCGCATCGTAGCGGTCACGAATCCTGACGGTCTCGCGTTTGTCGAAATCCACGCCGCTCAAATGCTCGATGAACGTGGTGACGAAATGCTGGCGGGTTTGCTCGCCGTCACTGACGATATCGATGCCAGCCAGCTGCTGTTCTTGCAGTGACAACAGCAAGGCATCCTGTTTGCCCTCGATCAATTCCTCGTCCTGTAACTTCCAGGGCGACCAGAGTTTTTCAGGCTGTGCCAGCCAGGAAGGTTTGGGCAAGCTGCCGGCAGTGGAAGTAGGCAATAATTTTTTCATGATGATTGATGTCGTGTATTGTGATTAATCAGAGAGCGTAGTTCGCAGCCCATTGTTCAAGAACATTTTTGTAGGGCTTGATGAAGTGCTCTTCCGTATATTTGCCCTGCTTGACCGCCAGCTGGCTGCGCTCTTCCCGGTCATAGACAATTTGCGTCAATGAGTAATCCTGGTTCTTCAGGCTAGGCTGATACAACTTCCCTGCCGCGGAATTGGCGTTGTAAATTTCGGGCCGGTAGATCTTTTGGAACGTTTCCATCGTGCTGATGGTGCCGATCAGCTCAAGATTGCTGTAGTCACCCAGCAGGTCGCCGATAAAATAAAACGCCAGCGGTGCAGCACTGTTTGGCGGCATGAAATAGCGCACCTGCATCCCCATTTTCTCGAAATATTCATCCGTCGAGGAGAACTCATTTTGCTGATACTCGACGCCCAGGATGGGGTGCTGGTTTTCAGTGCGCTGATAGGTTTTGCTGCTCGAGGCGCTGATGCAGATCACGGGCGGCTTGCTGAAGCGCGCTTTGTAAGCAGTTGATTTGACAAAGTGCTTGAACAGCTTGCCATGGAAATCGCCGAAATTGTCCGGCGTGCCAAACGTGGATTTATTATTGTTGTGCTCTGGCAGCAGCACGCTGAAGTCGTAATCGCGCACGTAGGAGGAGAAGTTATTCCCGGCGATGCCATCGATGCGCTCATTGGTTTTTTTATCCAGGATATTCGGCTTCAATATCTCGATCAATGGAATATTGTCGCCTTCGGCACCGATATTCAACTCGACGGAAATGATTTCAAGTTCTACCGAGTAGCGGTCTGCCTTCGGGTTGTCCCAATGCGCCAGGCTGTTGAAGCGGCTGTCGATCATCTTCAGGGTATTGCGCAAATTCTCCTGGCGACGCTCTCCCCTGGCCAGATTGGCAAAGTTGGTCGTCAAGCGCGTGCTGTCCGATGGGTGATAGTTTTCATCGAAAACAATGCTCTTGATGCTGAATACAAAATCTTTGCTCATGGTGATCTGTCCTGATGTCTGCGAAAAAGATGAATGTGTTGCTTGCCTGGTGACCGTGGCGATGCGTATCAGGCCGCAACCAGCGCTTCAGCGGCGGCATGTCTCGCCTGGCGCGTCAAGCCGACCAAGGGCAATGCCCGTTGGACGGCCAGCGCGGCCCGCTGGATCAGGGCCTCGTCCTGCAGACGGTAGTCGAGGAAATCCTTGTCCGTCGCGTAGACGCCCAGTGGCAATGTGCGTGCCTGGAAGAAGCTGAACAAAGGCCGCAACTGGTGGTCGATCATCAGGGCATGACGTTCGCTGCCGCCGGTGGCCGCCAGCAAGATCGGCTTGTCGATCAAGGCATCCTGGTCAATGAAGTCGAAGAAGTGCTTGAACAGTCCCGTGTAGGAACCACGGAAGACCGGTGTTGCCACCACCAGGATGTCGGCTTGCTCGACCGCCGCAAGTTCCCGCTCCACCGTATCGGGCAGGTGGGAACGCCAGGTCGCGCCGGCAAGCTGCGGTGCGAGCTGGCCCAGCTCGACCAGACGCTGTTCGCACAACACTTCATCGGCGATCAGGTCCATCAGGTGCTCTGCCAGGGCTGCCGCCTTGGAAGGACGTTGCAGCCCGCCGGAAACCGCGACTAAACGAAGTGGACGTGTCATGTTTGCTTTCATAGGGATGGATGCGCCAGGGCCGAAAAATACAGGCAACAAGGGGATCGATGATAGCGGCGAAGATCGATGAAGTATAATGGTCTTATTTCATACATCCATGAACATGGCTCATCTCAATGCTTGAACGCATCCACCTCAGCATCGTCCAGCAGGTCGAGAAACAAGGTTCGCTGACGGCCGCCGCAGGCGTGCTGCACCTGACCCAGTCGGCCCTGAGCCACAGCATGAAGAAGCTGGAGCAGCAACTGGGCACCGACGTCTGGCTGCGCGAAGGGCGCAACCTGCGCCTGACGCAGGCCGGCCAGTATCTGCTGGCGGTGGCGAACCGGGTGCTGCCGCAACTGGACCTGGCCGAAGAGCGCCTGGGCCAGTTCGCGCAGGGAGAGCGCGGCGCGTTGCGCATCGGCATGGAATGCCACCCTTGCTACCAGTGGCTGCTGAAAGTGGTGTCTCCCTATCTGGCCGCATGGCCCGACGTGGATGTGGACGTCAAGCAAAAGTTCCAGTTCGGCGGCATCGGCGCGCTGTTCGGCTACGAGATCGACCTGCTGGTCACGCCCGATCCGCTGTACAAGCCGGGGCTGACGTTCGAACCCGTGTTCGACTACGAGCAGGTGCTGGTCGTGGCCAAGGGCCATGCCCTGGCTGCGGCGGCGTATGTGAAGCCGCAGCAACTGACCCAGGAAGTGCTCATCAGCTACCCCGTCGACATCGAGCGCCTGGACATCTATAACCAGTTCCTGTTGCCGGCCGGCGTCACACCCAAGCGCCACAAGGCCATCGAAACCACCGACATCATGTTGCAGATGGTGGCCAGCGGCCGCGGCGTGGCCGCCCTGCCGCGCTGGCTGGTCGAGGAATACGCAGCCAAGATGGACGTCGTGCCTGTGCGGCTAGGCCCACGCGGCATCGCCAAGCAGATTTTCCTGGGCGCACGCGAGACGGACACCGTCATCGACTACGTGAAGGCCTTCATCGCACTGGCGCGCCAGCCTGCCAGCGCTCATGCGCAGTGAGGCTATGGTCGGCCCCTTGATGCATCCCGCTCAGCCCTGGCCCGCTGGCAACATCACTGATGCCTATTCCCTGGAAGCCAGTACGAAGGACATTGCTGCTTTGAGTGCGGCGGCGCCCCGGATATTGCCAGCGTCCACGATTGCCATTCCCTACCTGGCACGCGAGAACGACGACACGCGGCTGACCGCAGCGCGGGCCGTGCGCAAGCTCGGCTTTGAGCCCATGCCGCACTTGTCTGCGCGCCGTATCGTCTCGCTCGCTGGCTTGGAGTCATTCATCCAGCGCGCGGTCGCAGAAGCGGGTGTCGAGCGCTGCTTCGTCATCGCTGGAGATCCGTCCACCCCGATGGGGCCGTTTTCCGACAGTGCCTCGCTGATCGACACAGGCGTTTTCGAGCGCGCGGGCATGCAGGTGATCGGCGTGGGTGGCCACCCGGAAGGCCATCCGGTGATGAGCAAGGCTGAACAGTGGGAGGTGCTTGAACGCAAGTGCCACAGCATCGAGATGCGTGGCATGGCGCCCTTGATCGTCACGCAATTCGCGTTTGATGCCGACATCGTGTTGACGTGGTTGCAAGCGCTGCGCGCGCGTGGCATCAACCATCCCGTGCGCGTGGGCGTGCCGGGCCCGGCGAGCATCGCGGTGCTGGCGCGCTATGCCGCAGTGTGCGGCGTGGGCGCCTGCGCCTCGATGTGGTCCAAGTACGGGGTTTCCATCGGCAAACTGTTCGGCACGGCGGGACCGGATCTGTTTGTCGAGCGCCTGGCCACCGGTCTGACAGAAGCCCATGGCAAGGTCAGCCTGCATTTCTTTCCATTTGGCGGCATCGCACAGTCGGTGAAGTGGGTGGAGCAGTACCGTTCTAGCACCGCCCCGGCCCCTTGAAGAGGAAAGGCACAATCCGCCCCGCTTACTCCACCGTCACCGACTTCGCCAGATTGCGTGGCTTGTCCACATCCGTGCCCCGCGCCAGTGCCGTGTGATACGCCAACAATTGCAGCGCGACCACGTGCAGGATCGGCGACAGGTCGCCATAGTGCTCGGGCAGACGGATGACGTGCAGGCCTTCGCCGGAGCTGATGCGGGAATCCACGTCGGCAAAGACATACAGTTGGCCGCCACGGGCGCGCACTTCCTGCATGTTCGATTTCAGCTTTTCGATCAAGGCATCGTTCGGTGCGATGGTGACGACGGGCATTTCATTCGTCACCAGGGCCAGCGGGCCGTGTTTCAGTTCGCCGGCCGGATACGCTTCGGCGTGGATGTACGAGATTTCCTTCAGCTTCAACGCGCCTTCCAGGGCGATCGGGTAGTGCATGCCGCGGCCGAGGAAGAGGGCGTTTTCCTTGCGCGCGAATTCCTCGGACCAGGCGATGATTTGCGGTTCCAGCGCCAGCACGGACGCGATGGCGACGGGCAGGTGGCGCATGGCTTTCAGGTGCGCCGCTTCCTGTTCTTCGGAGAGGCGGCCATTGACTTGCGCCAGACACAGGGTCAGCAGGAACAGGCCGGCCAGTTGCGTGGTGAAAGCCTTGGTGGATGCCACGCCCACTTCCACGCCGGCGCGCGTGATGTAAGCCAGCGCGCATTCGCGCACCATGGCGCTGGTGGCCACGTTGCAGATGGTCAAGGTGTGCTGCATGCCCAGGCTGCGCGCATGTTTCAGGGCGGCCAGGGTATCGGCCGTTTCACCGCTTTGCGAAATGGTCACCACCAGCGTGTTCGGGTGCGGCACGCTGTCACGGTAGCGGTATTCGCTGGCCACTTCCACGCTGACGGGCACCTTGGCGATCGATTCGATCCAGTACTTGGCCGTCATGCCCGCATACGAGCTGGTGCCGCAGGCGAGGATCAGCACGCGGTCGATCTGCTTGAAGATGGCATAGGCGTTGTCGCCGAACAGTTCCGGCATGATGCCCGTCACGCCTTCGAGCGTGTCGCCGATGGCGCGCGGCTGCTCAAAAATTTCCTTCTGCATGTAGTGGCGATACGGGCCCAGCTCGGCAGCGCCCGTGTGCGCGTGCACGGTTTTCACTTCGCGCTCGACGGGCTTGCCATCGACGTCGACGATCCAGCAGCGCGACAATTGCAGGTCGACCACGTCGCCTTCTTCCAGGTAGATGATCTGGTCCGTCGTGCCGGCCAGGGCCATGGCGTCCGACGCGACAAAGTTTTCACCGTTGCCCAGGCCGACGATCAGGGGCGAGCCCTGGCGCGCGGCGACCACGCGGTGCGGTTCGTCGCGGCAGAACACGGCGATCGCATACGCGCCGTCCAGGCGTTTCACGGCCTGCTGCACGGTTTCAAATAAATCGCCGTTGTACATGTGCTCGACCAGGTGGGCGATCACTTCCGTGTCCGTCTGGCTCTGGAAGACGTAGCCGAGGGCCGTCAGTTCGGCGCGCAGTTCATCGTGGTTTTCGATGATGCCGTTATGCACCAGCGCCACGCGGGCGTTCTCTTCCGTTGGGGAAAAGTGCGGGTGGGCATTGAAGGAGACAGGGGCGCCATGCGTGGCCCAGCGCGTGTGGGCGATGCCCGTAAAACCGCTCAAGCCTTCTTCGGCGATCTGCTTTTCCAGCTCGGCCACGCGCGAGGTGGAGCGCGAACGCTGCAAACGGCCATCGGCATGCAGGGCGATGCCGCAGGAATCGTAGCCGCGGTATTCCAGGCGCTTCAAGCCTTCGACCAGGATGGGAGTGATATTACGTTGCGCTACCGCGCCGACGATGCCGCACATGGAAACCTCTGTCTAAAATTTAATCAATGCATGCATGCTAATGCAGAGCGTATGAAATATGCTTTCTAAATACGTATATTTTTGACTGAATATTTCACCTCTATTTTGTGATGAAATATTATTTCATTTAAACTCAATATATTTTCCAATTCATCAAAATCATGAGCGAACACAACATTACCCTCGACGAGATCGATCGTCGCATCCTGAACGCCTTGCAAATTGATGCATCGCAAACCAACAGCGAGCTGGCGCGCTCGGTACACGTCTCGGCGCCCACCTGTTTGCGCAGGGTCAAGCATTTGCGGGAAAGCGGCGTCATCGAGCGGCAAGTGGCCATCGTCGCACCGCAGCTGGTGGGCGCGCGCCTGACGGCCATCGTGGAGATCACGCTCGACGTACAGGCGGCGGAGCGCATGGCCGAATTCGAGCAACTCGTGGCACAGGAAGCGGCCGTGCTGCAATGCTACCGCGTCTCGCCCGGGCCCGACTTCGTGCTGATGGTGCAAGTGGCCGACATGCCTGCCTATCACGCGCTGGCGCACCGCCTGTTTGCTGCGCGCGCCAATGTGCGCAACGTGAAAAGCTATTTTTCCACGTTCCGCAGCAAATTCGAGACGCGCATCGCCGTGTGAAGCAGGCTGCAGACAAGTTATCCCTGCTTATCCCTGGTTTTTCGTCTGCTTATACACAAGCTTATCCACAACACAAAAAATTACAGATTTCCACAGCCGCCACATCCGGCCTCGCGTGAGGCCTCTGAATAAATATGCATGGGCTCCAGGATAAAACTTATCCCGGCTTATGCATCGCTTATCCACGTCTTGAGAACAGGCTTTTGCACAGCTTTACCCACAGCCGACATTCAAGAATAGCCCTTGAATATCCTTCAAATACAATGACTTACAAGTTATCCATCACTTGTTCGCAGATTACGCACAGGCTTATCCACATTCCAGATAAGCAAAAATCAGGGCATGGTTTGGTAGCCTACGCAAGCTGACCCATATGCTGGAGCGGCAAGCTGGGCCAAATAACTTATCCCGTCTTTTCCACAGGATCTTTACCGTTTATACGCAGCTTATACCGGGCTTATCCATCACTTGTCCGCATGCTTGTTCACATATTTATCCACACATAACAATACGGAGAAAATACTGTGTGGGAAAAGTGGCGTGACTTATCCCGAGTTGTCAGTCCACTCTCCACAGGATTATCCACAGGCGTAAAAAAACGCCGCCAGCCCGGACAGGCTGACGGCGTCATGCGAACCGAGGACGGCGCGCTTATTTCTTGATTTTCACGGGACGCGTCCAGCCGTCGATGGTCACCTGGCGCGCGCGCGAGACGGTCAGCTTGCCGGCCGGCGCATCTTTCGACAAGGTCGTGCCGGCGCCCAGGGTGGCGCCCTTGCCGACGGTGACGGGCGCGATCAGCTGACTGTCGCTGCCAATGAAAGCATCGTCTTCAATTACCGTGCGGAACTTGTTTACGCCATCGTAGTTGCAGGTAATCGTGCCAGCGCCGATGTTGACCCTGGAGCCGATGGTGGCGTCGCCGATGTAGGCCAGGTGATTGGCCTTGCTGTGCGCGGCGATCTGGCTGTTTTTCACTTCGACAAAGTTGCCGATGTGCACGTCTTCCGCCAGGACCGTCCCCGGGCGCAGGCGCGCATAGGGGCCGATGATGGAAGCAGCGCCGACGACGGCGTCCTCGATATGGCAGAAGGGCTTGATGTGCGCGCCAGCGGCCACCGTGGCGTTGATGAAGACGTTGTTGGCGCCCACGCGCACGCCGTCGCCCAGTTCCACACGGCCTTCGAACACGCAGCCGACGTCGATGGTGACATCGCGGCCGCAAATGAGTTCGCCGCGCACGTCGATACGGGCCGGATCGAGCAGGGTCACGCCCCGTTCCAGCAGCGCTTGCGCGATATTGTTCTGGTGGATGCGTTCCAGCTGGGCCAGCTGCACCTTGCTGTTGACGCCCGCCACTTCCCACACGGCGGCCGGGTGAGCCGAGGTGACGGCCACGCCATCGGCGACGGCCTGGGCAACGATATCGGTCAGATAGTACTCCCCTTGCGCATTGTCATTCGACAAGGCCGACAACCATTGCTTCAGGGCCACGGTGGGCGCAACCATGATGCCGCTGTTGATTTCCTTGATGGCGCGCTCGTCAAGCGTGGCATCCTTTTCCTCGACGATGCGCACGATGGCGCCGTGCTCGCGCACGATGCGACCCAGGCCATAGGGATCGTCCTGTTCCACGGTCAGGATGGCCAGCTTATCGTTGCCGGCCGCCTGCACCAGTTGCTGCAGGGAAGCGGCGCTGGTCAGCGGCACGTCGCCGTACAGGATCAGGGTCGGCACGCTGTCATCGAGCAAAGGCAGCGCTTGTTGCACGGCATGACCGGTGCCCAGCTGCTGCGCCTGCTCGGCGGCGTCGATCTGCACGGCATGGTTCACCTTGTAGCCGTCAAGCAACTTCAGCACGGCTGCGCCCCCATGCCCGTAAATCACGCATAATCGGGACGGCGCCAGGCCGCGCGCCGTGTCGATGACGTGCGACAACAGCGGCTTGCCCGCCAACGGATGCAATACCTTGGGCAGTGCCGACTGCATGCGTTTGCCCATACCGGCAGCGAGAATGACAACGTTCATAGACCGTCTTTTATAAGTTAAGAATATGAAAAAGTTTAACACGCAGGCCCCGTCTTCCACGCCTTCCAGCCGCTTTACTTATGCCGTGCTGGCCATACTGCTCGTCGTCATGGCCGGCTGCAGCGGCTTGCGCCTGGCCTACAACAATGGCGACACCGTGCTGTACTGGTGGCTGAACGCGTATGTCGACCTGGACCGCGACCAGAAGGGCTGGGTGCGCGAGGATATCGACAAGCTGTTCGACTGGCACCGCAAGACGCAATTGAAGGATTACGTGGAAATCCTGCGCACGGGCCAGAAGCAGCTGCAAGGCAATGCCACGCAGGCGGACCTGATGGCCGACTACAGCGAGATCAAGCAGCGCACCCAGGCGCTGTTGCTGAAGGCGGCGCCCGAACTGGCCGACCTGGCGCGCTCGCTCAAGCCCGAGCAGATCGCGCAGATGGAAAAGAAATTCAAGTCGAACAATGAGGATTACCGCAAGAAATACCTGAGCGGCGACCAGGAAAAGCGCCAGAAACTGCGCTACAAGAAAGCCATGGAGCAATTCGAACTGTGGTTCGGCAGCTTCAGCAGCGAGCAGGAAGCCCTCATCCGCAAGGCGTCCGACGCGCGTCCGCTGAACAATGAGATCTGGCTCGACGAACGCATGCGGCGCCAGCAGAACGTGTTGAACCTGGTCAAGAAAGTCCACCAAGAAAAGCTCGGCAAGGAAGCGACCGCGGCCTTGATCACGACCCTGATCAAGGACAGTTTCGAGCGCCTCGAGCATTCCGAGCGCAAAGCCTTCTTCGATGCCTACGAAAGCAGCACGGCGCAGATGGTCATGACGGTGATCAAGAGCGCCACGCCGGCGCAAAAAGCCCACGCCGTCAAGCGCATGCAGGGCTGGATCGACGATTTCAATTCCCTGGCCACGCAAGCCAAATAGAGAGGCAGCGCCAGCAGGGGGGAGGGGGCCATATGCTATAGTGGCCCCCATCAAATTGAAGAAGTCCCCCATGCAAAAGAAGATCAAGAAGCCGGCCAAAGTCCCCGTCCACCACGCGCCGCCACCGAACCAGGTGCGCATCATCGGCGGCCAGTGGAAGCGCTCCGTACTGCCTGTTTTGCAGGCACTGGGACTGCGCCCGACGCCGGACCGCGTGCGTGAAACCGTATTCAACTGGATCAACCACTTGCGCGACGGCGACTGGGCCAACGCCCAGGTGCTGGACCTGTTCGCCGGCAGCGGCGCGCTCGGCTTCGAAGCGGCCAGCCGCGGCGCAGGCTCCGTCACCATGGTCGATACGCACACACCCGTGGTGCACCAGCTCGAAGAGAACAAGGCAAAATTGCGCGCCGACAATGTCCAACTGCTGCGCGGCGACGCCCTGCTGACGGCACAAGGCCTGGCTGCACGCGGCCAGCGCTTCGACCTGATCTTCCTCGATCCCCCCTACCAGCAGGATTTCCTCGCGAAAGTGTTGCCCTTGTGCGCCAACCTGCTCAAGGAAGGCGGCATGGTGTATGCGGAATCGGGCTTGCCGCTGGTCTTCGATGCAGCCAGTGCACTGGAAAAACCGGAGTGGATGGCGCCATGGGAAGTCATCCGCGCCGACAAGGCGGGCACCGTTTATTATCATTTGCTAACTTACAACAAAGTGCCGGCAACTGCCTGAATCTGCCTATAAAAGAGGCAAAATGGCTCCCTGGCCCGAGGCGCTGCACCAAGGTGGTCACCAATTTCAGGCATAATGCGCGTCTATATTGGTGCATCGTCAGGGAGCCGCAATGGTTGTAGCCGTTTATCCAGGAACATTCGATCCGCTCACGCGCGGTCATGAAGATTTGGTGCGCCGCGCATCGGGTCTGTTTGACAAGCTGATCGTCGGTGTCGCCGACAGCAAGAACAAGCAACCGTTTTTCTCGCTCGACGAACGCCTGGAAATCGCCAACGAAGTACTTGGCCATTACCCGAACGTGCAAGTGGAAAGCTTTTCCGGCTTGCTCAAGGATTTCGTGCGCAAGCATGAAGCGCGGGTCATCGTGCGCGGCTTGCGCGCCGTTTCCGATTTCGAGTACGAATTCCAGATGGCGGGCATGAACCGCTACCTGCTGCCCGATGTCGAAACCATGTTCCTGACGCCATCCGACCAGTACCAGTTCATTTCGGGCACCATCGTGCGCGAAATCGCGGCGCTGGGCGGCGACGTCTCCAAGTTTGTCTTCCCCTCGGTGAACCGCTGGCTGCAAAACAAGATTGCCGCCAACGCTGCCTCATCGCAATAAGTAAGAGTGAAATCATGGCATTACTGATCACCGACGAATGCATCAATTGCGATATTTGCGAGCCCGAGTGCCCGAATGACGCAATCTACATGGGCGCGGAAATCTACGAAATCGATCCCAACAAATGCACCGAATGCGTGGGCCACTTTGACGAGCCGCAATGCCAGCAAGTGTGCCCCGTCAGCTGCATCCCCTTCAATCCCGCCTGGCGCGAAAGCCCGGAGCAATTGATGGCCAAGTACGAACGCCTGCAAGCGGAACTTCCCGCCAAGACTTAAGCTTTTCTCCCGCGCCACTTCTGGGCCACTTCTGCGTGGCGCCAGCTTCTGCCAACTGTTCTACACTGTGTGCTGACTTATCCACAGCCCATGGTTTCCACGGAGGTAGAAGATGCAAATAAGCACATCCCGTTTGGGCCGCTCCCTCGCTGCCGCCTGCCTGAGCGCCGCCTTGGCACAAGCAGCGTTTGCCGTCGAGATCGGCGGCGTCAAGCTGGACGACACGGTGCAGCTGGCCAGCCGCGAATTAAAACTCAACGGCGCCGGCGTGCGCTACAAGGTCATCTTCAAGGTCTACACGATCGCCCTGTACCTGCCGGAAAAGAAAACCCAGCTGGCCGACATCCTGGCCCTGCCCGGACCGCGCCGCCTGGAAATCGTCATGCTGCGCGACATCACTTCCGACGAACTGGGGCAAGCCTTCATGCAGGGCTTGAAGCGCAGCTCCGACCAGGCCGACCGCACGCGCCTGCTGAGCCAGACGATGCAATTCGGCGCCATGTTCGAAATGGTGCCCGGCCTGAAAAAGGGGGACATTCTCACCGTGGACTGGCTGCCGGAAGAGGGGACATTGTGCAAGCTGAACGGCAAGCAAGTAGGCGACACGGTGCCGGACCTGGCTTTTTACAATGCGCTGCTGAAAATCTGGATCGGCGCCCATCCGGCCGACACGGTGTTGCGCGCGCATTTGCTGGGTGACATGGCCTGAACGAAAACGCGGGCGTAAAAAAAGCCGGCTCGCGCCGGCTGGTCTTTCTGCAACAGCGAGCTTATGCGCGGGTCGACAGGGCGCGCAGTTCGGCGGCGTTGCTTGGCGACACACCATCCATCTTGCCCAAGGTGCGCTGCAAGGCTTGCGCTTCGCGCATCTGCTGGCGCGCCAAACGTTCTTCGCGGCTCAGCTTGGGACGCACCACCAGCATCATGGCGCGGGCGATGCCCACCAGCAAAGGCTTGAACAGCAGGGCGAAGGCGCCCACGGCGACGATCACCAGCACGAGTTGCAGGGCGTTCAGCAGGGAAATCTCCAGCACGGGTGCGGATACTGCGTACAGGGCGGAGGCGAAGGTAGACATAGTGTTCCAGTGCATTATAGAATTTGCCAGTACTATAGTGCAGTGCAACATATAAATCTAATTCCATTTCTTGATACCAATTATATGAATCGTGAATGGAAAACTGTAATATTTTTTGACGAGTGAAAATATTCGTGCCCGGCGCGGTTTACACTCCTAAGTAATCAATTTTAAGTAATCAATTCAACTTTTATCTTGGGCTTTCCATGAGTTTTCTGACGCTGGATCTGAACTTGCTGCGTGTTTTCGACGCCGTCATGACGGAACAAAACCTGACGCGCGCAGCCGGCCACCTGGCGATGACGCAGCCGGCGGTATCGAACGCCATCAAACGCCTGCGCGAGAGCCTCGGTGACGAATTGCTGATCCGCACGGCGTATGGCGTGAAACCCACGCCCCGCGCCGAAGCGCTGTGGCCATCCGTGCGCTCGGCCCTGGCCAGCCTGGAAGCGGCTGTCACACCGGAAACCTTCGACGTGTCGAAGACCCACGCCACCTTCCGCATGGCCATGGCCGATGCGACGGCCGCCTTCTGGCTGCCGTCATTGATGCGCTCGATCGAACGGGAAGCACCGGGCGTCAACGTGCGCATGATGCCGCTGACCACGCGCGAACCGCGCCCGATGCTGCTGCGCGGCGATATCGACCTGGCCGTCGGCTTCTTTCCTGGAGTGGCGGCACAATTGTCGAGCGAAACCGGTTCGCCCATCCGCCACGAGCGCCTGTATTCCGGCAAGTATGTGTGCGTGATGCGGCGCGGCCATCCGCTGGCCGACAAGGAATTGACCCTGGATAACTACTGCGCGGCGAACCATTTATTGGTGAGTTTTTCCGGCCGCGCGCATGGCTTGATCGACGAGGCGCTGTCGCAGATCCACCGCGAACGGCGCATCTTGCTGACGGTCAACCAGTTCTTCACGGCTGGAAGAGTCGTCGCCAATTCCGACCTGATCACGGTCTTGCCGCGCCATTTGATCGCCTCGACGGGCATGACGGAGTCCTTGCTGTACAAGGATTTGCCATTGACCTTGCCAGCCGTCCACCTGGACATGCTGTGGCATGAGCGCGACGCCCGCAGCCCCGCCCACAAATGGCTGCGTAATCACCTGGAAAGCATGAACACGCCCACTTTACGGACGGCGACGGCGGCCGGCGGCGGCGTGGCGCCGAAACCGCATATTGAGTAAGTTTTCTGCCAGCACCAAAAAAAACGCCTGATCAGACATCAGGCGTTTTTTTTATGCGTGGCTGCTGGACCGGTAACCAATCCTGAAACCGCCCCAGTGCTTGCCCTCGACGTGGATCGGTACGGATAAATCGTGCATGACCTCGCCCGTATCGCGTTTATACGTCTGCAACAGGAACGCCCTGGTATTGCTGCCACAGCGCTTGCCCGTGCGGTCGCTGAAGATGCGCTTGGTGCGGTTATTCACCATATCGGTGGCGTAGTCGCCCGTCAGCGGCTGCGAGAATTTCTTGTTGTGTGTCGGAAAATAGCCATTGTTGTCGACGGCGCCCGCATACGCCAGATGGGGCAATGCCGCCAGCACGCCTTCCTGCAGGTCGGGCAGCACCTTGTCTGTAAATGCGTCGAACTTCGTGTTGTGCTTGGGCGGATTGGTATTCGGGATGGGGCGGTAGTGGCGGTCGAACAGGGCTTCGCGCGTGATGCGGCCCGACGCGATGGCTTGCTCGAACAATTTGCCCACCTCGCGCGCGGCGCGCTGGGCCGCCTCGCGGATCTCGTCGTGCGGCGTGGCCACGCTCGATTCGCCGAGGGCGCCGGCGATCACTTCGGCCCGCTCGGCCAGGGCCATGGCCGACTGCGTGGCGCGCGGCAATTCGGCATTCGTCGACAGCATGCTGTCGCGGATTTGCAGGATGGCGTCGGCGATCAGTTGCGTCGTCTCGACGTGTTCGCGCGAGGCGCGGGCGATCTGCCCGATTTCGTCCTCCGACTCGCCCGACGATTCTTCGATATGGCTGAGCGAGGCATGCACGCTTTCCACATTGCGCGCCGCTTCCGTGACGCCGGCCGCCAGCGAACTCATGCCGCGTGCGGCTTTTTCCGACTGTTCATTGATTTCGCGCACCATCACGCTGATTTCATCGGAGGCTTCCTTGGTGCGCTGCGCCAATTGCCGCACTTCCCCGGCCACCACGGCAAAACCGCGGCCGTGTTCGCCAGCGCGCGCGGCCTCGATGGCGGCGTTCAGCGCCAGCAAGTTGGTGCGCGCGGAAATATCGGAAATGGCTTCCGTAAAGCCCGTGATGCGTTTGGATTTTTCCTGCAAGCTCAGCATGTTGCTGGAAGCGCCTTGCGCTTCTTCGCGGGCGCTATTGATGCGACGCAAGCCTTGGTCCACTTCGGCGCGCGCCGCCACGCTTTCCACGCGCACGCCGGCGGCCACCTTGGCGGCCCGTTCCGCATTGGCGGCGATCTTTTCCGTCATGGCGGCATTTTGTACGGAGCTGTCGGCGATGTCGCTGGCCGTGCGCACGTCGAGTTCCACCTTCTGTTTGACGGAATCGACAAAATACGAGGTTTCCGCCGCGCCGATCATGATGGCATCGATGGCGTTGCCCACCGTGTCGGCGAACTGGTGCAAGCCCGGCTCGCCGCGCGGCCGGCCAGCAAACGCCAGCAGTGCGGCGCCGATGGCGGCGGCCACGCAGGCAATCAGATAGGGATGGTCGCCACCCGACAGCAGCAGCAGATAGGCCAGGCAACAGGCGATGGCCATGGCCAGGATCGTGAATACAAAGAAACGCACCAGCTGATGCTGCAACTGCTTCATTTGTCCCCCGCTGCGCGAACCCGTCACGTCCCGTTGAGGGGACGTGCTGTAACCGTATGCGGGGCGGGCACGATTGCCCACCTTGCACCCTGAAGTGACCGTCTGCGCGGCGTTTCAGGCGGCTACCGGATAGCAGAATTGTAGTTCTACCCTACAACATTTGTTCCGATAGCTCAATCAGAAAAGTGGGACGGCTACACCAAGGTCACTTAATTGGCAATTTGGTGGTGTTTTTGACCTCTTCCATGACGGCGTAAGTGTGGGTTTCCCGCACACCTTTCTGCAACAGCGTCTTGCCCAGGAATTCGCGGTAGGCGGCCATGTCCTTGACGCGCGCCTTGACCAGGTAATCGAAACCGCCGGCCACCATATGACATTCCAGTACCTCTGGAATGATTTGTACGCTATGCTTGAAGGCATCGAACACTTCCGGTGTCGTGCGATCGAGCACCACTTCGATGAACACCAGCAGCGACACGTCGAGCAGCTGCGGGTTTAACTGGGCCGTATAGCCCATGATGTAACCGGATTCGTGCAACTTGCGCACGCGCTCCAGGCAGGCGGCAGGCGACAGGTTCACGCGCGCGGCCAGCTCCACATTGCTGATGCGTCCATCGCTCTGCAATTCCATCAAGATTTTCTTACTGATCTTGTCCAGCATTCCTATCACCCCCAAATTAATATTATTTGGTTAAATTGTCGCATCAAAAACTATCTATTGCTAGTCCCCTGTATTACCAGAATTAATCCATAAGAATCCCCTTTACAATCGAATCATCTTAACGTCCGACTTTCTGTATTTTTTTGCACCAAAAAAGAGCAAGAATTACGTCAGTTTTCGTCCCCTTTTCCTTGTAAAGAGCACTTATGCACCCTGCAGGCCCCTCGGCTTTTACCCCGATTCCTTTTGCTGCGTTCCAGGCAGAAATCCTGCCCGAAGCGACACCACAACGCGCCGCCATCACCGCCGCCTATAGGCGCGACGAGGTTTCCGCCGTGCAGTGGCTGTTGCAACAAGTGCGCCCCAGCAGCACCGAAACGACGGCCGAAGGACAAGCGCTAGCGCACCGTCTGGTCTCGAACGTGCGCCAAAAACGCACACGCGCCTCCGGCGTCGATGCACTGATGCACGAGTTCTCGCTGTCGTCGGAAGAGGGTGTTGCATTAATGTGTCTGGCTGAAGCGCTGTTGCGTATACCCGACAGTCAAACGGCCGATCGCCTGATTGCCGACAAAATCAGCAAGGGTGACTGGAAGAAACACCTGGGCGAATCGCCGTCGCTGTTCGTCAACGCGGCCACCTGGGGCTTGCTGATCACGGGCAAACTGGTCAGTACCAGCAGCGAATCGGGCCTCGGTTCGGCCATGACCAAGCTCATCGCCAAAGGCGGCGAACCGCTGATCCGCAAGGGCGTCGACCTGGCCATGCGCATGCTGGGCAACCAGTTTGTAACGGGGCAAACCATCGAAGAAGCGTTGAAGAACAGCCGCGAGAATGAAACGCGCGGCTATCGCTACTCGTACGACATGCTGGGCGAGGCGGCCCTGACCCAGCAGGACGCGGCCAATTACTATGCCTCGTACGAAACGGCGATCCACGCCATCGGCAAGGCCTCGAACGGCCGCGGCATCAAGAACGGCCCCGGCATTTCCGTGAAACTGTCGGCCCTGCACGCCCGCTACAGCCGTGCCCAGCGCGCCCGCGTCATGGAAGAATTGCTGCCGAAAGTCAAAGCGCTGCTGTTGCTGGCCAAACAGTACAACATCGGCTTCAACATCGATGCGGAAGAAACGGACCGCCTGGAACTGTCGCTCGACCTGATGGAAGCACTGGCTTTCGATGCGGACCTGGCCGACTTCGACGGCATCGGCTACGTGGTGCAGGCGTATCAGAAGCGCTGCCCATTTGCCATCGACTACCTGATCGACCTGGCGCGCCGCAGCGGCCGCAAGTTCATGGTGCGCCTGGTGAAAGGCGCATATTGGGATGCGGAAGTCAAACGCGCGCAAGTCGACGGCCAGGAAGGCTATCCCGTCTACACGCGCAAGGTCTACACGGACGTTTCTTACCTCGTGTGTGCGCAAAAACTGCTGGCCGCCAGCAAGCTGATCTATCCGCAATTTGCCACGCACAACGCGCAAACCCTGTCGACCATTTATACCTGGGCGAAACGCGATGGCATTACCGACTATGAATTCCAGTGCCTGCACGGCATGGGCGAGACCTTGTACGACCAGGTCGTCGGTCCGGACAACCTCGACAAGCCGTGCCGTATCTACGCCCCTGTCGGCTCGCATGAAACCCTGCTGGCCTACCTGGTGCGCCGCCTGCTGGAAAACGGCGCCAACTCGTCGTTCGTCAACCAGATCGTCGACGAAAGCGTGGCCATCGATAGCCTGATCCGCGATCCGCTCGAGCAGGCGCGCCTGCAGGGCGGCTTGCCGCACCCGTCGATTCCGCTGCCGCTGGACATGTTTGGCAGCGAACGCAGGAACTCGGCCGGCCTGGACCTGTCGAATGAAGACACTTTGCGCACCCTGGCCACCGGCCTGGCGCAGCAGCAGACTTGGCAGGCCGCGCCGCTGATCGATGGCGCCGTCAGCCTGAATGGCCCCACGCACATGCTGCACAATCCGGCCCAGCACGACGATGTCGTGGGCAAGGTCATGGAAGCCGGTCCGGCCGACGTGGAAACGGCCCTGGCCAGCGCCAGCGCGTATGCCATGGATTGGCAAACGACGGAACCGTCGATCCGCGCGCAAGCCTTGCTGCGCGCGGCCGACCTGTTCGAAGAACACCACATCGAGCTGATGGCCCTGGCCGTGCGCGAAGCGGGCAAGTCCCTGCCGAACGCGATCGCGGAAATCCGCGAAGCCGTCGACTTCCTGCGCTACTACGCGGCGCAGGTAGAACACGCGCCGAACACCCTGGCGCTCGGTCCCGTCACCTGCATCAGTCCGTGGAACTTCCCGCTGGCCATCTTTACGGGCCAGCTGGCCGCCGCCCTGGCCGCCGGCAACGTGGTGCTGGCCAAGCCGGCCGAGCAAACGCCGCTGATCGCCCACCGCGCCGTGCAATTGCTGCATGCGGCCGGCGTGCCGCGCGGCGCGCTGCAATTTTTGCCCGGCAGCGGCGAGGTCGTTGGCGCGGGCCTGTGCAATGACACGCGCGTAAAAGGCGTGATTTTCACGGGCTCGACGGAAGTGGCGCAATTGATCAACCGCAACCTGGCGGCGCGCGCCGTGGCCGAAGGCATCGACATTCCCCTGATCGCCGAAACGGGTGGCCAGAATGCCCTGATCGTCGATTCGTCCGCCTTGCCGGAACAAGTGGTGCAAGACGTGATGTCGTCCGCTTTCGATAGCGCCGGCCAGCGCTGCTCGGCCTTGCGCGTGCTGTTCCTGCAAACGGAAATCGCCGACAAGACCATCCACATGCTCAAGGGCGCCATGCAGGAATTGCGCGTTGGCAATCCTGACCGTCTGGCTACCGATATCGGTCCCGTCATCGATGCGGAAGCGCAAAGTAACTTGCTGGCGCACATCAACAAGATGAAAACCATGGCCATCGACCATTATTCGCTCGATTTGCCGACCGTCAAAGGCACGTTCGTCGCCCCGACCGTGCTGGAAATCAAGTCGCTGGCACAATTGACGCAGGAAGTCTTCGGCCCCGTGCTGCACGTGATCCGCTACAAGCGGGCCGAACTGCCGCAACTGGTGCAATCGATCAACGACAGCGGTTACGGTTTGACCCTGGGCATCCATACGCGCATCGATGAAACCATCGATTTCATCACCAAGCGCGCGCATGTGGGCAATATTTATGTAAACCGCAACATCGTCGGCGCCGTCGTCGGCGTGCAACCGTTCGGCGGCGAAGGCAAATCGGGCACGGGACCGAAAGCCGGTGGCCCCCTGTACCTGAAACGCCTGCAACGCAATGCGCCGGCCGGCGCGCAGCACCAGCGCCAAGCGCCGCCAGCCCTGGATGCGCTGACCGTCTGGGCGAAGATGCATGGCCACGACAAGGTCGAGCAACTGGCACAGGACTATGCGCGCACCACCTTGCTGGGCAGCACTACCGCCTTGCCAGGCCCGACCGGCGAACGCAATACCCTGAGCTTTGCCGCGCGCGGCACGATACTGTGCGCGGCAACCACGTCCGGCACCTTGATGAACCAGCTGGCGGCCGTGCTGGCCACCGGTAATCAGGCCCTGGTACTGGCGCAAACGCCGGATCTGATTCCCGGCGACTTGCCGGCCGCGCTGAAAGACCGCATCCAGGTCGTCAGCAACCTGGAGTCGGTCAAGCATGATTTCCAGATCGCCATGATCGAGCCTAGCCTTGATGGCCAGCTCAAACCGCTGCTGGCGGCACGGGAAGGGGCCCTGGTGGGCACCATCGCCACCACGCAAGAGGCTGTCATCCCCCTGTGGCGCCTCGTCGCTGAGCGGGCGCTGTGCGTGAATACGACGGCGGCAGGCGGTAACGCCAGTTTGATGATGCTGAGTGTCTAAATTTTAAGCAGGCAGTCAACGCAAAAGGGCAGAACCAGTGGTTCTGCCCTTTTTTTAGGCTATGTCACCATCAAATGTGGGAATGCGCCCAGGGTTGCTTTCAATAACGTTTCTGGTGAACGAATGCGTCTGGCGTCGAGTATCCAGCGCCAGCCCAGGTAATTTGGCAGGTAGCGCGTCGCCACGCCATGAAACGGACGCAGCCATTGCCGCAAGCGGCTGTGATACGCATTGACGT
>NZ_JAXQNT010000014.1:0-133199 GCF_034427795.1 Janthinobacterium sp. GMG1
TCGAAAAAACCCCTTCCGGTGATCCGGTTGGGGTTTTTTTACGTCCAATGATTTATGCATGGCATCGATCGCGTGCTACCTTGAAAGGGATATCTTGTCTGCTGTGCATACACTGGAGCAATTACGCGCTGGCCAACTGGCCGGCCTGCGCCGCCTGAAGCTGTCCTGCGGCTTGACGGACTTTCCCCGCGACATCTTCGACCTGGCAGACAGCCTGGAAATCCTCGACCTGTCCGGTAATGCGCTGTCCGCGCTGCCCGATGATTTGTCGCGCCTGCACAAGCTGCGCATCATTTTTTGCTCGGATAACCTGTTTACCGCCTTGCCGGCCGTGCTCGGTTCCTGTCCTGCACTGGAAATGATCGGTTTCAAGGCGAACCGGATCGACCACGTGCCAGCCGCAGCCTTGCCATCCAGATTGCGCTGGCTGACCCTGACCGACAATGCCATCGCAGTCTTGCCGGACGAACTCGGCATGTGCAGTGAGCTGCAGAAACTCATGCTGGCAGGAAATTGCCTGGACAGTTTGCCCGCTTCGTTGGCGAACTGCCGCCGGCTGGAACTGGTGCGCATCGCCGCCAACCGTTTCACTGCGCTGCCCGAATGCCTGCTGTCCTTGCCACGCCTGAGCTGGCTCGCGTATGCGGGCAATCCCTTTACGCAAGCGCGTGAACTGGCGGCCCTGGCCGATATGGCTGCGGCGGGCATGGCATGGCAGCGCCTGGAACTGGCGCAGCAGCTGGGTGAGGGCGCATCGGGCGTGATTTACCGTGCCCGCCTGGATGGTGTGGATGAGGTCGCCGTCAAGGTATTCAAGGGGGCCATGACCAGTGATGGCTTGCCGCGCAGCGAGATGGCCGCTTGTGTCGGCGCCGGCGCCCATTCGGGCCTGATTCCCATCCTCGGGACGCTCGATGCGCATCCGCAAGGGGCGTTGGGACTCGTCATGCCGCTCATCGACACGGCCTTCCGCAATCTGGCCGGACCGCCGAGCCTGGAATCGTGCACGCGCGACGTATATGCCGATGGCGTGCGCTTTGATCCTGCGCAAGCCCTGGCCATTGCCCATGGCATCGCTTCGGCCGTGTGCCAGCTGCATGCGCGCGGCATCGTGCACGGCGATCTGTATGCGCACAATATCCTGCATGCGGACGCGGGGGCTTGCCTGCTGGGTGACTTTGGCGCGGCGTCGATGTTTGCGCCCGGTTCAGCGCAAGGGGACTTGCTGCAGGGCATAGAGGCGCGCGCCTTTGGCGTGCTGCTGGGTGAATTAATCGCGCATTGTGCGACGCCTTTGCCCGCCCTGCAGGTCATGATGGAAGCTTGTCTGCAGGAAGAAGTATTGCGGCGGCCCGCCTTCGACGTGATCGAGCGGGACTTGCGGGACATGCTCCCCGCATAAAAAATGGCGCAGCCTTCGCAGGCTGCGCCATTTTCATTTCAGGCTGGCAAGATTCAGCTTGCCACCAAGATTTCTTTTTCCGGCAGGGCGATCTGGTTGTCGACGCTGAACTGGTAATCCTTGAAGACGTGTTCGGCCGTCAGGATCTGGTATTCGCCGTTGTCGAGCTTATGCGTGGTGTCCTTCAGGCGATACGTGTAATGGCCGCAGGTCCAGCAGTTGAAGTTGCGCATGTGCGTGCACAGGCACGTCTTGTCCATCACGACGACGGTTTTTTGTTCCGGATGGGCAGCCACTTCGCGGTTGTACGAATTGATGTACGCGCAGTTACCCGTTGCATCGAGCAGGTAGCCATACGATTCGCAGCCTGGACGGATGCCGGCGCCGATGGCGGGCGTGTTCTTCAGCATGCGCATCGGGTAGCCCGTCGGCGAGACGCCATTGACGATGATGTCTTCTTCCGAGGCCTTGTAGTATTCCTGCTTGACCTTGTTTGGCAAGCCGCATTCCTTGGTGACGGTAAAGCGCGTCGCCACTTGCACGCCAGCCGCGCCCGCTTCCAGGAAGGAAACGGCATCGCTACCCGTGAAAATGCCGCCGGCGGCGATCAGCGGGATGTCCAGCTGTTCCGCTTTCAGGTAGGCCAGCAGTTCCGCCGTGATCGTGTGCAGGTCGTAATTGGCCCAGTCCATGCCGAAACCCAGGTGGCCGCCGGCCAGGGGGCCCTCGACGATGATGAAGTCGGGCAAACGGTCCAGCTTGGCGTTCTTGCGCAGGAAAATCTGCAAGGCGCGCACGGACGAGACGATGATGCCCAGCTTGGCATCACGGAAACGCGGATGGTCGGCCATCAAGGCGAACGAACCGAAGTGCAAGCCGGCGGACAGGGTGATGCCGTCGATGCCGGCGTCCAGCGCCGCATTCAGGCGCACGCGCAAGGTTTCACGGGGGCCGTTCATGGTCAGCTTTTCCATGCAATTGACGAAGATCAAGCCATCGCCTTTTTTTGCTTCCATGGTGCGGCCGATATGCAGGCGCTGCGCTTCCGCCAGGCGGCCCAGGTCGAACTGCACCACGGCCTTGTCGCTGTTATTGATGTTGAACTTGTACAGTTTCGTCTTGTCTTTGACGAAGGTGGTGTCGAAACGGCGATCCGACACGTCTTCCACCATGGCATCGGAAATATGGCCGATACCGTTCAGCCGGGCCGCTTCCAGGGCCAGCTCCGACGTGGAAATATCCACACCCATTCCGCCTATCATGATGGGCACATATTCTTTTTTGCCAAATCGCAGGCGGAAATCATCAACACGTTTCATTGCTATCCTTAGACTACCGTGGTTATCACTGAGCCAGATGTACGGTCAAGCCCGCTGCCGGTCAGGCGCGCGGGCGCATGTAGCTGTGCGCAGCTTCAATTCTACCCCAAGCGGGCAGGCTCTCCGAGGCAGAGCTTGCCACCATGCCGCGTGAACGCTGGCTGGATCGTGCGCTTGATCGAAATTAATCGCGGAAATTGTTAAATTCCAGCGGCATATCGGGCACGTCCTTGCGCAGCATGGCCATGGCCGCCTGCAGGTCGTCGCGCTTGGCGCCCGTGACGCGCACGGCTTCACCCTGGATGCTCGCTTGCACTTTCATCTTGCTGTCCTTGATGACGCGCACGATTTTCTTTGCATCATCCGATTCAATGCCATTCTTGATCTTGATGATCTGCTTGACCTTGTCGCCGCCGATCTTCTTGATGTCACCTTCGTCGAGGAAGCGCACATCGACCTTGCGTTTGGTCAATTTGTTGGTCAGCACGTCGCGCACTTGGCTGAGCTGGAATTCCGAGTCCGCAAACGCGGTCAATTCGTTTTCCTTGTGCTCGACGCGGGCATCGCTGCCCTTGAAGTCGAAGCGCGTCGTGATTTCCTTGTTGGATTGCTCGACTGCATTCTTGACTTCGATCATATCGGCTTCGGAGACTACATCAAATGACGGCATGGTCTGTTCCTTTTCTTGTTAAAGCGAGCGCACGCTCGGCGCGCTGGGCCTTGGCGGCTGATTCTGCGCCAGGGGACGGCCCTGTTAAAGATGCGACATTTTAACGGACAACGGGCAAGTCGCCCTTGTCCTGAGGTGGTTTTTTGTCGCTTTCGCTCTATAATCGAGCAAAATTTCCCTATCCCATGTCTGCAGAGCTCACCATCGAACACAATTACTCCCTCCAGCGCCTGAATACCTTCGGCATCACGGCCAGCGCGGCCGCCTACGTACGCATCACTTCGCAAGCCGAATTGCAGGCGGCGCTGCAAGATCCGGCCTTGTCCGCCATGCCGCGCCTGATACTGGGCGGCGGCAGCAACATCGTGCTGACCGGCGACTTTCCCGGCGCCGTGCTGCACATGGCCACGCGCGGCATGCGCCTGGCGCAGGCGGATTTCGAGACGATACTCGTCACGGCCGCGGCCGGCGAAAACTGGCACGATTTCGTGCAATGGACCCTGGCGCAGGGCGTGGGCGGGCTGGAAAACCTATCGCTGATCCCCGGCACGGTGGGCGCGGCGCCTATCCAGAATATTGGCGCGTATGGCGTTGAAATCAAGGATTATCTGCATAGCGTAAGCGTCATGCACAGCGCCAGCGGCATCGTCTTCGACATGGACCGCGACGCCTGCCGCTTCGCCTATCGCGACAGCATCTTCAAGCAGGCGGACGGGCGCGAGCTGATCGTGCTGGAAGTCACGTTTGCCTTGCCGGCCGAGTGGCAGCCGAACTTGCGCTATGCGGAACTGGCGCAGGCCGTGGCCGAGCGCAATCTTGCCGAGCCGACGCCGCAACAGGTGGCGGACACGGTGATGGCGATCCGTCGGAGAAAATTGCCGGACCCGGCCGTGATCGGCAATGCGGGCAGCTTCTTCAAGAATCCCGTGGTATCACGAGAGCAATGTCTTGCCTTGTTGGAACGTTTCCCGACCCTCGTGCACCATGCGCAGCCCGATGGCACGGAAAAGCTGGCGGCCGGCTGGCTGATCGATCAATGTGGCTGGAAGGGGAAAAACCTGGGGCCCGCGGGAGTGTATCCCAAGCAGGCACTGGTTCTGGTGAATAATGGCGGCGCTCGTGGCGCGGACATTACCCGGCTGGCGGCAGCGATACAGGATGATGTAGAGGCGAAATATGGCGTGCGCCTGTCGCCCGAGCCTGTGTTTGTCTAAATAGTCAATCTGCACTTGAAAAAATGCTCAGGGCAAGGCGCATTGTCGAAGACAGTACGAATAGTACGGCGAGGCAGTGCAACGCAGCCATGGACGTTTTTTCTGCGTGGATTAACCGAAGTGGCAGACGTAGTCGACGGTCTCCAGCGTCTCGATATCAAAATAGCTATTGCCCGGGATACTGAATTGCGTGCCCGCGGCATAGCTGTGCCACTCTGTCGCATCGGCCAGGCGTACCTTGCACAGGCCGCTGACGATTTCCATGATTTCCGGCGCGCCCGTGTTGAAGCGCAACGAGGACGCGAAAATCACGCCCACGCTTTTCTTCGTGCCATCGGCCAGGATGACGTTGTGCGAGATGCATTTGCCGTCAAAGTAGATATTCGACTTCTTGACGACGCTGACATTGTCCAGTTGTGTGCTCATGCTTCACTTTCCTTGCTGTTAAAAATCAGTCCTGGACGTCAGCGGCGCTCAGCACGCTGTTGCGTCCGCCACGCTTGGCCGCGTACAGGGCTTGGTCGGCGCGGTTGATCAATTGCTCGACCGTCGAGTCCGGCGAAGGCACGATGGTGGCCACGCCGATCGAGATGGTGACGATGCCCGTGCCGGCCGCCGGGTTCTCTATCTGCAAGCCTTCCAGATGGCGCCGGCACGCTTCGGCGATCAACAACGCGCCGGCCGCTTCCGTTTCCGGCAGGATCAGGGCGAATTCTTCGCCGCCGTAGCGGGCGGCCAGGTCGGCCGGGCGTTTCAAATGTTCCGTCAGCACGGCGGCGACTTTTTTCAGGCACAGGTCGCCCGCCAGGTGGCCAAAGTGATCGTTATAGCTTTTGAAATGGTCGATATCGCAGAACAGCAAGCTCAACGGTGTTTTGTCGCGCTGGCCACGCTGCCATTCGAATTGCAGGGTTTCATCGAAGCGGCGGCGGTTGGCGATGCCCGTCAAGCCATCGAGGGCGGCTAGTTTCTGTAATTCAATATTCGCGTCGGCCAGGTTCTTCTGACTTTCCCGCAGGAAACGAAAAGCCTGGTCGCGTTGCAAGCGGCTGATGTGGGCGTTGGAATGGTAGCGTATGCGTGCCAGCAACTCCAGGCGGTCCGGCAGTTTCACCACATAATCGTTGGCGCCGACGGCAAAGCTGTGCGCCTTCAGTTTCGGGTCATCCTTGGCCGACATCACGATCACCGGCACATGCGCCAGCGCCGCGTTTTCGCGGTACAGCTGGATCAGGGCGAAGCCGTCGATGCCCGGCATCACCAGGTCTTGCAGGATGACGGTCGGTTGCAAGCGCAGCGCCGTGTCCAGCGCCTGCGTGGCGTCGGTCACGTAATGAAATTCGATATCCTGCTGCTCGCTGAGCATGCGCCGGACTGCCTCGGCAATGATCAACTGGTCGTCCACCAGCAGCACGCTGACCTTGAATTCGGTCAATGCGGGCTCAGGCTGGGTGAAACTGGAGGAGAATTCTGGCATTGCATTCTTTTCAGATGTTAGGGGAGGGCTCCCACCCATTGTTGAGTTTGGCGCCCAGGCGGCTGCGCAGGCTGGCGCCTATTCTATCCAGGGGCAGGATGAGCTGCGCCGCATCGAGTTCGGCCGCCGCGCGCGGCATGCCGTACACGGCACTGCTGGCCTGGTCTTGCGCGATGGTCGTCTTGCCGGCGCGGCGCATGGCCAGCAAGCCATCGCCGCCGTCGCGCCCCATGCCTGTGAGCAATACGCCGATGGCCTCGCCGCGCCAGTGCTGCGCCACGCAGTTGAAGAAGACATCGACGGACGGGCGGTAAACATACTCGCGTGGTGCTGCATCGTAACCCAAACGATAATTTTGATCTAGCAGCAGGTGATCATTGGTCTTGGCGATCAGTACCGTGCCGGACACCAGTTCGTCGCCTTCGGCGATCACGCGCACGGGCATGCTGAGCTGGTCATCGAGCCATTTGGCGAAGTGCGAGGCGAAGGTTTCATCGATATGCTGCACCACCACGATGGCGCAGCCGGGCGGTGCCGTCCAGCCGGACAGCACCTTGGCCACGGCCGAAGGGCCGCCCGTCGAGGCGCCGATGGCCACCAGGGTCGATACCTGGCCGTCGCCCCGTTCGCCGCCATTGCCATTCGTCTGGCGCGGCGGCGGTGTTTCGGCGCTGTGGCGTATCAGCTTGCCGATGGTCTTGATCTTGGCCAGCAGTTCGCTGTCGCCGCCCACCTGCCCCTGCAGCACGGGGGTGGCCGTGACGTCGAGCGCGCCGGCGCCCAGCGCACGGAAGACCTGGTTGACATTGTCTTGCGGGCGGCCAGTGACCACCAGGATGGCGCACGGGCTTTGTTCCATGATCAGGCGCGTCGCCTCGACGCCATCCATTTCCGGCATATTCAGGTCCATCAGGATCAGGTCGGGGCGGTTGCCCTCGCACATGCGCACGGCTTCGAGTCCGGTGCGGGCGATCCACAGCACCTGGTGTTCCTGCGTGCTGGCCACCACGCGGCGCAGGGCCTCGGCGGCCATGGGGACATCGTTGGCAATGGCAATTTTCATGAAGTACAACTCATAAGCGGGCATCTCCTATCAGGTCGGCCACCGCGTCGAGCAAGGTCTCGTCGTGGAAGCTGCCTTTGGTCAGGTAATAGTCGGCGCCGGCGGACAGGCCGCGCGCGCGGTCTTCCGGACGGTCCTTGTACGAGACGATCATCACCGGCAGCTTGTGCAGGTGCAGGTCCTTCTTGATCAGCGACACCAGTTCGATGCCATCCATGCGCGGCATGTCGACGTCGGTGATCACCAGGTCGTATTCGCCGCTGCGCACGACGTTCCAGCCGTCGATGCCGTCGATGGCCACGTCGACTTCGAAGCCGCGCGCCAGCAGCAGCTTGCGCTCCATCTCGCGCACCGTCAGCGAATCGTCGACGACGAGGATGCGCTTGGCGCGGCGCTGCTGCGTGTGGCCGGCCTGCGCCAGCTGGTGCAGGCCGCCCTCGTGCAGCAGCTTGTCGATCGACAGCAGCAAATCGGGCACGTCGAGGATCAGTACGGGCTCGCCGTCGTCGAGCAGGGCTGCGGCGGAAATGTCGCGCATCTTGCCGAAAATCGGGTCGATGGCCTGCACCGCCAGGCTTTGCTCGCCGCGGATGGCGTCGACCACCAGCGCATAGCTTTGCTTGCCGCGCCCGATCACCACTACCGGCAAGTCGTCGGCCTGGTTGGCCGCTTCGCCCAGTTCCAGCACCTGCGCCGCCGACACCAGGCCCAGATGCTCGCCCTTGAGTTCAAAGAACTGCTTGTTTTCCAGGGTATGGATGGCCGCTTGCGGCACGCGCACCACGCTTTCCACCTTGACGATGGGGATGGCATAGGCTTCGCCATGCACGTCGACCACCAGCGCGCGCACGATCGATTGCGTCAGCGGCAGGGTGATCAGGGCGCGGAAACCCCGTCCCGGTTCCGATTCCAGGCGCACCGTGCCGTTTTGCTGGCGTATCGTCTCGTGCACGATGTCGAGGCCCACGCCGCGTCCGGACAACTGGTTCGCCGTCGCCTTCAGGCTGAAGGCGGGCAGGAATAAAAATTCCAGTAGCTCGCCCGGCGACAGCGCGGCGGCCATGGCGGGGCTGGCCATCTTGCGCTCGATCACGGACTGGCGGATTTTTTCCAGGTCGACGCCGCGCCCGTCGTCGCTGATCTCGATGCTCAGCATGCCGGCGCGGTGGCGCGCTTCCATGCGTATCGTGCCCAGCGCCACTTTGCCAGCGTCGATGCGCTCGTACGGGCCTTCCATGCCATGGTCGATGGCATTGCGCAGCATGTGGTTCAGCGGGCTTTCGATCTTCGCCAGGATGTCGCGGTCGACCAGGGTGTCTTCGCCTTCGATTTCCAGCTGCACTTCCTTGCCCAGGCTGCGCGCCAGGTCGCGCACCATGCGGGGAAACGCGTGGATGCCGTCGCGGAAAGGGCGCATGCGCAGGGCCAGCACTTCGTCGACCATGCCTTGTGAAACGGCCAGCAAGCGCCGTTCATAGGTTTCAATGTCGGCGATGTGTTCGAGCATGAACTGCTTCAGGGGCTGCGTCTTTTGCAGCGCCAGCAGCGACTTTTCCATCAGGCCCGCGTCGCCCGAGCGGGCAATGGCTTCGTGCAGGTGCTCGACGGCGGAAAACAGGCTGCTCTGGTTGCGCTTGAAGCGCTGCAGCGCGCCGATGAACGGGTGCATCTGGTGCGCATTGATGCGCGATTCGCTGGCCAGCGACAGCAGTTTGTCGAAGTTTTGCGCCGCTGCCTTGGCAGTGCCAGCACCCGCGCGCGGCGCCGGGGCGGCCGTTTCCGGTTCATCTCCCGCCAGGCCGCTGGCCATGGGAGCCTGCGCTTCAGCCACCGGCGGCGGCAAGGGCGCCGCGGCCGAGGGCAGGGCCGGCAATTCGGGCAGGTCGGCGATGCCGGCGATGGCGTTCAGGGTCTGGTCGATCTGCGTCGCATTCGCGGCCAGCCACGCTTCGGCGCCCGCGTCGTCCAGGCGCGACAGCTGGACGATCAGGTCGACGCCCGACAGCAGCACGTCGATCCGTTCCGGCGTGAGTTTCAAGCGGCCATGCTGGGCGGCAACAAAACTGTCTTCCATGCCGTGCGCCAGTTGCACCACCACTTGCAGGCCGACGATGGCGGCGGCACCCTTGATCGAGTGCGCCGCGCGCATCATCGCCTCGACGGCTGCCGCATCGCCCGCATGGCGCTCCATGGCCAGCAAGCCGTCGGTGAGAATCTGGGTCTGGCTGTCCGCCTCCATGCGGAACAGGTCCAGCATGGAAAAGGCACTCAGGTCGCCGTGCTGGTCCTGGCTCATCGTAATAGTCTCGCAAGTTGAAAGCCGATCAGCGCCGTATCGAGGCAGCCGATGCGCAGGTCGCCCTCGGTGATGACGCCGGACAGATAGCGCGACAGGCCCTTGTTGATGGTGGCCGCCGGCGCCTGCACGGCGCCTGACGCATAGCGCACGATGCCGTGCAGGTCGGCCACGGGCAGCGCGTAGGCTTGTTCCTCCCAGCGCATCAGCAGCAGGCGCGCGAACGTGTGGCGGCCCTTGGCCGGTGGCGCGCCCTGTTCGTCGATGCCCAGCAAGTGTGCCAGCGACATGCATGGATACAACTTGCCGCCGATATTGACGATGCCCGCCAGGCCGCGCCCGCCGCGGTGCGGCAGCACGTGCGGCTTGGCCTGTGGCGCCACGGCGTCGAATACGCGCGTGGGCAGTGCCAGCCATTCGCGGCCGATGCGAAACACCAGCGCCGAGCTGTCGCGCACTTCGCCGCCCGCATCGATCTGGCGGAAGTGGCTGGCCCAGTCGCGCTGGTAGTGCTCATCCACGGGACGTTGCAGGTTGCGCTGGGCGGCGCCCGCATACACGTCGCAGTTACGGCAATGCACGTTGGCCGGCAGCTTGGGGCAGCTCTGGTCGCCGACCACGCCGATATGGTTCCAGCAGTCGTCGATGGCGGCGGGGGACTCGGTGGCGATGAGATTTGTCATGCTTGCCCCTTAGTTGGATGCCTGGCGGCGCTGGTAGATGCGCGCCGCGCGCGCCTTCAGGGTGGCGGCGGCCGTGTGGTTGCCATTGCGTTCGGCCAGCAGGGACAGGTGGCACAGCGCCTCGTAGTGGTCGGGCTGCAGGTAGATGCAGCGGCGCCAGTAATCGTCGGCCAGGTCCATCTTGCCGGCCAGTTCATTGATGATGCCCAACATGAAATACGCTTCCGCCGCCTCGGGCACTCGCGCCAGATGGGCGTGGCATTTTTCGCCGGCCTCGCGCAATTGGCCACGGTCGGCCAGCAGGCGCGCCTCGGCCAGCAAATCGGCTTGCGCTGCTTGCGCGGCCGGCGCCGGCACGGACACGGGGCGCGTGCGCGGCGCAGCTTGTGCGACGGGAGCGGCAGTGCGCCTTGGGGCGGGCGGCACGCTGCGCAAGGTGCGCATGGCCGGCAGCGGCGCCACCTGCATGGGGCTGGCCGGCGCCGCCGTTTCCTTCTTCAGGGCGAAGGCCTGGCGAAACTGCAGCGTCGCAAAGCCGTTCTGGCAGAACGATGGCACTTCCGCATAGCCGGCCAGCAGCATGCCGTCGTCGGCCAGCAGGGCGGACAGGTTGTGGATGGCCGCGCGCGTGGTCGGCTTGTCAAAATAGATCAGCAGGTTGCGGCAGAAGATGACGTCGTAGTGGCGGCTGTAGGTGGCGGTGTCGAACTGCAGCAGATTGCCCTGCCTGAAGGTCACCTGTTCGCGCAAGGAGTCGATGATGCGGTAGGCGTCGTCGGCCACGTGCGTGAAATAGCGTTCTCGGAAGGCGACGTCCTGCGCGCGGAAGGCGTTGCGGCCATACACGCCGGCTTGCGCGCGCTCGATGCAGCCGGGACTGAGGTCATACGCGTCGATGCTGAACGCCTGCTTCGGCACGCCGCCGTCGCGCAGCGCCATGGCCATCGAATACGGTTCCTCGCCGCCCGCGCAGGGAATCGACAGGATGCGCGTGGCGCGTCCCCGCGCCCAGCGTTCCTGTACCAGTTCGACGGTGGCGTAGAACGCCTGCGGGTCGCGGAACAGCCATGATTCCGGCACCACCACCAGCTCGATCAATTGCGTCATTTCGGCCGGCGTGAGCGCCTGCAGGTAGGCCTCGCTATCGCTGAAGCCCGTCTGCTCCATGCGCTGGCCGACGGCCCGCTCGGCCACGGACTTGGAAACGGACAGGCCGGTCGCGCGGCGCAGCAGGGCTTGTGCCGTCATGCTGCACTCGCGTCTTGAAACAGCAGCGCACGCACGTCCGGCGGCAGCAGCTGTTCGAGTTCGACCAGCTGCACGATGCCGTCGGCGTCGCTGGCCACCTGGCCCAGGAAGGTGGCCGTAGCCACGCCGCTATCTTCGAGCTTTTCCGCAGCGATGTCGGCGATGCCGCGCACCTGCGTGGCCAGCAAGCCCAGCGCATGCGTGGTCCCGCCAGGCGCGCGGTAGTCGACGATGACGATGCGCGTGTCGAATTGCGCGGCGGCGGCAGGCAGTCCTGCCAGGCGCGACAGGTCGATCACGGGCACGGGCGTGCCGTGCAAGTCCATCAGGCCGGCCACGTAGTCTGGCGTGAGCGGCAACTGTTTCAGCTCCAGCAACGGCAAGACGCGCACGATGCCGGCCAGGGGCAGGCCATAGCGGTCGCGTCCGATGTGAAAGAGCAGTACTTTCATGGGATCAGATGGTGACGGCGAAGGACGACACGCTCGACTGCAGGTCGCCTGCCGCATATTGCAGCTGGTGCACCGCCTCGCTGGTGGCTTTCAGCGATTCCACCGTTTGCTGCGTGGCGTCGTTGAGCTGCATCATGGTGTCGGAAATTTGCGACGCGCCGATCGCCTGCGACTGCATGCCTTGCAGCACGGCATCGAATTGCGGCGTGAGTTTCTGCACCTGGTCCATCACGGACGACAGTTGTTCCGCCACTTGCCGCACTTCGCCCACGCTGCGGCGAATTTCTTCCGAGAATTTATCCATGCCCATCACACTGGCGGACACGGCCGACTGCATTTCCTTGAGCATTTGCTCGATATCCCAGGTGGAGACGGAAGTCTGGTCGGCCAGGCGGCGGATTTCCGTCGCCACGACGGAAAAGCCGCGGCCCGCCTCGCCCGCTTTTTCCGCTTCGATGGCGGCGTTCAGCGAGAGGATGTTGGTCTGGTCGGCCACCTTGGTGATGGTGATCAGTACGCTATTGATATTGCTGGCTTTTTCCGACAGGGCCGCCAGCTTGGCGTTGATGGAATCGGTGGCCGAGACCATGTGCTGCATGGTCGAATCCATGCGCTTGAGGTTGTTTTGCGCTTCGGCCGTGGCATTCGTCGTGTAGTCGGCCACGGCGGTGGCGTCTTCCATGGTTTTGAGCAACTGGCTCGTGTTGGCCGAGATTTCCTTGGTGGTGCTGAGAATTTCCACGCTCGTTTGCGCTTGCTCAATGCCCGTGGCTTCCTGCTGGCGTGCCGAGGCGGCGATTTCCGTGGCGGACGTCGTCACCTGGATGCCGGCCTTTTGCACATTGTTGAGCAGGCTGCGCAGATTTTCGAACATCTTCGCCAGGCCATTGCCCAGCTGGCCGATGGCGTCGCTGCCCGTGATGCTGACCTTGCCCGTCAGGTCGCCCGAGGCTGCCTTCGACACCACTTCCAGCAGCGAATCGACCTTGGCCCGCAAGCTGTTGGTGGCAGCCAGTTCATTGGCCTGATTGTCCTGGATGGTTTGCGCCATGCGGTTGAATTCTTCCGTCACCTTGCCCAGCTCGTCGCGCGAGAGGATGGCGGCGCGCGCGCTTTGCTCGCCGCCGGCGATGCGCCCGACGGCGTCCGTCAGGCTGTTCAGCGGACCGAGGATGGAACGGCCGAGCAGGTAGGAAATACCCAGCGCCAGTACCACGCACAGCAGGCCGCCCAGTGCCAGGGTCAGCAGCATGGTTTCCTGCAATTTCGCCGTCGTGGCCGTGCGTTCGGCCAGCAAGCGGGTTTCTTCGGCGGCGACTTCGTCGAGCAGCTTGTTCGCTTGCGCGACGGCCGGGTAGCCGGTCGGCGGCATGGTGCGCGCCACCGATTCCGTGGCGCCCGGCGCGTTGCCCAGCGCGCGGCGCTTCTCGATCAGGGGATTGATCCACTCCTTGACCCAGGTGGTGGTCAGCGCATCGATCTTGCGGAAGCGCTCCGACTGCAGCTTGTTGTCGACCGTCATGCTGATGGCTTTTTGCGTGTGCTGCGTCAGCACCGCCATCTCGTCCGTTTCCGGGTTCAGCGAAGCTTCGTTGCCGGTGAGAATGAAACCGCGCGCTTCCACCTGGATTTGCAGGATGGAATTGTGAATCTTGTCGATCTCGACCAGCACTTCCATCGTGTGGCGGTCCCAGGCATTGGCTTCTGACAGGCGCGAAAAGCTGTTGTAGGCGACGGCCAGCAAGATCAGGATGATGGCCACGATGGAGCCGAAGCCCAGGTACAGTTTATTCTTGATACTCAGGTCTTTGAACATGGGAGGGCTCCGGAAGCGGGAAGGTCAGCACAATTGCACTGTAGCATTTTGCCACGCAGACAGCAAAATGGGGGGCGTGCAGGGGCGTAAATCGCGGCAGAGTGCGCTGTAAACGGAAAAAGCCGCCCGTGGGCGGCTTCGGTGGATGCGGGAGATAGTGCCTCCCGGCAACTAATTACTTCTGACCGCGCTTTTCGCGGGCGATGGCGGCGATGCGCATGCGCAAGGCGTTCAGCTTGATGAAGCCGCCGGCGTCGGCCTGGTTGTAGGCGCCGCCGTCTTCGTCGAAGGTGGCGATGTTCATGTCGAACAGCGAATCCGTCTTCGAATCGCGCGAAACGACGATGACATTGCCCTTGTACAGCTTGATGCGTACCCAGCCGTTCACGGTTTCCTGCGTGTGGTCGATCAGGGTTTGCAGGGCAACGCGCTCAGGCGCCCACCAGTAGCCGTTGTAGATCATCGACGCGTAGCGCGGCATCAGGTCATCTTTCAGGTGGGCCACTTCGCGGTCCAGGGTGATCGATTCGATGGCGCGGTGGGCTTTCAGCATGATGGTGCCGCCCGGGGTTTCATAGCAGCCGCGCGATTTCATGCCGACATAGCGGTTTTCCACCAGGTCCAGGCGTCCCACGCCATGCTTGCCGCCAACTTTGTTCAGTTCGGCCAGCACGGTGGCAGGCGACATGCGCACGCCGTTGATGGCGACGATATCGCCTTTTTCGTATTCGATGTCCAGGTATTCCGCTTCGTCCGGGGCGTTTTCCGGGCTGACGGTCCAGCGCCACATCGTTTCTTCTGCTTCGGCGCTCGGGTTTTCCAGGTGGCGGCCTTCAAAGCTGATGTGCAGCAAGTTGGCATCCATCGAATACGGCGCGCCACCGTTCTTGTGCTTCATGTCGATTTCGATGCCGGCGTCTTCCGCGTACTTCAGCAGTTTTTCGCGCGACAGCAGATCCCACTCGCGCCATGGCGCGATGATTTTTACGCCAGGCTTGAGGGCATAGGCGCCCAGTTCGAAACGCACCTGGTCGTTGCCCTTGCCGGTCGCGCCGTGCGAGATGGCGTCGGCGCCCGTGGCGTTGGCGATTTCGATCAGGCGCTTGGCGATCAAAGGACGGGCGATCGAGGTGCCCAGCAGGTACTCGCCTTCATACACGGTGTTGGCGCGGAACATCGGGAAGACGAAATCGCGCACGAATTCTTCGCGTACGTCTTCGATATGGATGTTTTCCGGCTTGATGCCGAATTTGATGGCCTTGGCGCGCGCCGGTTCCAGTTCTTCGCCCTGGCCCAGGTCGGCCGTGAAGGTGACGATTTCGCACTGGTAGTTATCTTGCAGCCATTTCAGGATGACGGAGGTGTCGAGTCCGCCGGAATAGGCCAGGACTACTTTTTTAATGTCGCTCATATTGCTTCCAGTTGTCGTTGTCGATGTATGTGTTGCGATGCTGCCAGGTGTTATGCAGTGCCTGGCGAATTAGTTGATTTTACCGAGTAACAGGTATTCGATCAGCGCTTTTTGCACGTGCAAACGGTTTTCCGCTTCGTCCCACACCACCGATTGGGGGCCGTCGATCACTTCGGCGGCTACTTCCTCGCCGCGGTGGGCGGGCAGGCAGTGCATGAACAGCGCGTCGGGCGCGGCGCGGGACATCTTCGCGCCATCGACGATCCAGCCGTCGAAGGCGGCGATGCGGGCCGCGTTTTCCGCTTCGTAGCCCATGCTGGTCCACACGTCCGTGTTGACCAGGTGCGCGCCTTCGCATGCGTCCGACGGGTTGGCGAAGAAGGTGTAGCGCTCGGTCTTGACTTGCGCCAGGTCGATGTCGTAGCCCTTTGGCGTCGACACGTTGACGTGGAAGCCGAACACTTCGGCCGCTTGCAGCCACGAGTACAGCATGTTGTTGGCGTCGCCGATCCAGGCGACGACCTTGCCGGCGATCGAGCCGCGGTGTTCGATATAGGTGAAGATGTCGGCAAAGACCTGGCACGGGTGGTGTTCATTGGTCAGGCCATTGATCACCGGCACGCGCGAATTGGCGGCGAAACGCTCGATGATTTCCTGGCCGAAGGTGCGCACCATGATGATGTCGCACATGCGCGACATGACCTGGCCCGCGTCTTCCACCGGCTCGCCGCGGCCCAGCTGGGAATCGCGCGTGTTCAGGTAGATGGCGGCGCCGCCCAGCTGATGCATGCCGGCTTCGAACGACAATCGCGTGCGGGTCGAGTTCTTTTCAAAGACCATCACCAGGGTGCGGTCGATCAGTGGATGGTAGATTTCATAGTTCTTGAACTTGCGCTTGATCAGATGGGCGCGTTCGATCACATATTCGTACTCTTCCAACGTGAAATCGGAGAACTGGAGGTAGTGCTTGATCGGTTTTTTTGTCGACATAATGACCACTTGAAGATGCGCAGGCCGCCGGCGGCGTGCCTTTCCCGCCGGGTTGCATCAGCGTACAACATCTCGTCTGATGACTGCCTCGCCCGGCGCGCTGCTGTGTTGATCGGTGCCAGCGCGACGCCTGTCGCGCGGGTCGATGCAGTTTGCCAAGTTGAAAATAATGCAATGGCAAGTACTTCAGCCGTTCAATTATAAGGGTTTTGCTTTTAGATTGGAAAGACTGGCCGGGCGCGTACTTGTATAGGCAAGCCTGCGCCCGGGCAAACGGTGGTGGTTAATAGATGCTGGCGGGCGCAGCGCCGTCCAGCTGGGGCGCTTCCAGCGGCAAGTCCAGGGTGAAGCGCGTGCCGGCGGGGCTGCTGGCCACCTGGATGGTGCCTCCCAGCAGGGCCGTGACGATGTTGTAGCTGATCGACAAACCCAGGCCGCTGCCACCCTGGCCCAGCTTGGTGGTAAAGAAGGGGTCGAAGATGCGCGACAAATGCTGTTCCGCGATGCCGCCGCCATTGTCCTCGAAGACGATCTGCACGCGCGCCGCTTCCATCGTGGCGGACAGGCGCATGCAACCGGTGCCGGCGGCGCCATCGTTGGGCGCGGGAGCGAAGGCATGCAGCAGGGCATTGTTGATCAGATTGGTGATCACCTGGCCGAACGGGCCCGGATAGCTGTCCATGGCGATGCCGAAGGCTATCTCCACTTCGATGCGGTGGCCCGAACTGCGGATGCGGTTCATGACGGTGGCGATGATTTCATTGCTTACTTGTTGCAAGTCAAACCGGCGCCGCTGCTCGGTGGTGCGGTCGACGGCCACCTGCTTGAAGCTGTTGACCAGGTCGGCCGCGCTGCGCAGGCCCCGCATCACCAGCGCCGACGCCTTGCCTGCATCGTCGATGAAGGCGGCCAGGTCCGAGCGGCGCAGGCCGGGACCGTTCATCAGGCGTTCCACGTCTTCCGTCTTTTGTTGCATGGTGCTGGCGATCAGCAGACTGTTGCCGATCGGGGTATTCAGCTCATGCGCCACGCCGGCCATCAAGGAACCGAGGGCGGCCAGTTTTTCCTGCGATACCAGTTGCGCCTGGGCATCTTGCAATTGCCGGTAGGCGCTGGCATTGTCGAGCGCGATGGCGCCATACGCGCACAGGGTGCGAAAGATCAGCCGCTCGCGTTCGCCATACGCGTTGGCATGGCAGGCTTGCACCGTCATCACGCCCAGCACGCGCTCGCCCACCATCAGCGGCACGTACAGCACGCTCTGGTTATGCAGGGTGCCGGGCACCGTGTAGGCGTGGCGGCGCGGCGGTACCTGGTCGATATACACTTCGCGCCGGCCCAGCAGGCAGCGCACGGAGTAGGCGCGTGGATTGTTCAGTGGAATGGCGTTGTCGGACAGGGGCCGGCCCGCTTCCATGCCATGCGCGCGGCGCAGCGCCGTGCCTGCCGCGTCGAGCATGTAGACGGCGAAAGTGTTGACGGGCAGCAAGGCATGCACATGGCGGTCGAGCACCTGGAATACGGCGCTGGCGTCGAGGTGGGTGGTGATTTCCTGGCCGATGGCCGACAGCCGTTCCAGGGTGTCGCTGGTCTGCTGCAGCACTTCGGCGCGGCGCGCTTCGGAGGCGGCCAGTTCGCGGTGGTGATAGCCTTCCGAGCGCGCATGTTCCGTCTGGTGGTAGACCTGCATGGCGGTGGCGCGGTTGCTCGCCTGCTGGGTGTGGCTTTTTTCGCGCGCCATGCCCGCATCGAGGGCGATATCGTAGGCGCGCGCATAGTCGCCCGCGTGCGCGTATTCGCGCGCCAGCGCGTCGAGCAGTTCGCCCGGCGGCGAATAGCCTTCGATGGAGGCGGCCACCTGCAGCGCCTGGTGCAGGAAATGCAGGGCGGGATTACGTTCCAGCATGTCTGCGGGCGGCGGCAACTCATGGCGCGCATGCAGCATGGACAAGACGCGCAGCGCCGCCACCTGGTGCATGGCGTCGCCTTGCGCGGTGGCCAGCTGGCAAGCCCGCTCGGCCGCTTGCAGCGCCTCGTCCGGGCGGTCCAGGTAGGACAGTGCGTGGGCGCTGCCGCGCTGGGCCATGCTGCGGAAATCGGCCTGGCCCAACGCTTCGGCCCGCTGCGCCAGCCGGCTGAAGGCGTCGAGCGCCGTGTCGTAGTCGCCCTTGTCCAGGCTCAGTTCGCCCAGGTGGAACAGGGCGTTGGCATAGGTGCGCGCACCTGCCACGGGCGCCAGGATGAGCAGCGCCTGGCGCAGCAAGTCTTCGGCAGCGGCCAGGCGCCCCAGCTTGCGCATGGTTTCGGCCGTATGCGTCTGGCAGGCGCCGATGCTGCGCGGCCAGCCCGTGGGGCGCGCCAGGTCCAGCGCGCACTGCATCCATTCGAGGGCCGATTCGTTGTCGTTGAGACTGGAAAAACAATCGCCGATATTGATGGCGGCCGTGATGGCGCCGCGCAGCTGGCCGCTTTCCAGCGCCGCCTCGTAGCTTTGCATGTAGTGGCCGGCAGCCGTGCCCAGGTCGCGCGAGGTGTGCGCCAGCAAGCCGCGGAAGTCATGCACCCAGGCAGCCAGCGGCGCGGGCAGCTTGCCGCTGGCGCCGTCGGCCTGGAAGGAGGCGCCCCAGCGGGCTTGGGCGGCCGGTGCATCGCGCAACACGGCCCAGCGCGCCGTGGCCGCGTCGGCCAGGCTGGCGCGCATCGCATCGCCGGCGCTGCGCGCTTGTTCGGCAGCGGCCAGCAATTCGGCATCGCAGCGGGCATGGTCGCCCCGGTCGACGGCAATCGAGGACAGCAGCCAGTGGGCGTCGGCGCAAGCGGCGCCGTCGCCGTGGGCGCACAGGATGGCGTGCGCCGCCATGGCCAGGTTTTCGGCCACATCGAGCGCACCTTGCAGCCATGCCACTTCCGCCTGTACCAGTTGCAGGCGCGCTTGCGCGATGGCCAGGGCGTGGTCCGGCAGTTGGGCCTGGGGCAGCAAGGCCGCCGCTTCGGCCGCATGGTGCAGCGCCTGTGCGCAGTTGCGCTGGCGCAAATGCCAGGCCAGCAGCATCAGCAAGGGCAAGCGCTCCAGGGCGCGCAATGGCCGCAGTGTGTCTTCCCACTGTGCAATGTCATGTTCGAGTGCGAACATTTCCATCCGAAATCTCCTGCAAGGCGATGGTGTTGGCCCGCGGCCAGTGACACCTTATTGGATCGCATTGTAAGCTGCATTCGGATGCAGTTGTTTGGCCGACTCGACAGTATTTTTTGCGCGCGCCCTTTCAGGCTGCGCAAAGCGGGTGGGGCGTGCACCAGCCCCTGCCGGCCGATGCACGCCCCGTGGACAGGCTGGCGATGGCTTGCCGGCCAGTTGCCGCGCTGCTTGCCGTGCTACCTGCTTAGCGGCCGGCGAAGTGCACGGTGCTGGCCGTTTCGCCAGCCTTGGCGATGGCGCCCGGAATATTGTTCAGTCCGGTAATGGCGATGACGTCGCCATCGTTGCGAAATTCCATGCGGGTGCCGCCGGCTGTTTCAAAGACGCCCGGCGCGCGGCCGAACAGTTCTATTTCGGGCTGACCCTTGATTTGCGTGAAGTAGCGGTTGACTTGCTGGCGCAGCAGCAAGGTATCGCCCGTGTCGAGCTGGTAGCGATTGCCGTACTGGCTGAATTCCTGCGGGGCCAGTTTGTAGACCTTGCCGGAGACCTGGACCTTGTCCTGGTCGCCGATTTCCAGCGCGCTGGCGCTGAGGCAAGACAGGCCGAGGACGAGGGCGGCGCTGCCAAGGGCGAGGGTACGCGAGAACGATGCTTTCATGATTTCACCTTGTGATCAAAATGCTGGTTGGAGTTAGACCAATGTTGTCTCCAGCAGGTTCGCTGGCGGGGACAATGCCAAGGTAGCAAGTGGACCTGCGCGATGCCAGCGCAAAGCGATGAAACGCCGGAATCCGGCGCTGAAACGCGAATTCGGGCGATGGATGGTTTTGGAATGAATGCGCGAAAGCAGGCTGAACAACAGAATTTAATTCTGTTTAATTCGTGGTGGTAATGTTTTTGTCGGTTTGGCGCCCGCGCCGATGGCGGGCGCCAGGCGCGTTCAATACAGCGTTTGCGCCGATTCGTGCAGCAGCTGGCCGTACAGGGTATGGCGCATCTTGGCGATCTTACCTTCAGACAAGGCTTGCAGGATGGCGCACTGCGGCTCGATCAGGTGGCGGCAGTTATAGAACTTGCAGCCGCCAAGATACGGCTGGAATTCGCGGAAGGCCCGCTCCAGCATGCCTTCGGACAAGTGGTACAGGCCGAATTCCTGGAAGCCCGGCGAATCGATGATGGAGCTGTTCGCGCCCAGTTCGTCGAGCTTGTACAGGCGCGTAAAGGTCGTCGTGTGCTTGCCCGTGTCGAGCGCTGCCGAGATTTCGCGCACGGCGATGTCGGCGTCCGGCACCAGCAGGTTGATCAAGGACGACTTGCCCATGCCCGACTGGCCGATGAGGATGGACGATTGGCCCGCCAGCAGCGGCGCCAGGGTGGCCACGGCGTGCTCGGGTTCGGCGCGTGCCGACACTTCATCGACGGGATAGCCCATCGAGGAATACGGCAGCAGGCGTTCGCGGGCGCGTTCCAGCGAAGCGGTCACGTCCGTTTTGTTGAGGATGATGCGCGCCTCGATGCCGGCCGCGTCGGCCGCCACCAGCGAGCGCGAGATCAGGTCGTCGGCAAAGCCCGGTTCCGTCGCCACGACGATGAACAGCTGCGTCAGGTTGGCGGCCAGCAATTTCGACTTGTACTGGTCCGAGCGGTACAGCAGGGTCTTGCGTTCCTCGATGCGGTCGATGACGGCCTGGTCGTTGGACGTGCGCGTCAGGTGCACGATGTCGCCCACGGCCACATTGGTTTTCTTGCCGCGCGTCACGCATTGCAGCTTGGCGCCGTCCACGTCGGCCAGGTAGTGGCGGCCGTGGGCGGCGATGATGACGCCTGTCAACTTGCCTTCGCTCATGGGGCCACCTGGCTGCTCTGGTAGATGAGGTCTGCCTTGGCGGCGCAGATGAAGTCGTTTTCGGACAGGCCGCCGGCGCCCTGGTTGACCGAGTGCGTGTCGTAGCGCACGGCGCAGGTTTTGTAAGTAATGATGAGCTCCGGATGGTGATCTTGTGTATGGGTCATATAGGCCAGGGCGTTCACGAACGCCAGGGTCTGGTAGTAATTCTTGAAGCCGAAGTCGCGGCACAGCTTGCCGTTTTGCAAGCTCCACTGCGGCAGCAGGGCGTGCAGGGTGGCGATATCCGTGTCGCCCAGCGCCTGCTGGCGCGGCGTGCAGGACAGTTGGACCAGTTCTTGCGAAGTCGATGGCGTATTCATGTGGCAGCCCCTTTCAGGTGGCGGATGCGCACGCTGGCCGGTGGGTGGCTATCGTAAAAGGCCGAGTGCAGCGGGTCGGGCGTCAGGGTCGACGCATTGTCTTCATACATTTTGACGAGCGCCGAGACCAGGTCGTCCGCCTGCGTGTGCGTGGCGGCAAAGGCGTCGGCTTCGAATTCGTGCTTGCGCGAGCTGAGCGAGGTCAACGGGCCCAGCAGGAAAGTGAAGACGGGCAAGGCCAGCATGAACAGCAGCAGTGCCAGCGCATCCGTCGGCTGGCCAGTGAGCGCCAGGGCAACAGGGTCGACGCCCAGGCCCGCGTAAAACCATGGCTGCGTCTTCAGGAAGCCCAGCAGCGCGAGGAAACCCAGCGAGATGACGAACATCATGGCGATGCGCTTGACGATATGCTTGAGCTTGAAGTGGCCCAGTTCATGCGCCAGCACGGCTTCGATTTCCTGCGGCGCCAGGCGCGACAGCAGGGTGTCGAAGAAAACGATGCGCTTGTTGGCGCCAAAGCCCGAGAAATACGCATTGCCGTGGGCGCTGCGCTTCGAGCCATCCATGACGAACAAGCCTTTCGAGGCGAATCCGACGCGCTGCATCAAGCCTTCGATGCGGCTTTTCAGCGCTTCGTCGGCCAGCGGCGTGAATTTGTTGAACAGGGGGGCGATGACGGTGGGAAACAGCACCATCATCAGCAACTGGAAGCCGCTCCAGACGAACCAGGCGTACAGCCACCACAAGTCGCCCGACTTGGCCATCAGGGTCAGCACGACCCAGATCAGCGGCAGGCCGATGACGGCGCCCAGGCCCACGCCCTTGAGCATGTCCGTGAAGAACAGCTTGCGCGCCATGGTATTGAAGCCGAAGCGCTGCTCCAGCACGAACTGGCGGTAGTAATCGAAGGGCAGGTCGATCAGGCCGGAAATGGCGGCAAAGGCGGCGATCAGGCCGATCTGGTACAGCATGGGCGAACCCGGCCCCATCCATTCATTGAGGTGCAGCGCCAGCCATTGCAGGCCGCCCAGCAAGGTAAAGCCGATCAGCACGGCATAGTTGATCAGCAGGGTCAGCAAGCCGAACTTGGTCTTCGCCACCGTGTAGTCGGCCGCCTTCTGGTGCGCGGCCAGCGGGATCTTTTCCGCGAACTCGGCAGGCACGGCGGCGCGGTGCGCCAGCACGTGGCGGATCTGCCGCGAAGCGAGCCAGAAGCGCACGGCCAGGGTCAAAACGAGGACGGATACAAACAAAATCGAAAACGCGAGTGAATACATTCTGTGCCTGTGAGAAAATGGCTGATTATTTAGTTTGATTAGGCCAAGAGAGAATTATGTCACAAGCGACCGACTTATCTGCACCCACCTCTGCATCCACCCCCGCACCCGCCGTGCCCGCACGTCCAAATGAGATGAACCTGGTCTGGGTCGACATGGAAATGACGGGTCTGGAGCCCGATACCGACCGCATCATCGAGGTGGCGGTAGTGGTGACGGACATGCACTTGAACCTGCTGGCCGAAGGCCCCGTGTTCGTGATTCACCAGTCGGATGAAACCCTGAACAAGATGGATGCCTGGAACAAGGGCACGCACGGCCGCTCGGGCCTGATCGACAAGGTGAAAGCGTCGACCGTGACGGAAGCCCAGGCGGAAGCGGAATTGATCGCGTTCCTGAAGAAATACGTGCCGGCAGGCAAGTCGCCCATGTGCGGCAACACCATTGGCCAGGACCGCCGCTTCATGGTGCGCGGCATGCCGAAGCTGGAAGCATTCTTCCACTATCGCAATGTTGACGTGTCGACACTGAAAGAGCTGTGCAAGCGCTGGAAGCCGGAAATCGCCACCGGTTTCAAGAAACACCAGAAGCACACGGCGCTGGCCGATATCCTCGAATCGATCGAGGAATTGAAGTACTACCGCGAGCACTTCATTAAATTGTAAGTTGAAAACGCCTCACAAAACCTACTGCGCGTCGGTATAGGCGGCCTGCGATGCTCACCGTACTAGAATACGGTTGCGCTTCTTAGCCACCTCTCCCTTCCGCTCGCTACGGTTTTGTGAGGCGTCGCGAAGGTTCTGTTACATCGTATCAAAGTCAAAATCGAGGGTGTGCCAAACGCCGTCTTCATCCTGCCACTCCAGCGCAAATGGCCCTGTTTGCCGTAGTTCCATGACCCAGACGGTAGCTCCAGGTTCGCGAAAATACGCCACGCACTGCCCGAACGGTTGCTCCATCCGGCACAGCACCAATCCCTCGCCCGCCACGGCGCACCATTGCTCATTGATGTCGATCAAGGCCACGGCCGGGTCGCCATAGAATTCGCCCGCGCTGGCTTGCCGGCCATCGGCCGCCGTCACCGTGGCCTGTTCATAGTCATGCTGGACTACGTATTGCGCGCTGCGCGCCAGTTCCCTGCTCGTCATGCGGTCTCCACGGTGGGCCAGACGGTTTCCTGGTCGGCGCGCGCCTCGGCGATCAGCCATTCGCAGAATGCGTGCACGAGGGGCCGCGTTTCCGCCTGGGGCGAGCGCAGCAGATAATAGCAGTGAGGTCCGCGCACGGCGTGTTCGAACACGCGCACCAGGCGGCCCGAGCGCAGGTCGTCGCCGATCAGGGGGCTGGCGGCAATGGCCACGCCCTGGCCGCTGGCGGCCGCGTCCAGGCATAGATAGGTGTGCGAAAAGCGCGCGCCGCTGTTGCCGCTATTGCCGCTGTAATGCACGCCGCAGCTGTGCAGCCAGCGCGTCCAGTCGATTTCGCCGGGCAGGTGCACTTCCGGCTCGTCGTGCAGCAGCGGATAGCGCAGCAGGTCGGCGGGCTGGCGCAGGCTGGCCGCGTTGGCGCGAAAATCGGGGCTGCAGACGGCGGAAAACCATTCTTCCATGAGTAAATCCACTTTGAGGCCCGGATAGCGGCCCGGTCCCAGGCGGATGGCCACGTCCACGCCATCGCGCGCCAGGTCGACCGGGTGCATCGAGGCCAGCACGCGCAGTTCGATCTGCGGATAGCGGTCGCGCAGGCGGCCCAGGCGCGGCATCAGCCAGCGCGAGACGAGCGAGCTGGTAGCCGTCACCGTCACCACCTTGTCGTCGCCCTGGCGCCGCGCCTGCTCGGAGACGTCGGCCAGCTGGTTGAGGATCGGCCCCAGCGAGGCCGCATAGCGCTGCCCGGCATTGGTCAGCACGACGCCGCGCGGCAGGCGCTGGAACAGCACGATGCCGAGCCACGCTTCCAGCTGTTTCACGTGGTGGCCGATGGCGCCGGCCGAGACGTGCAATTCTTCTCCCGCGCGCTGGAAGCCTTCATGGCGGGCGGCCGCCTCGAAGGCGTGCAGGGCGGCGAGTGGGGGCAAGGGACGTGACATGGCACTCTCAAGAGAATTGAGCCTCAGTAATATTCGGCCTATCCGTGAAGAATATTGGTTTGTTTCATTTTGCGCAAGCGAATATGATGCCGTCACTGCGTGAAGTGACCCGCAATATGATTAATGCAGGATTTTTTGCGCAAGCATCCCAAGCCAGGAACGAGACCGCCCGCAGAGGCGCTCCGGACAGCCCGCCTTGTTCTTCGTTCTACCCGATTTATTGAAGAGGTTTAGCATGTCTGATCGCCGCGCTGTTGCGCTGGTGTTGCTGTCGGCCGCCGGTTTCGGCAGTTCCGCAGTGTTTGCCAAGGCGGCATATGCGTCCGGGGTCAACCCGTCGACCATGCTGGCCTTGCGTTTCGTCATCGCCGCCATGTTGTTGCTGCCGCTCGTATGGCTCGGTGGCTGGCGCTTGCCGCGCGGCCGCCTGCTGGCCGGCTACATGCTGATGGGCTTGATGTACACGGCCCAGTCGCAAGGCTATTTCAATGCCCTGATGTATGCCAGTAGCGGCCTGTGCGGCATGTTGCTGTATGTGTATCCCGTGCTGGTCACCATCCTCGCGCTGGCGCTGGGCTGGGAAAAGCTGGACCGGCGCATGCTCGTGCTGATGGCGCTGGCCATTGCCGGCATGGCCATCACCCTGGGCGGCAAGCTGCAGGGCCAGCCCATCGGCATCGCGCTGGCATTGATGGCCGCCGGCGTGTATGCCGTGTACATCCTGTTTGGCAACAGCCTGTCGAAAAGCCGCGAGAATATTCACCCATTGGCCGCCTGCGTGGTGATCCTGGGCACGGCCGGCCTGTCGAACAGCGCGATTGCCTTGTGGCAAGGCGTGTCCTTGCCGGGCACGGCGACGGGCTGGCTGGCCGTCAGCGCCATTGCCCTGTTCTCGACGGCCATCGCGATTGCCGCCTTCTTTGCCGGCGTGGCGCAAATCGGCGCGGCCAAGGCGTCCATTATTTCCACGTTTGAACCCGTCATCACGATGGCGTTCGGCGTGACCTTGCTGAAGGAATCCGTGAGCGGCACGCAATTGCTGGGCGGTGCCATGGTGCTGGCCGCCGTCGTCTTGCTGGCGCAGCGTCCCACTGCCAAGCCGGTCTCCATGCCGGCCGTGCAAGCGAGCGCCTGACCTTTTTTCCCGAACTGATCGGTTGTATTGATCGGTCTCCTTTGCGCCGCGACGGGTTTCCTGTCGCGGCGCTTTTTTTTGGCCGCGCACAAATAACTCTTGATTGCGAATGATTCTCATTTATAATTGATTTCAAGATTCCCTACCACCAGCCAGCCCATGCCAGCCAGTGTTCGCCTTGAAAGGAGACACCGTGACGAGCATGCCCCCTATTTGCAACACCGAGCTGGTCGCCAGCGAATTTGCCCGCCTGCGCCGCGAAAAGAAAGCCCGCCACCGCGACATCGCCGAGGAACTGGCCATTTCCGAAGGCGAGCTGATCGCCGCGCATGCGGGCCTGTCGCTGGCCGATGGCGCCTTGCTGGGCGCCGAGCGCCTGCAGGCCGACTGGCCCGCCATCATCGCCGCGCTGGAGCCGCTGGGCGAAGTCATGGCGCTCACGCGTAACGCTTCGTGCGTGCATGAAAAGACGGGTGTCTATCGAAAAGCTAGTCACACCAACCACGTGGGCCTGGTGCTCGGCGGCGACATCGACTTGCGCGTGTTTTACCGCCAGTGGGCGCATGGCTTTGCCGTTCGCGAGATGGGCGAAAAGGAAGTGCAGCGCAGTCTGCAGTTTTTCGATGCGGCCGGCCACGCCGTGCACAAGATTTTCCTCAAGCCGCAAAGCGACCTGGCCGCCTATGACGCGCTGGTAACGCGCTTCGCCGACGAGGACCAGGCGGCCGGCATCGCCGTGACGGCAGCGGCGGTGCCGCCGGCCGAACTGCCCGACGCGCAGATCGACGTGGCCGGCTTTCGCGCCGCCTGGGCCGACTTGCGCGACACGCATGAATTTTTCACCGTGCTGAAAAAATATTCGGTCTCGCGCCTGCAAGGCCTGCGTCTGGCCGAGCCGCGCTTCGTGCAGCAGCTCGACAAATCCTGCGTGCTCGACCTGCTCAATAACGCCGCCCTCGAAAAGGTGGCCATCATGGCCTTCGTCGGCAATGCCGGCATGATCCAGATCCATTCGGGGCCGGTGCACAAGATCGCCGTGATGGGGCCGTGGATCAATGTCCTCGACACGCGCTTCAACCTGCATTTGCGCGAAGACCATATCGCCAGCGCCTGGGTGGTGAAAAAGCCGACCGTCGATGGCCTGGTGACATCGGTGGAGCTGTTCGACGCCAAGGGCGACACCATTGTCATGTTCTTTGGCGAACGCAAGCCGGGCGTGCATGAACTGTGCGAATGGCGCAACGTCGTCGAGCGCGTGCTGCAGGAGGGTGAACTATGCGCCGCATGATCGCCGCCAGCGTGGCGCGCCGCATCGCGCTGAAAAAAATGGGGGCGGGCGCGCTGGCGCTGGCCGCGCCGATGCAGGTGCTGGCCGCCGTGTCGGACGCGGGTAAACCCGTGGCGAAAGCGCGGCGCATCGTCAGCGTCGGCGGCGCCCTGACGGAAATCGTCTATGCGCTCGAAGCGCAGGGCGAACTGGTGGGCGTCGATACCACCTCGCTGTATCCGGCCGTGGCGCAACAGCTGCCGCAGGTGGGTTACGCGCGCACCCTGTCGGCCGAGGGCGTGCTGTCGCTGGCGCCCACGCAGCTGATCGCCACCGAGGAAGCGGGACCGTCGGCGGTGCTGCGCCAGGTGCGCGACGCGGGCGTGCCGGTGGCGGTGCTGAACGCGAATAACAAGTTCGAAGGCTTGCTCGAACGGGTCAAACAGGTGGGCCAGATCACGGGACGTGCCGACCCCGCCGCGCGCCTGGCGCAAGCCTTGCAGCAGCAGTGGGACGGCGCCCTGGGCAAGGTGCGCCAGCGCAGCCAATCACCGGGACAATCAGCCGTGCGCGTGCTGTTCATCCTCGCCCATGCGCCGAACCAGGTGATGGTGGGCGGGCGCGAGACGGGCGCCGACGCCATGCTCGCGTATGCGGGCGCCGTCAACGTGATGGGCGGGCAGGGTGGATTCGCCGGCTACAAGCCGCTGACGCCCGAAGCCGTGATCGCCGCGCGGCCCGACATCGTGCTCGTCACGGACCAGGGCTTGAAAGCGTCGGGCGGCGTGGACGGCATCCTGAAACTGCCAGGGCTGGGGCAGACGCCGGCCGGGCGCAAGCACCGCATCGTGTCGCTGGAAGCCATGCTGCTCTTGGGCTTTGGCCCGCGCATGCCGCAGGCGCTGGCGGAACTCGACACCGCGTTTGCCAAAGCCATGACAGCATGAACGTGGCCTCCCTGGTGTCCGTCACGCCCTGGCGCTGGCCACGCTGGGGCGCTGGCGGCTTGCTGGCCGCCGCACTGGCGTGCGGCTTGCTCATTGCCGTGCAGGCGGGCGCCGTGCCCGTGACGCTGGCCGACTGGCTGGCGCCGTTTCAAGCGGGCGACGAGGCGCTGTCAGGCGGCGCGTATGTATTGTGGCATATCCGTTTGCCGCGCGCCCTGTTCGCCGCCCTGATCGGCGCCGCGCTGGCGCTGGCCGGCGGCCTGACGCAAGGGCTGTTTCGCAATCCGCTGGCCGATCCGGGGCTGCTTGGCGTGAGCAGCGGCGCCGCCTGCGCGGGCGCGGCCACCATCGTCTTCGCCGCCAGCCTGCACGTGGCGCCCGAGCTGCGCGTGTGGCTGTTGCCGGGGGCCGCGTTTGGCGGCGCCATGCTCATTTGCGTGCTGCTCGACAGGGTCGCCCGCTGGGCCACGCCCGGTTCCATCGTCGGCCTGCTGCTGACGGGCGTGGCGCTGAACGCCATCACGGTGGCCGTCATGGGCCTGTGCATCTACCTGGCCAGCGATGACCAGCTGCGCACCCTGACTTTCTGGACCCTCGGTTCGCTGTCGGCCGGCAGCTGGCGCCAGGTGGCGGCGTTGCTGGTGGTGCTGGCCGGCGCACTGTGGGCCACGCGCTTCCTGATGCGCTCATTGAACGCGCTGGCGCTGGGCGAGGCGCAGGCGCTGCACGTGGGCATCGACGTGGGCCGGCTGCGCACGCAGGTGATCGTGCTGGTGGCCGTGCTGACGGGTTTTGCCGTCGCCTGGTGCGGCGGCATCGGTTTTATTGGTCTGATCGCGCCGCATCTGGTGCGCACCTGGCTGGGGGCCGACCAGCGCCGTGTGCTGCCCCTGGCCATGCTGGCCGGCGGCTTGTTGCTGCTGTTGGCCGACACCCTGGCGCGCACGGTCGCCATTCCGGCGGAAGTCCCCGTCGGCATTTTCACGGCCTTGCTGGGCGGGCCATTTTTCCTGATGCTGTTGCGGCGCTTCCGCCACGGCACCGCTTAGAGGTGAACATGACGCCCCTGCTGGAACTCTCCTTCGCCACCACCCAACTGGGCCAGCAGTATTTCGGCCCCTTCAATGTGCGGGTGGCGCCGGGCGAGCGCATCGCCATCCTCGGCCCCAGCGGCGCCGGCAAGTCGACTCTGCTCAAACTGATGGCGCGCGAACTGCAGCCGCAGGCGGGCCAGGTGATGCTTGCCGGCCATCCCCTGGCGCAGTGGCCGCTGGCCGACCTGGCGCGGTGCCGCGCCGTGCTGCCGCAAGGCTCGCACGTGGCCTTCGGATTGCAGTGCGAGCTGGTGATCGGCCTGGGAAGAGTGGCGCGCCTGGTCGACCCGCAACTGGGGCAGATCGTGCAGGACGCGGCCGCCCAGGCGCACGCCGGGCATTTGCTGGGGCGCCGCCTGGACACCTTGTCCGGTGGCGAGCAGGCCAGGGTGCAACTGGCGCGCATCTTCGCGCAGATGTGGGATGTCAAAGATGGCTTGATACTCGTCGACGAACCGCTGGCGGCGCTCGATCCCGGCCTGCAGTTCGATCTGCTCGATAGCCTGCAGCAGTTTTGCACCGCGCGCGGACACGCCGTCATCGCCATCCTGCACGACATCAATCACGCCTTGCTGGGTTTTGACCGGCTGCTGCTGGTGCGTTCGGGCCAGCTGGTGGCCGATATCGCCAGCGATGCCGGCGCCGTGCCGGCCCTGGCTGCGCTGTACGGCATCGCCCTGACGACGGCCACCAGCAGCGATGGCGACGTGTGCGTCATCCCTGCCAGAAGCGCGGTGCGCAGGGCCGCCTGACCGACTCACTTATTCACTCATTTATTCACTTATTCACCACACGTCCGCCGCGCGCGGCCGCGCCATCTGGCCGCTGCCCAGCAGCCACACCATCAGGGCCTCGGCCTGTTCGCGCGTGGCCGCCACTTCCTGCAGGATGCCGAACGCTTTCATGGCGCCGGCTGCCATCGCCTGCAGGCGCGCGCGCCGTTCCGCATCCGCCTCGATCGACACGAGGCCTCGGCAAAGGGTGGCCAGCGCCACCTTGTTGTGCTTGAGCCACAGGCCGCGCCGCTTGCGGTCGATGTGCGCTTCATCGCGGCGTTCCTCTTCGAACAGCATGACGAACGGTACACCGTGGCGTAGCAGGGCGTCCATGTCGTTTTCCCACAGCGGGGCATAGCCGGTGACGGCAGTTTCAGGACGAAAGCGCACGATGGGAAAGTCGCTGACGTCGTGGATGGAAAAGTGTGCGGGATTCGGTTTCATGGCGTGCTTCCTTGCGAGGTGGTTGAAAAGGCTTGCCAGCCGCCGCCCAGCGCCTTGTAGACCTGGACCAGCGACAGCGAAGCGGTGGCGCGGCTGTCGACCAGCGCCGCTTCGTTGTTCAATAAGGTGTTTTGCACGTGCAGCACGTTGATCAGGTCCGTGCCGCCCTGGCGGTACTGCAGTTCCGCGCTGCCCAACGCGCGGCGTCCCTGTTTGACGGCTTCATCGAGGCTGGCCTGGCGGCGGGCGTTGGCCTGGTAGCCAGACAGCGCATCTTCCACTTCGTGCCAGGCGGCCAGCACGGTCTGGCGGTAGGCGATGGCCGCTTCCTGCTGCTGCGCCTCGCGCAATTGCAGATTGCCGCGCAGGCGGCCGCCATCGAACAGGGGCACGCTGAAGCCCGGACCGAAGGCAAAGCGTTTGGCGTCCCAGCCGATGTCGGACAGTTGCATCGCTTGCAGGCCGATGCTGCCCGAGAGCGTGATGCGCGGATAAAAATCGCCTTGCGCCACGCCGATGGCGGCCGTTGCCGCGTGCAGCTGCGCTTCGGCGCGGCGGATGTCGGGTCGCCGCTCGGCCAGGCTGCTGGGCACGCCCAGCTGCACTTGCATGGTCATGGCGGGAATGTCCTTGCCCGCCGCCAGCTCCGCCCGCAAGGCTTGCGGCGGCAGCGCCAGCAAGAGGGCGAGGGCATTGCCCAGGCGCGCTTCGCGCTGCTGCAGCGGCGGCAGGCGCGCTTCGATGGTGGCCACGTGGGCCGCCGCCTCGGCCTCGTCGAGCCGCGTCGCCGCGCCTTCGCGCAGGCGGATGCGCGTCAGGTTCAATGTATGGCGGGCGATATCGAGCAGTTGCTGCGTGATGGCCAGGGTCTGCTGCGCGCCGCGCAGCTCGATGTAGTCGCGCGCCGTTTCGGCCAGCACGGCCAGCAGCACGCCGCGCTGCGTTTCCACTGCCATGTCGACGCGCGCGTCGGCCACTTCCACTTCTCGTCGCACGCGGCCCCACAGGTCCAGCTCCCAGGCCGCATCGAGATTGCTTTGCCACAGGCTGTAGGCGGCCTGGCCATTGTTACGCGACGGGTCGCTCAAGCCCTGCTCGCTGTTGCGCGCGCGGCCATAGCTGCCATTCGCACCCAGCGACGGGCCTTGCGCGGCGCCGATGACGCCGCGCGCGGCGCGGCTTTGTTCCAGCCGGCTGGCGGCCGCCAGCACGTCGAGGTTGGCGCCGGCGGCGCGCTGCAGCAGTGACGACAGGGTGGTATCGCCAAAGCTGTCCCACCAGCGCTGCTCGATGGCGCCATCCTGGCTTGCGGCGAAACGGGCATCTTCCACCTGGCGCCATTGCTGTCCCAGATCATGGTGCTGGCGCTGGAAATCGGTGCCGACGCTGCCGCAGCCGGCCAGGCCCAGGGCCGTGATAAAGATCAGTGCTTTCATCGCGCGCTCACCTGTTGCAGCTGTTGACGGCGCATGGCCGTATCGATGCGCACTTCGGCCGACATGCCCACGCGCAGGCGGGCGTCGCCATCCTGGCCCGGATCGAGCGCGATCCTGACGGGGATGCGCTGTACCACCTTGGTGAAGTTGCCGGTGGCGTTTTCCGGCGCGATGGCGGCGAACGTCACGCCCGTGGCGGGCGCGATACTGTGCACGGTGCCGTGCAGGAGCACGCCCGGATAGGCGTCGACGGCGATGCTGGCGCGCTGGCCCTGGCGCACGTGGGTCAGCTGGGTTTCCTGCAGGTTGGCGACGACAAAGCTGCGGTTCAGGGGCACCACGGCCATCAAGCTGGCGCCAGGAGCGACCAGGGCGCCGACGCGCACGGCGCGGCGTCCCACGATGCCGTCGATGGGGGCGTGCAGTTGTGTATGCGACAGATCCAGTTCGGCCCGTTGCAGGCTGGCGCGGGCGCGCAGCAAGGCCGCTTCGGCCGCGCCTTGCTGCGCTTGCAAAATTTCCGTCTGCTTGCGGGTGGCGACGAGGGCGGCGCGGTTTTGCGCCAGGCGCGCGCGGCTCACGTCGAAGCGCGATTGCGCCTGCTGCGCGTTCTGCACGCTGCCCGCGCCCTGGCCGGCCAGGTGCGTTGACCGGGCCAGTTCCTGCTGCGCCAGTTTGTCTTCCGCCTGGTTGGCGTCGACCAGGGTGCTGGCTTGTTCGATCACCGATTGCTGGCGCTGCAAGGTGGCGCGGGCATTCGCCAGTTGCGCTTCGGCGCCGGCTACCTCGGCACGGGCCGAGGCGGCGGCGGCCTGGTAGTCGCGGTCGTCGATGCGCGCCAGCAGCTGACCCGCCTTGACAGTCTGGTTGTCTTCCACCAGCACTTCCCGCACGATGCCGCCCACCTTGGGGGAAAGCACGGTGTAGTCGGCGCTGACAAAGGCGTCGTCGGTGGCTTGTTCGTCGCCACGGGCGAACAGCAGTTGCCAGGCGCAAAAGGCGAGGGCGCAGGCCAGCAGGGCCAGGCCGAGAAGAAAGGCGCGCGAGCGCAGTATGGGTGTTTGCATGGTGAAGCTCTTTCGTGAAAATAGAAATCAGGCTGCGCGCGGCGGATAGACGCGCGTCGGCAGGATGGGAATGATCACAATCATGGCCAGCGCGATGGCGGCCACGGTGAGGTACAGGTCGGACGAAGTCAGGGTGACGACTTGCGCATGCATGCGCTGCGCAATTCCCGCCATGTCCACGCCGGCTGGCAGGTTGCCCAGGCGTTCGCTGAGCACCGTCGAATGAAAATGGTTGCGGCGCGTGATCAGCGCATCGAGCACGCCGGTGGCGACGACGGCCGACATGCCCTTGATGGTGTTGAACCAGGCCGAGGCGAACGGGCCATCCTGCGGCGCCAGGCCCGTGGTGGCCAGCAGCAGCAAGGGAATCACGGCCATCGGTTGCGCAAAAATCTGCACCGCTTGCAGCAGGTAGAAATGCGTGCGTATCCAGTCCGGCGACATGCGCGCGCCGAGCACGCAGGACAGGGCCAGCAGGGCCAGGCCGATGGCCAGCACCCAGCGGCAGTCGACGGCGCGGATGTTGCACAGGGCGGCCACCAGCGGCAGGGCGATCAACTGCGGCAGCGCCACCATCAGCATCACGGGCGCCGTTTGCAGCGGGCGGTAGGCGTGCACCTGCGCCAGGTAGGACGAGGGAATCAGGATCACGGCCAGCAGCACGAACAGCACGCCGCCCAGGGTCAGCAGGGCGTGGCTGAGATTACGCCGCGACAGCAGCTGCAGCTTGAAGAACGGCAGCGGATGCGACCACTCGTTGATGAAGAACAGCACCAGCAGCACGGTGCCGCCGCCCAGCAGCACGCAGATCAGCGGCGAGGCGAACCACGCCAGGCGTTCGCCCTGCAGCAAGCCGACCACCAGCATGCTGATGGCGGGCAGGCCAAGCAGCAGGCCGCGCCAGTTGAACTGGCGCAAGCGCTCGAGGCGTAGCGGGTCTTGCGGCAAGCCCCAGGACACCATCAGCAGGGCGACGATGCTGCCCGGGACGACTTGCCAGAAGGCCCATTGCCAGCCCAGGTACTCGGTCCAGAAGGCGGCCAGCGGCGTGCCCAGGCTGGGACCGAAAGTGGCGCTCAGCGCATAGCCGCCCAGGCCATACAGCTTGATGTTCGGCGGCAGGAAGCGCAGCGCCACCGTCATCAGCATGGGCGGCAGGGCGCCGCCTGCCGTGCCCTGCACCACGCGCAGGAACATCAGCACGGACAGGTTCGGCGCAAACGGGCATAGCAGGCCGGCCGCCATGCAGACGATGATGGCGGCGGCCGTCAGCCGGCGCAGCGAAAAGGTGACGGAGCACCACGGCGCGAACGCCATGGCCGACACCGAGGCGGCCGCATACAGGGCGACGAGCCAGCTGGCGTCGTCGCGAGAAATGCCCATGGCGCCGCGAATGTCGGCCAGCGCGACCTTGGTGATGTTTTCATTCAGGCCGGACACCAGCACGGCCAGCAGCACGCCAGCCAGGCCCGTGGCCAGGCGCAGGCCAAAAACAGGTGGGGCGGCGGCAGGAGGGGAAGGGGCGGCCGCGGGGGCGGCGCCGGGAAGGGGTACAGCAGACACAGGGGACTCCGTGGATGAGGATCAGTCCACGCAGTATAGGTAGCGTTAAATATTATGAAAATTGATCATTGATGAAGTTTGAATTGCGTCTGGCGCAATGATTTATTCCTCTGGCAGCGCGCTGCCGCACAGCTCCTTGATCATGCGGCGCAGCCAGCGGTGCGCATGGTCGTGGTCGAGGCGCGGGTGCCAGGCCTGGAAGACTTCCACGCTGTCGACGGGAATCGGCAGCTGGAAGGTGCGCAGCCTCAAGCCCAGGCGCTCGACGATGGCCAGCAGCGGCGTGGGCATCAGCGGCAGCAGCAGGCGCGAATCGGCCACGGCGAAGATGGCGGACTGGAAGTTGGGGCTGATCAGCGAAACCCGGCGCGTGTAGCCCCGCTCGGCCAGGGCCGTATCGAAGGGGCCGCGCGCCAGGCCGCGCCGCGAGACGCTGATATGTTCGTACTCGGTAAAGCTGTCGAGGTTGATGGGGCCGTCGAAGATCGGGTGGTCGCTGCGGGCGATGCCGACAAAGCCGCTGGTAAACAGCTGCTGCAGCTTGATGTCGGGCGCAAAGGCGCGCCGCGCGCTGATGTACAGGTCGACGCGGCCCGCGTGCAGGGCGTCGTTTTCCGTGGCGCCATCGCCTTCGGGCACGAAGCGCAGCACCGTGTGTGGCGCGTGCACGGCCAGCAGGTCGCGCAGCTTGCCGCCGTAGGCGCCGACAAACACGTCGTTGGCGCACAGGCTGAAGGTGCGTTCCAGGGTGCGCAGGTCCACTTCGCGGCCCGAGGTGAAGATGGCGTGCGCCTGCTCCACCACGCCGCGCACCTGCTCGCGCAATTCCAGCGCGCGCGGCGTGGGCGCCAGGCCGCGCCCGGAGCGCACGAAGACGGGGTCGCCGATGGCGTCGCGGATGCGCGCCAGGGTGCGGCTCATGGCCGGCGCGCTCAAATGCATGCGCCGCGCGGCGGCCACGGCGCTGCCTTCCTCGAGCAGGATGTCGAGGGCGACGAGCAGGTTCAGGTCGGGAAGTTTCATGCGCCGATTATAGCGCCGGATCTCTCCTTCAGAAATCCACCTGCGCCGAGAAACGCGCGCTGCGCGGGCTGCCCACGTTCAGCCAGCCGCCGCCCACGCCCGCTGCCGAGGCCCAGTAGCGGCGGTCGAACACATTGTCCAGGTTAGCCCGCAGCACCACCGGACGCATGTCTTGCAGCCGCAGCGTGTAGCGCGCGCCCAGGTCGAGGATGGACCAGGCGGGGATCTGCTGCAGGTTGCCCGAGCCGGCATACTGCGAGCCGGCATGCGTGATCCTGCCCGTCAGCGTCAGGCCGGGCGCGAACGGCGCATCCCACTCCGAGCCGAGATTGACATTCAGCCTGGAGATGCCGGGCGCCTTGTCACCGTCAGACTTGCCTTGCGGGGTGGCCGTCAGCACGGCGTCGAGCAGCATGGCGCCGGCCATCACGCGCCAGCCCTTGACGGGTTCGCCGACGATGGACGCTTCCAGGCCCCGGTTGCGCTGTTCGCCAAACAGGCCGTACACCATGCTGGCGGTGTCGAGCTGGCCATTCGGCTGCTTGACCTGAAAGACGCTGACGGTGGTCAGGTAGTCGCCCGTGTCGATCTTCACCCCCGCCTCGTACTGGCGGCTTTTATAGGGAGAGAAGATTTCGCCGGCGTTCCTTGCCATGTCGGGCGCCACCGGGCCCTTGTTCAGCGCCTGCATGCTGTTGGCGTACAGCGACACGTTGGCGACGGGCTTGAAGACGATGCCCACGCCTGGCGTCAGCGCGCTCTTGTCGTAGGCCGTTTTTACGCCGTTGCGGTAGCTGGCCACATCGACGCGCTGGTGGCGCGCGCCGCCCATCAGTTGCAAGCGGCCGTCCAGCATGGTGATGGTGTCGGCGATGGCAAAGCTGGTCAGCGTGCTCTGCGACGTCAGCGGCAGCGCGCTCAGGCGGCTGGTAAATACCGGTGCATCGACAAACACGGGCGCATACAGATTGGAGTTGAGTTCTCCGTTGTATTCGCGCGCGCTGTAGATTTTTTGCCACGTGCCGCTGGCGCCCGCGTGCAGTTCATGCGTCAGGGCGCCCGTCCTGAGCACGCCGCGCAAACCCGCTTCACCGGAGCGCGACTTGGTCAGCGAAGGGCGCGATGAAAAGTATTCGGTAAAGTCGCCTGCGCTGTTGCCGATGATGGGTTCGGGCGACAGTTTGTCCTGCTGCGCATGCTGGGCGCCCAGCGCGGCGTAGGCCGTCAATCCGGGCGCGAGATCGTATTCGATCCTGGCCATGCCGAATTCGGTGGTCGATTTGGCGTAGTTCCATCGTTGCGTGGTGTTGCGCGTCGGTGGCTTGGGGATGTCGAAGCCGTTCGAATCGAGGAAGTACCACCAGCCGCCACGCCGCATGTCGAGGTGGTCGTAGCCGAGATCGAGCGAGGCGCGCAGGGCGCCGCCCCGGTAGTCGAGTCCCAGGCTGGCCGTGCCCATGGTCTTGTCGCTGCCCTTCAGCGCCGTTTCGCCGTCGCGGTACACGGCATTGGCGCGCACGCCGAACTGCCTGTTGTCGCCGAAGCGGCGGCCCACGTCCAGATGGGCGCCGAACTGCGCGCGCGAATCGTAGCTGCCCGTCAGGCGCGTGAGCGGCGCGTCGCCCGCGCGCTTGGGCACCAGGTTGATGATGGCACCGATGCTGCCGCCGGGCGCGATGCCGGCCAGGAAGGCCGAGGTGCCCTTCAGCACCTCCACTCTTTCCAGCGTTTCCATGGGGATCTTGGTGGCTGGCGCCACGCCGAACAGGCCGCCGTAGCTGATGTCCTCGGCCAGCACATTGAAGCCGCGCACGTGGGGCTGGTCGATATAGCTGTCGCGCGGCCAGCCGCTGGCGATCGACGGGTCGTTGGCCAGCACGTCGCCCAGGCTGCGCGCCTGCTGGTTGCGCAGCAGTTCTTCCGTGTAGCTGGTGGCGGCAAACGGCGTGTCCATCACGTCGCGCGTGCCCAGCACGCCCAGGCGGCTGCCGCGCGCGATCTGCCCGCCCGCATAGGCGCCGGGCAGGGCGTCGTCCTGCGCGCCGCTGACGCTCACTTCGGGCATGACGGCGTCGCGCGCACCGGCAGGCGTGGCCAGGGCGGCGCGCAGCGTATAGCCACCCGCCTCGGTACGCAGCAGTTCCAGGCCGCTGCCGGCCAGCGCCAGCCGCAGCGCTTGCGCCGCATCGTAGCGGCCGCGCACGGGGGCGGCGCTGCGCTTGGCCGCCAGGGTGGCGTCCATGGTCAGCACCACGCCGGCCTGGCGCGCGATTGTATTCAGGCTGGCGGCCAGCGCACCGGCGGGGATGTCGTACTCCTGCACGGCTTGGGCGGCGTCACGGTGTTGCGCCAGGGCGGACAGGGGCGCCAGTACGGCGGCGCTGCTCGCCACGAGGGCGGCGGTAAACAGGGGGTGAAACGGAAAGGGCAAGGACACGGCGCGACTCCTGAAAAAGGGAAAAAGATGGGGCTTCCCTTCCTTGCCGTGCCAGACCGCGAAAGTGAGAGGGGCAAGATGACTTTTATTTGTCTTCACGCCGCAGGCGCACCGTGCTCCACCAGCGGGCAGTGGTCGACACTTCCACCGGCACGGCCGCGCTCAAGGCCAGCAGCGCGGCGCCGCTGTCGCCCAGGGGCAGGGCGCCGCTCACGCGCAGGCGCGCCGCCTCGGGCGTCACGTGCAGGTAGCCGTGGTGATAGCGGGCGATTTCGGCCACCACGGCGCCCAGCGGCTGGTTCTCCACCACCAGCATGCCGTCTTTCCAGGCGTCGGCATTGCCGTCGGCCGGGGCGGGCAAGCCGACCACGCCGTCGTGCAGGCGCACGGTTTCCCCCTGGCGCACGATGCGCTCCTGGGCGCACGGCACTTGCGGCTGCGGCGCGCAGCTGGTCGGACGGGCGGCGACGGAAAAGCGCGTCACCGTCAGGCGCGTGCCGCCCTCGTCGAGGCGGCGCACGATGAAGCTGGTGCCCAGCGCGCGCAAACTGCCATCCGGCGTATGCACGATAAAGGGACGCCCGCTGTCGTTGCCGCCATGGCTCGTATCGATGGCGATCTCGCCGCTGCGCAGCATCACGCCGCGTTCGTGGCTGTCGAATGCCAGGTCCACGGCGCTGCCGGTATTGAGGTGCAGCACGCTCCCGTCGGGCAGCAGCACGCTGCGGCGCTCGCCCGTGCCCGTACGGTAGTCGGCCAGCAGATCCAGCGGTTGCACGTGATGGATGCTGCCGATGCCGGCGGCCAGCATGATCGTCAGCATGACCGCGAGCGCTGTCGCTGCTGCCACGCGCGCGGGCTGCGCCAGGCGCCGTTTGCCGCGCTTGAGCAACAGCGTGCGGGTGGCCGGCGCCAGGTGCTGGTCGATTTGCCCCAGCTGCCGCCAGGCCTGCGCATGCTCCGCCGCCTGTTCCAGCCAGGTTTGCAAGCCGTGCCGGTCCGCTGCGCTGGCCGTGCCTGAACCGAGCAACAACTGCCAGGCGATCGCCTGGTCCAGCACACTGGCTGGTACGGGAGCATGGGCATGCATGTCAGCGCGCCTCGCCAAATTGCAGCTGATAGGCCAGGCGCGCGGCATTGGCCAGGTATTGCCGCACGCGCGGCACCGAGATTTTCATTTGCGCGGCGATGTCGGCATGCGCCAGTCCATCGAGGCGGCTCAGCAGCCAGACCTGGCGGGTTTTGGGCGTCATGGCGTCGAGCATGCGACCCACCGCTTCGAGCGTCTGCAGCGCCAGCAGCCGTTCTTCGGGCGAGGGATGCAGCGCCGGCGGCAGGGCCGCCAGATCGGTCAGGTAGGCTTGCTCCAGGTCGGCGCGGCGGAAGCTGTCGATCATCAGGCCGCGCGCGATGGTGGTCAGGTAGGCGCGCGGCGAGCGCAGCGCCAGCGCGCCGGGGCTGCTTGGTGCGGGTGCGCCCAGCAGGCGTGCGAAGGTGTCGTGCGTGAGGTCGGCAGCCTGGTGCTGGTTGTTCAGCTTTTTGCGCAGCCAGCCCAGCAGCCAGCCATGGTGCTCGCCATACAGCGTCTGCACCGGGGTGTCTGCAGTGGATAGGGGATGGGCCAGCGGCATGGATGCCTCCAGGAGTTCGGCTGCCATGCGGCAGTAATGCAAATAAGAATTATTCGCAATTATAGGCGAAGTGCCGGGGCGGATGCAATCGGGGACGCGCAAATGCAAAACGCCGGGACGGTGCCCGGCGTTTCAGTGACTAGTTACCTATTCGCGTATTACTCTGCTGCCGGCTCGGCGCCGCAGCATTTCTTGAACTTCTTGCCGCTGCCGCAAGGGCAGTCGTCGTTGCGGCCCACTTTTGGCTCTTCGCGCTTCATGGTTTGCACCGGTGCCTTGCGGCGCGGTACCCAGAAACGGTGGATGGCCGGCAGGTTCGCTTCCAGTTCCTGCGCCAGCTTGTGCGCCTTGACCGGGTCTTCCACCAGTTTCAGTTCTTCTTCCTTGATTTCGTCGGCACCCAGCAGGTAGATTGGCTGCATCAGCTCGGCCACTTCGGAATCCCAGATTTCATTCCACGAGCCGGGACGCAGTTCCATGCCGTCCCAGAAGCCCCAGCACCAGGCTTCGGCGTCGATCAGGGTCTGGCCTTCGTAGTCGTGCTCGACGAACAGGGCTTCGAATTCTTTCGGTGCTACTTCAAACGTCACCAGCACTTCATTCATGAAGCGCATGATCAGGTTGACGATGCGTTCTTCTTCCTTGCTGTTCTTGAATTTTGGCGCATCTTCGGCATCTTCGCCCCACACGCGCGGCAACCATTCGGCCGGCATGATCGGTTCCGGGCCGATGGCGACGGCCGTCAGATAGCCGTGCAGCATATCCATGGTCATCGCGTCCTCGGAGCAGCGCTCCGACAACAGGAATTGGTCTAATTCGTCGAATTCTTTTTCTGATAGTGGTTGTTCGAGTTGCATGGCTTGCTCTTTTCTTGAATGTAAGGCGCCAGTATACGCTTTGCTGCGGCTTGCCGCCGAAGTGTTTGCACCGGCGGCCCGCGTGCGCCTTACAATGTCGCTTATGCACAATGAAAACCAGCCGCACGAGGACGACCGGCCCGTCCATCCCTTTTCCGCCCTGAGCCCCGATTGCGTGCTCGACGCGCTCGATAGCGTGGGACTGCGCGGCGATGGCCGTCTGCTGGCCCTGAACAGCTATGAAAACCGCGTCTACCAGGTGGGCATCGAAGACAGCGCGCCCCTGGTGGCCAAGTTTTATCGTCCCGCGCGCTGGAGCGATACGGCCATCCTGGAAGAACACGCGTTCGTGTCCGAGCTGGTCGAGCGCGAAATCCAGGTGGTGCCGGCGCTGGAAATCCATGGCAGCACCCTGCACCAATACCAGGGCTTCCGCTTTGCCGTCTTCCCCCGCCACGGCGGCCGCGCGCCCGAGCTGGACGACCCGGCGACCCTGGAATGGATAGGGCGCTTCATCGGCCGCATCCACGCCGTCGGCGCGCTGTCCACCTACAAGGAGCGGCCGGCGCTCGACCACCAGACGTTTGGCGTCGAGCCGCGCGAATTCTTGCTGGAGGGTAATTTTTTGCCGCCCGAACTGCTGGCCGCGTATTCCAGCGTGGCGCAGCAGGCGCTCGACGGCGTCAAGCGCTGCTATGACCGCGCGGGCGACGTGGCCATGCTGCGCACGCATGGCGATTGCCATGGCGGCAACGTGCTGTGGACGGATGCCGGCCCCCATTTCGTCGATTTCGACGACAGCCGCATGGGCCCGGCCATCCAGGACCTGTGGATGATGCTGTCGGGCGAGCGGGGCGACATGGTGCGCCAGATGAGCGACATCCTGGCCGGCTATGAGGATTTTTGCGATTTCGACCCGCGCCAGCTGTACCTGGTCGAAGCGCTGCGCACCCTGCGCCTGATCCATTATTCAGCCTGGCTGGCGCGCCGCTGGGACGACCCCGCTTTCCCCGTCGCCTTCCCGTGGTTCAATACGCAACGCTACTGGCAGGACCGCATCCTTGAACTCAGGGAGCAGGTGGCGCTGATGGACGAAGCGCCATTGTGGCCCATTTGACCTAAACGTCCGAAAAGCGTGGTAAAAGGCGCTCTTCTTGCCGTGCTGATTTGTGCATGCCTGTTCGATAATGGTGGTAATAAATTCCCATAAGCAACGGAATTCACCCGAATAAGCGAGAAATCATGCAAGCACAGCAAAATCAGCGCCAGGCCGCCTCCCTCACCGTCGCGTATTCCGCCGACGACGAGTTCGACCAGGACAGCATGGTCTCGCTGCATGATTTCAAGGACCTGGAGCGCAAGGCCGAGGCGCCAGCTGTCACCATCACGCCTGAATTGCACGCCGAACCTCAAGCCGAGCCGGCAGCCGAAGCCGATGCCAGGGCGCCCGCCGCCGAACGCCAGAAAATGGAATTGAAAGCCATCCACGAGGCGATTGCCCGCGTGGAAGCGGAAGCGAAGGCCACCTGCGCCGCCGAAAGCCGCGCGCTGGCCGAGGCGCGCGTGCGCTCGCTGGCCGAGGACCGCGCCGCCATCGACGCGGCCGCCGCCGCCGCCGCACAGCAAAATGCGCAGGCAGCCGAAGAAGCGATCGCCGCCAACCGCGAACGTCTCGACACCATGCGCGCCGCCGCGCAAGCCAGCGTGGCCCGCCTGGAAGCCGTCAAGCAGGAGACGGCCGAACTGCGCGCCCGCGTGGAGTCCGACAATGAAATCCGCCTGGCCGCCGAACAGCGTTCGCGCGCGGAACAGGAAAGCCGCTTGCGCGCCAGCGAGCAAGTGGCCGTGCAGTCGGAACTGGCCGAGCAGGCCGCCCGCGCCGCCGAGGAATTGCAGGTGCAGACGGAGCAGGCGCGCCTGCAGGCCGTCGAGCGCGTCGCCGCCGTGCAGGCGGCCAAGGAAGAAATGGTGGGCATCGCCTCGGCTGACGCACGAGTCGCCGTGCTGGCGCGTGAACGCGAGCGCCATGCCCACGGTGCGCGCCAGACGGCGCAGATGCTGGCCGAAGCGGAAAGCGAAGCGCTGGACTTGACAGTGCAGCGCGAGCGCGCCGACCAGATCGCGCTGGAATCGGCCTTCAACCGCGCCGCCGCCGAAGTGCGCGCCCTGGAAGAAGCGCGCGCGCTGGCGCACCTGGAGCAGGAACGCGAAGCCATCGCGCTGGCGCAGGCGGAATCAGAACGCCATGCGGCGCAGTCCCTGCGTCTGCGCCTGCAGACGGAAAAGGAATTGCGCGACGCGGCCATCCACCGCGAGCGCCTGGAAATGGTCGCCGTGGCCAGCGCGCAGGCACGCCGCGATGCCGACGTGCGCATCCTTGCCGCCACCGAAGCGCGCATCGAGGTGGACCGCCAGTTGCGCGCCGTGGCGCTGGCCCGTGTGACGGCTGAACAGGATGCGGAAATCGCCGGCCACGCCAAGCTGGAAGCGGAAACGGCCGCACTGGAACAGACCAAGGCACGCGAAGCGGCCGAACAGGCAGCCGCCGTTGCGGCAGCGCGCGAACTGGAAGAGCAGCAGCGCGCCGCCAGCCTGGCGCATGAACGGGCCGAACTGGCGCGCCAGGCGGCGGAACTGGCCGCCAGCCAGAATGCGGCCGAGCAGGCCGAAGTCGATGCCGGCAAGGCGACCTTGGCCACGCAGGAACAGGCATCGCAACTGGCGCAGGAAAAGGCCCGGCAGGCAGAGCAGCTGCTGCAGGCGGAGCAGGAGCGCCTGGCCGCCGAACAAGCCGCCATCGCCGCCTTGAAAGAAAAACTGGAAGCGGAAGCGCTGGCGTGCAACGCAGCGCAGGAACGGATCGCCGCCGAAGGCGCGCAAGCGGAACTGCTGCGCGGCCAGCAGGCGGCCGAACAGGCCTTGCGGGAAGTTGCGCAAAAGGAAGCGGACGCCATCCGTATTTTGATGGACCAGGCGCTGGTCGAAGGCGAACAGAAAGCGGCTGCAGCGCAAGCCGTGCAGGCGCAGGCGCGCCTGGCCGTGGAGCTGGGACAGGTGCATAGCGAGCGCGCCCGAGTGGAAGAATCCAAGGCGCAAGCGGCAGATGCGCTGCTGGCGTCCGAGCGCGATTTCGTCGCGGCCGAGCGCGAGTCGCTGGCCCTGATCGCGCAAAAACTGGTGCAGCAGCGCCAGACCAGCAGCGCCGAAGAACGCGCCTCGCAAGCCATCGCCGGCCGCCTGGAAGTGGAAAAGCAGGCCACGGCGTCAGCCGAAGCGCGCGCCGCCATGGAACAGCAGGCGCTCGACGCCATGCGCCAGCGCGAGCAGCTGGAACTGGCCGCGCAGCAGGCCGCCAGCGAGAAGCTCGCCGCGCAGCAAGCCTTGCTGGCCAGTGCGCAGGCCCATGCCGCCCTGCAGCGCAAGGCGGCCGAGACGACACGCGCGATGGCCATCGCCAAGCAACAATTGCTGGACCTGGAAACGGCGCGCGCGCAGCAGCAAGAGCGTGAACTGGCCGCCTTGCGCGCCAGCCTGGAGCAGCCGCAAAGCGCGTTTTCCAGTTCCCTGACCGCCGCCCGGGCGAAAGCAGAACAAGTCAGCTCGGCCAGTTTGACGCGTGAAGTGATCGAGCGGTTAACGCAGCCGAATGACGCTGGCGCCGTCTGGCGTTCGCGCTGAGCTGGATACCGAACCAAACCTACTGCGCTGCGCGCTTTGCGCCCGGCGATGCTCACCGTACTAGAGTACGGTTGCGCTTCTCGGCCACAAATCACTGCCGCTCGCTACGGTTTTGTCCGGTATCGTTACTTTAGCGGAAGAGCAAGCCTTTACGTTTCCCTCAAAACTTCCTGCCCACGCCCACCAGCAACACATCCGCATCGCGGTGGTAATCCGTTACCACGCGGTTCCACGCCACTTGCGCCACCCAGCGGCGGTTGACGTGGTAGCGGGCCACGGCTGACAGCAAGCCTGTCAGGCGCGTGTCGTGGCCCTGGGTGTCGCGGCCGTCCCAGGCCACGTACGGGCCGGCGCCCATGCCGAATTCCACCTTTTCATTGAGCGAGCGGATCAGCCACAGCTGGGCCGCCGCGCCGCGCCGGTGCGCCAGCACCGTGCTGCCTTCATCGAGCGCGCTGACCGTCCAGTCCACGTATTTTCCCGCCGCGCGCCGGTATTCGAGGGTGAACGGGCGCGAGGACTCGGAGCGCAAGCTGTTGACGATGGTGTGGCCGGTCGATAAAGTCAAGGTGTCGTCGTACGCCCAGTTCTGCAAGTGCAGCTTGGCGCCCGGCACCCCATCATAGCGGTAGCCGGCGCCGATCAACAGGTGCGTGGTGTTGTCCTTGCCATCGGGCTTGATACGGTTGAGCTGTGCTTGCGCATACCAGCGGTTGTCGAACTGCCAGCGCGCCTGCAGGCTGACGATGGAACCCCAGCCATGGTCATTGTCGAAGTTGTGGAGGCCGTCGTCCGTCCTGGCCGTGTCGAAGAAGAAGTAGCGGCCCACGCCGGCGCCCAGCATCAGGCCTTGCTCCACTTTTTTCGTGCGCAGCCAGACCTGGCCCGCCATGCCGTCGCGGTGGTGGTCTTCCGGGTGCCCTTCGTTGATATACGACAGGCTGACGGCGCTGTAGTTGCCCACCGGCTGGGTGTAGCTGACGGCGGCCACAAAGGTGCGCTCATTGGTCGAATTGACTTTCAGGGCGCCGGCCATGCCGGACAAGTCCTGTGCCTGGGCGGAAAGGGGGAGCGAGGCGGCCAGCAGGGCCAGGATGGTGAATGGCAGGCGCATGACGGTTCCAGTGACAGGTGAATACACGCTAAAGGTCGTCTGGCGGGGATCATGCGATTGTGCAAGAATCTTGCACATTGGCTACATTTGTAAGCTGTATTGGCCAGAACTCGTCACTAGTGTATAAGAAAAGTGAGAATGTGTGAGGCGCCGGCCTGGAATGGCTGGCCGGCGCGGGACTGCTGGACTGGCTGGAATGGAGGTATTACTGGCTCAATACGACCTTATCGGCAAAATATTCCGTCTCGCCGAAGCATTGCGTGGGCACGCCCTTGTGCTGGCTGTAGGTGACGAGGATGCGCTTGCCGGCGGCGGCCGACAGTTGCTTGGCCACCTCTTCATCGCGCACGCTGAACTGGAATTTTTCCGGGATGGTGCCCGGCAGCGCGGTCAGCAGCAATTCACCTTCCCATGTCTTGCAAATCCAGCCCCGCTTGGAGAACTTTTGCAGGTAGCCCGCCCGTTCGCCTTCCGAGTACGAGAAGCTGAGGGCCATCCACGTGTAGGCTGCCAGCAGCAGGAAGCCGGCCACGAGGAAGATGGCGAAGGCGAAGGTGACTTTTTTGGTCGTAGGGGTCATGGTAGGGTTGTTTAGGTAAAAGGATCAGTCCTTGCGGCCGGCTTTCCAGTTCAGACCAAAGTTATATCTTTCGTCCATGGCCTGGTGCGCCGTGATTTTACCTTGGCCGCCGAAGTATTCCACCAATTTTGTCACCTGCAGGTTGCCGCCGTGGTTTTCCAGCATAGCGATGGCGCACATGGCGTGCTGGCTGTCGCTGTCGAGGCGTACTTCCACGGTCGGCTGACCGGGAATTTCGATCGTCACGACGCCATCGGTGGCGGCCCAGTTCGGCACGCCTTCGTAGATGAAGGCGTAGACGAGCACGCGCTTGATCTGGTCGAAATGGGTGCCGTTGATGAAGATGTTTTCGCCGCTGCTGATGCTGCCCGTGCGGTCGTCGCCTTCCAGGTGGATATACGGCGGACGGTCGTAGGCGCCCCAGCTGTTGCCCAGCGCCTGCACGGCGCTCTTGGCCCCGCCGCTCATTTCGAACAGGCAGCCGATATCGAGGTCGATGCCGCCCGAACGGCCGGCCGGTTTGTTGAACAGCTTGCCGAGGAAGCCCGTGTCCAGCTTCGAGGCGGGCGCCTGGCCTTGCGACGCGTTCTGATTCCAGTTCAGGTTGACCCGGATGCGGCCATAGCCGCCGCTGTCGCGCTTGTCGAGCGAAATCTTGTCGCCCCGTTTTTCCAGGCGAATTTTCGACAGCGAGATTTTATTCGCCGGCGGCGGGGCCGCTGGCGTGGGGACGGGAATCGGTGCAGGGGCAGGAGCCGATTGCGCCGCCTCGCTGCCGCCGAAGTGCTTCAGCAGCGCCGCCAGGCCGCCGGCGAAGCCCTGGCCCACGGCGCCGAAACGCCAGCTGCCGTCGCGGCGATACAGTTCGCCGATGATGACGGCTTTTTCGTCCTGGAAGTCATTGCCCGTGAAGGCGAACGTGGCTGCCTGGCCCAGCGCCATGCTGGAGTTGCCCAGTGCGCGCATGCTGCCCTGTTCCGTCGCCGCCGTGAACACCAGCTTGTCGATCGAGGCGGGCAGGCGGGCCAGGTCGACCTGGAAGGTGGAGCGGGGACCGTTCAAGTCCACCGTGATGGCGTTGTCCGGCGCGCTTTTCTGGTTGAAGAAGACCATGTAGCGGTCGTCCGACAGCTTGCCGGCCGCATCGACGCCGAAGCAACTGACATCCACTTCCATCGAACCCGAAACGATATCGAGCGTGACGGCAAACGGGCCATTCAAGCCCAGGTCCGCCAGTTTGCCTTTTTGTCCGCGTGTGAAATTGGTCATGGTCGTGCAATCCCTTCGTCGCTTGAGAGTTGAGTCAATGAGGTAGTCGGTACGTGCGCCGGAGCCGTGTCGGCCGCATGGCGGATGCCGAACAGGCGCGCCTGCTCGATGATGCGCTGCGCCCAGCTGGAATGGGTCGCCACTTCGCACATCGATTCCTGCATGCGGAACACGGCCGGGCTGTCCGGGTCGATGATGCGCAGCGCCAGTTCGATGTCCGACTGCGCAACCTGGTAGTGGCGCTCGATCTGCGGCACCTGGTCCGGGTGGATGGCTGTCTTGGCGATCATGCCGTGCGCCATGTCCTGCGCCACTTCGGCATCGAGCCAGCTGCCCTGCGACAGGTGCTCGAAGACGGGCGCCGTCAGCTGGAAGCCGTGCGGCTTGAAGATCGTCACCAGGCGGCCGATGACCTGGCCCAGCGGCGTTTGATAGATGGTGCCGCTGGTAGGGCGGCGCAGTCCCAGCAGGGCCAACAGATCGTTGCCGCCAATGCGCAGGGCCAGGATGCGGCGCCGCACTTCCGGCTCGGACAGCATGATGCGGAACTGCTTCATTTCTTCGTCGTCGAACACTTCCGCCGTTTCCAGCGTCGGCATCAGCAAGTGATGCGTGTGGCGCACCAGCTCGAAATACGCGGCGAAGTTGTGGCGCGTGGATTTCGGCAGCACGAAGCCGCTCAATTTGTCGGCACCGGGCATGCCCAGCACGCGCGCCAGCACCTCGAGATTACGCACGCGCACGAAGCGCAAGGTATCCGATTCGTCGCACATGTTTTGCAGCGCCAGCGACAAATTGAACAGCGCGTAACTGAGGTCGCGTTCCGCGATGGCGTCTTCGGTGCAAAGTATGACCGAACGCAAATGGCTGAATTTGTCGCCATTGGCGATCGCCAGCAAGTCCTTGTGCGTGGTCGGCACATACATGGAGGCGCCCAGCGCCGCCTTATGCTCACTTTGTGGATGTAGGGAGTTGTTATCCATCGACTGCGCTCCTGATTAGGGCGACCGCCTGGTAAGGCAGCGCCGGTTCTACTGTGACGGGTATGGCTTTTTCCTGCGCCAGAAGCAGCAAATGTGCCACGTCCGGCGCATTCGTGTCGCGCACGATCAGGCGCTCGGGCACGCGGCGCAGCAGTACGCGCGTCGCTTCGCCGATGCCTGGCTTGATCAGATTGATGTCGCTGATGCCGTATTCCTGCTGCGCGGCGGCCATGTAGGCTTGCGAGCGGGCCGCCATGGCTGGCGCATCGCTCGCTTCGGCCAGCGGGATGCCGCTGCTGGCGGCAATCGCCACGGCGTCTGCCACCAGGCCGTCGGCGAAAGCGCGCGACTGGTCGTGCGCTTCGAACTGCGCGTAGTACACGCAGCCATGGAAGTCGTCCGGGCCGATGGCATCATTGAGCACGGAGCGGCTGACCAGGCCCGAGACGGTGGCATTCAAGATGCTCGACGGGATCAGGTAGTCGCTGGCCGAGGCGGCGCAGGCGGCCGTGCCGGCCAGGTCGGACAGCACGAACAGGCCGCCGTCGATCGCCGTGCCATGCGCCGCATTGAAGTCGTTGACCGTCTGGCGCAGTTCGCGCGAAATCACGCCCTTGCCCGTCCAGCCGTCGACGAAGACGATGGAGTCGGCCGCATGGCCGTGCGCCAGGATGTGGTGCAGGGCATTCGCGTCGATGCCGCGGTCGCGGATGATGGAGACGGAATAATGGCTGCACTCGCGCTGGAACACCTGGCGCAGCAGGTGGCCCAGGATGACGCCCACGGGCGTGCCGGCGCGCGCCAGCGACACCAGCGTGATGGGGCCCGTGCGGCGCGCCGCGATCAGGGCCGCCAGGCGCAGGCAGTCGCGCGCCATTTGCAGCCGGTTGGCCGCGAACGCGCTCTGGAAGAGGGCCAGGTAGGCGGGCGAGGGCAAGGACTCTGGCGACAGCATTTCGCTGTAGTGGCGCTGGCCCGACTGGATCAGGCGCTCTTTTTCGGCCAGGTCGAGGATCGGTTCAAGCGCCATGGGCGTCAGCAGAAACTCCACGTCTTCCTGGCGGTAGCTGCCGCTGAAGTGCTGCTTGCCGTCGGTCATAGCGCCGCCACCGTGAGTGCCGCCAGCTGGGTGCCGTTGGGGATGATGGCGTAGTCGCAGGCGGCCATGAAGCGCGCGTCCGAGCGGCTGTCGCCCATGCCGAAGCTGACGATGGGGCCATGTTCGGCTTCCAGTTCCGCGCGCAGGTAGGCGACGGCGCGCGCCTTGTTCAAGGTCTTCGGCAGCACGGCCAGGTTGTTGCCATTGCGGTGGATGAAGTAGTCGGCGCCTTCGGTGGCGATCCACTGCTGCAGCGCTTGTTCTTCGATGTCGGCCAGGCGTTCGCCGCGCGCTTCATGGTCCTTGACGACGATGTAGAACGGCGTGTTGTAGTCCTCGATCAGGCGCGCGCGCGAGGGCATGCCCGTCTTGACCTGGAAATCGTCGATGATGCGCATGGCGTCCCGCAGACCGGGCAAGGCCGTCTGCATGTCGTTCTGCATCAGGGACAGCCAGCCCGCGTCGAGCGCGCCGCCCGGCTGCAGCACGATGCCGCCGTAATCGAGCACGCTGTAGCTGGTGAACGGCAGGTCGACGCGGCGGAAGGCGTCGCCATTTCTCGCCGTGGCGGGGATCAGGGTCATGCCGCTTTGCGCAAACTCAAAGAAGGCGCGCTGGCGCGCCGTCGTAAACGAGCAGGCATCGCCATTTTTCAAATACGCGGCCGCTTGCAAATCGGTCTCGCCGGGGCATTTCTTAGGGGTCTGGAACAGTGTGTCGTCCAGATCAACAAACAGGAATTTCTTCAATTTTGGTCTCTGACTGAAAGTGGAACAGGCGGCCATTCAACTGGCCGGCGAGTTGCATGAGGGCCGGGCTGGCCGGGGTTTCATGGCAGATGAAAACGTGCTGGTACTGGCCAGGCGCCACGTTGTACAGGTAATTTGCGATGCCTTCGCCGTAGTTGTCGTCGCAGTTGACGATGTGGCTGACGGAGCCCCATGACAGGATCGGCGAGCGCGTGGTCGACTGCACCACGACGTTCTTGCCCAGCGCTTCGAGTTCGCGCGCCAGCAGGAACGACGGGTGCATGAATTCGCCAGTGCCCAGCACCAGCACGGAGTCGCCGGCGCCGATTTCCTGCGCCAGCTGCACCGCCAGGCCTTGCGGCGGCGTCAAGGCGCGTCCCACGCCGATGCGGCCGAACGCCGGGCTGGCGCCCCGTTCCGCATTCGCCTCGAAACGCTGCGCGCTGGCCGCCACGGGAGCAGGCGCAGCGCCGGCCTGGAAGGCGTAGTGGCCGGACAAGGCTGCGCCTATGCTGGTGGGCAGGCCGAAACGCTCACTCAAGCCCGCGTTGGCGGCCTGGCCCATGAAATTGGTGATCACGCCCAGGTGCAGCTTTTCCAGCTGCGGATAGCGCGCGCGGCACACTTGCACCAGGTTGGCGAAGGTGTTTCCGGTCGACGCTTCATCGTCGATCAGCACCAGGCTGCGGGCGGTGGAAAACAGCGCGCTGGCAGCGTCCGACAAATGCAGAAACTGGCGCGGCGCGTGGCTGTGCGATTCCTCGAATTCGAAGAAAGGCACGCTGCCCACGCGGTAGCGCGAGCTGTGCAAAAACAGGGCCTTGCCGTTCGGATTGGCGCGCAGCCACGCCTCGAACACGCCCTGGCCCAGGCCGACGGCCGTTTCCGCCATGGCGATGAAGACGACGGGACCGGGCAGGCTGGGGGGGATCTGCGCGGCCAGGTCGTCGTGGATGGTTTGCATGGCGCGCGGCGTGACGGGCCAGTGCTTGCCCAGCACCTTGGACAGGAACAGGAAGCCCCGTTTGGCGTTGGCGCGCGCGGCAAAGCCGATCAGCCAGTCCAGCGGAAAGCGCGCCTCGTCCACTTTGAGGGTCAGCTCGCCCGTGGGCATCTGCTGCTTGACGACGTTCATGGCAGCTCCACGGCGTAGGCGGCTTCGCCCACGCGCATGCCTTCGTGGATGGCGGGCACGGTGAGCTTGTCAAAGCCCTGGTCGAAGCCGGCCAGCGCCAGGTAGGGCAGGTTGGGGCCGGCCGCGCAAGCCATGCCGATGCCTCCCGACATGCGCGGGTTGATTTCCAACAAAGCCAGGCCGTTCGCGCCTTCGCGGAACTGGACGTTGAAGACGCCATTCAGGCGGTAGTCGCGCGCCAGTTTGCCGCAGGCCGCCAGCAAGTCGGCGCGCAGCTCGATCAGCTGACCGCTGCCGCCCCCGTGCAGCTTCTTGCGCGGCACGGCGCAAATGAGCTTGCCCTGGTCGGCGACGCAGTCGGCGCTGTATTCGTGGCCGTCAAGGTATTCCATCAGCAGCAGGGTCTTGAACGATGCCATTTGCGCGAGGCCATTGCGCAGCTCCTGCGCATTGATCTGGTAGGCGGCGCCGGCCAGCAACAGCTGGGCGCTCGAACGCTCTTCATCGAGAATGGCAAAGCCCAGGGCATACACGGATTCGGACGGCTTGATGCACAGCTTGCGATGCAGCGGGCGCAGTTCGGCGTAGGCGGCGTCGTATTCCGTGATGGTCGTCACGGCGCGGTAGTCGGCCGGGCGCGCCATGGACAGATCGAGGCCGTCGCAGAAGCGCGCCTTGTCGTGCATCAGGGTCAGCGTCTCTTCGCTGGCCACGCTGAGCACGCGCGTGCCGATGGCGGCGAAGCGCGCGCTGGCGCTGCCGATCAGGCCCGCTTCCTTGCCGGGCCAGAAAATCGTGATGTTGCGTTCGCGGCAAAATTCCAGGCACCACTCGACATAATTGAGGCCCGTCAGGCCCGACGGTTCGACCGCGTATTCGTGGGCCGACAGGAAGGCGGCCGCGTGCGCGTTCGTATTGCTGCTCACGAGGTGATAGCGGGGCGCACCGCTTGTCGCGGCCATATCGGCCTCGCGGATCAGGCGCATGGCCGTGCCGACCGAGGAAAATGTTTTGTTGAACCAGACTCTTTGCATGTACGGGGACCGGGTGGAAATAGGGGAAGCCGCGCGCAGGTGCGCGCGGGGATTCTAAACGGCCAGACTTAACCTGGCCTTAGATTTTTTTGAACTACAACGTTGAGCAGCAAACTAACAGCGCCTGACAAAACCGTAGCGAGCGGAAGGAAGAGGTGGCCGAGAAGCGCAACCGTACTCAAGTACGGTGAGCATCGCAGGCCGCCTATGCCGACGCGCAGTAGGTTTGGTCAGGTGCCTCTAACTAGCTTTGCCGCTGGCTGTCCATTTTAAGAATGCATCGCGGTTGCGCGAGCAGATGAACACCTTGCCCGAGCCGGAAAAGCGCAGCACGATGCCTTCGCCGCTGGTCACGCTATTGACGATATTGCCGAGGAAACCGCCGATGCCGCCGCCGCTGGCGCCGCCGCCCGTGGTCACGGAAATCTCGTATTTCAGGCTGTTGTCCCAGCAGACCACGTGGGAATTGTCGATCACGACGTCCTTGCCCGGCTCGACGTCGAGCTGGAACATGGAGCCGAAGCCCGACACCACCACCTGCCCCGTGCCGGCCGTCTCCATGACGAAGAAACCGCCCGACTGGGCGAACAGCGCGTTGCCGATGCTTTGCGTGCGCACCTTCATTTCCGTGCCCGCAGTGGCGGCGACAAAGGCGCCGTCGTTGAGCAGGTACTGGCGCGCGCCCACGTCGACCACTTCGATGGCACCCGGCAGGGTCGGCGAGAGCAGGCAGTCGCCGCTGCCGCGCACCGCTTCGATGTGCTGCTGGAAGAACGACTCGCCATTCGCAAAGCGGCGCATGATGGCGCTGCCCAAACCGCCCGTCATCTTGCCTTTCAAGTCCAGCGCCGTTTCCATCATCACCATCGCATCGGATTCGCAATAGATGGTTTCGCCCTGCTTCATGCTGACGTGGAGGAAAGGATCGACGTCGCCCGTGACACTAAATACTGGCATGATAAATCTCCAAAAAAAAGCCGCCTGAGTACGTCCAGGCGGCTGTGTTTAGCGCATAAAACGTTTAGGCATTCACACCGAAGGAACGGGCCAGAGGGCCCAGGCCGCCGTTGAAGCCCTGGCCGATGGCCTTGAACTTCCATTCGCCGTTGTAGCGGTAGATTTCGCCAAAGATCATCGCCGTTTCCGTCGAGCTGTCTTCGGACAGGTCGTAGCGGGCGATTTCTTTTTCGCCTTCCGCGTTCAGGCAGCGGATGAAGGCTTTCGACACCATGCCGAAGTTCTGGCGGCGCGCGTCGGCGTCGTGAATGGTGACGGTGATGCTGATGCGGTCGATGTCGGCTGGCACGCGGGTCAGGTCGATTTCGATGCGCTCATCGTCGCCTTCGCCTTCGCCCGTCGTGTTGTCACCCGTGTGCACGACGGAACCGTCGGTCGACTTCAGGTTGTTGTAGAAGATGAAGTCAGAGTCGCCACGGACTTTGCCGTCGCTTTTCAGGAGAAACGCGCTACCGTCAAGGTCGAAGGTGGCGCCGTCCGTCGAACGAGGATCCCAGCCGAGGCCGACGATGATCTTCTTCAGGTTTGGTGCTTCCTTGCTCAGGTTGACGTTGCCGCCTTTTTGCAAACTGATTGCCATGTGGTGCTCCTTTAGTAATTAAGTGCAAACATTCCTTCATGGGATGAGCGCCAGGCGCTCGTGCCATTACTCTCTCAATTGGGGGCGGAACCCCCGATTTCAAGCTTGTGCCGCGTGCCGTTTGCGATAACGCAAGGATGACCACAGCGAGACCAGGATGAAGGCCACGCCCGACAGGCCCGTGAACCACTCCGGAATATGGTACTTGACGGACGCCAGCATGATCAAGGCGAGGATGCCGATCGCATAATGGGCGCCGTGCTCGAGGTAGACGAATTCGTCCAGGGTGCCCTTGTGCACCAGGTACACCGTCATCGAGCGCACGAACATGGCGCCGATGGCCAGGCCCAGCATGATGATGACCACGTCGTTGGTGATGGCGAACGCGCCGATCACGCCGTCAAAGCTGAACGAGGCATCCAGCACTTCCAGGTACAGGAAGCCGCCGATGCTGCCGCGCGCCACCGTTTTCACGAGGTCGCCATTGCCGTTCCTGGCTGGCGCGGCGCCTTCCTCGTCGTCATCCTGCAAGTCCGGTTCGCCTTCTTCCAGCAAGCCGCTGATCCAGTTCACGCCGATGTAGACGGCGATGCCGACGATGCCAGACGCGAGCACGCTATACTTTTCGTCCACGGGACCCATTGCCACGCAGGCGGCCACGGCACCCATGGTGATCAGAACGGCCAGGCTTTCGGTGCCCAGCGCATTGACTTTTTCCTCGGCCCAGCCCAGCCAGTGCAACTCTTTTTCATCGTCGAACAGGAAGTTCAGGAACACCAGCAGCAGGAAGGCGCCACCGAAGGCCGCCACTTGCGCATGGTTGTCCGTCAGGTGCTTGGCGTACACATCGGGCGTCGTGGTGGCCATGGTCCACACGTCGACCAGGCCCAGGCCCGTAGCGACGGAAACGATGACCAGTGGAAACAGCAACCGCATGCCGAAGACGGCCACGAGGATACCGACCGTCAAGAACAGTTTTTGCCAGAATTCATTCCAGTGACGCAAGACCGAGGCATTTACCACGGCATTGTCGAACGACAGCGATACTTCCATGATGCCCAGTACGCCCGTGATCCACAGCGCCTGGATCATGCCTGGCATGCCGCCATGGCTGTAACCCCACCAGCCTGACACCGCCATCAGGATAAAAGTGACTAAAAAGGAAATTCTGAAATGCCGCATGAGTACCCCGTTGCAAGTGTGAAAGACGTTTGATTATCCGCGCCGCTGTGCGCGCCGCACTCAGTGTTGATATACGTCAATTGTTGTATATGCCATGATTTTATATTAGTTGCCGCCGGGGGCGGCGTTTTATAGGTCGGCGATAGACAGTTCTGCTGGCGCGGCTGATCTGCGATAATTGCGGCGCGCTTGTCTGGCTGCCGCAGCCCCTGACACATTCTCTACATATATATAAGAAGGAATACCCCGTGGATATCGCTTACCTCGTCACGCCCCTGATCGCCTGGATCCTGGTCGGACCGATCAAATTCCTGATCAACAGTGTCCGCACGCGGCAATGGGCGTTCGGCCTGGTCGGCAATGGCGGCTTTCCCAGCAACCATAGTGCCGTTGTTTCCAGCATGGCAACCCTGATCGCCTTGCGCGAAGGCATAGGCCATCCCGCCTTTGGCGTGGCCGTGACCTTGGCCTTCATCGTCATCATCGACGCCAACAGCCTGCGCCAGCACGTGGGCAAGCAGGCGGCGGCCATCAACCGCCTGGCCGGGGAAGCTGCCAGCCCCGCGCACAAGACCTTGCGCGAGCGTATGGGTCATACCCTGGTGGAAATCGCCGGCGGCCTGTGCACGGGCGTGGCCATCGGTTTCCTGATCAACACCGTGTTTGCCCGCTAAGTTCGCTTCCCCTGAAACGCAAAACCCCGCTTCAAGGCGGGGTTTTGCGTTTCAGGGCGTAAAAACTACGTTTCATCCATTCATTAAAGCATTACAGGAAGCCGCCGATTGACATGCCCGGACGCGCTCATGGATACTTTGGCGCTTGTGGTTTTAATAAAAATATTATGCTTGCTATCGCTTGCAGCCCTATCCGGGCAGCAGGAACGGTAGTGGTGCTATCTATCCGGAGAATTACCCATGTTGCGCAAAACCCTGTTTGTTCTGGCAATCGCTTCTGCCCTGGCCGCCTGCGGCAAAGAGTCCAAAGATCCCGGCAAGGGCGGCAAGAATGCCAAGGAACAGGCGGGCGCTGCCGTCAATTTGCTGGTATCCCCGGAAGACCTGTTGACCATCCAGAGCAATGCGCTGGCGTCGGGGCCTGTCATCACCGGTTCCGTGCAGCCTGAGCGCAACGCGGACTTGCGCGCCGAAGTATCGGCCGTAGTGCTCCAGGTACTGAAGGAAAACGGTGAAGTCGTCAAGCGGGGCGACGTGCTGGTGCGCCTGGATGAAACGTCCATCCGCGACAGCCTCAATTCGGCCGAGGAAGCCAGCCGTGCCGCCAGCCAGGTGCTGGAGCAGTCCGAACGCATGTTCCAGCGCATGAAAACCCTGCGCGCTTCGGGCATGACGTCGACGCAGGCGCTGGAAGACGCGGAAATTCGCCGCAATAATGCGCAAAGCGATTTGTCCGCCGCGAAAAGCCGCGCCGTGCAAGCCCGCCAGCAGTTGCAGCGCACCCTCGTGCGTGCGCCGTTCGATGGCATCGTGAGCGAGCGCAAGGTATCGAATGGCGATACGGCGCAAATCGGCAAGGAATTGATCAAGGTCATCGATCCAACCAGCATGCGCCTCGAAGGCCTGGTGTCGGCCGACAAGATCGGCGTCGTCAAGGTGGGCCAGCCCGTGCTGTTCCGCATCAATGGTTATCCAGGCCAGGATTTTGCGGGCAAGGTGCGCCGCGTCGATCCGGCCGCCAATGCCGTCACGCGCCAGGTGGCCGTGCTGGTCGATTTCAACGACAAGGAACAGCCGCGCGTGGCCGGCCTGTATGCGGAAGGGCGCATCGAGACGGAAACCGTCAGCGCGCTGATGATCCCCGACTCGGCCCTGGTAAAGGCGGGCGACGTCACGTACACGTGGAAAGTCAAGGACAAGGCTTTGCATAAAGTCACATTGCACATCGGTGCGCGCGACGTGCGCACGGGCCAGTGGGAAGTGCAAAGCGGCCTGGCCAGTGGCGACACCGTGCTGCGCACGCCCGGTTCCACCTTCAAGGATGGTCAGAAAGTGGAATTGACGGCCGCCAAGGCCGTGCCAGCCGCCGCCGTGGCCAGCAGCAGCACCGCCGTTGCCGGTAAAGGAAACTAAGCCATGTTCCTTTCCGATTTCAGTATCAAGCGGCCCACCGCCACCATCGTCCTGATCCTGGCCATGATGTGCGTCGGCTTGCTGGCGCTCAAGAAATTGCGCGTCAACCAGAACCCGGATGTCGAAGTGCCCTTCATCGTCGTCAGTATTCCTTACCCTGGCGCCTCGCCCGATACGGTCGAGCGCGAAGTGGTGAACCGCCTGGAAAAGTCGCTGCAAAGTATTTCCGGCGTGACCGAAGTCAACAGCGATTCGAATGAAGGTTCAGCCAGCATCTTCCTGAAGTTTTCCTTCAATACCAATTTGATCGAAGCGTCCGACAATATCCGCAATGCGATTGCCGCCGTGCGCTACAAGTTGCCGACGGAAATGCGCGAGCCCATCTTGCAGCGCATCGACCCGGCGGCCGAGCCGATCATGCAGCTGGCGCTGTCGTCGAATACGCAAAGCCATGCGGAAATTTCGCGCCTGGCCGAAGACGTGCTGTCGGACCGCTTCCGCACCGTCGATGGCGTGGCGCTGGTCAACGTGGGCGGATCGCTCAAGCGCGAACTGTCCGTGCTGCTGCGGGCGGAAAAGTTGCGCGAATACAATGTTTCCGTCAGCGATGTCGTCACCGCCTTGCGCAACCAGAACACGAATGCCCCGGTGGGCAAGGTGCGCGGCACCCTGGACGAGAAAAGCATCCGCCTCGTGGGCCGCATCGAGTCGCCAAGCGACTTCGAGAAAGTGGTGATCAAGCGCCGCGGCGAGGAAATCGTGCGCCTGGCGCAAGTGGCCACCATCGAAGATGGCTTTGCCGAAGTCAACAGCCTGAGCATGCGCAGCGGCAAGCCTAACGTGGGCATTTCGATCACCCGCGTGCGCGACGCCTCCACCGTCAGTGTGGCCAACAAGATCCGCGACATGGTGGCGGAAATCAACAAGACCTTGCCGAAAGGCACGATCCTGCAAGTGACGCGCGACGGCGGCGAAAACGCCCAGCATAGCTTGAACAACGTGATCGAATCGCTGGTGCTGGGCGCCGTGCTGACGATCTTCGTCGTCTACGCCTTCCTGAACTCGTGGCGTTCCACCCTGATTACGGCACTGAGCCTGCCGACGTCCGTGATTGCCGCCTTCATTGCCGTGTGGCTGTGCGGCTTTACCCTGAACTTCATGACCTTGCTGGGCCTGTCGCTGGCCATTGGCGTGCTGATCGATGACGCCATCGTGGTGCGTGAAAACATCGTGCGCCACATGCAGATGGGCAAGGATCGCCGCACGGCCGCGCTGGAAGGCACGGCCGAGATCGGTATGGCCGTGGCCGCCACGACCTTCTCCATCATCGCCGTCTTCATTCCCGTGGCCTTCATGCCCGGTATCTCCGGCGAATGGTTCCGTCCGTTTGCCTTGACGGTGACGTGTTCGGTGCTCGTCAGCCTGGGCATCTCGTTTACGCTCGACCCGATGCTGTCGGCCTACTGGGGCGACCCGGTCGAGGAACACTCGGCGCCGAAAAAAGGTATCGGCCGCGTGCTGGAAAAATTCAACCACTGGTTCGACCATCAGGCCGACCGCTATGGCCGCGTGATCGCCTGGGCCCTGCATCACCGCCGCTGGATGGCCGTCATCGCCTTCGGCAGCCTGGTGGGCGCAATTGTTCTGCACGCTACGCATGGCGGCACGAGTTTCTTGCCGGCATCCGATTCGGGCAACTTGATGATCAATGTGCGCACGCCATCGTCAAGCAGCATCGAGTATTCGCGCCTGAAACTGGAAGCGGCGGCCGTGCTGGCGCGTTCCTTGCCTGAAACCAAGGACACCAACAGCTCCATCAATGCGGGCGGCGGACGCGTGTATGTCGATATCGGCAAGCGCAACACCCGCAAGCGTTCGGCCAAGGAAATCGCGGTCGAGCTGCGCGAGAAGATGTCACGCCTGGTCGGTGCCGAATACGTGGTGCAGGATGACTTGAGCAATGGTTCGCAAAAGCCGATCCAGGTGGAGTTCACGGGTCCCGATTCGCGCAAGCTCATGGAAATCACGAATGCCTATATGGACAAGCTGCGCGCCATTCCTGGCGCCGTCGATGTGGGCTTGTCCGAGCAAGACCCGAAGAATGAGCTGCAGATCGAGCTCAACCGTGGCCTGGCCAACTCGATGGGCATTTCCGTCAATGACGCGGCGCAATCGTTGCGCGTGGCGTTTGCCGGCGTGGAAGTGGGCGACTGGGTCGATCCGACGGGCGAAACGCGCGACGTGGCCGTCCGTCTGCACCCTGACGACCGTGTGGCATCGGAAAACATCGAGCGCCTGCCGATCAGCGTGACGGGCACGTCGCAAATGGTGCCGCTCGACCAGATCGCCACCATTACCATGGGCAAGGGCCCGTCCGGCATCGAGCACAAGAATGGCAAGCGCACGATTACCGTATCGGCCAATGCGCAAGGCCGCTCGAATGGCGAAGTGACGAGCGACGCCATGAAGCTGGCCAACTCCATCGACTTCCCGCCCGGCTACGGCCTGGCACTCGGTGGCGCCGGCCAGGACCAGCAAGAGTTGTTCACGGAAATGCTGATCGCGCTGGTGATGGGTATCGGCCTGATGTATTTGATCCTGGTCATGCAATTCGGTTCCTTCACGGCGCCCGTGGCCGTGATGATGTCCTTGCCGCTCAGTTTGATCGGCGTGGTGGTGGCGCTGGTGATCACGAACAACACCCTCAACCTGATGAGCTTTATCGGTATCATCATGCTGATGGGCCTGGTCGCCAAGAACGCCATCCTGCTGCTGGACGCGGCGCGCAAGCGCGAGGAAGAGGGCCATGGCCGCGAAGATGCGCTGATGTATGCAGGCCGCATGCGTCTGCGCCCCATCCTGATGACGACGTTTGCGCTGATCGCCGGCATGTTCCCCGTGGCACTGGGCCTGGGCGAGGGCGGCGAGTTCTACCGTCCATTGGCGATCGCCATCATCGGCGGCACCATCACCTCGACGATTTTGACCTTGCTGGTCGTGCCGACCTTCTATGACAGCATCGAAATCGCCCGCGATGGCGCCGTGGCCAAGTTCCACCGCCGCGCCGCGCGCATGCCCGTCGCCGTGGCCATGATCCTGACCCTGGTCGAGTGCGTACTGACCTTGCTGCTGGTGCGTTTCGTCTACCGCATGCTGAAAAAGGCCGTGCTGTTCCTGATGGGACGCCGCACGCCGAAAGCAGCGTCGGTCAGCCTGCAAAAGTAATACCGGGCCAAGGCCAGCTCACGCTGCGCAGTGGTATTTCAAGAGCCTTCCTCGGAAGGCTCTTTTTTTGCCTGCTCGTCTGGCTAGGGGGCTAGCTGTTGCGTGGTGGCGACGTAGTGCCTGTGCCTGTTCCTGGTGTCGTGCCATTTTGAGGCGGCGTGGTCGAGGGTGGCGTGGTAGTGCCATCGGGATTGGTGGTGGTGCCTGGTGTCATGCCAGGTGTGGCGGCTGGCGTGTCCGGGTTGGTCGTGCCCGTGGTGCCGGACGTGCCGCTGGTGGCGGGCGGCGTTGTCGGCGCGGTGGCGGCGGGCGTGGCGGTGGTGCTGGTGTCATTGCGTTTGTTGCAACCGCCCAGCAACGCGCAGACGATGGCGCTACCAAGGACGAGCTTGCTGGTGGTCAGGAGTGGAGCCGTCATGATTGTTCCTTTTCAGTGTAAGACTGTCGTGGAAACGCATGCCTTGCCAGATTGCGTATCTGGAACAAGGCTGGCATCGCTTGCAAGGATTAGAGTAGGTGGGCCGGTACAGGTTCACCGGACTTGCACAGGCGTGGTGCTGGCGGAGGCGGGGAGAGCGCTGCGTTTGACGTAGCGCAAACCCGCATGGGATACGAGATGGGCCAGGACAGGATGCCCTGGCCGTGTTCGGGTGGTTTATTTGGCGCCAGGGACCTTGCTGACTTCCACTTCCCAATCCACGCCCGACTCGACGTGGTGCTTGGCAGCAAAGTCACCCTGGCTGATGGCAACAGCCACGTCGAGCAGGCTGTTCAGGTAGACCAGCGGCTTGCCCTTGGCGACGCCGCCAAATGTGTGTTCGAATGGCGCCGTCACCTTGGCCACTTGCTTGCCCTTGTGCAAGATGCGCACTTGCAGCGGATCATGCAGTTTCACCTGCAATTCGTCGAGCAGCGATTTCGGGATATTCGTCCACACATTGCCATACTTGACGTCGAGTACGGGCACGATGCCACGGATGGTATTGCCGTCGCGCACAGGCTTTTGATACGCAATCTTGACTACTGATTCGCTCGGCAATTGCGGGCCTACCTGTTCATACGTGATGGCGCCCGATGCCAGGCGCGCGCCCACATACGCGTACACGTCGCGGCCATGGAAGGTGTACGACTCGGCGGAGCCCGCCAGGCGATTGACCTTTTCATCGATTTCGCGCAGTTCGGCCACGCCGTCGCGTTCGGCGATCAGGGTGAACAGGCCATTGTCCGGCCCCACGAAGTAGCGCCCGCCCTTGGTTTTCAGCACCACCGACTTGCGCGTCGTGCCCACGCCCGGATCGATGACGGAAACAAACACCGTGCCTTGCGGCCAGTAATTGGCCGTCTGGTACAAGCGGTAGGCGCCCAGCCAGATGTCGTAGTCGGGAATCTGGTGCGTCAGGTCCGAAATGGTCAGCTGCGGATCGACGCCATAGGCGACGCCATGCATGGCTGACACGGCGCCGTCGGCCGTGCCGAAGTCCGTCATCAGTACCAGCGGCGCGGCAGCCTGGGCGGACGACAGCAGGAGGGCGCTCAGGCAGGCGCCGGCGACGAGGTGGGAGATTTTCTTGAGGATCATGGGTTCTTTCCGTGGCGTTAGAAGGTGTAGTTCAGCTTGGCGTAAAAGTACGCGCCGTTCACGCCGATGGGGTTGATGAAATTGTAGGGCAGGGCGCCGCCATACGTGGCGTTATTCGTTTCCCGTACGCGCTGCGGATAGCGGTCGAGGATGTTGTTGCCGCCCACGCTCAGGGTCAGCTGCTTGCTCAGTTTTAACTGACCCTCCAGGTCCAGCGACCAGACGGCGCCGAAGCGTTGCGCGGGGATGCCATCGATCAGGGGGGCATCGCTGTCGTAGGAAAAATCTTTCAGCTCGCCAAAGCGCGTGGCGCGCGCCTGCACACCCCAGCCGGCCGCTTGCCAGTCGGCACCGAGGATCAATTTGCTGGCGGGTGACGCATGTTTGATGCGGAACAAACTCGTCTCCGTCAGCAGGGTCAGACTTGGATCGATATTGGATAGCGCGGCGGAACTCTGGTGCACCTTGTCGAGGCTGGTCTTGTTCAGGTTCAGCGCCGCATTCAGGTTCAGCTTGCCTGAGGTGAACGTCAGGTCGTGGTTCAGCACCACGTCCAGGCCTTTGGTCCGCGTGTCGAGCAAATTGGCCAGGTAGGCCACGGACTGGATGTCGCTGCGGTTATTGGCGGCCAGGTAGGCCGTGACGGTGTCGCTTTGCAAGTCGCTCGAGCGCGTGATGCGGTCGCGGATGCGGATCACGTAGGCATCTACCGTCACGCTGGTGGCGGCGGCCGGTTTCCAGGCCAGGCCCAGCGAGACGTTGGTCGATTTTTCCGGTTTCAGCTGTTGCGCGCCGAAGCTGCGCGCCAGCGGGTCGCTGGCCGGCAGCAGGGCCGCCGTTTGCAGGGCCGTGCCATCGGCGTTGAAGTTCAGTGTGGCGAAGCGGAAGCCCGTCTGCACGAGGGCCGGCGCGCGGAAGCTGTTCGACAGCGAACCGCGCACAAGAAAATTCTCCGTCACTTTATAGCGCGTGGACAGCTTGCCCGTACTGGCACTGCCGAAGTCGCTGTAGTCGGAATAGCGGGCGGCGGCGCCCACCAGCAGGCGCGGCGTGAGATCGCTTTCAACGTCCGCATACACGGAGCGGATTTGCCGACTGCCGTCATAGGCATCCGATGGACGCAGGCCAGGTCCCGCCTGGGCGCCCGGCGGCGCATCCGTGAAGCTGCCGGCCGCATACGAAGCGGGGTCGCCTGCCGAGCTGGTGTAGGTTTCCCGCATCCACTCGGCGCCCACCGCCACGCTCAAGGGGGCGGGCAAGCCGATGTCGATGCTGCGCGTGGCATCGATGTTCAAGGCGTTCTGGCGGAAGTCGAAACCGGCCAGCTTGAAACGCGTGGGGCTGGCCGCGCCCAGCGAGGCGTTGACGGAGTGGCTCACGCCGTAGTCAAAGCGGTCGCTGCCGTGGCGCGCGCTGGCGTCCCAGTTCCACTCGCCCGCGCTGCCGCGCACGCCGGCCACGATGCTGAGGTCGCGCTTGTCGCCATTGGTGACGGGGCGGTAGCCGTTCGGATACAGGGCCAGTACGTTCGACGGGTCGCCCGGATAGCGGAAGTAGGCGCTGCCGTCCGATTTGCGTTCGTTGAGGGTGGCAAACGAGTACAGGTCCAGGCCGTTGGCCAGGGTGAGCTGGGTGTTGTAGAACAAATAGTTGTTGCGCTGGCGCGAGTCGCCCGACTTGAACACCACCTTGCCGTCGAGGGCCTGGTCCGCTGGCGTGAAGTTGTAGGAAGTCCAACCCGCGTCGCTGGGGCCGGCCCGTTCCGTCGGCGAGCGGTGCCGTGTTTCGGCGCCGAAGCGGAAGAAACCCGCTTCGCCCAGCGGCACGCCATAGTCGGCGTTGACGATGACGGTCTGGCCATCCGTCAGGGTTTGATCGGTGGGGGCGAAATGCGTATGGTTGGCGCCATAGCTGATGGAAGCGGCACCGCCCGTGCGCGCCTTTTTCAGCACGATGTTGATGACACCCGCCACGGCGTCGCTGCCGTACTGGGCGCCGGCGCCGTCGCGCAGGATTTCGATGTGGTCGATGGCGTTGGGCGGAATGGCATTGATGTCGACCGGCACGGTGCCGGCGAAGCTGCTTTCAGTATCGAGCACGGCGCTCGTGTGGCGGCGCTTGCCGTTGATCAGCACCAGCACCTGGTCCGGTGCCAGTCCCCGCAACTGGATGCCGCGCACGGAGTCCGACGCGCCGCTCGACTCGATGCGGGGGAAGTTGATCGACGGCGACAGGTTTTGCAGGGCCGCGCCCACATCGCCTGTCGCCAGCGCATTGCTCACTTCGCGCGCGCCGAAGCGGTCGATGGGCACGCTGCTGTCGAACACCGTGCGATTGCGCGCGCGCGAGCCGACGACGGTGACCTGGTCGATGCTGGCGCCGGCCGTTTCAGCGGTGTTGCCTGTGCCTGTGCTGGCGGTGGCTTGCGCGTCCTGGGCCCAGGCGGGAGCGGTGCCCAGCATGGCGCAGGCCAGCACGATGGCGCGCAGCGGCGTGGCGGGAAGGGAAAGGGAGTCGGTTGAATGGCGCGGATACAAGGCGGTGTCCTTTGGGCTCGATTAGTGTCGGTGTGGAAACAGTTGCCATGAGCTTAAGGGAGGCGCCCGCCGGCGCTAACGATTCTTTCTGGATATGCTTATGCTGTTGTTTTTATGCCGCCAGATTGCGCAGCAGGGCGGGAATCTCGGCCGGGATTTCGCGCGCCAGGTAGCCGAGGATGCCGAAGCGCAGGGCCAGCTGTTCGCCCGCCTGCGCATGCAGGGCGATGCCCCAGGCGCACGCTTGCTCCAACGGAGCGCCGCGCGCGGCCAGACCCGTGATGATGCCGGCCAGGGTGTCGCCGGAACCGGAAATGGCCAGGCCGATGTTGCCGCCCGCATGTGTCCAGCTGGTGCCGTCGGGCATGGCGATGACGGTCAGTGCGCCTTTCAGGGCGACGATGGCATTCCAGCGCCGCGCCGCGTCCACGGCGCAGGCATGCGGGTCGGCCAGCACGGCGTCTTTTGACAGGCCCATCAGTTGGGCCAGTTCGCCCGCGTGCGGCGTCAGCAGAACCGGTTGGTCAAAGCGGAAGTGCGCGGGCTTGCGCACGACTTGCATGGCGCACGCGTCAAGAATCAAGCGACTGGCGGCAAACAGGGGCAGCAGGTGACGCATCAGCTCGCAACTTGCGGCCGTGTCGCACATGCCTGGCCCGACGAGCACGGCGTCCACCTTGCCGGCCAGCGGCGCCAGCTGATGTTGCGCTTCGTGCCGGAAGCCGCCCAGCGCCGTTTCATCCAGGCCGATGACCCGCGCCTCGGGCATGGCGATGGCCACTTGCGCCGCCACCGACGCGCCCGTCGCCAGGGTCAGCTTGCCGGCGCCCGCGCGCAGGGCGGCCGTGGCGGCCAGCACAATGGCGCCCGGCATTTCCGCCGAGCCGGCAATGATCAGCAGGTGGCCGCGCACTTCCTTGTCGCCGTCTGGCTGGGGCATGGGCAGGGGCCAGGAGCGCAGCAGGGATGGGGTGATGTCGGTGGTGTCCATGCATGCCTCCGAAGGATCAGGATTTGGGCGCGGCCGGCATGTCGGGCTGGGCCGTGACGGGTGTGCCGGCCGCTTCCAGCGGCGCGACGAAGTTGCACAGGTTCAGCTGCAGCTTGCCGTGCTTGCCCACGGCGGGGTTGAAGGCATACGAGGTGACGCCGCAGTTGGGCACGTCGGCTGCCTTGTCGATGGCCAGGATGGCTTGCTCGTCGCAGCGTTCCAGCAGGTAGCGGAAGCAATTGACGATGACCTGGTGGCCGACGATCAGCACCCGTTCGCCCCGGTATTCGCGGGTGATGGTGTCGAGCACGCTGCGCAGGCGCAGGATGACGTCGCACCAGCTTTCGCCGCCCGGTGGACGGAAGTAAAATTTGCCCACGTGCTGGCGCTGTTCGTACAGTTCCGGGTACTTGCTGGCGATGCCGTGCACGGTCAGGCGGTCGAGGATGCCGAATTCCTTTTCGCGCAGGCGCTCGTCGGCCACCACGGCGCTCAGGCTGTCTGCATCGAGGCGCGTCAGCACGGCTTGTGCCGTCTGCTGCGCCCGTACGTACGGGGAATACAGCACGACGGTCGGTTGTTGTTCAGGGGGAAGGGTGGCGAACCAGTCGCCCAAGGCTTGCGCCTGGCGCGCGCCCAGTTCGGAGAGGGGGACGTCGACATCGCGCTCGGCGATGGCGATCAATAACTGTTTTTCCGCTTCGGCGGCATCGCGCGCCACGTTGCCGGCACTTTGGCCGTGACGCACGATCCAGATTTGCCGCGGCCATTTCTGTTCCATCGCCTTGCGCCTTCCTCTGTATTTATTGTTAATAAATATAGACGAAAGCGGCAAGGTACGGCGCGCCGCTGGACAGATTTTTAGGCGGCGTGCTCCGCTTCATCCAAGTCGGGCGCGTCGTCGCTGTTGTAGACGGCCAGGTCGGTTTGTCCCATGACCCGGCTGGTGACGGTACCGGCCGTGATCGAGCCGCTGACGTTCAGGGCCGTGCGGCCCATGTCGATCAGCGGTTCGACGGAAATCAGCAAGCCGGCCAGTGCGACGGGCAAGTCCATCGCCGACAGCACGATCAGCGCGGCAAACGTGGCGCCGCCGCCCACGCCGGCCACGCCGACGGAACCGATGGTGATGATGGCCAGCAATGGCAGCAGGAAGCTGATCGTGAACGGGTCGACGCCGACGGTGGGGGCGATCATGACGGCCAGCATGGCCGGATAGATGCCGGCGCAGCCGTTCTGGCCGATGGTCGAACCGAACGAGGCGGCAAAGTTGGCGATGCCTTCCGGCGTGCCCAGGCGCTGGGTTTGCGTCTGCACGCTCATCGGGATGGAACCGGCGCTGGTGCGCGACGTAAACGCGAAGGCCAGCACGGGGAAGACTTTTTTCACGAAGCGCAGCGGATTGAGACCCACGCCGGCGATGATGGCCAGGTGCACGAGGAACATCAATATCAGCGCGCTGTACGAGGCGACGACGAAGTTGATCAGTTTCAAGATGTCCGTGTAGCTCGACGACGCCACCACTTCAAACATCAGCGCGAACACGCCGTACGGCGTCAGGCGCAGTACCAGGGTGACCATGCGCATGACGATGGCGTGCGCCACTTTCATGAAGTTTTCGAAAGAAGCGAAGATTTCCGGCTTCTTCACCGCGATACCCGTGGCCGAGATGCCGATGAAAATCGAGAACACGACCACGGCGATGGTCGACGTCTTGCGCGCGCCCGTCATGTCGAGGAAGGGGTTGGTCGGCACGAAGCTGACCAGCAGTTTCGGCAGCGACAGGGCCTTCGCCGTTTCCAGCGAGCCTTGCAGCTGCACGCCGCGCGCCACTTCGGCAGCGCTCGAGGTCAGGCCGACAGCCGTCAGGCCGAACAGCTTGGCCATCAAAATGCCCAGCGCGGCGGCGATGGTGGTGGTGATGAGCAGGGTGCCGATGGTTAACGCGCTGATCTTGCCCAGGGAACTCGCATCCTTGAGCTTTAAAATGGCGGAAATGATCGAGACCATGATCAGCGGCATGATGATCATTTGCAGCAGTTTTACGTAGCCGCTGCCGACGATGTCGATGTATTCATTGGTGCCCGCGATGATGGGCGAGCCGGCGCCGTACAGCCACTGCACGGCCGCACCGAGCAGCACGCCCAGGCCAAGGCCCGTGAAGACGCGCACGGTAAACGTCGCATGTTTGCGTTGCTGGTGGAACATGAAAGCGAAGACGAGCAACGCAACGAGCAGGTTCAGGATGATGTTAATTGCCATGAAGGGGCCTTATCTTGGTTTTATTCGAGACTGCACGGAGCACATAAAACAGTACTACAACTGACAGCTGCCCCAGCCCGGGGCGGAAGGGCAAGCACTGTACAGTACTATGGTGGCGTTTTGCGCAATACCGCTGCGAATATTACGCTATATAAATATGCTCCACAGGCATAAGTCTTCCGGCGGATTGTGAAAAACCCGATTTCATGCCAGCATGTTTTGCCTATTTATCAATGTCGTGCATATATTTGAAGGAAAAAGATGAATGCTTTAACGGAAGTACAGGTACTCGATGCGGAAGAACGCTTGCGCCTGGCCATGATGGCCTCCGACGTGGCTGTACTGAATCAGTTGCTGGCTGATGACTTATTGTTTACCAATCACTTGGGCCACTTGCTGAGCAAGCATGCGGACCTGGCCGCGCACGAGCAGCGCCTGCTGACAATCACGGACTTGCGCGCGTCCGAGCGCCATGTGCGCATCAATGGCAACGTGGCCGTCGTCTCCGTGCGCATGCAGCTGACGGGCAGCTATCACGATGTGGAAACGCATGGCGACTTCCGTTTTACGCGCGTCTGGACGCAGGATGCGGCCGGCGCGCTGCAAGTGATCGCCGCCCATTCCGGCGTCGTGGCTTGAGGAGCATCATTTAGTGGATCATCGTTCCAAAGGGCAGCTGTTTGAAGCTGTTATCGCCGCCGGCCCTGCCACTCTGGCCATCACGGCCGGCTATCCCGTGCTGTTGTACAACCTGGTGCGCACCTGGGCTGACGCCCCCGGCGCCAATGCCCTGGCCGCGCTGCTGTTGACGGGCGGCTTGTGGGCCTTGCTGGAATTTTGGCGCATCGCCCTGGCCACCGTGGCGCGCAAGGCATACGCGTTCAACTGGCGTTTCTGGCTGGCCATCGCCAGTTTTCTCGCCTGCTTCGTGCGTTTCGTGCCGGACATGCCGGCCGGACTGATGCTGCTATTGATGGTGCTGCCGGCGCTGGCGTGGACGCATTTCATCTTGCTGCAGAGCAAGCGCCCACCCAATTTGTAAGTTTTATTCTTCCTCTTCTGCTTCTGCTTCTGCTTTCAGCCAGGCTATCCGCCCATTGCCCGCCTCATGCAAGTGGGCGAGCAGGGCGGTAGCCGCCGCTTCCGCCAGGCTGAAGTCGAACAGCACGTGCTCGCCGTGTTCCACGCTCAGCAAGGTGGCGCCGGCGCCATCGAGTTCGCGGCGCAGCATGCCTTCCATTGCATACGGCACCGTGCAGCGCAAGGTTCTCTGGCGCACGATGGCCGTCTTTTCCGCCTGCAACAGCGCTTGCGCCACGCTATCCGTGTAGGCGCGCACGAGGCCGCCCGCGCCCAGCTTGATCCCGCCAAAGTAACGCACGACGGTCGCCAGCACGCCTTCCAGGTCCTGGTGGCGCAGCACGTCGAGCATGGGCCGTCCGGCTGTGCCGCTCGGTTCGCCATCATCGACGGCCGCCGACTGCCCGCCCGCCAGCAGCGCCCAGCACACATGGCAGGCGCCCGGATGCTGCGCCTTCAAGTCGTTGACCACCTGCTGCGCGCTGGCGCGGTCCGTCATTGGCTGCACGCAACCGATGAAACGGCTTTTCTTGATGATCAGTTCGCTGTGGACGGGAGTGGCAATGGTAAACGGCATGGCGGGTGCGAAGGCGGGCAAAGCAGCATGATAGAGGAAATGTGCGCCGGGGACGAGTCAGCCCGCTCGCGCTGTGGGGGCGGTAACCAGTTCGCGCAGCGCCGCATCGCGCACTTGCACAATGTCGAACAGTCCCAGTGCGTGCAGGGCGGGCAGGGCATCAACAATGTCGCGCTCGGCCATGGTCCGTTCGGCGATGCTGCTGTTCTCGTCCAGCCATAGCCTGGCATTGGCCAGGAAGGCGCCCACCGTGCCCTTGCGAACGGTCACGCCATTGAACTGACCCTGGTTTTGTTGATCCGGTAATACGTCTTCTGCGCGCATGGTGAACTCCTGAATGTTGGAAAGACTTCACTGTATGATGGCTGGATTGTCTTGCCTGCGTTGTTTATGTCATTCAATACGTCAAATCCGCCAATCTTGTCGCCATCGCTGCCGCTGCACGCCATGCATATTTCCCAGCCGCAGGAAAGGGTGACGGCGGCGCACCACCACGCCAGCGGCCAACTGTTCGGCGCCATGCAGGGCTTGCTTTCCGTTGCCGCCGACAGCGGGCAGTGGGTGGTGCCGGCCAGCCACTGCGTGTGGATGCCGCCCCACCACGTCCATGGCCTGCGTTCGCATGGCCCGTTTGCGGGCTGGAGCGTGTATGTGGACGAAGCCAGTAGCGCCAGCTTGCCCGCCGCGCCTTGCGTGATGCGTGTCTCGGGCTTGCTGCGCGAAGCGGTGGGCCGCGCCAGCGCCTGGGACGACGGCGCGCTGGACGCGCGGCAAGCCCGGGTGGCGGCCGTGATCCTCGACGAAATCGCCGCTTCGCCGCACGAACCCTTCGGCTTGCCCCTGCCCACGGACCCGCGCCTGCTGCGCGTGGCGCGCGCCGTGCTCGATGACTTGGCCGACGAGCGTGGCGTGGAAGCGTTGGCCGCCTGGGCCGGCGTATCACCGCGCACCCTGGCCCGTCGCTTCACGGCCGAGACAGGCTTTACGCCCTCGGCCTGGCGCCAGCGCGCCCGCATCCTGCGCGCCCTGGAGTTATTGGCCACCGGCCAGCCGGTCACGACGATTGCACTGGACCTGGGCTACGATAACATCAGCGCCTTCATCGCCATGTTCAAGCGGGTGATGGGCGTGACGCCGGGGAGGTATGGGGGAGAATAAGCTGGTGCGCAAACAAAAAAGCCAACCGCGAACGGTTGGCTTCTCTGAAGTATTTGGTAGGCCGTGCGGGATTCGAACCTGCGACCAACGGATTAAAAGTCCGCTGCTCTACCAGCTGAGCTAACGACCCAAAAACTTTGACTACTTACTGCGGTAACACTGTGCGGTACGTGGCTTGCCATGGTGGCAAGTAAGCGTACTGCAAATTCTTGGTAGGCCGTGCGGGATTCGAACCTGCGACCAACGGATTAAAAGTCCGCTGCTCTACCAGCTGAGCTAACGACCCAAGGGCGGCTATTATGACGGCCAGCGGCGGTTTTGGGAAGGGCGGGGATGGAAAAAAGCCTTGCATGGTGTCCGGGGGCGGCATAATATTGGTAGATAGCCTACCTACTTATATATTTCCATGTCCACTACAGAAGACCTTCCCATCCCCGAACGCGCGCTGGCGCTGTCCGATGAATTGCGCACGGCGTTCAAGCGCCTGCTGCGCTCCATGCAGCGCGAAGGGGGCGAGCTGGAGGGTAGCGTATCGATGATGCAATACATGCTGCTGGCGCTGATCCACGAGCAGCCTGGCATCGGCGTGGCCGCGCTGGCGCGCCTGCAGAATGTGCGCGGGCCTACCGTCAGCGCGCAGGTCAAGTCGCTGGAAGAAGCGGGGCTGGTCGAGCGCAGCGCGCCCGATCCGCAAGACCGGCGGCGCTCGGGCCTGCAGGTCTCCGCGCAAGGCCTGGCGATACTCGAAACCCTGCGCGCGCGCCGCCGCGATACGCTGGCGCGGCGCATCGCCCGCCTGACGCCGCAGCAGATCGATGCACTGGAAGCCGCCATGCAGCCGCTGCTTGAGATCGGACAAGCATGAGCCGCCACGATCAAGCCACCGATGCTGTAAAACCCGTCACCGAGCGCGAAGTGCGCGCCATCTATCTGGGCCTGTTGGCCGTGCTGGGCCTCGGCGCGCTGGACCAGAGCATCGTCGCCACGGCCTTGCCGCGCATCGTCGATGACCTGGGCGGCATGGCGCACCTGTCGTGGGTGGTCACGGCGTATGTGCTGGCCTCGACGGCTACCATGCCCCTGTACGGCAAGCTGGCCGACCAGTACGGCCGCCGTCCCATGATCTTTACGGCCCTGCTGACCTTTTTGCTCGGTTCCGTGTTGTGCGGGCTGGCGCAGAACATGACGGAACTCATTATCTTTCGCGCTATCCAGGGCTTGGGTGCGGGCGGCTTCATGCCGCTGGCGCAAATCATCATCGGCGATATCGTGCCGCCGGCCGAGCGGGGCAAGCGGCAGGGCATGGTGCCCATCGTGTTTGCCGTCACCAGCGTGCTGGGCCCCGTGCTGGGCGGCGTCATCACGGATGCCTTGTCGTGGCACTGGATTTTCTACGTCAACCTGCCCATTGGCGCGGCTGCCTTTGTCATCATCGCGCGCGCCATGCGCAAGCCCGTGCGCATGCACGCGCACAAGATCGACTATCTGGGGTCTGCCTTGCTGACGGGCGCTGTCACGGCGGCCCTGCTGGTGCTGGCGTTGGGCGGTACCGAGTGGCCGTGGGACGCGCTGGCCATCAAGGTGTGCGGCGGCATCGCCGTGTTGCTGGGTCTCTGGCTGGCGTTTCACGTGGGCAAGGTGGATGAACCCGTGCTGCCGCCCGAGCTGTTCGAAAACCGCACCTTCAATATCGCCAGCCTGGTCATGGCCATGACCTTCATGGGCCTGATGGGCGCCAGCGTCTTCTTTCCCCTGTTCTTCCAGCTGGTGATGGGCACCAGTCCCGCCGAATCGGGCGTGATGACGGTGGCGATGATGGTGGGGCTGGTGGCGTCGTCGATGTTCAATGGCCGGGTGCTGTCGCGCTCGGGCAAGTACAAGATGGTGCAGGTGATGGGGCTGGGCGTGGCGGTCGTGGCGTTTGCCGTGCTGGCCTGGGCCATGGAAACGTCGCGTGGCTACTGGATCATCGAGCCGGCCATCTTTTTCCTCGGCACGGGGCTGGGACTGGTGATGCCGAACATGACGATTGCCGTGCAAAATGCCTTGCCGCTGGCGCGCCGCGGCGTGGGCACGGCCATGCTGGCCTTTTTCCGCTCGCTGGGCGGCTTGCTGGGCGTGACGGCGTCCGGCGCCATCCTTGCGCACCAGTTGCACAAGCATGGCGTGGAAGCCGTCTCGGCGCTCGGTGCGCACGCGGCGACGCAGACGGTGGAAGTGTACCGCCATGCGATCGCCAGCGTGTTTGGCGCCGGCGCCGTGTTGCTGCTATTGGGGCTGGTCTTCCTGCTGTTCCTGCCGGAACTGCCCCTGGAGGGGCATCCGGCGACGGTCAGGGACGATCAGTAGCGTTCCAGCCAGTGGGCGTACGGTGCCGGCAGGGTCCACGAGGCGCGTTCCACGCCGAGTTCCTTGGCGGCAAAGTATGCCCAGTGCGGGTTGGCCAGGTGCGCCTTGCCGACCATCACCACGTCCAGTTGTTCTTCCTTGACGACACGCTCGGCAATGGCTGGCGTGCCGAAGCCCCAGGCGGACGAGACGGGAACGCCCGCTTCGCGGCGCACGCGCTCGGCAATCGGGCCCATGAAGGCCGGGCCCCATGGAATCGACACGTCGGGAATGGTAAAACCCATGCTGACGCTGAGCATATCCATGCCCGCATCCTTGAACTGGCGCACGAGGCCGATGGATTCAAGCAGGGTTTGCTCGTCGCGGCCGTCGAATTCCAGCACGCCAAAGCGGATCGTCAGCGGCAGGTGTTCGGGCCACACTGCGCGCACGGCTTTCAAGGTTTCCAGCAGGAAGCGGCTACGGTTTTCCAGGCTGCCGCCATAGATATCGTCGCGCTGGTTCGAGTGGGCGGAAAAGAAGCTTTGCGCCAGGTAGCCGTGGGCGAAGTGCAGTTCCAGCCATTCGAAGCCCACTTCGCGGGCGCGTATGGCCGCGTCGACGAAGTTCTGTTTCACGCGGGCGATATCGTCGAGATCCATGCTGCGCGGCACTTTCGGCAGGCCGCCGCCGAAGGCGATGGCGGACGGGCCGATGGTTTGCCAGCCGCGCGCATCGCCCTCAGCGATATGATCGTCGCCTTCCCATGGCCGGTTGGCGCTGGCCTTGCGGCCCGCGTGGGCGATCTGGATGCCGGGCACGGAACCGGCCGCCTTGATGGCTTTGACGACTGGCACGAAGGCTTGCGCCAGGTCATCGTTCCAGATACCCGTGCAACCGGGCGTGATGCGGCCTTCCGGCGCCACGGCCGTCGCTTCGACGATCACCAGGCCGGCGCCGCCACGGGCCATGCCCGCGTAATGCGACAGATGCCAGTCGTTGGCGACGCCATCGACGGCCATGTACTGGCACATGGGCGGCACGGCGATGCGGTTGCGCAGGGTGACGTTTTTGAGGGTGTAGGGCTGGAAGAGGGCGGACATGGTGGCCTTTGTGTTTGTTGATGAAGGTGTATGGAAATACTGATTCGGTAGTTCGTAAATATTCGAAGAATGGAATTAGTATAGCGTATGCTGTATGATTCTGCTCATGCGCCCACACAAACATCCTCCCGCCAGCGAATTCGTCCTTGAAAGAGTGCTGTACGCCTTGAGCGATTCCATCCGCCTCGACATCGTGCGCCACCTGGCCAGAGTCGACGCGGCCGCTTGCGGCGACCTCGATGGCGGGCGGCCGAAGTCGACCGTTTCCCACCATTTCAAGGTCTTGCGCGAAGCGGGCCTCGTCTACACGGAAAACGCGGGCACGACGCACATGAACACCCTGCGCCGCGCCGATATCGAGAGCCGTTTTCCCGGTTTGCTCGACGTCATCCTGGCGCAGCAGCCAGTGGCGCCCGAGGTGTCGGACGCGGGCGGGCGGGGAGTCTAGCCGCCTGCCGTGCCCCGCCATTTGCCAGGCTCGGCTATGATGTCGGCCTTTCGGTAAATCCTCAGCCGCGCGCCTGTTGCGCGATGGGCTGGCGACACTACCTGGCACGGCAAGGATAGGGAATGACGGCAGCAGCAGTGGTATCACAGGCGGACCTGGCAAATCGTCCGCAGTTTGGCTGGATCAATGGTTTGAAGGCAGGCGCGGCGCAGTTGATCGTGTTGCACCACCTGGCGTTTTACGGCCCCATGTCCGACTACGTGCAACCCCTGTGGCCAGCGTTGCTGGACTGGCTGGGCGGCAGCGCGCGCATCGCCGTGCAAGTTTTTCTCGTCATCGGCGGCTTTCTTGTCGCCAAATCGCTCTCTCCCGCCGGCCGTCCCGGTATTGCTTCACCGCTGCAAGCGATCTGGCGCCGCTATGCCAAGCTGGCGCCGCCATTCCTGGCTGCCACCTTGCTCGCGGCCATCATCACGCCCGTGGCAGGCATCTGGATGCAGCACGACTCCATGTCGGCCGCCGTCACCCTGGGCCAGCTGAGCGCCCATGCCTTGCTGCTGCACGGCGTGCTGGGCTATGAATCGCTGTCGGCCGGCGCCTGGTATGTGGCCATCGATTTCCAGCTCTACCTGCTGACGGTATCGCTGCTGTGGCTGGGCGGCCGCGTGGCGGGCCATCGGCGCCGGCACTGGCTCATGCCGCTGGCCGTCACCGTGGGCATCACTTTTTCCTTGCTGTATTTCAATCTCGACGCGGACTGGGACAACTGGGCGCCGTATTTCTTCGGCAGCTACGGCCTCGGCATGCTGGCCTGGTGGGCCAGCGACCCGGCCCGCAAACCGGGCGCCATGACCGTGCTCATGGCCATGGCCGCCGTGCCCGTCCTGCTGGCCCTGGCCGTCGACTACCGCAGCCGCATCGCCCTGGCCCTGATCGTCGCCTGCGCCCTGTTCCTGTTCGGCCGCGCCCGCACGCCGTCCCAGGGCGGCGCCTGGAACGTCATCAATACCCTCGGCCGCATCTCGTATGCCGTGTTTCTCGTGCACTTTCCCGTCAGCCTGCTGGTGAATGCCTTATTTATTACGTATGTGCCGCTCGAGCCGGAATGGCAGGCGCTGGGCATGCTGACAGCCTGGGGCGCCAGCCTGGCGGCCGGTGCCGCGTTTTACCGCTGGGTGGAGGTGCCGCTGGGGCGGGTGATGGGTGGCGTGGTGGCGCATCTGGCCGGGCGGCCGGCGTTGGCGTCGCGTTAGGGGCGACAACGTAGTTGTCCTGATGCTGCCCTTGCCCGGAAATAGGGCTGGCTGTTTCCATTATTTGTTACTACAATAAATAATGAGAATCACTTTTGATGCTGCCAAGCGTGAAAAGACGCTCAAGGAGCGTGGTCTCGACTTCGCACGTGCACGCGAAGTGTTTGGCGGACTCACCGTTACGCTGCCGGACCAGCGCCAGGACTATGGCGAATCCCGTTTCATCACTGCAGGCTGGCTCGATGAGCGCCTGGTTGTACTGGTCTGGACGCCGCGTGGCCTGGCGCGCAGAATCATCAGCATGAGGAAGGCAAATGAACGCGAAATCGACAAATACAAGCAAGGCCTGGGTTGACCACGACGATGCGCCTGAATTGACGGACGGTTTTTTTGAGCAGGGCGTCTGGCAAGTGGGTGACCAGCCCGTTTCCCGGCCCGAGGCGCAGCAAGAAATGGCGCGTCGTCGCGGCAGGCCCGCTGGTACCGGTGGCAAGGTCAGCACGACCATACGCTTCGACGCTGAAATTATCGAGGCCTTCAAGGCCACCGGCGACGGTTGGCAAACGCGCATGAATGATGCGCTGAAGGAGTGGCTGCGGGCGCGGCGGGTGTAGTGGCTTACTTTGGTACTCGCAAGGCTGAGGTGCCGCATTAAAAGCGGTGTTCCGTATGGCAGAGAGTATTGTTGCTCAGGGATATAGTTGCCGTGTATGCATGACGGCCGTCAGTCTGTGGCGTGACGATTTTCCTCAGTTGCGCCATGACTGTCTCGTGCGAGGCGGTAGGGCGGTCATCATTGAGCGACGCCAGCACCTTTGTGCGAAACCAGTGGTCATAGGTTTCGGCGGCTTCCGTTGTCGCAAATTCGGACGTGGTCGAGGATGGGCTGGCGTTCATGATGGTCTGATTATACGACAGTCCGACAGAGATGTAGCGCGGGTGACAAGGCGTTTGATTTGTATCAGCGATGGCATCGCGTGCAAGTGATGCCGCTGAAAACAAAAAAGCCAACCGCGAACGGTTGGCTTCTCTGACGTATTTGGTAGGCCGTGCGGGATTCGAACCTGCGACCAACGGATTAAAAGTCCGCTGCTCTACCAGCTGAGCTAACGACCCAAAAACTTTTTACAACAACTTCGGTAACACTGTGCCGTAAAAAAATGCTTGCTATAACAACTCGCAAGCAGATCAGTACTGCGTATTCGTGGTAGGCCGTGCGGGATTCGAACCTGCGACCAACGGATTAAAAGTCCGCTGCTCTACCAGCTGAGCTAACGACCCGAAGAAGAAAGATTATAGGGGGTGCCCGGGATTCTGTCAAACCTAACGGGCAACTTTTTCCCCGCTTTTACTTTTTGCCGCCCCGTTCCTTGGCGGCCTGGGCCGCGCTGGAGTCCGGGTAGCGCGAGATCAGGGCGTTCAGCGTCTTGGTCGCGTTCGGCTTGTCTTTCAGCTCCGTGTAGCAGCTGGCGATGTTGAGCATGGCGTCGGGCGCTTTAGGGCTGTCCGGGTAGTGTTTCAGCACTGCCTGTTGGGCCGTGATGGCGCTCTTGCAGTCGCGCTGGGCGTAATAGGCGTTACCCAGCCAGTATTGCGCGTTGGCCGCGTAGGCTGATTCCGGATAGCGCTTGACGAAGCCGTCCAGGGCCGTCACGGCGCCCTTGTAGTCGCCCGACTTGAACAGGCCGAACGCGGATTCGTATGCGCTTTGCTCGGATACGCCCACGGCCGCTTCCTGACCGTCGATGGTGACCTGGCGCGGTTCGAGCTTGCGCAGGCGCGCATCGATATCGGTGTAGAAATCCTTCTGGCGCTTTTGCGTGTTCGCCAGATCGTTGCCCAGCACTTCGATCTGGCCGCGCAGGCGGGCGATCTCCTGCATGGTTTGGTCGTGCTGGTTGATCAGGCTCAAGGTGCTGGTCTTGTCCGCCTTGGCGTCGATGCGGCTGTTCAGGTCGCGCGCCATGGCGTCGACCTTGGCGCGCAGCTCGAGGATGGCCTTGCGCGCTTCGTCGTCATCGAACAGGGCGGCGTTGGCGTGCAGGGGCAGGTAGGCAAACGCGGCCATCAAGGCGGCGGCGACGCCGGCTTTCGAGAATGTCATCATGAGTCGGGCTTTCTAAGGTTACGCAAACATGCAAACGGGGCGCCGGGCGGTGAATCACCGCGCTGCGCCCCATTATTATGCCTATGACTGGCCAGTTAGGTAAGCGTCAATGCTGCCGCGCTCACCCGTAAACATCAATAAACGATGTCAGCGCGGCGGTTTTCTGCCCATGCTGCTTCGTTGCTGCCTTGAGCTTTAGGCTTTTCTTTGCCCAGCGACACGGCTTCCATTTGGCCTTCTGGCACGCCCAGGGCTGCCATCGACTTGCGCACGGCTTCAGCACGTTTCTGGCCCAGGGCCAGGTTGTACTCAGCGCCACCGCGTTCATCGGTGTTACCTTGGATCAGGATCTTGCGGCTAGGCGTTTTCACCAGGTAGCCAGCGTGGTTTTGCACGACTGGGGTGTCCGCTTCGCGCACGACGTACTTGTCGAAGTCGAAGTAGATGCTGCGGTTAGCCAGCACGCCTTTTGGATCGTCCAGTGGATCGACCGATGCGGTCGTCACTGGCTGAACTTGACGGGTGTCAACTGGTGCAACGACTTTTTCAGGAGCGCGCTCAACCACTGGGGTCTCTGCTACTTTGACTGGGGTGCTGCAGGCGGACAGCAGGGCTGCGGTAGCGGCGATGAAAGCCAAACTTTTAAAGTTACTCATTTTTATTCTCCGGGTCATGGTTAAAGGTGAAACTGTACAGCATTTACTTCATAAAAGGACCCCAGGTGGGCTCCTTGATATTGCCAGCTTGCGTAGTCAAACGCTGTTTGACGCGGCCATCCACCGATACCACTGCCAGCGACTTGCGTCGTCCGGATTCGGTCGCGTACATGATATATTTCCCGTTGGGCGAAAAGCTCGGTGATTCGTCGTTGGCGGTGTCCGACAGGCGCAGTTCCTGGCCACTAGCCAGGTCGAGCGCGTAGAGCTGGAAATTGCCGTCGCGACGGGAAATATAAGCGAGTGTCTTCCCGTCGGACGAAATCCGCGGGCTGATGTTGTAGGAGCCGCCAAACGTCACGCGCTTGGCTTCGCCACCGCTGGTCGACATGCGGTAGATTTGTGGTCCGCCGCTGCGATCGCTGGTGAAGTAAATACTTTGGCCATCGGCCGAGAATTGGGGTTCCGTATCGATGCCGCTGCTGGTGCTGACGCGGCGCAAGCCGCTGCCGTCGGCATTAACGGTGTAGACCTGGGTATGACCGTCGCGCGACAGGGCCACGGCCAGGCGCGAACCGTCCGGGCTCCAGCTCGGCGCCGAATTGCTGCCTTTTTCATTCGATACGATGGTGCGCTGGCGCGTCACCAGGTTTTGCACGTAGACGATCGGCTTTTTCTTTTCAAACGACACATACGCGACCTTGGTGCCGTCCGGCGACCACGATGGCGAAATGATCGGCTCGTTCGAGCGCAGGGCGACCTGGATGCCTTCGCCATCGGCGTCGGCGATTTCCAGGCGGTATTCGCGGCCCGATTGCGTGACGTAGGCGATGCGTGTGGCGAACGCGCCTTTGACGCCCGTCAGCTTCTCATAGATGTCATCGGCGATCTTGTGCGCCAGCAAGCGGTTGAACTGCGGCGCGGCCGCATTGTTCATGCTCGAGATCTGGGCGCCCTTGATGGTGTCGAACAGCTTGTAGCGCACGTCCAGGCGGCCATCGGCCATGCTTTGCACGGTGCCGGCCGCCAGCGCGTCGGCGCCGCGCGACTTCCATTGCTCGTAGCTGACGGGCGCCGTTTCCGATACAGGCGCATCGGCATCGATCAGCTTGAATACGCCGCTGCGCGCCAGGTCGGCCTTGATAATGCCGGACAGCGATTGCGGCGCGGCCGATTCATTGACGAAGCTGGCGACAGCCACCGGGATCTGGTTGCTGCCGATCCCCGTAATCTCCACGCGCAGCTGCGCCTGGGCGCTTGACGCTCCCAGCACCAGGCCGGCGCAGAGCACGACATAGCTCATTTTTTTCATGGTCATCATTTAGGCAAATCCTTCATCTCGAATATGAGTTCAATCTCGCGTTCCACGGTGCCGTCTTTTTTCTTCGGCAGTGGCGACGATTTATTAATGGCGTTTTCCACCGAGCTGTCATACGCCGGCAGGCCGCTACTTTTAATCTTTCGGACCGAAATAATTTCCCCAGTTGGCAGTTGCTCGATCTTGAACACGGCGCGCGGGTTGCCCGGCACGTCCGTGCTACCGCTGTACGCGATATTGCTCTTGATCTTGCTCGTCAGGGCAGCGACATAGCCGCTGTCCTTGCGTGGCGCGGTCGCTTTCGCGGCCGTGCCCGTCGTGCCATTGCCTGCCTGCGCCATCATCCGCTTCATGTCATCGGCGCGCATTTTGTCGGCTGCGGCTTTTTCCGCCGCCGCTTTTTTCGCCTTGGCCGCTTTTTCGGCCGCCGCTTTTTTATCGGACAGTTCTTTCTCGGCTTTTTCTTCCGCCGCTTTTTCTTTGGCTTCCTTGGCTTTCTCCAGCTTGTCGGCCTTTTCTTTCTCCAGCTTGTCAGCCTTGTCTTTTTCTTTCTGCTTCTGTTTTTCCAGTTCGCGCTTTTCTTCCTCGCGTTCCTTCAATTCCTGCTTGCGGCGTTCTTCCGCTGCCGCTTTGTCTTTCTCTTCCTTCAGCTTTGCCTTCTTGCGCTCGAGTGCGATCTCCGCCTCGCGCAGGTCGACCTTCGGCTCGGGCGCGGCCACGGGCGGCGGTGGCGGCGGGGCCGGCTGTTCCACTTGCGGTTGCGGCGGCGTTGGTGTCGGCTCCGGTTCCGTCGCCACGTCGGGCGGAGGCGCGGCCGTCTGCACTTTCATGTCCCACACTTCCGCTTCGACGGCGACAGGTTCCGTATTTTGCCAGTGTACGCCCACCCACAGGAAAAACAGCAGCCCAAGGTGCATCGCCAGCGCCAGGCCCAGCGAGGGCCAGCGGCTGCGTTCGCGCGGCACGCTGTAGGGCTTGCCGAGTACATGGTCGATTTGTTTGTTCTGCAAAGTCTAGTCTATCTAAAAACGGTCAAGTCTGGAAACAGGATGCTGCGCTTACTTGGTGGCCAGGCCGACTCTGGTAATACCCATCTTTTTCGCTTCCGAAATGAGCTGGATCACATCGTCGTACTTGCTTTCCTTGTCGCCCGCGATCATCACAGGATAGTCAGGATTGCTTTCATGCAAACCGCGCAGCTTGCGCAGCAGGGCGTCGCGGTTCGGTTCCGTTTCCGGCGACAACTGTTCCTTGCCGATGACGCCGATCGACAGCGAACCATTCGGCTTCAGCACGATCTGAATATAGTCATCGGGCGGTTTGGCCGACTTTTCCGCGTTGGGCAAATTCACCACGCTGGGATTGTTCGACGACGGCATCACCATGAAAATGATCAGCAGTACCAGCATCACGTCGATATACGGCACGACGTTGATTTCGGACTTGAACTTGCGGCCACGACCGCCGCGCATGCCGCCACTATTGAAGGAGGAACCCATGGACGCTGCTCCCTCTTAGCGCGACTGGCGCTGCAAGATGTTGGAGAATTCCTCGACGAAGCTCTCGAAGCGGATCGCCAGGCGGTCGATGTCATGCGAAAAACGGTTGTAGGCGACGACGGCGGGAATGGCCGCGAACAGGCCGATGGCGGTGGCGATCAGCGCTTCGGCAATGCCGGGCGCGACGGCGGCCAGGGTGGCTTGCTGCACGTTGGCCAGGCCGCGGAAGGCGTTCATGATGCCCCAGACGGTGCCGAGCAGGCCGATGTACGGCGAGACGGAGCCGACGGAAGCGAGGAAGGCCAGGTGCGATTCGAGCACGTCCATTTCGCGCTGGAAGGCGGCTCGCATGGCGCGGCGTGCGCCGTCGAGCACGGCGCCGACGTCCAGCGCTTCACGCGAACCGTAGGAAGCCTTGCCTTTGATGAATTCGCCCATGCCGGCGTCGAAGATGCGGGCCAGCGCGCCGCTCTGGTCGCGGTTGCCGCTGGCGTTCTGGTGCAGCGCATGCAGGTTGCCACCGGCCCAGAAGCTGCGTTCGAATTCGATGGTTTGCTTGCGCGCCTGGCGCACGGCAAACATCTTGCGGAAAATGTAGGTCCAGCTGGTCAGGGAAATCAGCAGCAGCAGGGCCATGATCAGTTGCACGATCAAATGGGCATTGGAGATGAGCGCGAGGAAAGAAAGATCTTGTGTAACGTTCATTGGCTGGCAGTCTGTTGGGTGAATTGTCCGGGGGTGGCGGGTAGGGCTCAGGCGGCGCGCATGCGGACCGCGACTGCATCAGGCACGGCGCGCGGGCGCAGTGCCGAATCGACGCAGCCGATCTTGACGCGGGCCGTGTTGAGCAGGCGGTCGCCGCACCAGGCTTGTTGCAGAAAAACGATGGAGGCGCGCCCCATTTTTTCTATGCTTAAGGTTAATCTTACCGTGTCATCGAGCCTGGCTGGCGCATGATAGTCGGCGTTGACGCTTTTGACAACGAACATCGCGTCGTGCTGCTCCAGCAATTCCTGCTGGCCCACGTCGATGGCGCGCAGCCATTCGGTACGCGCGCGTTCGAAGAATTTCAGGTAGTTAGCGTAATAGACGATGCCGCCGGCGTCGGTGTCTTCATAGTAGACACGTACGTTCCAGGTAAAGACTGAAGGCATGTTTATTGCGCCAGTAGTGAGATTGAGCAACATTTTACGCGATTTTTCTTCTTGTGACTGTGGGCGCTTGCTGGAAAGCCATGCAAAAGCTGCATATAAGTTGCACCGCAGCATTGTAAATCCGGCGTGTGCAATGGCAAGCTTCGTAACATACGCTTACATGCCATGGCCAGGTTTAAGCCCAGCTTAAAAGCCGCAGTCATCCCCTGGGGCGGCCTGTGGCCGCGCCCGGTCTGCGGTGGCGCGCGGCGATTATAGCCGCACGGTTGCATTCCTTGCTCAATTTGGGCACTTAACTTACAATTTGGCTTCCATTACGTCTCACGTGACTGGCGAAAAGTCGGGCGATCTCCATGAATGGCGATCGGCAAACCGGCGAAAGGTGGGCATCCACCGGGAAACGTGAGATTTTTCATCAGCCGTTCGCCTGGGTAGCCACTATGGAAAAGCACGAAGAGGCTGCCTGTCCAATGTTGTTATTCACTTAACGCCGGCTCCCCTCATTCGATCCAACCTGCCAGTACAAGCACCCTCATACTTGGAGTTTTTACATGTTTGCAAAAGATCACAACCTCGCCAACGTCGATCCTGAATTGTTCGCCGTCATTCAAAAAGAGAATACGCGCCAGCACGACCATATCGAACTGATCGCGTCGGAGAATTACACGTCGCCAGCCGTAATGGAAGCGCAAGGCTCGCAGCTGACGAATAAATATGCCGAAGGCTACCCAGGCAAACGCTACTACGGTGGCTGCGAATACGTCGACGTGGCCGAGCAACTGGCCATCGACCGCGTGAAACAGCTGTTCGGCGCCGAATGCGCGAACGTGCAGCCGAACTCCGGCTCGCAGGCGAACCAGGGCGTGTTCTTCGCCATGTTGAAACCAGGCGACCTGATCATGGGTATGTCGCTGGCCGAAGGCGGCCACCTGACCCACGGCATGCCGCTGAACATGTCCGGCAAATGGTTTGACGTCGTCTCCTACGGTTTGACGGCGGAAGAAGACATCGACTACGAGGCGATGGAACGCCTGGCCCGCGAACGCAAGCCAAAACTGATCATCGCCGGCGCCTCCGCGTTCTCGAAAAAGATCGACTTTGAACGCTTCGGCAAGATTGCCAAGGAAGTTGGCGCCTACTTCATGGTCGACATGGCCCACTACGCCGGCCTGATCGCCGCCGGCCTGTACCCGAACCCGGTGCCGTTCGCCGACTTCGTCACCTCGACCACGCACAAATCGTTGCGCGGCCCGCGCGGCGGTATCATCCTGATGAAGGCCGAACACGAAAAAGCCATCAACTCGGCCATCTTCCCTGGCATCCAGGGCGGCCCGCTGATGCACGTGATCGCCGGCAAGGCTGTCGCCTTCAAGGAAGCGCTGAGTCCTGAGTTCGTCGAATACCAGAAGCAAGTGATCAAGAACGCCGACGTGCTGGCGAAAACCCTGATCAAGCGCGGCCTGCGCATTGTTTCCGGCGGCACCGAATCGCACGTCATGCTGGTCGACCTGCGCGCCAAGAACCTGACGGGCAAGGAAGCCGAAGCCATCCTCGGTTCCGCGCACATCACCTGCAACAAGAACGGCATCCCGAACGACCCGCAAAAACCATTCGTCACCTCGGGCATCCGCCTGGGCAGCCCGGCGATGACGACGCGCGGTTTCAAGGAAGCGCAAGCGGAAGAAGTGGGCAACCTGATCGCCGACGTGCTGGACAATCCGCATGACGCCGCCACCATCGAGCGCGTCAAAGCGGCCGTGAAAGTCCTGGCCGACGCGCACCCTGTGTACGCAGCATAATTATTTGTCCAGAATGTGTCATACGGAGTAAGATTCTGTATGACACATTCCTTCGTGCCCAAGGGCGCCCGGAGTGATTCGGGCGCCCTTTGTACAAGGGCGGCGATTTCCCGTAATTATTACTATAAAGTTGTAGCCAGCCCATGAAATGTCCATTTTGCCAGCACGGCGACACCCAGGTTCTCGATACGCGCGTATCGGAGGAAGGGGATGCCATTCGGCGCCGCCGCCGCTGCGGCAAATGCGACAAGCGGTTTACCACGTACGAGCGCATTGAACTTATCATGCCGGCCGTCGTCAAAAAGAATGGCAGCCGGACGGAGTTCGCTGCGGATAAGTTGCGCGGCAGTTTAATGCTGGCCTTGCGCAAGCGTCCCGTCGCGGCCGCCTCTGTGGATACGGCCATCGCATCCATCCAGGAAAAACTGCTGACCAGCGGCTTGCGCGAAGTCGATTCCGGCTATATCGGCGAACTCGTCATGCAGGAACTGAAGCGCCTCGACAAGATCGCCTACATCCGCTTCGCCTCGGTGTATAAAAATTTCGAAGACCTGGCCGAATTCCAGGATGCGATTGCCGAAGTGGGGCAGGCGCGCAAGCCCTGACGCACTCTGACGTTCACTTTGCCGACAACGGGGCCGCTCATGTGCCCCGTTTTCACCACGCCAGCGCGCGCCTGGCAAGCGGCCTGATCAATACCAGCGCTGTTCTTCTCACCTTATCACCGTACTGTTTGCGCTAGCGCAGATCCAGCTTTTTGCGCGCGCCTATCTTGTATCTGGGCCGCCTGTTCTTGCGACTCTTTCTGCGAAAGGGAGTAGCGCATGGGCAAGGGCGGTCGCACTATGTTTCCTGCCGGTGGCAGCAGCCTCATCGAGGTGTTGGTGTCGCTGCTGCTGTTGGCGCTGGGCCTGCTCGGTGCCAGCATCCTGCAACTGAACTCCCTGCGCGCGCGCCATGAGTCGGCGCTGTTGTCGGCGGGCGTGCAACTGGCCGCCGGCATGGCCGAGCGCATGCGCGCGAACAGCGTGCTCATGCATGGTCCGGATACGGCCAATCCCTACCTGAACGTGGCCTACGCGGCGGCGGACGACGCCGAAGCGGGCGGCGGTGCGCCGGACTGTTTTGGCGCCACCGCCTGCAGCGCGGCCGAGCTGGCGCAATTCGACATCGCCGAATGGAAGCAAGGGCTGCATGCGGCCTTGCCCAGCGCGCGCCTGCGCATCTGCCGCGACACTTCCGCGTGGGATGCCGCCGCCCAAGGCTTGCACTGGGCGTGCAGCGGCGGCAAGGGTGCGCCCATCGTCATCAAGCTGGGCTGGCGCGCCCGCTTGCCCGATGGCTCGCCCGCCGAGAATGCGTCGGGCGAGTCGCTGCCCAGGCTGGCATTCCAGCTGGGCGGAGGCGGCGCATGAACTGCGTGTTTGCAGCGTGGAGCCGGCGTCGCGGCATGAGCCTGGTCGAATTGCTGGTGGCCCTGTCGCTCGGTGCGCTGCTGATGCTGGCCGCCAGTAGCGTGTTGCTGGCGGCCAGCGGCAGTTATGGCGACCAGTCCGCCAGCGCGCGCCTGGACGACAACGGCCGCTATGCGCTCGACGCCATCGCCCGCGCCGTGCGCCAGACGGCGTACGTGAACTGGGACAGCAGCGCCGCGCCCGTCGCCCATGCCGATGATGACAGCGCCAATGTCGCCGGGCTCGACGCGCGCAGCCTGGGCAAGAACAGCGAAGGCATCAGCGGCGCGCTGCCCGATGTCCTGCATGGCAGCGACGTGCTGGCCCTGCGCTATTACGGCGCCGGCGCAATTGAGGGCGGAGACGGATCCGTCCTCAATTGCGGCGGCTTTGGCGTGGGCGCCGCGCAAACGGAGGCGCAGCGGGGCTGGAGCATTTTCTATGTAGCGCAGGGCGCCGATGGCGATGGCGAGCTGCGCTGCAAATACCGTGGCGCGAACGGCTGGGGCGCGGACGCCATCATCCGAGGCATCGACGGCTTCCAGGTGCTGTATGGCCTCGACACGGATACGCCGCCCGATGGCGTGGCGAACCGCTATGTCAACGCCAGCGCGCTCGACGCTGACGATGCGGCGCTGGTGCTGGCGGGTGCGGATGCGGCCGCGCGCCAGCGCGATTTTCAACGGCGCACGCACTGGAAGCGCGTGGCCAGCGTGCGCGTGGCCTTGCTGTTGCATGGCGAGGCGGGCCAGGCGGACAAGATGGTGGAACTGGGACCGGCGCAGTTCGACCTGTTTGGCCAGGCATATGCCGAGGCGCACGGCGCCGGCGACACGGGCGTGCGCATCGCGCGCGCGTCCTTGCCCGCCGCGACGCGCTCCAGGCTGCGGCAGCTGGTGCAGACGAGCATTATGCTGCGCAATGGACCGGCCTAGGTGGGCGGCGCGATGGCCGGCGCGGGCGTCCGCCGTTGTTCAGGCTGCTGCGTTTCTGGCGGACAAGGGCGTGGCGCCACTCTCGTGTATGTGCTGTGCCTGCTGGTGATCATCTTGCTGCTGGGCATATCGGCGGCGCAGATGGCCTTGCAGGGCGAAAAGTCGGCACGCGGTGAGCGCGACCGGCAGATCGCCTTTCAGGCGGCGGAGGAAGCATTGATGGATGCGCAAAATGATATCGAAGGCTTGCCCGGCGCGCCGGGACGCAGCAGCCTCTTCGCGCCAGGCAGCGCGGCCGGGTTCGCGGACGGCTGCGGCGAGGGAGGGGCGCTGGGCCTGTGCCTGCCAGCAGGCCCGGATGCGCCGGCGCTCTGGTTGAGTACGGACCTCGATGGCGCCGAAGGGGGAAGTGCCAGCCGCGCCGTGCCATACGGCCAGTTTACGGGCGCCGTCATGCAGACGGGGCAGGGTTTCCTGCCGTCGCGCCGGCCCCGCTACCTGATCGAGTTGCTGCCGTTTCACCCGCCCGGCGCGCAGGCCACGGCGGTGGCTGGCGGCCTGGCGACGGAAAGCTATGTGTATCGCATCACGGCCATCGGTTTTGGCGCGCAGGAAAGCACGCAAGTCGTGTTGCAAAGTTATTACCGAAAACAGACGGTGGGAGCGGGGGCATGAAGGCTTGGTCAGTCGCTTTGTCGTCCGCCCGGCTGCTGCTGGCTGGCCTGGCTTGCGGCGGCGCCTTTGCCGCCGCCACTCCCCCGGTGGCGCTGGCACGGGCCGACGCAGGTTTGTACGGCGCCCGCGTGCCGCCGAATCTGCTGCTCAACCTGTCTTTCACGCATGCGGCCGCCGCGGCCGCGCATGGCGGCGAGTATGCTCCGCAGCGCGAGTACGCAGGGTACTTCCATGCGCGCATGTGCTACAGCTACCCGTATCGCAACAAGGATGGCGTCATGCTGCCGGACTTGCGCGTAGCGACCGCTTACTTCTCCGTGTTGAAACCGTCCGATGCGCTGCACGGCTGCGGCGGCGATAGTTTCAGCGGCAACTTTCTCAACTGGGCCAGTACCAGCATGCTCGACCTCGTCCGCTATGCGCTGACGGGCGGCGACCGCGTCATAGACGAGGTGCGCAAGACGGTGCTGCAGCGCGCCTACCTGCCCGATGCCGATGGTCCCATCGACTTCTTTGCCCACCCCGTCTTTTTCCCGCGCAAGGTCTTGCAGGCTGGGGTGTCGGCGGCGACACCGTTTGCGCTGGCGCAACTGGCCATCGTTTCCTGCCGTAATCGCCTGCTGTTCGGCGACGCCAGCTTGCCCCCGGGCGGCAGTTGCGATGCGCCCGGCGTTGCCGCCACGCACGGCGTGTTCCGCGCGCGCGTGCGCGTGTGCGACACGGAAGAAGGACCGCTGCGCGACGACTTGTGCCTCGCGTATGGCAAGAACTACAAGCCGATCGGCGCCGTGCAACGCCATGGCGGCAGGGTGCGCGTGGGCGTGTTTGGCCATTTGAACGGCGTGAGCTCCGGCGCCGGCCCCGTGTATGGCGGCGTGCTGCGCGCGCCGCTGGCCCATGTGGGGCAACAGCGTTGGACTGCGCCCGACTTTATGCCGCAAGACAATACTGGCGCCGAGTGGAATCCCGCCACTGGCGTGTATGCGGCTCAAGCTGCGGCACAAGGCGCGGGCTCTGGCGGCGGGGTGACCGCTTACATCAATGGTCTGGGCCGCGGCAACGCCGGGCATCCCGGCGCGTACGCCAGCGCGGCGCCGCTGGCGGAATTGCTGTACGAATCGTTGCGTTACCTGCAGGGGCGCCAAGCGAGCCCAGTGGTGCCACCCGCCACGGCTCCGCCTGCCATCGACGACGGTTTGCCGGTCGTGACCCAATGGAGCGACCCGCAAACGGCCAGTTGCCAGCGCCACATCGCCGTCAGCCTCGGCGATGCGGGCATGGCGGGCGACCGTTATGTGCCTGGCAATGTCCCGCACACTCCCGCATCAAGCGGCGACCGCGCCCGCGCCGCCGATGGCTTTGCGCCGCCGCCCTTCGATGCGATGGCGTGGACGCATGCGGTGGGCAGCCTGGAAAGCGGCGGCACACCTGGCAATCCCGCGCCACGGCCAGACCTGGCTGCGCTGGAATGGCTGGCCGACGGGGTGGGCGGCGCCAGCTACCATGCGGCGGGCCTGGCCTACTGGTCGCACGTGCAGGCCCTGCGTCCCGGCGCCAAGAACGACGGCCTTGCCAAGGTCGAGCACTATGCGGGTGACTTGCGCCAGGGCGACCCGGCCGGCGAGTCTGCCACCACTCCCGCCGCTACGCCCTTGTTATTGGCGGCCAAATATGGCGGCTTTCTCGATGGGAACGGCGACGCCAACCCCTTCAAGAGCGCGACTGGCAGCGCGCTGAGCGAGTGGAGCGTGGACGGCCGCTGGCCCGCCCATTACCTGCCCGGCAGCGATCCGGCCGCCTTGATCGCGGGACTGCGCGCGGCCTTTGCTGTCGCCGACAAGGCTACCTTGCCGGCGACGCTCGCCGGGCCGGCCCTGATGGCGCTGGCCAGCGGTACGGAAGAGGCATACTGGTTCCAGACGCAGATGCGCCTGGCCGATGGCAGCATGACCTTGTTGCGCACCGCATTTGCCGTGGGCGCCGATGGGGCACTGCTTCCCGGCAAACCATCGTGGACCGCCGGCGGACAAGAGAAGCCCGTGCCGGATGGCACGCCAGCGGCCTTGCATCCCGTCTACACACTCGACGCCAAGGGCGCCCTGATGCCGCTGGCCTGGACGCGGCTCGATGCGGAGCAGCGCAGTGCATTCGACGGCGGCGATGGGCGAGGGGAAGTACGCCTGGCGTACCTGCTGGGCCAGCGCACGCACGAGGTGGGCCAGCCGGGCGGCTTCCTGCGGCGCCGCTCAGGCAGCCTGGGCGCGGCTCCCTACGGCAATTTGCTGTACGTGGGCGCGCCCGGACTGGGCATGCCGGGTGCCGGCTATGGCTTGCACCGCCAGGCGCTGCTGCAGCGGCGCAAAATGCTCTACCTGGGCGCCAACGACGGCTTGCTGCACGCCTTCGATGCGCGCACGGGCAGCGAATTGTTTGCCTATCTGCCGCAAGCGCTGCTGCACGATGTGCCCGCCGCTGCGAGCACTCACTACAGCCCCGGTCCCCTGCTCGACGGCGCGGCAGCCACGGCGGAAGTGCTGGTGCTGGGACATTGGAAGACGGTGCTGGTGTCGGGCATGGGCGGCGGGGCGCAAGGCGTGTTTGCGCTCGACATCACCGATCCGGCCCGCTTCGCGCAGGAGGGGGCGCTGTGGGAATTCACGGACCGTGACGACAAGCTGATGGGCAACGTGCGCGCGCCGCCCGCCTTCGCCCGCATCAACATGGGCGGCAAGGAGGGCGCGCCTGCCTACCGCGATTTTGCCATCGTCGCCAGCGGCTACAACAACCATGTGAATGACGGCAAGGACACGACGGCACCCGCATCGGCCGCCGCCATCTTCCTGCTGGCGCTGGACAAGGCGCCCGGCATGCCCTGGGTGTTGGGAAGTAATTACTTCCGGCTCAAGGTGCCTGTGGCCAGCGGTGGCGGTGATGGTGGCCATGACAGCGATGCGGATGCCACACCCCAGGCGCTGGCCCCGCCCGTCGTGGTGCCGGGCGGCGACGGCGCGCTGGCTTTCCTGTATGCGGGCGATTTGCAGGGCAATATCTGGCGTCTCGACATGGCTGCCGGGCCGCCGTGGAAGGACGGGCAGGGGCGCAAGCTCGTCTTTGTTGCGCGCGATGCGCAGGGCCGGCGCCAGCCCGTGACGCAGCAGCTGAACGTGGCATACGCGCCCGGCGGCGGCTATCTGCTGCTGTTTGGCACGGGCAAGCTGGTCGAAGCGGCCGATACCTGGCCTTCCGCCTTCCTGTCGCAGTCGTTTTACGCCGTGCACGACGATCTGCGGGCAAGTTCGCCCACGCGCAGCCGGAGCGACCTGGAACCGCGCAGCCTGAGCGCGGCGGCCGGTGGCGTGCGCGTCGACGGCGCTGAGCTGCGCTATACGGGCAGCGACGCCATGCGCGGCTGGTACCTCGATTTTCTCGATACCGCGCAGACGGGCGAGCGCAGTATCAGCAGTCCCGTATTGGCCGCCGGCAAGGTGCTGTTCAACACTGTCCTGCCGGGGCGCGACCCTTGCGCCAGGCCGGCCACGCGCCTGTACGTGCTCGATGTGCTGAACGGCTTTGCCGCCGATGGCGCCGGTGTCGTGCAAGCGGGCGAGCAGACGGGACGCTTGTTCGATGGCCTGGCGCGCGCGCCGCCGCTGGCGCTGGAGCTGAACAGCACGGTGGGTGCCGCCACGGCCACCGGGCGGGCCGAGGGGCGCAAGGAACTGGCCGTGCTGCAGCCTGGCTTGCCCGGCGCGACCAGCGGTGCGGGGCTCAAGGTCGTCAGCGCGCCGCTGCCGGCCCGGCGCCTGAGCTGGCGCGAAGTGGCGAACTGGCGCGAATTGCACGAGGCGGCCAAGAAAAAATAGGCCCAGGCAAGGCACACGCATCGTACCGGCTGGCGCTTTTTGGGAAAGAGGGAGATCGCATGGGGACGCTGGCAAGGCGGAATGGGTTCGCTGCGAACGGTGGAACTCCTGCTGCCAACCCGCAGGGCTTCAGCCTGATCGAGCTGCTGTCCGCGCTGGCGATCATGAGCCTGCTGCTGGCGCTGGCCGTGCCCGCTTATCACAGCCATGTCGTGCGTGCCAAGCGGGTGCAGGGACAGGCGGCCCTGCTGCGCCTGATGCAGCAGCAGGAGCGCTATTACTCGAAAAATAACCGCTATCTGGCCTTTTCCTCGGCATCGCCGGCGCAGCAGTCGCAGCAATTTCCATGGTGGTCGGGCGAAGGGGGCGCGGCTGGCAGCGCGTATGAAATCGAGGCGCTGGCCTGTCCCGGCCTGACGATCGGGCAATGCGTACTGTTGCGCGCCATGCCGGGCACGTCCAAGGTTGATGCGCAGTTCCAGGATGCCGATTGCGGCGTGTTGTCCTTGAACAGCACGGGCCAGCGCGGCAGCAGCGGCCCGACCAGCCATTGCTGGCCCTAAACCATGGCCACACGCAAGCGGCTACCGAGGAGCAGGCACAAATTCGGGCGCACCCTCGGCCGTACCCTCGGACACACCATGCTCGAATTGCTGGCCGTGCTGGCGATTGCCGCGCTGCTGGCGGCCGCTGCCATGCCCAGCTTGCTGCACCTGCTGGCGCGCCAGCAGGTGCGCGCGGCGGCGACCGACTTGTTCTCGGCCATCGAACTGACGCGGGCGCAGGCGATGGCACGGGGACAACGCGTGCTGCTGGTGCCGGCCGGGCCCGGTGGCGTGGACTGGCGCACGGGCTGGCTGATCTTCATCGACCGCAATGCCAACCTCGTGTTCGATGGCGATGACGAATTGCTGTTCCGCCAGGGGCCGCTGCCGGAGGGCATCACGGCCCAGTTCGCGTTTTCCTCGGCCACGGCGCCGTTTTATATCGCCTACAATGGCGCAGGACGCAGTTGCAGCGCGACCAATAGCCTGGCGGCGCGCTGGGGTACCTTGTCCCTGGCTTTGGGAAAGCAGGTGCGGCATATTAAAATCAATATGCTGGGCAGGGTGCGCGTGTGCGATCCGCAGCAGCAGGCGGCCAATTGCAGCGGCGTGGCCGACAGTTCGTAGCACGACTTATCAATTACTCACCTTCAAGCAAAGAAGCCCGTGGAAATACTCAACGATATCGATGGCATGCGCCTGGCGCTGGAATGGGCGGCGCGCGGTTTGTACACGACCTCGCCCAATCCCCGCATCGGCTGCGTCATCGTCAAGGATGGCCAGGTGATCGGCGCCGGCGTGACGCAGGCGGCCGGGCAGGATCATGCCGAGGTGCAAGCGCTGGCCAATGCGGCGGCGCGCGGCAACGACGTGCGCGGCGCCACCGCCTATGTCACCCTGGAGCCGTGCAACCATCACGGCCGCACGCCGCCATGCTCCGATGCGCTCGTGCGCGCGGGGCTGGGCCGCGTCGTGGCCGCCATGACGGACCCGAACCCGCTGGTGGCGGGGCAGGGACTGGCCAAGCTGCAAGCAGCCGGCATCGCCGTCACCACGGATGTGCTGGCCGACGAGGCATATGAAATGAATATCGGCTTCTTTTCGCGCATGCAGCGCGGCAAGCCGTGGGTGCGCATGAAAACGGCTGCCAGCCTGGACGGCATGACGGCCTTGCACAATGGCCAGAGCCAGTGGATCACGGGGCCAGAGGCGCGCGCCGATGGCCACGCCTGGCGCGCGCGCGCCTGCGCCATCCTGACGGGCATCGGCACGGTCAAGGCGGACGATCCGCAATTGAACGTGCGCGCCGTCGAGACGCCGCGCCAGCCGCGCCGCATCGTCGTCGACAGCCGGCTCGACATCAGCCTCGACGCGCGCATCTTGCAGGGCGGCGGCACGTGGATCGTGGCGGCAGTTGCCAATCCGGAAAAGGAAGCGCAGCTGCGCGCCCTGGGCGCGGAAGTCATCCTGCTGCCGAACGAGGACGGCAAGGTCGATCTGGCCGCGCTGATGCTGGAACTGGGACGCCGGCAATGCAATGAAGTTCACGTCGAGGCCGGCGCCAAACTGAACGGCTCGCTGATCCGCGAAGGCTGCGTCGACGAGCTGCTGGTCTACCTGGCGCCCACCTTGCTGGGCGACGCGCAAGGCATGTTTGCCTTGCCCGCCTTGACGGATATCAAGCAACAGCGCACTTTGCAATTTCACCAGGTTCAGCAAGTGGGCGAAGATGTGCGTATCCTTGCAAGATTCGCCCAGCGCAATTAATACTTCACACTTTTATAGGGTTAGTTCATGTTTACAGGAATTGTTGCCGCCATCGGCAAGATTGAAACCGTGCAAGCACTCGACGGCGGCCTCGACGCAGGCGTGCGCCTGAACATCCATGCGGGCGGCTTGCCGCTGGCCGATGTGGCCCTGGGCGACTCCATCGCCATCAATGGCGCCTGCATGACGGTGGTGGAAAAATCGGACACGGGCTTTGCCGTCGATGTCTCGCGCGAAAGCCTCAATTGCACCGTGGGTCTCGATACCACCACGGAAGTCAACCTGGAAAAAGCCCTGACCTTGGCCGAGCGCCTGGGCGGCCACCTGGTTTCCGGCCACGTCGATGGCTTGGGCATCGTGCGCAAGTTCGAAGCCGTGGGCGAATCGTGGGAACTGGTGATCGAAGCGCCGCATGAACTGGCGAAATACCTGGCCTTCAAAGGTTCCGTCGTCGTCAATGGCGTGTCCCTCACCGTCAACCGCGTGGAAGACCTGGGCGCGGGCGCCGTCAATGGCTGCCGCTTCTCGATCAACCTGATCCCGCACACGATCGCCATGACGACCTTGAAACACTTGACGGTTGATGGCAAGGTCAACCTTGAAATCGACCTGATCGCCCGCTATGTCGAGCGCATGTTGTCGCTGGACAAGGCTGCCGCTTAACACCACAGCGTAAGGCAACACACCTGCCGCCTTGCCAGGCGTGTGTTGCTTTTCTTGCAGACGCGCATACTATGAAGCTTTCCGCAGTGGAGGCTAGCCATGGACCCGATTTCGCGCGCAACCGTGCCCAACACCATCCCGGCCACGTCCCGCGTGGGCGCAACGGCACCTCTGGCGCCTGCGCTGCCCGTGCTGCCTTCCGGCGCGGCGGCTCTCAATACCATCCTGTCCTCGACCCAGGTCGACATCTCCCCACTGGGCCAGTTTCTGTCCGGTGTGGCCTTGTCGCGCCGGCAACTACTGGCCTTGCAGGGCGCCACGGAAGAGGGCAGGGCGGCGAATACCCCCGTGAATGTCAATGACGACTTGCTGGCGGTGGCGCGGCAGCTGACGGAATCGTTCGCCCAGCTGCAAACGAGCGGCATCGATGCCAGCCAGCTGGCGACGGCCGGCGATACGCCGGGCAGCCTGGCGCAGCGCTACGATTTGCTGTCGGGCGATGGCACGACGGATGCGGCGGCCGCGCTGGCGCAGGACGGCAACTTGCTTACGCAAGCGCAGCTGGCCCGCATCGGCATCGATCTGCGCAATGAAGATGTCGATGCTGCAACGTTGCAGGCCGCGTATGCGGCCGACAGCAATGTCACTCTGGACGCCTTGCAACAGGGAACGGACGTGCTGGCGCAGGTGGGTGCCGTGCTGGCCCGGCAGCAGGGCGCGCCGCTGGCGAGCAATGTCGAAGCGGATTTGACAGGCGAAACACTGCCGTCCAGTGCCGCGCAAGCCTTGCAGGACGCGCCGCCGCAGGTCGTGGACGAGGCGCCGCCGCAGACGATCGCCATTGCGCAGCGGCAACTGGAACTGCAGCAGCAGCTGGAAGCGGAAGAACTGAACCTGGACTTGCAGGAGCTGCGGCCGCAGCCGTCGGCGCAAGCCGCCGCCGATGCAGCGGAACTACTGCAGGCGCAGCGCGCGGACAAGCAGCGCGTCGATGTCCAGCGCATCGACAGCGAACGCATCAATACCGATCAGCAGGCGCAGCAGCAGGAAGCGGCACGCGTGGACGAACTGCGCCAGGGGCAGGTGCAGCAGCAGGGTTTGCAGCAGCAGGCGCAAGCGGCGGCGGATGATGCGGCGCGGGCGCAGCTGGCCGCCAGCGACGCGCAAATGGCGGCTCAGGCGGCCAGTGACCGGGCGCAGTCGCTGGCGCGTGCGGCGCAGGGGCAAGCCGATGCGGGCCTGGCGACGGCTCAAGCCCAGTTGGCCCGGCAAAATACGCAGGCGCAAGAGCTGGCCGCGCAAAACGCGGGCATGGCCGTGCCGCCGCCGTCATCGCAAGACCCGTCCGTGGCGGCAGCCATTGCCGCCTATAACCTGAACAATGCAGCCCTGAATCCGGGGTTGATGAACCGGCCATTGCCGGCCAGCGACTCGCGCCTGCCGCTGGTGGCACCCGTCGCTGCCGTGGCGCCCGTCAAGCCCGTGCCTAAAATCTAGGGCAGCAGGGTGGCGTCCAGGGTAATGTTGGCTTTAAGCAGCTTCGACACGGGGCAGCCGGCCTTGGCCTTGCCCGTCAATTCCTCGAATTTTGCCTGGTCGGCGCCCGGTATCTTTGCTTTCAGGATCAGATGGACGGCCGTGATGGCAAAGCCGTCGTCGACCTTGTCGAGGGTGACTTCGGCCGTTGTCTCCATCTTTTCCGCCGTCAGGCCCGCTTCGCCGAGGATCAGCGACAAGGCCATGGTGAAACAGCCCGCGTGCGCGGCGCCGATCAATTCCTCGGGATTCGTGCCGGGCTTGCCTTCGAAGCGGCTGGCAAAGCCGTAGGGATATTCCTGCAAGGCGCCGCTGCGCGTGCTGATGGCGCCCTTGCCGTCCTTGATGCCGCCTGACCAGATGGCCGATCCGTTGGTTTTCATGTTGCCGCTCCTGTGTGGGGTATCGCTGCGAGAGGGGTGTCAGCGCCGTGACGGTGACTGGCCGATCTTATGCTCTTTGCAAGGCCGGCGGCGCGCGCCTTGCCGTCGCCGTGTGCGCTGGATCAGGAAATGGGCGCTTTGCGGGACTAGCTGCGGCATCCGTGCCGCAAAGCTGTCTTATTTCAGGTCTGCAAGCGCTAAATCCTTTAAAATAGCAGGTTATAAGAAAATTCCCGGAAATCCGCGGAGTATTCGCGCTCGATATTTAGTTTCAGTTTTTAGTTTCATTAACAACGCCAGGCAAAACCGTCGCGAGCGGAAGGGAGAGGTGGCTGAGAAGCGCAACCGTACGAAGGTACGGTGAGCATCGCAAGCCGCCTATACCGACGCGCAGCAGGTTTTGCCAGGCGTCTTCAGAGGATGAATAATGTCAATATCAAGCACCGAAGAGATCGTCGCTGAATTACGCGCCGGCCGCATGGTGATACTGGTCGATGAAGAAGACCGGGAAAATGAAGGCGATCTGGTGCTTGCCGCCGATTTCGTGACACCTGAAGCCATCAATTTCATGATCACGCATGCGCGTGGCCTGGTCTGCCTGACCCTGACGGAAGAGCGTTGCGACGAGCTGAACCTGTCGATGATGACGTCGCGCAACGGCACCGCCTACGGCACCAACTTTACTGTTTCCATCGAAGCGGCCGAAGGCGTGACGACAGGCATTTCCGCCGCCGACCGCGCCAAGACCATCCAGGTCGCGGTTGCCAAGGGCACGCAGCCCAGCGATATTGTCCAGCCTGGCCATATCTTCCCGCTGAAAGCGCAAAAAGGCGGCGTGCTGATGCGCGCAGGCCATACGGAAGCCGGTTGCGACCTGACGGCCATGGCCGGCCTGACGCCCGCGTCCGTGATTTGCGAAATCATGAAGGATGACGGCACCATGGCGCGCCTGCCGGACTTGCTGGTATTTGCCGAGCAGCATGGCCTGAAAATCGGCACGATTGCCGACCTGATCCATTACCGCAGCCAGACGGAATCCCTGGTCGAGCGCGTTGCCGAGCGTACCCTGCATACGGCGCACGGCGAATTCCGCCTGATCGCCTTCCGCGACAAGCCTAGCGCGTCGGCCCACCTGGCCCTCGTGCACGGCGACCTGGCCCCCGGCCTGGAAGCGCTGGTGCGCGTGCATCAGCCCGTTTCCCTGCTGGACGTGCTGGAAAGCGAAGCGACCACCCACTCGTGGACGGTGGCCGCCTCGATGGCCGCCATCAAGCAGGCTGAGCGGGGTGTGATGGTCTTGCTGAACTGCGGCGAGACGTCGAGCGAGCTGTTTGCCCAGTTCGCCGCGCTCGATACGCCGCAAGCCAAGCCGAAAGGCCGCGCCGCCAGCATGGACTTGCGCAGCTACGGCATCGGCGCACAAATCCTGCGCGACCTGGGCGTGAGCAAGATGCAATTGCTGGCCAGCCCCCGCAAGATGCCGTCGATGGCCGGTTTCGACCTGGAAGTAACAGGTTTTCAGTGCCATCCTGGCCAGACGTCGATGTGAGAGTAAACGATGGCGGCATGTGTGTGTCGCCCTGAACCACCAGATTAAAGAGGCTTATGATGACAGTAGGAGCATATGAAACCAATTTTGCCGGCGAAGGTTTGCGCGTCGGTATCGTCCAGGCACGATTCAATGAAATCGTCGGTGGTGGCTTGCTGTCGGCATGCCTGGAAGAGTTGAGCAAGCTGGGCGTGGCCGATGAAGATATCCTGCACGTGACCGTGCCGGGCGCCCTGGAAATCCCACTGATTCTGCAAAAAATGGCAGAAACCGAGCAATTCGACGCCCTGATCGCACTGGGCGCCGTGATTCGCGGTGAAACCTACCACTTCGAGCTGGTATCGAACGAATCGGGCGCAGGCATCACGCGCGTCGGTCTCGATTACGGCATCCCGATCGCCAACGCCGTGTTGACGACCGAAAACGACGAGCAGGCGGAAGTGCGCATGCTGGTCAAGGGAGCCGAAGCGGCACGCGTGGCAGTGGAAATGGCCAATCTGGCGCAAGCGCTAGAAGAGTTGCAGGACACCGACGAAGATTAAGCGCGTGTGATAAGAATGCCATGGCTGCGTTGCAAGGCCTCGCCGTACTTTCGTACTGTCTTCGGCCTCGCGCCTTGCCCTGACATCCTTCTCACGCACGCTTGAATTGCGGCTGCGCTGCCTAAAAGCGTGCCGCAGTGTCTCGTCGGAATTTGTAATGAACAAGTACTTAAAAACAGGTAACAATCATGACTGAGAAAAATTTGCTCGCCAATCCCAGCAAAAACCGCACGCCGCGTCACCGCGCGCGCGAGTTTGCGCTGCAGGGCTTGTACCAGTGGCTGCTGAACAATGAAGACGCGACCACCGTCGTGAACAATATTCGCGCGGCGCATGGTTTCGACAAGGCCGATGGCGATCATTTCACGGTGCTGCTGTACGGCGCCATCAAGGATTCGCTGGCGTTGCGCGAAAGCATGGCACCCTTGATCGACCGCAATATCGCGGAACTGTCGCCCATCGAACACGGCATCCTGCTGATCGGCGCGTTCGAGCTGAAGAACAACATGGAAATCCCGTACCGCGTCGTCATCAACGAAGCGGTCGAGCTGGCCAAGTCGTTTGGCGGTATCGACGGCCACAAGTATGTGAACGGCGTGCTGGATAAACTGGCAGTGAAATTCCGCGAGGAAGAAGTCAACGCCAACAAGCGCAAGTAATATAGGTATGGATCCAGCGGCGAAGGCCGCAATGGATGCAAAAAGGGCAGACTGAAAAGTCTGCCCTTTTTGCTGTCGGAGTGTTGCGCATTAACGCATCGGCGCCTCTTCAAACCGTAGCGAGCAAGCCCGATGTCGGGTTGAGTAACGCAGCTGTACTGGAGTACAGCGAGTAACGCCGACCCGAGCGCGGGCTGCGCAGTAGGTTGGAAGAGCGCGTTACTACAGGCCGGCGATCTCGTTGTGGGGCAGCACTTTGATGGTGATGCCGCTTTCCGGCGCTGGCGCCTTGGCTGGCGCTGGCGTGTTCGATGCCATCACTGGCGTCGTGGTTGGCACGCGCTGGCCGGCGGACACTTGTTTCAGGCGGCGATATTCGGCCAGCACGCGCGAGCCGTAGCCCGAGTCGGTGGCGAAGTTGGCGGCGCCGACATAGGTTTTCAAGCCCGCTTCGACGGAACCGCCACGCGTGACGTAGTCTTTCAGGATCAGGGAACCGACGCGGATGTTGGCGACCGGATTCAAGGCTGCTTGCACGCCGCCCATTTCCTGGAAGCGCTCATGGTGCACTTTCGACATGACTTGCATCAAGCCTTGCGCGCCGACGGGGCTTTCCGCGAACGGGTTCAAGCCCGATTCGATGGCCATCACGGCCAGGATCAGCAGCGGGTCCAGCTTGATTTCACGGGCCGTCAGGTATGCCGTCGAGACGAGCATATTGGTCGCATCGTTGGCCACGCGGTAGCGCTTGGAGAGCCAGTTGGTGACCCATTGCTGCTGCTTTTGCGTGCCCAGCAAGGCTTTTTCTTCCTTGCTCAGCGGTGCGTCGCTGGCGGCGGCCGTTTGCACGGAAGCAGGCGCTTCCATCAGTGCCGACAGGGCCGGCGCTTCAACGGCTTGCGCCTCTGCCATCGGCAGCGGGAACAGGCTGTGCGTCAGTTGTTTGCCCAGGTCCGGGCGGAACATCAGCAGGGCGATCAGTGCCAGGGCGGAAATGCCGAAGACTGTCAGTGTGTGTTGTGCCGTGGTCAATACGCCACGTGCCGAAATGGCTTGTGCGCGGGCGCGCAAACGCGCCAACGCTGGCTGGCCAGCCACGGTTGAAGCAGGCAATGCTGCTTCAGTGCTACGATGAGTCATAGAGTTCCCCGAAATGTCGCGTCAACAGGCAGTCCCTCCGCGGTGTCGCGGTGTTGTGGGTACTGCCAATGCCGTGCATCAGAAATATCATCGTTTCCGCCGCGTATGGATGCGTGCGAGAAACGCCGTCATTGCTTGCTTGAGCTGATCGGTCCCGTTTTGGTATTGGATCAGTCGCAATACAACTTTTACCGGGGGTAAGGCAGACGCCTTTTGAAAACACTCCTTAAAATGTCATGTGGAGCCCCGACTCCGTGAATGAAAGAGAAACGCTAAAATCAAGCTCTGGGCCGGCGTGCTCTTTCAAGTTGGGCGAATTGTAGAAGCCGTTTTATATCAAGTCAATACTAACGAATCGTTTCTTTATTACTTTTATGTCTTACTTTTTGACTTGCATTGTGCCAAAAGCCAATAAAATCAATTACTTGGCATAGATCCTTCAGCAACGGCGTCCGACGTCAAAAAAAATTAAAAACACATGAAATATTCAGATTTGCGAGATTTTATTTCTCAACTGCAACAAATGGGTGAACTTAAGCCCATTTCGACCCCCATTTCACCGATTTTGGAGATGACGGAAGTTTGCGACCGTACCTTGCGCGCAGGCGGGCCGGCCTTGCTGTTCAATAATCCGACGGGATACGACATGCCGGTGCTGGGCAATCTGTTCGGCACCACGCGCCGCGTGGCGCTGGGCATGGGCGCGGAAGATGTGAGCGAGTTGCGCAAGATCGGCCATGTGCTGGCGCGGCTGAAGGAACCGGAACCGCCGAAGGATTTCAAGGACTTGCTGGGACTCGGTTCCCTGGTGAAATCCGTGTGGGACATGTCGCCGAAGGAGTTGCGCGGCGCGAAATGCCAGGAAATCGTCTGGGAAGGCAATGACGTCGACCTGGCGCGCCTGCCGATCCAGCATTGCTGGCCTGGCGACGTCGCCCCCCTGATCACCTGGGGCCTGGTGATCACCAAGGGCCCGAACAAGAAGCGGCAAAACCTGGGCATCTACCGCCAGCAAGTGCTGGGGCGTAATAAGGTCATCATGCGCTGGCTGGCGCACCGGGGCGGGGCGCTGGACTTCCGCGAACACGCGATCCAGAGCAAGGGCAAGCCGTATCCGATCGCCGTCGCGCTGGGCGCCGATCCCGCTACTATATTAGGGGCCGTCACGCCGGTGCCGGACAGCCTGTCCGAGTACCAGTTCGCCGGCTTGCTGCGCGGCAGCCGCACGGAGCTGGTGAAAGCCATCGGCAGCGAGCTGCGCGTGCCTGCGTCGGCCGAGATCGTGCTCGAAGGCCATATCTATCCGGATGAAAACCATCCGAGCGGCTATGAGCACGCGCTGGAAGGGCCGTATGGCGACCACACGGGCTACTATAATGAGCAGGACAGTTTCCCCGTGTTTACCATCGACCGCATCACCATGCGCCGCGACCCGATTTACCACTCCACGTATACAGGCAAACCGCCGGACGAGCCGGCCGTGCTGGGCCTGGCCCTGAACGAAGTGTTCGTGCCGCTGCTGCAAAAGCAGTTCAGCGAAATCACGGACTTCTATCTGCCGCCCGAAGGCTGCAGCTACCGCATGGCCGTGGTGCAGATCAAGAAACAGTACGCGGGCCACGCCAAGCGCGTGATGTTCGGCGTGTGGAGCTTCCTGCGCCAGTTCATGTATACCAAGTTCATCGTGGTGGTCGATGAAGACGTGAATATTCGCGACTGGAAAGAAGTCATCTGGGCCATCACGACGCGTGTCGACCCCATCCGCGACACGACGCTGGTCGACAACACGCCGATCGATTACCTGGACTTTGCCTCGCCGGTCAGCGGCCTGGGCAGCAAGATGGGTATCGATGCGACGAATAAGTGGCCGGGCGAAACGACGCGCGAGTGGGGCACGACGATTGCCATGACGCCGGAAGTGAAGGCGAAAGTGGATGGGATCTGGCAAGAGCTGGGCTTGTAAGGGAAACCAGGGGCTGGGGGAGTCCGGTTTTTGCGTGACTTCCCCAATCTTGCGCAGGTCGGTTATAATTGTCCCCGGCGGGCCCCTGCGCATCGTGGCATGGCTAACCTGGTCAGGTCGGGAACGAAGCAGCCACGGCTATTAACCATGAGTGCCGCAGATCAGGCTCGCCTCCTTCGGGAATGTTTTATCAGGATCAACAATCAAGCTGCCATGGGCAGCTTTTTTGCTTTTACGGCCCCGTTTTCTTTCCGATCCGCAGCATTGCCGGACTTGCCGTGTTTTCCCTGTTTCTGCCGGGCCATGTTATACAATTGCTGCTTTGCCGCGTTTGCCATATTGGAATGGCCCGGCCATGAGGCTTGCGCCCGCCGCGCAGGATCACCCGCAAAATCGCATGGTAAAATCTCAGCATGTCCTATCAAGTCCTCGCCCGTAAATACCGCCCCAAGAATTTCGAGACGCTCGTCGGCCAGGAGCACGTCGTGCGCGCGCTCACGCATGCCTTGCACAGCGGCCGATTGCATCACGCCTACCTGTTCACGGGCACGCGCGGCGTCGGCAAGACGACCCTGTCGCGCATCCTGGCCAAGTCGCTCAATTGCATCGGCCCCGATGGCACGGGCGGCATCACGGCCCAGCCTTGCGGCGTGTGCGAAGCGTGCACGGCGATCGACGCGGGACGCTTTGTCGACTATATAGAGATGGATGCGGCGTCGAACCGCGGCGTCGATGAAATGGCGCAGCTGCTGGAACAGGCGGTCTACGCGCCCAGCAATGCGCGCTTCAAGGTCTATATGATCGATGAGGTGCACATGCTGACGAACCACGCGTTCAATTCCATGCTGAAGACCCTGGAAGAACCGCCCGAGCACGTCAAGTTCATCCTGGCCACGACGGACCCGCAAAAGATTCCCGTGACCGTGCTGTCGCGCTGCCTGCAGTTCAACCTCAAGCAGATGCCGCCCGGCCACATCATCAGCCACCTGGACAATATCCTGGGGCAGGAAGGCATCGCCTTCGAACAGCCGGCCTTGCGCCTGCTGGCTCAAGGCGCCCACGGCTCCATGCGCGATGCGCTGTCCCTGACGGACCAGGCCATCGCCTATGCGGCCGGCGAAGTCACGCTCGATGCCGTGCAAGGCATGCTCGGCGCGCTCGACCAGTCCTACCTGGTGCGCCTGCTCGACGCGCTGGCGCAGCAGGATGGCGCCGATCTGCTGGCCGTGGCCGACGAGATGGCCTCGCGCAGCCTGTCCTACAACGGCGCCCTGCAGGATCTGGGCACTTTATTGCACCGCATTGCGCTGGCGCAAACCGTGCCGGCCGCCTTGCCGCAGGATTTGCCCGAATATGCGGACATCGTGCGTCTGGCTGCCGCGTTCGACGCGGAAGAAGTGCAGCTGTTTTACCAGATCGCCGTGCATGGCCGCAATGAACTGGGCCTGGCGCCCGACGAATATGCGGGCTTTACCATGACCTTGCTGCGCATGCTGGCCTTTCGGCCCGGCATAGGCGGCGCCGATGGCGTGCCGGCGGCACCAGCCTCCGTCCCAGGCAACCGTCCCGCCGCCGTGGCTGCCGCGCGCGCTGCGGCAGGGGCATCCGCACCGCCCGCCCGTGCCGCCACGAACAGCGTGGCCAGCCACGCCGCCGTGACACCGCCCGCCGTGGTCGCAGCCGCTGCCGCCAGCATGGCGCGCAGCGAAGCGCCGCCGCCACGCGCAGCTGCTCCGGCACCGGCACCGGCGCCTGTAGCAGCCCCGGCGCCAGCACCAGTGCCGCCGCCTGCCGCTGCTCCCGCTGCGGCTGCCCCGGCAGCCTCGGGCGCTCCGATCAGTTCCGCCCGCGCCGCCATCAATGCGGCGCTGGAAGCGGCCCGCGCCGCCTCGAAAGGACGTCCGGGCAGCGCGCCATCGGCGCCATCGTCGGCGCCCAAGCCAGCTGCACCGGCACCGGCAGCGGAACCTGTCGCCGCGGCGCCAGCCCCGGCTGCACCCGTCCAGGCCGCGCCGCCACCACCGCCCGCCGCCGCGAAAGCACCTGCGCCGTGGGACGATGCGCCACCGGTCGCCGTGATGGAAGCTCCCGTCCAGCAGGTACGTCCTGCCGCACCGCCGCCACAGCAGGCGCCCGCCGACGACGACTTGCCGCCGTGGGTCACCGAATTTTCCGACGACAGCGCCTCCGCCGCTGTAGCGGCGCCAGCTGCGCAAAGCAGCGAGCAGCCGGCCGTCATCATGCCGCAGCGTGCCGCCAAGCAAGCCGCGCCCAGCGGACCGTATGTGATCACGCCCGTGCCGGGCCTGGACTGGGACGGCAACTGGCCGGCCGTCGCTGCCGTGCTGCCCCTGCGCGGCATAGCCCAGCAATTGGCCGTGCAGGCCGAGCTGATCGAATGCCTGCACGACGGCCACAGCACCACGTTCCGCCTGCGCGTGCCGATCGACACGTGGCGCAGTCCGGCCAACGTGGAAAAACTGGCGGCCGTGCTGAGCGAGCGCTTCGGCCGCAAGGTCAATGTCGACACGGAACTGGGCGCCGTCTGGTACACGGCCAGCGCGGAAGCGCAGGCCCACCGCGAGGCGTGCCAGCTGCAAGCGGAAGAAACCATCGCCAGCGATCCCTTCGTGCTCGACATGAAGCGTGCATTCGACGCTTTTGTTGTGCCGGGAACGATTACCCCTGCACCGGCCGGCTCCGCCGCGCCGACCCTGCATTGATGATTAACAAAACTCACAAACTGAATTGAACGGAGCATTCTCATGATGAAAAATCAACTGGCTGGCCTGATGAAGCAGGCGCAAGCAATGCAAGACAACATGAAAAAGGCCCAGGAGCAACTGGCGCTGGTGGAAGTGGAAGGCCAGTCCGGCGCTGGCCTCGTGAAAATCGTCATGACGTGCAAGAACGACGTCAAGCGCGTCTCCATCGACCCGTCGCTGCTGGCCGACGACAAGGACATGCTGGAAGACCTGGTGGCCGCCGCTTTCAACGACGCCGTGCGCAAGGCGGAAGCGACGTCCGCTGAAAAAATGGCAGGCTTGACTGGCGGCATGAACTTGCCAGCCGGCTTCAAAATGCCATTCTGATGCACTGCCGCATGCGCTCGATCCATGGCACGGGACAAGGTTGATCCATGTCCAAGTCGCTTGAATTTTTGACCGAGGCGTTGCGGCGCCTGCCCGGCGTCGGCCCCAAGTCGGCGCAGCGGATGGCGTTTCATTTGTTGCAGCACGATAGGGAAGGCGCGGCCATGCTGTCGCGCGCCCTGTTCCAGGCCGTCGATGCCGTGCATCACTGCGGCCTGTGCAATACCTTTACCGAACACGAAGTGTGCGAGACCTGTCTCGACGAAGAGCGCGACAAGCGCTTGCTGTGCGTGGTGGAAACGCCCGCCGACCAGCTGATGATCGAGCAGACGCTCACCTACAAGGGCCTGTATTTCGTCCTCATGGGGCGACTCTCTCCGCTGGACGGCATCGGCCCGAAAGATATCCACCTCGAAAAATTGCTGAACCGCGCCAACGATGGCGTGGTCGGTGAAGTGGTGCTGGCCACCAACTTCACGAATGAAGGCGAAGCCACGGCCCATTACATCAGCGAAATGCTGAAGGCGCGGGGCTTGCACGTGAGCCGCCTGGCCCGCGGCGTACCCGTGGGCGGCGAACTGGAATACGTCGACGCGGGCACCATCGCTCGCGCGATGCTCGACCGCAGGGCAACCTGAACTGATCTCTATGACTGAACCCTCCGCGAATACTGGTCCTTTAAAAGGTATCAAAGTCCTTGAACTGGGCACCCTGATCGCGGGGCCGTTCTGCGCCCGCATGCTGGCCGAATTCGGCGCCGACGTGATCAAGATCGAGTCGCCCGATGGCGGCGACCCGATCCGTACCTGGCGCGTGCTGAAGGATGGCACTTCGCTGTGGTGGTCGGTGCAGGCACGCAACAAGAAAAGCATCACCCTGAACCTGAAGTCGCCCGAGGGCCGCGCCATCGCGCGCCAGCTGGCCCTGGAAGCGGACATCATCATCGAGAACTACCGCCCCGGCGTGCTGGAAAAGTGGGATCTCGGTTACGAACAGCTCAAGCAGATCAAGCCGTCCCTGATCATGGTGCGCCTGTCCGGCTTTGGCCAGACGGGGCCGATGAAGGACTTGCCCGGCTTCGGTGCCATCGGCGAGTCGATGGGCGGCTTGCGCTATGTGTCCGGCTTTGCCGACCGTCCACCCGTCAGGGTTGGCGTGTCGATTGGCGACTCCGTGGCGGCCCTGCACGGCGTGATCGGCGCCATGATGGCCTTGCGCCACCGCGACGTGACGGGCGGGCGCGAGCAAGGGGAAGGCCAGATGGTCGATGTGGCCCTGTATGAATCCGTGTTCAACCTGATGGAGTCCCTGGTGCCCGAATACGACCAGGCGGGCGTCGTGCGCGAGCGCACGGGCGGTTCCTTGCCCGGCATCGTGCCGTCGAATACCTACACGACGGGCGACGGCGAAAACATCGTGATTGCCGGCAACGGCGACGCCATCTTCAAGCGATTGATGCTGGCCATGGGCCGCATCGACCTGGCGGGCGACCCGCAACTGGCGCGCAACGATGGCCGGGTGGCGCGCACGCAGGAAATCGACGACGCCATCGGCGCCTGGTGCGCCACGCACACGATCGACAGCGCGCTGGCCGTGCTGAAAGCGGCCGACGTGCCATCCGGCAAAATCTACTCCGTGCGCGACATGCTGAGCGATCCGCAATTCCTTGCCCGCAATATGTTCGAACAACACCATTTCGCCGACGGCACGCCCGTCAAATTGCCCGCCATCAGCCCGAAACTGTCCGCCACGCCGGGCAAGACGCAGTGGCTGGGACCGACCCTGGGCCAGCATAACGACGAGGTGCTGGCATCGCTCGGCTATGACGCTGCGGCCATCGCGCGGCTGAAGGCCGGTGGGGTGGTGTAATTCGCTATTAACCCACAGAATTAAAGCTGGGGTCAGACCCGGCGGGTCTGACCCCTGAATTTGCTTCCCGACTTACTTGATACCGATCATGCCTCCATTGTTCCGCACCGCGCTTGCCCTGGCGTCCGCCGCCATCCTTCTTTCCGCCTGTGCCAGCTTCCCGCACGATGCGCCGGTCGCGGGCCTGCGCCTGATCGGCGAACAGCGCATCGCCTTGAAGCATCCGTTCCAGGGCACCACAGTGGGCGGCCTGTCCGGCATCGATTACGATGCGGCCAACAACAGCTGGGTGATGGAAAGCGATGACCGCTCGGAAATCAATCCGGCCCGCTTCTACCGCGCCACGCTCGATTACGACAGCCGAGTATTTTCCGCCGTGACATTAAAAAGCGTGCATTTCTTCACGCAGCCCGACGGCAGCCGCTACCCGAACCTGGCGCACGCCAAGCTGGATCGGGGCGACCAGGTGCCCGACATCGAAACCATCCGCGTCGATCCGCAGGATGGCAGCCTGTGGTACGCCAGCGAAGGCAACCGCAAGGTGGGTCTGGATCCGTTCGTGCGCCACGCTGATAGCGGCGGCCATTACCTGACTACCTTGCCCACGCCCGTCATGTTCAAGGTCTCGCAGGAAGCAACGGGCTCGCGCAACAACATGAGTTTTGAGGCGCTGTCGTTCTCGTCGGATGGCAAGAGCTTGTGGCTGGGCATGGAAGCGGCGCTGTACCAGGATGGCCCGCTGGCCACGCCCGATAACGGCTCCATCGTGCGCATCACGCGCCTGGACCGCGCCGGCACCGTGCTGGGCCAGTACGCGTATCCGATTGAGCCGGTGGCGTCGCGGCCGGCGCCGGGGAAGGAAGCGGACAATGGCGTGTCGGAAATCCTCGCCGTCAACGGTCACCAGTTGCTGGTAGTGGAGCGGGCCGGCGTGGAACATGCGAACGGCGTGTATACGAACCATGTGCGCATCTACGCGATGGAAACGGATGGCGCCACCGATATCCAGGCCATGCCGGCGCTGGCGGGCGCGGCCTATGTGCCAGCGCGCAAGCGCCTGCTGCTGGACCTGGAAAAGATCGGCCTGGCCAGGATCGACAATATCGAAGGCATCAGCTGGGGCCCGCGCCTGGAAAATGGCCGCCGCAGCCTGGTGATGATTTCCGACGACAATTTTAATCCGCAGCAAGTCACGCAAATCCTTGCCTTCGAAGTGCTCTAGTTTCCAGGCTGGCCAGCTGGCCCCTCTGCCTGGCCAGCATGGCCGTGATCGTGTCGTGCGGCGACGGGTGGCCTAAAAAGTAGCCCTGCGCCATGTCGCAGCCGTATTCTTCCAGCATCAGCAGCTGCTCGTCCGTTTCCACCCCCTCGGCCACTACCACCATCTTCAAGCCATGCGCCATGGCGATGATGGCGCGCGTGATGGCCGCGTTTTCCGTGTCCTGCGGCAAGCCGGCGATAAAGCTCTTGTCGATTTTCAAGGCCCGCACGTCGAAGCGTTTCAAATAATTCATCGACGAATACCCCGTGCCGAAGTCGTCGATGGACAGATACACGCCGATGCCGCGCAATTGCTCCAGGGTCACCATGGTGGCGCGCGCATCGTCCATCAACGTTCCTTCCGTCAATTCCAGTTCCAGCAGGCGCGCATCGAGGCCCGTGTCGGCCAGGACCGACAGCACGATCTGCATCAGGTTTTCATCCTTGAATTGCTTTGCCGACAGGTTGACGGCCATGCGGATGGCCCGTCCGCCATCGCTTTGCCACGCCTTGGCCTGGTTGCATGCCGTGCGCAGCACCCATTCGCCGATGGGCACGATCAGCCCCGTCTCTTCGGCCAGCGGGATGAATTCCGTGGGCGAGATGATGCCCCGCTCGGGATGGCGCCAGCGCACCAGCGCTTCCACGCCGACGATCTGCGTGCTGGGCACGTCGATCTGCGGCTGGTACAGCAAGTACAGCTCGTTGTTCTGCAAGGCTTTCCTCAAGCCGACTTCCATCTTGACGTGGCTCATGATTTCCATCGTTAGCGAAGAACTATAGAGCTTGGCGTTGTTCTTGCCGCAGTTCTTCGCGTGGTACATGGCCGTATCCGCATATTTGAGCAGCGAGTTGCAGTCCTCGCCATCTTCCGGATACAGCGAGATGCCGATGCTGGCCGTGACGAAAATCTCGTGTCCTTCGATCATGAAGGGCCGGCGCATGGCTTCTTTGACGCGGTGCGCCACGTTCAGCGCGTCTTCCACCCGCTCCAGGTCGGGTATCAAGATCGTGAATTCGTCGCCGCCCAGGCGCGCCAGGTTGCTGCCGCCGAAGGTGGCTTCAAACTCGTGTTCGGCGCGCAGCACCAGGTCGCTGGGGCGGATGGTTTCGCGCAGGCGCTCGGACACCACCTTGAGCAAATGGTCGCCCACGTCGTGGCCCAGGGTGTCGTTGATGCGCTTGAAGGCGTCCAGGTCCATGAACAGCACGGCGAATTTCTTGTCGTGTTCTTTCGAACGCAGCAGTTCGCGTTCCAGGGTTTCAAGGAACGCTTGCCGGTTGGGGATGCCCGTCAGGCTGTCACAATAGGCGAGGCGGCGGATCTGTTCCTCGGTGCGCTTGCGTTCGCTGATGTCGCGCACCAGCCCCAGCACCTCGTCGGCCCCCGTCGCCACCAGGCGCGCCTCGAAATGGCGCGTGCTGTCCTCGTGCGTGAGCGTGTAGTCGACCGAGCCGATATGCTGCGTGGCCAGCACGGCGTGCGCCTTGTCCAGCAGGCGCGCGGCGATTTCGGGCGGCAGCACGTCGCGGATATGGCTGCCCACGCAGTCGCTGAGGGAAAAGCCGGCGCTGGCGTCGTGGCCCTGTTCATAGTCGAGATAAAAGCCTTCGCGGTTCAGGCGGAAGAAGGTGTCGGGGATGGCGGCCAGCACGGCGCGGTTGTGCGCGTCGGCGATGCGCAAACGGGCGATGGCGTCGCTGGCGCGCAGCACGTACAGCACGCGGTGGCCGAGGATGGGCCAGTTGATGGGCTTGGAAATGAAGTCGGTGGCGCCCACCTCGTAGGCGCGCGTGACGGCTTCCAGTTCGTCGCCGCCCGTGACCATGATGATGGGCACGGTGCTGCCCACTTCCTGGTGGCGGATTTCGCGGCACACGGCAAAGCCGTCCATGGCCGGCATGTCGACGTCGAGCATGACCAGGTCCGGCCCGCTGTGCTTGTAGCTGGCCAGCGCCTGCACGCCGTCTTCGGCCTCGATCACGTCCAGGCCCACCTGCGTGAGCATCTGCCGCATCAGCAGGCGCATCACGGGATCGTCGTCGGCCACCAGCACCAGGCCGCGGGGAGGGGAGAGGGGCGCTGTCATGTCAGTGTTCCTTCACGAGGATGGCGTTCAGCGAGTCGCGTACGGACAGGAAGGCTTGCTGCATCTGCTGCAACAGGGGCGCCGCGCCCTCGGTGCTGCCGGCGCGGCCCAGTTTTTCCATCTCCTTGCACAGCTGCGCCAGGCCGTCGGCGCCCACGTTGGCGCTGCTTGACTTCAGGCTGTGCGCCACCTTGCGCAGCGCTTCCGCATCCGCGCCGGCAATGGCTGCGCGCATGGCGCTCAACTGGCGCGGAGTCTCGCCGACGAAGGCCTGGATGACCCTTTCGAGCAGCGCATCGCCATCCGTGCCGGACAGGGCGCGGATGTTTTCCAGCGCCTGCCGGTTCAGCGGCAGGCCCGCTGGCGTGGGCTGCGGCGCGGGAGGCGTCTCTGGCGGCGCTTGTTGCTCTGGCACTTCGCTGTGGTGCACGGTGGCCGCGCGCGGCAGGGTGATCCAGCGCGCGATCGTGTGGCCCAGGTCTTGCTGCGTGAACGGTTTGCTCAGGTAATCGTCCATGCCGGCCGCCAGGCATGCTTCGCGGTCGCCCTGCAGCGCATTGGCCGTGATGGCGACGATGGGCAGCACGCGCGCGTGGCCGCAGTGCTGTTCATGGCGGCGGATTTCCGCCGTGGCGGCAAAGCCATCCATCACGGGCATCTGGCAATCCATCAGGATCAGATCGAAATCCTCGGCCTGTGCCGCCTGCAAGGCTTCTTCGCCATTGCGCGCGCAGACCACGTCCAGGCCCAGGCTATCGAGCATGGCCAGCGCCACTTCCACGTTGACGGGATTGTCTTCGGCCAGCAGCACGCGGCGGCGCTGGCGCCGGCCCACCTGACGGGGGGCGTGCGGCGGATGGATGCGCAGGCCCTCGCTGGCGCGCGGCGGCGTGACGATGCAGTCGAACAGGTCGCATTCGCGGGCCGGCTTGATCAGCTGGAAGGCCACGCCCGCCTCGCGCCGTTGCACGGGGTCGGCCGCCGCCTGTTCCGTACTCAGCAGCAATAATTTGAGGTCGGCCAGCAGCGGGTCGCTCTTGATGTTGGCGGCCAGGGCCAGGCCGCTGGTGCGCGGCAATTCCATGTCGAGCAGGGCCACGGCATACGGCGTGCCCGCCTGGGCGGCCGCGCGCAGCTTGCCCAGGCAGTCGCTGGCCGTGCCGGCGCTGTCGCTGACGATGTGCCAGCTGGCCAGTTGCCGCTCCAGCACGGCGCGCGTGGCCGGTGTGTGGTCGACGATCAAGGCGCGTAACCCTCGCGTGGTTTTCAGGTTGAAGGACGGGTCGTCGCTGTCGACCCGCCGCTTATCGAAATTTACTTCGAACCAGAAGATCGATCCTTGCGTTAAAGCATTATCAACGCCGATAGTGCCGCCCATCAGCTCCACCAGCTGTTTCGAGATCGTCAGCCCCAGGCCCGTGCCACCGTGCTTGCGCGTGGTCGAACCGTCCGCCTGCGAGAACGATTCGAAGATGCGCGTCTGGGCTTCGTTCGAGACGCCGATGCCCGTGTCGTGCACCTCGAAACGCAAGCCCACGCTGGGCGCGTCTTCGCTGCAGACGGTCACTTTCACGGTGACCTTGCCCGTTTCCGTGAACTTGATGGCATTGCCCAGCAGGTTGACGATGATCTGGCGCAAACGGTTCGGGTCGCCGCAGATGGCGATCGGGATGTCGTAGGCGACGTCGAATTCCAGGCTGATGTTTTTCGCTTCCGCCTGCGGCGCGAACACGTGTTCTATGTCGTCGAGCAATTCGCGGAAATTGAAGCGGATGTATTCCACGCTCAGCTTGCCCGCCTCGATCTTGGAAAAGTCGAGGATGTCGTTGATGATCACCAGCAAATTCTGTCCCGAACGCTGCACCATGCTCGTGTAGTGGCGCTGCTGCGGCGTCAGCTGGCTGGCCAGCAGCAGTTCCGTCATGCCCAGCACGCCATTCATCGGCGTGCGGATTTCATGGCTCATGGTGGCAAGAAACGCGCTTTTCGCCTGGCTGGCCGCCTCGGCCGCGTCCTTGGCCTTTTCCAGCTGTGCCGTGCGCACGCCCACCTGGCGCTCGAGCTGGTCGCGGTAGTTGGCCAGGGTGCTGTCGCGGCTGTCGATCTGCGCCAGCATGTCGTTGAAGCTGTCGATCAGCACGCCCAGTTCGTCGCTGCGCTGGTGCGCGATGCGGTGACTGTAGGTCTGGCTGCTCGACACTTTTTGCGCTGTATCGATCAGCTTGGTGATCGGTTCGGCGATCACGCTCTTGAAGCGCCGCGCCAGGAAGACGGCGATCAGGAAGGACAGCACGGTGGCGCCGCCGATGGCGCCCACGTGGCGGCCGATGTCGCGCCACATGTGGTTCAGGTCCGCCTCGATCAGCACGGCGCCGATGATCTGTTGCGGCTCGCCTGGCCGGTAGACGGGACGGTACAAGCGCATGGCCGGCGCCAGGGTCGTGCCCGAGCCTTGCGTGACGGGCTGCACGGCCATGTCTGCCAGCAAGGCCGGGTCCATGTCTTCCGGCGCCGCCAGGCCGTCCGCGTGCTGTGGCGCGCGGTACAGGGCGAACAAACGCCCGCCCTTGTCGAACAGGGCCGCCTGGGCCACCTCGTCGCGCGCGGCCAGCGCGGCCAGCACCTGTTCCGCCTGCGCCGATTTTCCCGCCAGCAAGGGCGCCGCGCTGGCCGCGCCGATCACGCCCGCCAGCGACAGCAGTTGCTTGCCTTCATCATTCTTGTGACTGAGCACGGACGTCAGCGCAAACGCCACGAACACCAGCAGCAGCGCGCAGCCCGACGACAGTACCGAAATCATGGTCAGCTTCTGGCTGATGCTGGAGCGTTGGAAATTGAACATGAATTCGCAGCTTCCCCGGTCGCCCGTTGACTGTTATTTAATTCCTATTGGAAAAATATAGACGCGAAGACACACCCTGATGTTGATGTGGGTCTAAGGGAAGAGAGGGGAGGGGAACTTACTGAAGATGAAACAACGTGGGCGCAACAATGGGGGCAGACCCGGCGGATCTGACCCCAGCACTTACATTAGCAACACCCTCCGCGTTTTCCTGCGCCGCCGTAGCGGGCTTCCTGCCGTTCGCGGAAGAACTCTTCATACGTCATCATCGGCTCGCCGGGATGGGTCACTTCCCGGTGCGCCACATAGGTGTCGTACTCGGGCAAGCCGCACATGAGCCGCATGCTTTGCCCCAGATACCGTCCAGCCTTGATGATTTCGTCGATCATCATTGCACCGTGGGCATGGCCTGGAACGGCGTTTCCTTGGTGCTAGGCTTGCTGTCGGCGCGCGCCTTCAAAATCGTGCGGACGCCGAAGAACAGCACGCTGACGACGACGATGACGAAGAAGGCGGCCAGACCGGCGTCCAGGTAATCGTTGAAGATGATCTGCTGCATCTGCGCCACCGACTTGGCTGGCGCCAGCAGGGTGCCTTCATCGAGTGCCGCCGAGTATTTCTTGGCATGCGCGAGGAAGCCGACGCGTGGATTGGCGTCGAAAATCTTTTGCCAGCCCGCCGTCAGCGTGCACAGCAGCAGCCAGATGGTTGGCGTGATGGTGACCCATGCATACTGGCCACGCTTCATCTTGAACAGCACACAGGTGCCGAGGATCAGCGCGATCGCGGCCAGCATCTGGTTGGCGATGCCGAACAGCGGCCACAGGGTGTTGATGCCGCCCAATGGATCGACCACGCCCTGGTACAGGAAGTAGCCCCACGCCGCCACGCACAGGCCCGTGGCCAGCAGGTTGGCGATGACGTTTTCCGTCTTTTTCAGGCTAGGCACGAAGCTGCCCAGCAAGTCTTGCAGCATGAAGCGGCCGGCACGCGTGCCCGCATCGACGGCCGTCAGGATGAACAGCGCTTCGAACAGGATGGCGAAGTGGTACCAGAAAGCCATCATGGCCTTGCCGCCGATGGCGCCGGACAGGATCTGCGCCATGCCGACCGCCAGGGTCGGTGCGCCGCCGGCGCGCGAGATGATGCTGTGCTCGCCAACGTCCTTGGCCGTCTGTGTCAGCATTTCCGGCGTCACATAGAAGCCCCACTGCGAGATCGCCTGGGCGGCGGACTCGGCCGTGGTGCCGATCAGGGCGGCCGGGCTGTTCATGGCGAAATAGATGCCTGGCTCGATGGTCGAGGCGGCCACCAGGGCCATGATGGCAACAAACGATTCCATCAGCATGGCGCCATAGCCGATGAAGCGGGCGTGGCTTTCGTTTTCAATCATCTTCGGCGTGGTGCCCGAGGAAATCAGCGCGTGGAAGCCGGAGACGGCGCCGCAGGCAATCGTGATGAACAGGAAGGGGAACAGATTGCCCGACCAGACAGGGCCGGAGCCGTCGATGAACTTGGTCATGGCCGGCATTTTCAGGTACGGCGCGACGACGATGATGCCGATGGCCAGGCCCAGGATGGTGCCGATTTTGAGAAAAGTAGACAGGTAGTCGCGCGGCGCCAGCAGCAGCCACACGGGCAGCACGGAAGCGATGAAGCCGTAGCCGATCAGCATCCACGTCAGTTCCGTTCCCGTGAACGTGAACATCGGACCGAGCACGGCGTGTTCCTGCACGTACTGGCCGCCGATGATGGCCAGCATCAGCAGCACGAAGCCGATGATGGAAATCTCTCCGATGCGGCCCACGCGGATGAAGCGCGAGTACACGCCCATGAACAGGGCGATGGGAATCGTCGCCATCACGGTGAAGCTGCCCCATGGGGAACCCGTCAGCGCCTTGACGACGATCAAGGCCAGCACGGCCAGGATGATGACCATGATCATGAAGCAGCCGAGCAAGGCGATCATGCCGGGAATTTCGCCCAGTTCAGCCTTGATCAGGTCGCCCAGCGAGCGGCCATCGCGGCGCATGGAAATGAACAGCACGATGAAATCCTGCACGGCGCCGGCAAACACGACGCCGGCGAGTATCCACAGCATGCCGGGCAGATAGCCCATCTGCGCGGCCAGCACGGGGCCGACCAGGGGGCCGGCGCCGGCAATCGCCGCGAAATGGTGGCCGAACAGCACATATTTGTTGGTCGGCACGTGGTCGAGGCCATCGTTGTGCTTGAAGGCAGGCGTCATGCGGCGGGCATCCAGGCCCAGCACCTTGTCGGCGATGAACAGGCTGTAGAAACGGTAGGCGATCAGGTAAACGCAGACGGCGGCGATGACGATCCAGATCGCGCTGATCGGTTCGCCACGTTGCAGGGCGACGACGCCCAGGGACCCGGCGCCTGCCAGCGCAAGCGCTGCCCAGCCGAGCTGTTTGAAAATGCGGTTCATGCTTCCTCCAGAGATTGACGGGCGCTGTGCCGTGCGATGATGTGTGCTGCCGAGCCTGGTCGTCGCCAGTTTGGGTGTGAATTGGTGTATCTGCAGCTTATGGCGAGTATTCAGGAATCGTATAATTGCCGCAAGCGCACGACTACGCAGTAACGCTCAGTATTACTACGCAGACTGATCGCCACGCCGCGACGTAAAATCACGCATTCCCACCAGCATCGACGCCGCCGGAGCGCCAGGACATGAAACTCAGACAGAAAGTCATCTTCCTGGCCCTCACGCCGCTGATCCTCGCCCTGTGCGCGATCGCGTTTGCCGTGCGGCACCAAGCCATCACCCTGGCCGAGCAGCAGCGCGCCACCATCCAGCAAGCGTACTTGGCCAGCAAGGAGGCCGAACTCAAGCATTACGTGACCCTGGCCAGCCATTCCATCGCTTCCCTGTACCAGTCGGGGCGCAAGGATGACGCCACGCAAGAGGAGGCCAAGCGCATCCTGTCCGCCCTCAGCTATGGCGACGATGGCTATTTCTTCATCTATGATTTGCAGGGCAAGTCGCTGATGCATCCGCGCCAGCCCGAGCTGGTGGGACAGAATCTGTGGCAATTGCGCGACGCCGAAGGCAATCTCACCATCCAGCGCCTGATGCAGCGGGCGCAGAGCGGCGGCGGCTTCGAGCGCTATAACTGGATCAAGCCGTCGACCAACAAGTCCGCACCCAAGCTCGGCTATGTGATCCTGATGCCGGAGTGGGGCTGGATGATGGGTACCGGCATCTACATGGATGACGTGGACCAGGCGCTGGCCAAGGTCGACGCCCAGCAATCGCGCAATATCCGCTCGACCATGGAACTGATCGCCGCCATCGCCATCCTCGGTTCCCTGCTGGTGGCCGCCTGCGGCCTCGTGCTGAACCTGCGCGAATTGCGCGTGGCCGACGCCAAGCTGAAAGTGCTGGCGCAACGCGTGGTCGAGTCGCAGGAAGAGGAGCGTGCGCGGCTGTCGCGCGACTTGCATGACGGCATTAGCCAGTGGCTGGTGTCGATCAAACTGCAAATCGAGGCGGGCATCGCGCGTCTGGCCGGCAATGCCGAGCAGAAAGACAAGGCGCCCGCCACCTTCGAACGGGCCGCCGAGCAGCTGAACAAGGTGCTGGGCGAAGTGCGGCGCATTTCGCACAACCTGCGCCCGGCCATTCTGGATGACCTGGGCCTGGCCGCCGCGCTCGACCACCTGGTGCATGAATTTAACGACAGCAGCAGCGCGCAAGCCAGTTTCACGGCCAGCCCGGCGGCGGCGGGCGAGGGCTTGCCCGACATGGTGAATACCGTGCTGTTCCGCATCGCCCAGGAAGCGCTGACCAATTGCGAGCGCCATGCCCACGCCCGCGGCGTGGAAGTGAGCCTGCACGAGGCAGGCAAGGCCGTCGAGTTGCGCATCCAGGATAATGGCGGCGGCTTCGATTTCGACGGCATCGCCCTGCATCCGCAGCGCGGCATCGGCCTGCGCAACATGACGGAACGGATGGAAGCCATCGGCGGCAGCCTGCACATCACTTCGTCTGCGGCCGGCACCCTGGTGCTGGCGCGGCTCGCCCTTCCACCGACACACTGATGAATAGATACCGAGAAGATACTGAGACATGAGCGAGAAGATCAACATCCTGCTGGTGGACGACCACCCCCTCGTGCGCGACGGCTTGCGCGCGCGCCTGGAAGCGGTGGCGCATTTTGACGTGGTGGCCGAGGCGGGCGGCGCCGATGAGGCGCTGTCACAGGCGCGCCTCCACCAGGTCGACCTCGTGTTGATGGATATCAATATGCGCGGCATCAACGGCATCGAAGCGACGGCGCTGTTCAAGCAGGCGTTTCCGCAGATTGCCGTGCTGATCCTGTCCATGTATGACAAGCTCGAATATGTGTCGCAAGCCATCGCCGCCGGCGCGCGCGGCTATGTGCTCAAAGATGCCCCTGGGAAAGATATCGTCTTCGCCATCGAGACGGTGATGTCCGGCGGCATTTATTACAGCGCGGCGCTGGCGCGGCAGCTATCGCGCCCGCAAGTCCACGATTCCTTCCTCACCACGCGCGAGCAGCAGGTGCTGCAGCACATCGCCGGGGGCCAGTCGAACAAGCAGATCGCCCGCGCGCTGGACCTGAGCGTGCGCACGGTGGAGACGCACCGGCTGAACATCAAGCGCAAGCTCGGCATCGAAGGGCAGGCTGAATTGATCAAATATGCGGTCGAGCACGCGCATGGCGGCAGCGCCTGAGCAGGCGCGCGCCGTGCCGGGTTTTTGTCACACCCGCATGACAGGCGGGTCTCGCGGGGGAATGTTCTTTTTGAATATTTATTGCCAAAATTAAACTGTTTCATAGGTGAGATTCGGATAGAATGATTCTCGCTGTCGAGGGCATCCCTGTCGGGCCAGGGTTGCCAATGCTGGTCAGTTTATTTACTATGGCGCCCTACCCACACTGAGATACCGATGTCAGCGTCTGAATCAAACCTGTTTCCGTTGGTGGGATTACAAGCAGTGGCCAATGCTCATAACGAGTGGGTCGCTGTCACCTTGCATGTGCCGCAGGCCTCGACGGCGCCGCTGCTGGCGGCGCTGGCCGCCGCCGATGCGTATGCCTTCCTGGCGCCGCTCGACTGCATCATTCCCCTGGCCGACCCGCATGACGTGGACGAGGCCGTGCTGGCGCAACTGGCGCCGCAACGCACCATCTTCCGTTTGCCGGCCCATCTAGCCGGCGATAAACATATCCAGAAAAAGTGCCAGCAATGGCGCGATGCCGGCTATCGCCTCATCCTCGATGGGGCCGAAGCCGGTCCCGTGACGGCGGCGCAAGTCGACGCGCGCGCGCTGAGCTTTGACGCGTCCGGCCCACGCCCGGCCCTGCACCAGTTGCTGCCCCTGGCGGGGCCGCACCTGGCCTACAACATCGCCGACGCGGGGCAGTTTGTTGCCTTGCAAGAACTTGGCATCAGCTGGTTTGCCGGCGACTACGCCCTGCACCATGCGCGCCAGCAAAGCGAGCCGGAAGACGCCACGTCGCGGCGCCGCCTGCTGGCGCTGCTGGGTTTGCTGGCCCGCGATGCCGACGCGCACGAGCTGGAAGTGCCGCTCAAGCAAGATCCATCGCTCAGCTATCATTTATTGAAACTGGTCAATTCAGCCGCCTTTGGTTTCACGGCGCCGATTACCAGTTTCAGCCAGGCCATCACTTTGCTGGGCCGGCGCCAGCTGCAGCGCTGGCTGCAGCTGCTGCTGTATGCGCGGCAACAGGACGACGGCAAGATCCACGCGCTGCTGCCGCTGGCGGCCGTGCGCGCGGCGCAGATGGAAGCGCTGTGCCAGCTGCGCGGCGGCGACCGCGACGCGCAAGACCTGGCCTTCATGGCGGGTGTGTTCTCGCTGCTCGACGTCCTGCTGGGCATGCCGATGGAAGAGATCATCGCCACCCTGAACCTGGCGCCGGAAGTGAGCGTCGCCTTGCTCGAACGCAATGGCGAGCTGGGCACCTTGCTGGCGCTGGTCGAAAGCGCCACGCCGCCGCCCGAGGGCTTGCGCCGCGCCGGCATCGATGGAGAAACCTATTGGCGCAGCCTGCTGCAGGCCTACCAATGGGCGATCCAGGTCAGCCGGAACCTCTAGCATGACCCTGTTTCCGGTGTCGGATTTCCTTGGTGACAGCGCCGCCCTGTGCGACGCCGTCGTGCGTTTGCGCGGCCCCGCGCTGGTCGCTGAGCTGGGCCGTATCGCCAGCGCCGTGATGGCCAGCCCGCACGGCCAGTTCCTGCCCGCGGCCAGCGCCGATGGCGGCGCTCCGCCCGCGCCTTTCCCCCGCGATACGCCTGCCTTGCTGCAGGAAATCAGTTTCGATGGCCATTGCTTCGGCCATTACAGCGTGGCGGGACGCAGCCTGTACAGCGACGCCGACCGCCGCCACCTGGCCAGCCTGGCATCGCTGACTGCCGGCGTCTTGCAAGTGCATTCGCTGGCGCAACGTTCCACGCATGCCTATGCGCAAGTGGAAGCCTTGCTGGCGCAGCAGACGCAAATCCTCGACCAGTTGCACGAATCCGTGCTGACGATGGACTTGACGGGCTACATCACCAGCTGGAACAAGGGCGCCGAGCGCCTGTTCGGCTACACCTCGGTGGAAGCCGTGGGGCGCAACATCCTGTTCCTGTACGACGATGAAGACACGGGTTTCCACGACGCCTTCCTGGAGCAGGGAGGGCGCCTGATGGAGGTGCGCCGCCGAAAGAAGTCAGGCGAGATATTCTGGGCCAGCCTGTCCCTGTCGCCGCTGCAAGACCTGGACGACAAGCCCATCGGACTCATCGCCTACCTGACGGACATCACCGAGCGCAAGCTGGCCGAAGAGCGCTTGCACCACCTGGCCTATTACGACCCGCTGACCAGCCTGCCCAATCGCACCCTGCTGGCCAAGCTGGTCGACCAGGCCCTCTCCGTGGCGCAGCGCAGCAAGATGCTCGGCTGCGTGCTGTTCATCGACCTGAACCGCTTTAAACTGATCAACGACACCCTGGGCCGGCGCATCGGCGACGAACTGCTGCGGCAAGTGTCGCTGCGTTTCCGCCATGCCTTGCGCGACCAGGACCTGGTGGCGCGCCTGGGCGGCGACGAGTTCGCCGTCGGCCTGTTCGACATCGGCCAGCATTTCGAGGCCAGCATGGTGGCGCAAAAGCTGCTCGCTTCCCTGGTGGAACCGTTTTTGATCGAAGGCCACGACTTGCGCGTGGGCGCCAGCATCGGTATCAGCGTGTATCCGCAAGACGGGCAGGATGCGGAAACCCTGCTGCGCCTGGCCGACATCGCCATGTACCGTGCCAAGCAGGATAGCGGCGGCGAAGCGGAAAGCGTGGCCTTCTACAGCCAGGACATGAACCTCGGCATGCAGGCGCGCATGCGCCTGGAAACCGGCTTGCGCCAGGCTTTGTCCGAGCAGCAACTGTTGCTGCACTACCAGCCGAAATACGCGCTGGGCAGCGGGCGCATCATCGGCGCCGAAGCGCTGGTGCGCTGGCACCACCCGCAGCACGGCATGATCCCGCCGGCCGAGTTCATCCCCCTGGCCGAATCGACGGGCCTGGTGGTGCAGGTGGGCGAATGGGTGCTGGAAGCGGCCTGCGCCCAGGCGCAGGCGTGGAAACTGGCCGGCCTGCCGCCGATCCGCCTGGCCGTCAACGTCTCCGCCCGCGAATTCACGGCAGCCTTGCCCGCCAGGGTGGCGGCGACCCTGTCCCGCTACGGCCTGGAAGCGGCCTGGCTGGAGCTGGAAATCACGGAAAGCACCCTGATGCACAACATCGAGAGAGTCATCGGCATCATGGACCGCATCACGGCCTTGGGCGTGGCCCTGTCGCTGGACGACTTCGGCACCGGTTATTCCAGCCTGTCCTATTTGAAACGCTTCCCCATCGACACGTTAAAAATCGACAGGTCCTTCACCACCGGCATCCCGACCGACGCCAGCGACTGCGCCATCGCCAGCACCATCATCAGCATCGCCCAGCAACTGCACCATAAAGTGATCGCGGAAGGCGTGGAAACGGCCGAGCAACTGGCCTTCCTGAAGAGTTCGGGCTGCGACGAAGTGCAAGGCTATCTGTTCTCGCGCCCGTTGCCAGCGGTGGAGTTCGAGAAGGCGCTGCGGGAAAATTGGGGTCTGTAGGCTTAGCTTTGATGTGTCAGCGCAGATATTGAAGCGACAGGCGAAGAGCCGTGGGTGTTCTCCTGTCCTCTTCGCTGGGGGAAATAAGGCCACGGGAGTGCTAGCCATTGGTAAGGCACTGACCTTTATGTATAATGCTGCCATCTGGAAGCGTGGCCGAGTGGTTGAAGGCACTAGTCTTGAAAACTAGCGACGGGTTACACTGTTCGTGAGTTCGAATCTCACCGCTTCCGCCAGAAATATGAAAATAAGCCCTTGATTATCAAGGGCTTATTTTTTTTGTGCCTTCGCCTAAAAAATCCCTGATGTAAAACTTCATTTTCAACTTAGCGCTAATTTGCGGAAATGGTTTCCGCAACTCGCCGCTAGCGGGTAGGGCGGACAGCCTGGCCAATGCGCCGATAGACCTTTTCCGTGATAACTTTTTCACTATGCCCCAGCAGAGAGCTGGCGGCGCCCAGGTCGGCAATGTCGCTGGCGGAGCGCGCCCGGATATCGCGGAACTGGAAGGCCTTGATGCGGCTGGCCAGCTCCTCGTCTCCAGCTTTTAGCGCCAGTTCCGCTGCAGCTTTCCGGGCGCCATCGAAGCGCAGGCGCAAATGCCACTTCTTGACCTGGCAACCATTCGGCAGCGCGACGATGAAGGTGGTGCGCGGCCGGTGCGGGCGCGCGTGGATGCGCTCGATGACCTTCGCCAGTTCGGACTTGATGCCGTCGTGCTCGAGCACGATGCGCAGCAGCTTGTTGCTCTTGCCCTGGCGCACCTGCAGCGCCCCGTCCTTCAAATCGCCGTCGCGCATCTTGAGCACGTCCGCAGGCCGCTGGCCGGTCAGGTAGTTCAGGTCCATGGCGTCCTGCAGCTCTTCACAGCCGGCGTTCCGTACCGCATCCCACACGGCCTTGTCGGCATAGAAGTCGCGCGGCACCTCCTTATTTTTGCGCACGCCCCTGCATGGGTTCTCGCGCTTCGTGTAGCCCCATTCCCTTGCCATATTGAACACGTGCGACAGCAGCGCGATTTCGCGGTTGGCGCGCACCTTGGCGCTTCGCGCGTCGCGGTAGCGGGCAATGTCCTGTGGCGTGATGGCGTCGATAGGCGCGCTGTCGAAGACCGGGCGCAGCTGGCTCAACGAGCTGGAGTTCTCGCGTTGCGTGCTTGGCGCCTTGCCTGGCAGGATGTCGCGCACGTACTGCGCAAACACGTATTCCATGAGCGTGGCGTCGGTCGGGACTGGCTTGCACTCGTATTCTGCCCACAGGCGCTTGGCCTCGACCAAATCCGTGCCCAGCGGGTATTCCTTCCGGTTCCCGGCGTCGTCCCGGCCGTTGTAGTAGTAGCCGGTCCATGTTTCGCCCGATTTCAGCTTACGCACGCGGCGCAGCATGCGCGGCGGCAGTTTGTAGCCAGTGCTCTTAGGTCGCATCGTTTTCTTTCTTTTCTATTAACGTACTTTGGACAGGTCCGGCGCCCAGGCCGGCGTGCTTACCAGGCTGGCAGGATTGATGCCGCTCAAGCGCAACCTGGCGTACAGGCGCCCAATGATGGGCGCGCCGGCGCGGTTCTTGATGAAGGTCCAACCGTTCTGCTGCAGCCATTTGATCTGATCCACTTTCCGGCAGCAGCCTGAAATGGTTTCCAGTTCTTCCGCAGTCAGGGTTTCGGACTGGATCGAATTGTCAAAAAGGTTATTCATTGGATGCCGCTTTCTTTGTGGCCGGGCTGCATGCTTGGCATTTGTTCGTGGCCAAGGCGAACGCTTCGGCCTCCGTGTACTGCGGTACTTCTGCGCCTGGCTTGCGGTAGTCGCGCAGCCTGCAAAATTCGGTGTACTTGTTCACCTCTTTAACTTGTGATTCGCTTGGCCGATTAACTCGTTGGCTATTGCTGTTGCCGCTTGCATTGGTTCTTTCGTGGATCAAGTCGCCTCCGTCATCGATTCGATAAAGATGCGCGCTTGCTCCGCGTTGATCGCGTTGCCATAGGCGCGCAGGCGTCCCACTCGGGAGGGAGCCCCATGAGCCAACGGGAATGTGCCGGGTTCAACTGGCCGCCACTTTCCATCCCTGCAATGGAGCCAGTCAGCATCTCTCCAGATGCCGTTAGTCGGGCCGCGCAGGTGCTCGTCAATGGCACCATCTCCGTCAGGTAACCGCTCGTCCGATTGGTCGCTACGCGGCTGGGCCGAAGTCCCGTCCTGTCGATCACGTCCAGCGTATTGGGCGTCGGCCAGCCCGAAAACAGTGCCGCATGATTGAGCGTTATGTTCTGCGTGGTGAAGTTCTGGCTTGGCGTGCGCACCGAGTCCGTGCGGGTTGGCGTCGGCCAGCCGCACAAGTACGCCTGCCTGGGTAACTGATCCACCCGATCCTTTCCATCCCGTTGCGCCACCATTCCCGGCGTGTCCTTCCAGTCCCGAGCCGCTGGCGTTACCCACCCAGTAGGTGCGGTCCCGGATATGCGGAGCACCGACGCCCGCAGACGGGAACGCAAGCGCCCCGAAGGCATAGCCCAGGGCTTCCATGTCAGTTTGTACAAGGTCGAGCCAAGTATCTGCGTCCTTACTCGCAACCTGCTCTCCAAGGATGACTGGAGGCTGGAGCTTCTGCCGGCGACACCATTCAGCGTGCTCGCGGATGAGGTGGTGGAATGCTGGCCACAGGTGCCGCTCGTCAGCGAACCCAGCGCCGCCGCCTGCCGAGCTGAAAGGCTGGCACGGGCACGAGCCTGTCCAGATTCGTCGCGAATCGTTCCATCCTGCGCGACGAAGAGCATAGGACCAAACTCCAACGCCAGCGAAAAAGTGGCATTGCGTGTAGCCGACGAGCTCGTCGGGACAAATATCTTCGATCGATCGTTCATCAACAATTCCCGGCGCTATGTGGCCGGCCTTTATCAGGTTGCGCAGCCAAGCGGCTGCGTATGGGTCAATTTCGTTGTAAAAAGCGCTCACCGGGATAGTCTCAGCTTGCGAGTTCCGCACGCGGCGCAGCAGCGCTTGCAGACTGCAGCGCGGCAAGGGGCACCGCACGGAACATGCCCGGCCACTGGTGGTCCAGTTCCACCCAAGCGTGCAGCTCGCCATTGCCCACGTCACGGCGCAGGTCGTTGACGGTGCCGGCCTGGCAGCCTTCGTCGGTATCGAAGGTCACGCGGTCGCCTAGGGCGATTTGCCGCGGTGAATCGATCAGGGTGCTCAGCATTGCGGTGCTCCTTTCAGTTTGGCGGTAACGCCGCACACGCCGTAGCGGTCGATGGCAGCGTCGATTACGTCGCCGCTGGACGCGGCATCATCAAAAAACTCAAAGCGTTCGGTTTGGGTGCGAACGATCACGGCAAAGGTTTTCATGTGGTAGCTCCTTCATGCGATGGGTTGTCGTGGACGATCAGCCGGGGATACGGGCAGGCGTTGACGGCCGCCCAGGCGGTAATCACTGCTGTTTTTGCCTCGTTCGACAGGTTCGGCACGGGCGCCGCTGGCGGCGTGGCCGGGGTAGGGCGGTCGGGGTGCGTACAGTTATTTACACGAGTCCGAGGAACGGCAACCCCAACAGCCACCGCGCGAGCGCCTGTGGCCTGTACCGGCGTCCACGTATGGCGCACGGACTTGAAGACCACGCCGATGAGGTCGCTGCAGCGCACGCCGTAAGGCGTGATGCGTTGCGTTTCGCCGTAGCGGCCGATGACGGTTTTTTCGTCCTTGGCCAGCGTGACGACCAGTTCCTTGCGCGGCACCAGGGCGCCGCCCTGGGCGCGCAGGTATTCGGCCCAGCAGGCGCGCTTTTCGCCGTCAATCTTTTGCACGGCATTCCAGGCGCGGCGCATGGCGGCCGGCGCTTCATTGACCATGCTTTCCTCGATGCGGCGCAGTTCGCGCCACACGGTGACGGGCGCGCCGCCCCATTGCTGGAATTGACGGATGCCCCAGCACGCGGCCCAGGACTCGACGCGCGCCGATGGTGTCAGCTCGACATCGCCTTCGGTATCGGCTGTGACGACATAGCCTTCTTTCGTCTTGTGCTCGGCCACGCCGTCGATGTTCTTGGCGACGTACTTGGCGATGTAGCCGGCGGCGCTGCCCTTGGCCCAGTCGATGCGTTTGACGTCCAGGCGGCGCGCGAAGGCGCCCGGTTCACCACGGTCCACGCGCCAGGCGTAGCGTTTCATGATGCGGATGGCGCGGCCGGCCACGTCCTGCAGGTGCGCCGTCTTGTATTTCGCGGTTGGGCGCACGAACAGCAGCAAATGCCAGTGCGGGCAGCCATCGTGGTGCGGCTCGGCGATGCGAAAGCCGTACAGGCCGATGCCCCGGCGCGCCAGCGCGGAGCGGCACAGCGACGTCATCTTGCCCAGGTAAGCATTCGCCTCGCGCGGCGTCGAGCCGTCGAACTTGTCGTTTGCCTTGCCGCTGTGCTGCATGGCGTGGAAGCGCGACGGGCACGTCCAGGTGATAAAAATGCCCTGGTCACCGCTCTCGCGGGCGATCTGTTCAAAGCCGTTGATGCGCAACATCAGCTCGCCGCGCCGGATGGCCTTGTTGGCGGTGGTTTTCTCGGCCAGCTCGGCAATGCTGAATTGCTGGCCATTCTCGTTCTGCACCAGGGTGGCGGCCAGCGCTGCCGCGTTGCGGCGGTTTTGTGCCAGGCGCGACAGCACGGCGTCGTTGCTGGCGTAGGGTTCGCCGCGATAGTTCACATAGCCCAGGCGGATGTTGCCCGCTTCAAAGGCGCGCTTGACCCGCTTGCGCAACTGGCGGCGCCACCAGCGGGCGTCCACCAGGCGGGCGATGGTGTCGGTCAGCGCATCGAACTCGGGCAGCTCGATGCCATACGAGGCGCATTCGTCTTCCATGATCTGCAGGGCGTGCGTGTCGGACACGGCCATCCACAGCATTTTGGTCACGCCGGCCGCCGCACGTTCGGCGGTGGCCACGATGTCGGCGTCGCTTTGCGATAGGTCGACGCCGGCTGGCACGTACTGTTCGGCGAATTCGCGCACAAAGCTGGTGGCGACGGATTCATACACTTTGTACCAGGACGACCAGGCCATCTTGGCCAGGGCGGCCGTGATGACACGGTTGCGCCATTTGTAGGGGATGCGGGCCAGCTCGGGCGCGAACTGGGCGGATCGTAAGAAGGCTTCGTGACGCTGGGCGTCAGGCAGCAGGATTTGTTTAGATTGCATTCAACAGTCTTTCGTACACACGGATAGCGGCAGAGGTGGCGGCGCGCAGCTCGATGCGCTCTTCTTCGGTAAAGGAGTGGATGGGCGATTCCCAGCGGTCGGCGTCCATGCCGGCGGCGATCAGCACGGAGCGGCGCGCGCCACGCGGCGACAATCCCCAGGCCTGGGCCATGAAGGGCGCCAGGTTGCGCGGCTTGATGCTGCGTAGCTGGGCTTTGGCTTCGGCGATGGCGGCCAGCGCATGCCCGGCGCCTGGTGGCGTCGGCATGTCCTTGTCGCGCGCGGCCAGAATCTCGGTGGCAGGCTGGAACGATAGGTGATTGTCGATAAGGGACGCCGGCATGGTTCAGTCCTTGATGAAGCCAATGGCCCGCAGCACGCCGGGGGTAATGACGATCAGGAGCGACAGCAGCCAGATGCCGCAGGTTTTGGCCAGGCGCAGCATCAGCGTGCCCCTGGCTTGAGAAAATGTTCGGCCCAGTACGGGAGCGTGTGCGATGCGCCGCAGCAGTGCCGGGAACCCGCTTCGTTGGCGAAAATGTAGTTCACCTCGATGGGCAGCTTGCCGACCAGGGCGCGTTGCTTGGCTGGCGCGAAAAAGCCGTCACGCTCCAGTGCCTGCGCATCGCTGACGATGAAGGTCAGATTGGCAGCACCGTAGGCGTGATAGGTCTTGGCAATCTCATGGATGCGGGCGGTCAGCGCCGCGATGCCGATGCCCGCACTGGCTTGCAGCAGAAAACACGTTGGCGCCACGGGGACAATGCAATTTTGCAAGGCGGGGCGGATCGTGCTCGGTGCCATGGATTTGTCGGCATGACTGGTGGAGTGCAGCGTGTTTTCCATCGGTTTTCCTTATTTCAGGTTGAACGAATCCCGCGCGCTCAAAAGGGAGCGCTGCAGGGCACAGCAAACGAGGGGAGTTACGGCGGCCGGGCTACGGCGGCGCGAGGATCGAGATAGTCATCAGCAGCCCGCAGTCAGGTCAAGGGCCAGCTGGCTGGTGGCCGCCGTGCGCGCGTGCTGTGACATCGGGATGCGGATATCCGGCTTGGGCATGGCGGACAGCGAGAGGGTGCGCAGCACTTCCAGGCCTGCCACGAAGGAGTGCCCGCAGTCCGGGTTCTGGCACATGTAGGTGATTTCTTTGAACATGGCAGACATCGTGCGGCTTTTGACGGCGCGGACGGTGTATTCGCAATGCGGGCAGGGCAGGCCGATGACTCTCATTTCAGCTTTCTTTCCACTTGGTACAGGGCGCGACCGCGACCTGTCATGTTTTTCGACTGCTTGCGTAAGCGCGACTTGACGAGCCATTCGGCCGCCTGATCGATACTTGCCAGCCCCTGGCGCTGGCGCACGAGTTCCAGCACCGCGCGCTCTTCGTCATTGAGGTTAATTTGATGGTCTGGCATTTTCTGTAACTTTAGAGTTGCTCAAAAGTGACTCGGTTTAAACGCTGCGACGCTGTACGCTGTCGATAGTGGCGTCATCCAAGGCGATCACGGCCAGGGCTTCACGCATCACGATCTGGCGCACCAGCACCGCAAGCTCTTCGCCCTGGTAGTTGGCGATCGAGGAAACGAGCTGGTGCTCGTAATCGTCCAGGCGCAGCATGACGCGGTGGCTGCGGATACGTTTTGCATCGGGGTACATGACGTTGTCCTTAGTGGGTGGGTTTGGAGGCGAGTTCGCGCTTGTAGTCGGCGAGGCCGCGCAGGATCAGAAAGCGAAGAAACCAAGCCCTGGAGCGTTCAAGTTTCTCTGCGTAGCCCTCGACCTCGTCCACCTCATTAGGCGTCAGGCGGACGCCGAGTGGTCGAGAGGTCACGCCCTTCGCAGTACGTCCGACTTTTGACAAATTATTCATAATGTTATGATCTGTAATCGCTACGGAATGGCGTAACTATAGCTCTCAAATGAGAGCATTGTAAAGAGAATTTTGAGCACAAATGAGATCAATTGGTGAAATACTAAAAGAAGAGCGTCAGCGGTTGGGCATGAATCAGGAAGATTTCGCTGCCGTTGCGGGACTAAAACGACGCGCGCAGACGCTGTATGAGCAGAACGAACGTGCGCCGGATGCGCTTTACTTACGAGCGCTTGCTGGGGTCGGGGTCGATGTCCATTACATACTCACGGGTGAGAGGGGGCAATCAGCCGTTACCTTGGATGAAAAGGAACTGTTGGATGGCTATAGAAGTATGGACGTTCGCGGGAAAGCCGGCGTACTTGGGATGATCGGTGGCATGCGCTCGCCAACGTCCCAGCCATCCCAAGCGGGGACTATCCCAAATGTTGAAACCCATGGAAAGATTGGGCAAAATTTTGTTGGGAATATCATTGGTCCGCAGACTTTTAATGTGAGCGGGAACGGGCGAAAAAAGGAAAAATAGCAATAGAACGATTGATCTTCTTATGCTTATTATAAACGCTGCCTGTTTTCTTTGCATGAATGCATGTGAAAGCACGAATTCAAATCCTGTAAAAATACACTTAGATGAATAAAAAAACAATTCTCGGAATGGTTGGAGTTATTGTGCTAGGTGCGCTAGGCTCAGCACTTTGGGATTTCTCAAAGCCTGTACTGTCTTCGCTCATTGCTTCAATTGCGAACTTTTCGACACTAGGTTTTGAATCACTTCGCGATGGCTTCTATGCAAATGCTGCGCGTTCATTAGGAAGACCGGTTGGGATCGGATACGCTATAACGCTAATTTTGTCTATGGTTTCACTCTTTTTGGGAGCAGTCTTTCATGTACTCTCATTATCTGAAACTGAAAAATCGAAGATGACGATGATTGCAAGGAGTTACATGATGATGTGTTTCATTATAGCAATTATTTCTTTCGCGCAATTGTCACAGCGTACTTATGTAATGCAACTTGCAAATTATTATGAAATTTTGGAGGTTCGGGCATCGCCATTTATGTCTGAGTTAGAAATCAAGAAAACTCGTGCTCTGTTTTCCCAAGTCCAGACAAAAATAGATTTCTTGAACGTCACTGAAACACTTGCAAACAAACTTCGCATAGCTGGTGAAAGTCTGCCGAAAGCACCATGAATTTATAAAAAATCGTCATAATGGTTTTCATTGTAATCATAAATTTTACAAATCCCGTTCTTTTTAAGGTTAGTTGTGATTGATCCTCCTATGGCAGCACTGCGCCGGCGAGCTAAAGAGTTACATGCTTCAGCTCGTCGAGAGATACTGAAAGATCAAGATTCTGGCGCGTTACTTTTATTTTATGCTGCAGAGTGTGCACTTAAAGCGACTTACATGCATCGAAACAATCTAAAAAATACGGCGGATGCACGCGGGAGTGCAGTTGCTGCGCGTACTTTTTTGCATAATCTAATGTATCTAGTTCAATCTTTAAATATTCCGCGCGCAAGTCTTAAACAAGCCCCACCAAGGGTGTTGTCGCGCTCGGGCCTTGCGATAGATGTACCCTCACTTCATCAAGCGTGGCGTTATGGCGAGAAAGTGGATGACACCACTTTGATATGCGAGTGGCTTATTTCTATTATTAAATGGTGCGAGATTAACTAATGAGTATAATAAATCAATCCCCAATGACGTGGATGGACGTAGCTAGGCGTTTGGCATGCATTCCATTAGTCGATGGTTTACTTCCGTCTAATCTTATTCGTGCCAGAGTCAGTTGGTATGGCATTTCATTGGAGGCGACTAGTTCAATACCGCTACCGATATTGGTAAATTGGTTGGAGGGGCTTTTCCCCGCACGAGTTCGAGAAAAACCATTGAGGATTGAACTTGAAGGTGCAACTCAAGGCGTTGAATTGCCAATTGAATTAGAGATAGTCGAAGATCAAGATAATTTTCGTCAGTCTTTCGGCATCATTGATGGTGTTATCGAGTTTAGAACAAAAACGCTTACTAAAAATATTAGGCCGACTCCCGTTGTCGCAGCTTTAAGTGTTAAAGGAGGAACGGGGCGTACAACTACAGCGATTGCATTTGCACTACGCTGGGCCGCCTCTGCAAACAAGCCTGTTCTCCTAGTTGACGGTGACCTTGAGGCTCCAGGGATTAGTTACCTATTTCAAAGTTTTGCTGGAACTCCAAAGATTTCGTTGGAGGACGTTATCACGCTGGCACACTCAGAAAGCGAAGCTGAGGCTCCGGAAACAATTAGTTTCGTTTCAGAGCGATTGCGTGATCACCTTATTGCCGGAAATTTATTTGTTCTACCTCTGCGAAGAGAAATAGAAGAACTCGCGAGTTCATCTATACGTCCAGAACATTTGTCGACGCCTACCAGCCCATTTGCGCTGGCAGATATACTTTCACGAATAGCTCAAAAATTGGGCTGCGCTGGAGTAGTTATTGATGTGCGAGCGGGGTTGGTTCCGCTTGGTGTTAATTTGGCCATGGATCCCCAAGTTTCACCAATAATTGTCAGTACACTTGCGGATCAGTCTATACGCGCAACGGCAGGTTTCGTGCGTTTCTTGTCTAGAGAAATTCGCCGCTCGGGCGAAATTCTGCGTCGCCCTTTATTAGTTATTAATCGTGTCCCGGCCGTCTTTAAACAAAGCGGAATGGATAAAATATTGATTGAACCCCTTGTTTCGGACTTGCTATCAAGTTTGGTTTCAGATCAGGCGGATAATATTACTGCATCGCAGAGTATTTACGATAATTTGACAGAGTTGGACCCATTTTTGCAAGTGGAAGTACCTGAATTACCTGATATTCAAGTGCCATCTGCTGAGTGGGGTAATTTTGTAGAGCAGATTTCTGGAAGTGGATTTACTAGAATTGTTGGGCCTGGTATGGACCAGTGGATTGCGTCTGAACTTGAAACGAATACTCCTTTGTGTTTGCCAAGTATTCCTGTGTCCGTTGCTCCTGAACGGCGATCAGGACGTGATCAATTGGCAAAGTACGCCAGCCAACTCATTGCCGCAGAAAATGCTCAAGGAAAGGTACCTAAACCTTTAGTTACACAGCCTTTAGCGGCAATGGCTCAACGTTTTCAGTCGGAGGTACCTATTGCTGTCAGTGAAGGAGCAAAAGGTACAGGTAAAACACTCGCGGCTAGGTATTTGATATCGCAAAGTGTATGGTCAAGTGCGGTAAATTCGTTGATAGGAGCCCAAGGCGCCGTTCCTGCATATATTGTTCCTGTTTGTGCTTCAGTCCAATCGAGTGGTATTTTTCAGATTGAGGCAGATTCTGCTAGAAATATAGCGGCGCAAGCATTTGGATTTTCTTCTCCAGTAAATGTTCATGAAACGACCGCGTGGCTGAAAGAGCAAATTGGTCAATCTCATAGCGAGAAGGTATGGGTAGGTATTTGGCTTGATGTAATTGCTTGGAGCGTTGGATTTAGACCGAAAGTTAGCGGCGCTGGAGAAGAACTATTCGACGCATTAAAAAATGTAGGAATGTCGATGGTTGCAGTAATAGAAGGACTTGAGGAACTCTATATATCTGTTACGGATCCGGGGGTTGAAGCCGCAATGAGAGCAGCTCTTGTTTCACTCCCGCAACGACTTAGATCCGAGAGTCGCCGTCCGGTAGGCGCACTAATATTTGTTCGGCGAGACACGGTCGAAGCAGCTATCAAACAGAATCTCGACCAGTATCGACGGGAATATGCTTCATTCGCCTTATCATGGACGGAGGATGATGTTCTGGAGCTGGCGGCGTGGCTTGCTACACAGTCAGGGGCACTTCCAAATCTTTGGGATGCTAAATTTAGTACGTTACTCTTGCAAGAAAAGACTCTTAAATTAGAGTCGCTGTGGGGGAAAAAGCTTGGCCCAGACGACATTGCAGGGAAGCGTACTCGTGAAGCGTATACAGCGACGTGGATAGTTGCTGTGTTATCAGATTTGAGGGGGCGGCTCGTTCCTCGAGATTTGGTCCGCTTACTTGCAAATGCGGCCACTGCAGTTCCGGAGGGTGATGAAATTAGTGCATATGGTACCCGCTTGCTAATTCCGAGAGCTTTGAAAAATGCTATTGAACCGACCAGTAATGCCAAAGTTGCAGAAGCTGAGGAAGAAATTTCAGAGCTTAAGCCAATTTTCGCTAAATTCCGTCTGAAAAAAGACGAAATTGTTGCGCCTTTGAGTAAAGATGCTTTAGAGGAAATAGGTATTAGCGATCCAGAGGTAGACGTGCTCATTAGGCAGGGAATCGTATTTGGAGAAACTTCGCCCTATGAAGTCTCTGAACTGTATCGACGAGGATTAGGCCTCCGGCATATTGGTGCACGGCGAAGCGTAGTGAATCTATATCGTCGTGCTCGGCAGCGTTAATTTTTATACTTTGCAAGTAATAGTATGTGCTAATGGTACGTCTTCATATGCAAAATATGTATTAATTCCAATCCAGGAATGACCGTATTCGTTAATTTTTCGAAAAGTTGCCGCTTGAAAGTTGAGCGGCAACGTCAAAGCGAAGCTTCTGTGCAGCGCCATTCAAGTAGCGCTCATAATTTATAAAAAAAGTTCATTTCGTTTTGTTACTATTATTACTTCCCGTCTGCTTAGGTTTCCGAGGTTCCTCACTGTTTTCGCGGATAATATCCCGCACCTCGTCAATACGCTTCCACGCATGCAGCGCCGCCCTTTTTGCGGCCTGCTTGCTTTTGTAGGTGTGCTCCAGCGTCTTGAGCGTGCCAGCGGCACCAGCTTGCTCTTGCCCCGCCTTTTTCTTCTTCGCCGCCACGTCCTTCCACTTGGCCACCACGCCCGTGATGCCTTCGTCCGGGTCTTTCTCTTCCTCGCGTTCGGCCTCCACCGCTTCCGTTTTCGTCTCAAATTCCACACGCGTGGTAAATCCGTTGCCGCCCAGGCTGTGCGTGACCTTGACCGATAGCCACTCGGTGGCGTCGATCTCGGGCTTGAAGCCTGTCACCGTCACGGGCGATTGCGGGAACACGGCCGGGTTGCCCAGGGCCAGGCTCATTTCGAAGGTGGCCAGGCCGCGCAGGATGCGCTGCCATTCCGCCACGGCCGCCGCGCGCGCGTCGGTTTCGTTGGCG